>NZ_BOMI01000064.1 GCF_016862115.1 Paractinoplanes deccanensis
GGCACCGCGGTACGTCGGGCAACGACAACGGACACCACGAGCGCTCGGGCACCGCAGACGGTCGGGCAACGAGAACGGGTACCGCGAGCGGTCGGCGGGAGCGGCGCGGTCGGTGGCGCCGGGAACGGCGGCAGCGGTGGAGCCGAGGGATCAGGCAGCGGGGGCGGCGACCGTCAAAGTGCCGCCGGTCGCGTCCAGGCGGGCGTGGACGCCGAGGCCCACGGCGATCTGCTCGGGGCCATGGCCGATGGGCAGGCCGCCGAGGACGGGGATGTTCAGGCGGCTCAGCTCGGTGGTCAGGTAGTCGATCACCGGCGGGCTGGGGTCGGGGTCCACGCAGTCGGTGAACTGGCCCACGGCCACGCCGCGCAGGCCTTGGAAGCAGCCGGCCCGGCGCAGGTGGACGAGCATGCGGTCCACTCGGTAGGGCTCTTCGTTGACGTCTTCGAGGAGGAGGATGGCGCCGTCGAGGGCGGGGGCGTGCGGGGTGCCGATCGACGATGTGAGCATGGCCAGGTTGCCGCCCAGGAGGGTGCCTTCCGCTTCGCCGGGGATGCGGACGGGGTAGGTGTCTTCGGCCTTGTCGGCCCGGATCTCCACCGGAGCCGTGGTCGTCAGGGCTCGGCGGAGGGACTCGGCGGTCGGGGTGCCGGGGCCGCGGTCGAGCTGGCCGGCGGTGGGGCCGTGGATGGTGGCGAGGCCGGTCTCGTGCCAGAGGGCCAGGTGGAGGGCGGTGATGTCGGAGAAGCCGGCGACCAGCTTGGGGTCGGCGCGAACCGCGTCGAAGTCGACGCCGTCGACGATGCGCTGCATGCCGTAGCCGCCGCGCAGGCAGAGGACGGCGCGCACCTCCGGGTCGCGCAGAGCGTCGTTGAGGTCGGCCAGGCGCTGCTCGTCGGTGCCGGCGAACGTGCCGTGGCGGCCGTGGGCGTTGCGGCCGGCCCGGACGCGCAGACCCCAGGATTCGAGGGACTTCGCTGCGGCCTCCGTCCTGGCCGGGTCGATGGCGCCGGACGGCGACACCAGCGCGACGAGGTCGCCGGGGACGAGACGCTGCCCTTGGATCATGGCGGGCAGCCTACGCCCCCACGCGCGCCCGGTCGCCGGGGACGAGACGCCGGCCTTCGATCATGGCGGGCAGCCTACGCCCCCACGCGCGCCCGGTCGCCGCTGCCGGAGGTCGGGGCGAGGTGAGCCAAGGATGCCTTGTCGGGCTTGCCGGCCGGGGTGGTGGGGACCTGGTCGATCACGGTGATGGTGGCCGGGGTGGCCTTCTCGCCCAGGCGGGCCGCCACCGAGGCGGCCAGTGCTGTGGTGTCGGGGGTGCGGCCGGTGGCCGCCACGACGAAGGCGTGAACCGCCTCGCCCGATGACGGGTCCGGCTTGCCGATCACGTAGGCCTCGGCCACGGCCGGATCGGTTGCCAAGGCTCGCTCCACGGCGCCGGCGTGGATCAGCTCGGCGTGGACGATGATCACGTCTCGGGCTCGGCCGGTCAGGTGCAGGTAGCCGTTCGGGTCCAGGTGGGCCAGGTCGCGGGTGCGTACCCAGCCGTCGACGAAGACCTCGGCCGTCAGCGTGGGGTCGTTCCAGTAGGACGCGGCCTGGGCCGGGGTGCGGACATAGAGCTCGCCGTCGCGGACGTCCACCTCGACGGCCGCGGGTGGGCGGCCCACCGACGCCAGGGACGACGGGGACTCCAGCATCTCGCCGGGGGTCAGCATGGCGATCATGCCGGTCTCGGTTTGGCCGTAGCCGTGGAAGACGACCGGGCCCAGGGCTTCCAGGGCTTCGCGGAGGCGCCCGGGGTCCAGCGGCGACCCGGAGACCATCAGCGCCCGCAGCGTCGGCGGCCGGGCGCTGAGGGAGCGGACCAGCTGGTGCAGCTTGCCGACCGTGATGACGCTCGCGGTCGCGCGGTGGCGGACGATGGCGTCGGGGAACGCCGGCTGCCGCGCCACGACGAGGCGTCCGCCGGCGGCCAGCGCGAGGATGCCGTACTCGAGCATGACCTGGCTTGTCAGCGAGCCGAACACCAGGAAGCGGTCCATCCTCTCGGCCAGCGCGCGGATCGCCGGCGGCCACCGGTCGGGGTGCGCGGCCCAGGCGGCGGTCATCGCCTCGTACGTCTGGCAGCAGCCTTTCGGCTCGCCGGTGCTGCCGCTCGTGTAGAGGATCCGGGCGATGTCGCCGGGCCGCCCCGCCGCCGACAGCGGCTCGTCCGGCGTGTGCAGGAGGGCGGCGACCCGGGCGTCGTCGATCAGGGTGCCGACACCCGCGGCGGCGACGTGGTCCAGCTGATCGGCCCGTACGCCGGAGACGCGCGCGCCCACGGCGAAAGCGGCGATGATCGCGGCGAAGGCCGGCGCGTCGACGCCCAGCAGCAGGATGACACCGTCGCCGGGGCCCACACCCTCGCCGCGCAGGCCCGCGGCGATGCGGCGGATCATCGACAGCATCGCGGAGCCCGTCACCTCGCGCGCGCCGTCCTCGAAGACGACGCGGTCGCCCGCCGCCGACAGGATGCCGAGGACCGGCTCAGGCCACATCGGCGAGGACGCCTTTCACGAAGACCTCGAGCGGCTCCACGTGGACGCCCGGAAGGTCCCAATTATTCTCCAGGTTCTCCGCCAGGTGGTGGGTGGCGACGACGGTCCCGCCCCGGTAGGCCCGCACGACGGGATGCAGGTAGCTGGCCTCGTGCGCGGCGGCGGCGTCGTTCTCCGCGATCCGCGGCACGGTGATGTCGAACGGGTCGACCTGGTCGTGGTCCGGCCCGTATTCGAGCGTCACCACGAAGGCCACGTCGTACGAAGTAAGGGCCCCTTCCTTGAAGTAGGCGACGGGCACCTCCTCGTGATACGCGGCAGAGGAGGACGCCGAGGAGGTGGCGCTCACCGTGACGACGTCGGCGAGGACGGCGAACTGCTGCCACAGGGCGGACGTCCGGTTGATGCGCGCGATGACGGCCGCCGTGATCGCCTCGGGGGTCGGTTCCAGCGCCGCGGCCGGCCACGGGCGGGACTCGTACCGGGCCGACAGGATCTTGTGCAGCGCCCGCACCCCGTAGCGGAAGCCGTGAATGAAACCATTCGTGGACTTCTTGAAGTCGCGTTGCTGCGACAGCGTGCCCGCGAAGTACAGGCCCGGCACGTTCACCGACTCGAACGCGGCCGTCTGCTCGGGGAACCGGTCGTTGATGACCAACGCCGGCGCCGCCGAGGGGTCGAAGATCGAGGCGTCGAAGGCGAAGCCCGTACAGAGGATGATCCGGTCGTAGTCGAGGACGCGGGTCTTCTCGACCGTCCGCGCGTAGCGGAAGTCCACCCGGTAACCGCCGTCGTCGCGCCTGGCGATGCGCTCGACAGTGCCGTCCAGGACCGCGTTCTGCGACTTCAGCTGGTACGTGTCGAGGAAGTTGTTGTTCACCGCCCGCAGGTGCCCGACGTAGTGCGTCTGCCACGCCAGCCGCACCGAGTGCGGGCCCGCCACGTGGATGACCGCCGCCGTCTCGACCAGCGCGTCCGCCGTCTCGAAGGCCGAGTTGCCCTTGCCGATGATGAGGACGCGCTGGTTCGTGAAGCCGGCCGCATCGACGCTCACGGTGTCGTACCGCTCCGCCAGCGACGCCCCGGGGATCGGCGGCTCGTACAGGCGCGACACCCCGGTGGCCACGATGACCCGGCGTGCCGAGTACGTCCGGTCGCCGGCGGTCACGACGAAGTCCGCCGGCCGCGACACCGACGTGACGCGCACGCCGTACTCGATGTTCAGCCCCTCGGCGAAGTCCGCGAGGTAGCGGACCATGTCGCCGGCCGCCGGGAAGTACTTGGTGCTGTAGTTGCGGAACAGCCGCGCCGGGTCGTCGGTCAGCAGCGAGTTCCAGTCCGCGCGCAGGTTGAACTCCGGATCGTCCGACCCGGTCCACACCTTGTTGATCGAGATCAGCCGGCGGTGCCGCGGGTACGTGCGGAAGAACGTTCCCGCGGTCTCGCCCGCCTCCAGGACCACGTAGTCGTGACCGTCGCGTTCCATCAGCGCGGCGAGTTGCAGACCCGCCGGCCCGGCACCGATGATCAGGTAGTCGTGCGTCATGCGGCGGACCGTAGCCGGGCGATTTCAGAGACTTCTGAGAAGCCGTCAATATCGTCCGCTTTCATGAGAAACGTAGATCTCGACGCGCCGCTGCACGTGGCCGATCTGCTCGCCGCCCGCGACCCGATCGCGGTGACCCTGAGCCCGCGGCGCCGGGCCCTTCTCGAGGAGTCCCGCCGCTACTTCGACAAGGCGAGCGGCGAGGACCGCCCGATCTACGGCGCCACCACGGGTTTCGGCGCCCTGGTCGGCTTCGCCGGCCGCGCGGACCAGCGGGACCAGGCCGACAACACCCTCGCGCACCTGGGCGCCGGCCAGGGCCCCGACCTCGACCCGGCCGTGGTCCGGGCGACCCTTCTGGTCCGCGCGTGGTCGCTGGCCCGGGGCGCGTCCGGCGCCTCCCCGCACGTGGTCGACGCGCTCGCCGCCGCGCTCGGCACCACGTTCTCCCCCGCCGTCGCGCGGTTCGGGTCGGTGGGCGCCAGCGGCGACCTGATCCCGCTCGGCGCCGCCGCCCAGGCCCTGCGGGGGCGCGGCCACGCGTACCTCGAAGGCAAGCGCCTCCCCGCCGCGACCGCGCTGGGCACCGCCGGCCTGCGGCCCCTCGCCCTGGACGGCCGCGACGCCCTCGCCCTGGTCAACGGCACCTCCCTGACCACCGCGGCGCTGGCTCTCGCGCTGGACGGCGTCCGCCGGTCCCATCGCGGCGCGCAGGCGCTGACGTGCCTGCTCGCCGACCTGCTCGGCTGCGACCCGCAGTTCCTCGACGAGCGCCTGATCGCCCGCTTCAACCACGCCGGGGCCACCACTGTCGCCGCACGTATGCGGCAGACAGCACGCGGCCACACCCCGAGCGGGACGCGTCCGCTGCAAGAGCCGTACAGCATCCGATGCGCCCCGCAGCTGCTCGGCGCGGCCGAGGACGCCCTGGCCTACGTGGACCGGATGACGGCGGCGGACCTCGGCGGGGTGTCGGACAACCCCCTGCTCTTCCCCGAGGACGACGCGATCGTGCACGGCGGCAACTTCTTCGGCCAGCCCGCCGCCTTCGCCGCCGACCTGCTCGCGATCGTCCTGGCCCAGGTCGGCAACCTGATGGAGCGCCAGCTCGACCTGCTCGTCGACCCGCATCGCAACGGCGGCCTGCCGCCCATGCTCGCCGCCGGCCCCGGCAGGCAGCACGGCCTGCAGGGCGTCCAGCTCGCCTCGACCGCCTTGATCGCCGAGATCCGCCGCGACGCCGTGCCCGCGAGCATGCAGAGCCTGCCCACCAACCTGCACAACCAGGACGTCGTCCCGTTCGGCACCCAGGCCGCCCTGCGCGCCCTCGACCAGGCCGCCCTGCTCCGGTTGCTGTGCGGTTCGCTCGCCCTGGGCCTGCGCCAGGCCGCCCACTGCGGCGCCCGGCGCCCCACCGCCGACGCGAACCGTGCCCTCCTGGAGGCACTGGAGGCGGCGATCGAACCCGTCGATCCGGACCGTCCCCTCGACGACGACGTGCGGAAAGCCGCCGACATCGTGGAACAGGCTGATATTTCTCTGATTTCCGCTTCCTAGCGTCCTCAGTCGTGACGCTCGACTACCTGATCATCGGCGCCGGCCCCGCCGGCCTGCAGCTGGCCGCCCTGCTGGAACGCGACGGTCACGACCACCTCGTGCTGGAGGCCGGGGAGGGCGCGGGCACGTTCTTCCGCACCTATCCCCGGCACCGCACCCTCATCTCGATCAACAAGCCGCGGACCGGCAGCGACGACCCCGAGCTCAACCTGCGCCTGGACTGGAACTCGATCCTCAGCGACGACCCGGACCTGCGCTTCACGAACTACACCGACCGCTACTTCCCCGGCGCCGACCTCATGGTGCAATACCTCGCCGACTACGCGGCCAAGACCGGCGTCAATGTCCGGTACAACACGCGCGTCGAGCGCGTCGCCAAGGCCGGCGGCGTCTTTCAGATCACCACCGCCGATCAGGTGTACGAGGCGAAGCGCGTCATCGTCGCCACGGGCGTCAGCCGCATGCACCGCCCCGCCATTGACGGATTCGAGCTCGCCGAGACCTACGACACCATGCCGGTGGATCCGCGCGACTTCCTCGACCAGCGGGTGCTCATCATCGGCAAGGGCAATTCCGCCTTCGAGACCGCCGACAATCTCATCGAGACCACCACGCTGATCCACGTGGCCGGGCCGAGCGCGGTGAAGCTCGCCTGGCGCACCCATTACGTCGGCCATCTGCGCGCGGTGAACAACAACTTCCTGGACACCTACCAATTGAAGTCGGCCAACGCGATCCTCGACGGCACGGTCCGCCGCATCGAGCGCGACGGCGACGAGTACAGGGTGACCTTCGCCTTCTCCCGCGCCGACGAGGTCGTCAAGGAACTGCGCTACGACCGCGTCCTGGCCTGCACCGGCTTCGCGTTCGACGCCTCGCCGTTCACGGGTGATGCCCGGCCGAGCCTCGTCATCGACGACCGTTTCCCCGAGCAGACCTCGGCCTGGGAATCGGTAAACGTGCCCGGCCTCTACTTCGCCGGGACGCTGTCGCAGCAGCGCGATTTCAAGAAGTCCACGGGCGGCTTCATCCACGGATTCCGCTACTCCGTCCGGTCACTTCATCAGATCCTCCGGCAGCGGTACGAGGACACGCCCTGGCCGGCACGCCGGCTCGCCACGAGCGCCGTCACGGACGCGATCGTCGAACGGGTGAACCGCTCCTCGGCGCTGTGGCAGCAGTTCGGATTCCTCGCCGACATCGTGACGCTCGACGGCGGCACCGCGAAATACCACGAGGAAGTGCCGGTCGACTATTTCCGCGACGGCGGCCTCGGCGAGCGCACGGGCTTCGTGGTGACCCTCGAATACGGGCCGGACCACGACAAGGTCGACCCGTTCGACATCACCGTCGGCCGGATCGCGCAGAACGAGCCCGGCCGGGCGCACGACGCCGCGTACCTGCACCCGGTAGTCCGCTTCTATCGCGAGGGCGCCGTGGCCGCCGAGCATCACCTCGCCGAGAACCTCGAGAACCGCTGGGACCGCCCCGACGTCCACGTCGCTCCCCTGGCCGCGTTCGTCGAGCGCTGCCTGGGCCACTGAGGTGCGCGAGAAGGCGCGGGCCGCCCTCGACCCGGTCCGCTGGGACTTCTTCGCCGGCGGGGCGGGCGAGGAGCGGACCCTGCGGGCCAACGAGCAGGCGTACGAGCGGCGCCGGATCGTGCCCCGGGTGCTGCGCGGCACCGGCGCGCGCGACCTGCGTACCACCGTGCTCGGCACCGAGATGGCGATGCCGGTGCTGATCGCGCCGACCGCGTTCCACCGGCTCGCCCACCCCGACGGCGAGGCGGGCACGGCAACCGCGGCACGGCGTACCGGCACGGTCATGGTCGTCAGCATGGCGGCCACCCAGCCGGTCGAGGAGATCGCCGCGACGGGCGCGGCGCTGTGGTTCCAGCTCTATCCGCAACCCGACGAGGCGTTCCAGCGGTACGTCGTCGCGCGCGCCGAGGCCGCCGGGTGCCGCGCGCTGGTGGTGACTGTCGACTCGCCGGTCCTCGGCCGCCGCGAGCGCGACCTGCGCAACGGCTTCACCGACCTGCCCGCCGGGTTCGCCTGCGAGAACATGCGCGACGCCACGGGCGCGGTCCTGAGCATCGCGATGGACCCGGCGCTCGGCTGGGACCACATCGCCCGCCTGCGCGAGAGCACCCGGCTCCCGGTCGTGCTCAAGGGCATCCTGCACCCGGCCGACGCCGCCGAGGCGGTCCGGCACGGCGCGGACGGCATCATCGTCTCCAACCACGGCGGCCGTCAGCTCGACGGGGCCGTGGCCACCCTGGACGCGCTCCCGGGTGTGGTGGCGGCGGCCGGCGGGCGGGTCCCGGTTCTCGTCGACGGTGGCCTCCGGCGCGGCACGGACGTGCTTGTCGCGCTGGCGCTCGGCGCCGACGCCGTGCTGCTCGGCCGGCCGGTGCTCTGGGCACTCGCCGCGGGCGGCGCTCACGGCGTACAGCAGATGCTCGAGACCCTGCGCACGGACCTGGACCACACGATGGCCCTGGCCGGGGCGAAGCGCCCGGCCGACCTGACGCCGGACCTCGTCGCGTGAACGCCGTGGTCCGCCTCCGCGAATGGATCTTCACGCGGGTCAACGGCGCCGAGGGCATCCCGATCCCGGGCCCGCTGGTCGGCGCGGAGCACTTCGAGCGCGTCTACAACGACCCCGCGGCCGACGGGCGCAGCAAGGGCGCGGGCCTGTCGGACCTGTTCTGGTACTGGCTCGCGCCCGGCCCGCAGATGCATCAGGAGCACCTCGAGCCGGGCGACCGCTACAAGGCGGTCTCCCGGACGACCCGGCGGGTCCTCGCGATCCCGCACGCCGACGCCGACGCGCGGGTCACCGCCGCCTGCCGCCGCGTGCTCGGCGAGCTGCCCACCGGCCGGACCAGCCTCGTGCGGCTGCGCGACCTGATGATGCCGATCTGGGCCGAGGTGCACTACGAGCTGGTCTTCGGCGAGCCGTGCCCGCGCGAGGCCCGCGACCTCGTCGTGGCCAACGCCGACGACGTGGTCAGCGCGCTCAAGGGCACCCGCCCGCGGCGCATGGCCCGCCGCGACCGACTCACCCGCTATCTGCTGGGCCGCATCGAGGACGGCACCTGCCCGGTGACGCTGCCGCCCGAGTTCACCGCCCAGGAGACCGCCTGGTACCTGCAGGGCGCGTTCTTCAACACCGCTGTGGTGCAGATGTCCGAGGCCATGGCGCACATCCTGCTCTGCGCGGCGGCCCACCCGGCCGCCGCGTCCGAAGTGGACGACGACGCCGCGCTCGACCGGCTCATCGACGAGACGCTGCGCGTGCACCCGCTCTTCGGCATCGCGCACCGCATCACGTCCGCGCCGATCGTCGTGGACGAGCGCGTCACGCTGCCCGCGGGCTCGGTGCTGCTCTTCAACTACCTCGCCTACCAGCGCACCGGTCCCGCCGCCGACGACGCGTTCGACCCCGGCCGATGGCTCACGGTCACGCGCAAGGAGGCGCACTTCATCCCGTACGGGGTGACGCACAACCGGGCGTGCCCGGCGCGCGGCGTGGCGCCGGTGATGCTGCGCGCCGCGACCCGGGAGGTGCTGCGCCGCTACGCCGTCGCGTCCAGCGCCGCGCACACCCGGTCGCTGCCGAGCCGCGGCCCCGCCTACCTGACCCCCGCAGGGCTCCCCGGTCCGGGACGGGCCCGGCTGTGCGCCCTGCGCGCCGCCGACCGCTGGCAGGACGCCGGCCGTTCGGTGCTCCAGCTCGTGCTCGGCACCTGGATGGTGCTCGACGCGCGCCGCCAGCGACTCTGCGCCACCTACTTCGAGGAGGTCAGGCAGTGACACCCACCGAGTTGGCACCCCGGTTCTTCATCGCCGTCGCCGTCATCCTGCTCTTCTGCCGCCTGGTGTCCTGGCTGCTCGGCAAGGGCGGCCAGCCACCCGTGGTCAGCGAGATGCTCGCCGGGGTGATGCTCGGCCCGTCACTGCTCGGCCTGCTGCTGCCGGGCGTGCAGGACGCGCTCTTCCCGGCCGAGCTCTATCCCGTGCTGTACGTGGTCGGGCAGATCGGGCTGGTGCTGTTCATGTTCCAGGCCGGGTACGCCTTCACCAGCCACCGCGTGCCCCGGCTGGCCGGGACGGCGGGCGCCGTCTCGCTCGCCGGCGTCCTGGTCCCGTTCGCGCTCGGCGCCGCGCTGGTGCTGGTGACCGCCTCCGGCGTGTCGATCCGGGCCGAGGGCACCTCGCTCGGCGTCTCGGCCGCGTTCGTCGGGGTGGCGCTGGCCATCACGGCGTTCCCGATGCTGGCCCGCATCATCACCGAGGGCGGCCATTTCGGCACTCGGCACGGCTCGCTCGCGATGGCCAGCGGCGCCATCGACGACATGGTCGCGTGGATCGCGCTCGCCGTGGTCCTGGCGGTCTCGTCGGGCGACGCGGGCACGGCGTTCCTCACGGCCGGCGGCACGGTCCTGTTCGGCGCGATCCTGTGGTTCGCCGGGCGCCCCGCCACCCGCTGGCTGATGACCTCGGACCGGCTCGACGACCGCGGCCGCCTGCTCGGCACGGTGGCCCTGCTCTTCCTGGTCGCCTGGTACACCGACGAGATCGGCCTGTACGCCGTCTTCGGCGCCTTCGCGGCCGGCGTGGTGATGCCCCGCAACGAGCACACCGAGAAGACGGTCGACACGCTGACACCGGTGGCGACCACGGTGCTGGTGCCGCTGTTCTTCACGTTCTCCGGCCTGCGCACCGAGTTCGCCCTGCTGGGCGACCCGGCCGTGCTGCTGTTCGCTGTGGCCTGCGTCGCGGTGGCGATCGCCGGCAAGTTCGGCGCCTGCTGGGCCGCCGCCCGCCTGCGAGGCGAGCCCAACGGGGTGGCGCTGCGCGTCGGCTCGCTGATGAACGCGCGCGGGCTCATGCAGCTGATCGCCCTGAACGTCGGCCTGGAGGCGGGCATCGTGAACACGTCGCTGTTCACCGTGCTGGTGCTGGTCGCCCTCGTGACGACCCTGATGACCACGCCTATGCTCCGCTTCCTCGAGTGGCGCGACGGCCGCCGGCGGCCCGTCCCCGAGCCGGCACCCGTGGCCGAGCTCGCGGCCTGACGCCGCCTCGGCCCCGTTGCGCCACCCCGTCCACACCGGCGGGCCTCAGCCCACGCGCGGCAAGGAGGGGCGAGGCGGCGGGAGGCGCCACCACCGGAAGCCGGCCGCGCGAACCGAATGTTGTAATCGCAAATTTCGTCTAGTCAGCGACCGATGGGATATGTCATGGTCAATCGGTGCGAGGCGGACGATCCCCCCGGCTTCTGCTCGTCGAGGACGACGCGGAGCTGAGCGAAATGCTCACCGACGTCCTGCGGGACGACGGCTACGAGGTCGACCGGGCTGCCGACGGGCAGCGTGGGCTGCACCTCGGCCTGACCCGGCCGTACGACGTGATGGTCATCGATCGTTTGTTACCCGCGCTCGACGGGCTCGACCTGCTTGCCCGGCTGCGGGCCCGGGCCGTGCCCGCCCGGGCGCTCGTGCTCACCGCGCTCGGCACGGTCGGCGACCGCATCGCCGGGCTGGATGCGGGCGCCGACGACTACCTGGGCAAGCCCTTCGACCTCGACGAGCTCAGCGCCCGGCTGCGGGCCCTCTGCCGGCGCACCGCCGAGCCGGCGGACGTGCTGCGGATCGACGGCGGAGGGCTGCTCGACCTGGCGCTGCGCGACGTCGTGCTGCCGGACGGCGGGCGGGTGGCGCTCTCCGCCCGCGAGTTCGAGCTGCTGCGGGTGCTGGCCTCGCGCCCGCACAACGTGCACTCCCGCTCCCAGCTGCGCAGCCGGGTCTTCGACGAGGCGGCCGCGGCGTCCATCGTGGACACGTACGTCTACTACCTGCGCCGCAAGCTGGGCCGCGCCGTGGTGCGCACCGTCCACGGCCTCGGCTATCGGCTGGGCAGCCTGTGACCGGCACCGAGCGCGCCCTCGTGCGCCGCGCCCGCCTGCGCATGGGCCTGTTCGTCGGGCTGGCGGTCGGCGTCCTGCTCACGTTGGTCGGCGGGGTGGCGTACGCGACGCTGGTGCACAACCAGGAGCGCCAGATCCAGCGCGAGCTGGCCTGGGGCGCCGCGCACGGCACCGTCTCCGGCCCGGTCGGCTGCAACTGGATCATCACGCTGGCGGCGGGCCGGGTCAGCGCGGGCCCCGTCGCTCTCCCGGCCGGCTTCCCGCTGCGCGCCGCCCTCGACCGGGTGGCCGCCGGCGGCGAGCGCGAGATCACCACCGTCGCCCGCAACGGGACGACCTATCACGTGCGGACCGAAGCCACCGGCCGCGGCGTCGTGCAGGTCGTCTTCGACGCTCGATACCAGCTCGCCGACCGCCGCCACCTGCTGTGGGCGTTCGCCGTCGCGGCGCTCGTCGGGCTGATCGCCGCCACCGCGACCGGTGCCCTGGTGGCGCAGCGCTCGGTCGCGCCGCTGGCCGAGGCCCTGTCCCGGCAGCGCCGTTTCGTCGCGGACGCCAGCCACGAGCTGCGCACCCCGATCGCGCAGGTGCACACCCGCGCCCAGCTGCTCGCCCGCCGCGCGCCCTCGCACGACCTGGAACGGCTCATCGGCACCACCCGCCAGCTCGGCGAGATCGTCGACGAGCTGCTGCTCTCGGCCCGGCTCGCCGCCGACCCGCAGCACCGCCCGGCGGCCGTGCCCGTCGACCTGACCGCGCTCGCCTCGGCCGCCGTGGCCGGGGAGGCCGACCGCGCCGCCGAACGCGACGTGGCGGTCACGCTGGCCACGCCGGGCGGGCCGGTGCGCGTGGCGGGCGTCGAGTCCGCGCTGCGGCGGGTCGTCTGCGAGCTGCTCGCCAACGCCCTCACCCACACTCCCGCCGGCGGGCGCATCACGGTGACCGTGCGGACCGCCCGCGACCTCGCCGAGCTGGTGGTCGCCGACACCGGCGACGGCTTCGACCCGGCCGACGCCGAACGCCTCTTCGACCGCTTCCACCGCGGCGCGGGCGCCGGCGACCGCCGCTTCGGGCTGGGGCTGGCGCTGCTCCAGGAGGTCGTGACCGGCCACGGCGGGACCATCGTCGCGGAGGGCCGGCCCGGCCTGGGCGCGACCTTCACCGTACGGCTGCCCGCCTTGGCCGACGGCCGCTCGCTCACACCGTCGCGGCGGCTGTTCCCCGTCCATCCGCGCCGGGACTTCGCGTGGCGCCGGTGAGCTCGAGGTCCCACACGATCAGCGCCGGGTGACCGTCGCGGGCGGCGTTCGCGGCGGCGGGCACCCACGGGTGCAGCAGCCACACGTCCGGCGGCACCCCCGGGTCCTCGGGCGTCTCACCGGGCAGCACCGTCGGCCGGGGCCGTTGCGGCTCCTCGCAGGCCCGGATGGCGAAGCCGTGCTCGATCGACGCCCGCACGTAGTCCCCGGTCGGATGACACCAGTTGCGGACGTAGCCGTAGCCGCCGCGCCGGTCGTGCTTGACGATCGGGTAGAGCGGCGAGCCGAGGAAGTGGCCGCGCGTGTCGGCGATGAGCAGATGACCGCCGGGCCGCAGCACGCGGGCCGCCTCGGCGAAGAACGGGCCGACGTGCTCGGCGTGGGACAGCGCGAGCGTGCAGACCATGTGATCGGCGGACCCGTCCGCGAGCGGCAGGGCGGTGTATCTCGCCCGGGCGAAGGTGGCCCCGGGAACGTTACGGCGCGCCCTCGCGAGCATCCCCGGTGACAGGTCGAAGCCGTGCACCCGATGGCCCCGCGCGACCAGCTCCCGGCTCGGCGAACCGGGCGTGCGTGAACTCCCGCCCGTGCTCCCCGGCGAAGGCGCGCAGCAGGGCCACACCCTCGAGCCCGAGCAGGTACGCCAGCGGGTGCTGATAGATCGTCACGGCTTCCGGTCCCAGTCGAGGTCCGCCACGACCGCGAAGTGGTCGGACGGGTGGAGACCGTCGATCGGCTGGTCCCCGGCGAGGAAGGCGCGCTCGACCGTCAGCCCGCCGCCATGGGCGAGCACGTGGTCGATGCGGCGGTCGATCTGCTTGACCGCCTTCAGCGGCGCCTGCGGCACCGCGGAGCTCAGCGTCACCGCCGCCGGATCGCCGCCGCCCGCCGGCCACGCGTCGGCGAGCACCGCGAGCAGCGGCGCCATCTCGGGCTGGTCGACGGAGGCGTTGAGGTCGCCGAGCACCACCGCCGGCAGGTCGCTCGCGGCGGCCAGCTCCGCGACGGCGCGCGCCTGGGCGAGCTGGTCCTGGGCGAACCAGGTCTCCCATTCCAGGCAGGTGACGATGACGCGGAACGGGGCGCCGGGGCGGTCGAGGATCGCGGAGATCGCGGTGGGCGGCGGCCCGGTGCGCTGCGGGTGGGGCAGCTCGTGCACGGTGCGGCCGGTGATCGGCCAGCGGCTGACCAGCCCGACGCCCATCTGCACCCCGGCCTGCGAGGGCTCCTCCGGCGGATGGGGCACCGGCGGGATCGAGGTGGGGGCGAACGTCGCGTCGAAACCGCCCAGGCGCTCCGCGAGGAGCCGCGGCTGGGTGGTGCCGTCGCCGGCCCAGGTCTCGCAGAGACCGACCACGTCGGGTTGCACGGCGAGAAGAGTCGCCACGATGCCGTCCTCGCGCTCACGCCACGCGCCGCCGAAGCGCCACCACACGTTCCACGTCATGATCCGCATCAATGCGATGCTAGCCGCACGGACGGGACCGCGCAGGGCTCAGGACCGGCGGCGGAACCAGCCCCGGTTGCGCGGGATCTTGCGCCCGGCCTCGCATTGCTTGCATTGCGGCGCGAGGGTCAGCTGATCGGCCAGGAGGGCGGAGTGGGAACGGCAGATGCGCCGCCCGCAGTCCGCACAGCGCCGATGCGTCACCACATTGCACTTCGCGCCCGAGCTGAGGGGAAGCTCGCAACCCAGCACAATCAGTGATCTCGTCACAGAGCGCAGTCTGCCAGGTCGAAAAGCCCGGGTCCACCACCTTTGCAATCCGGTCACACGCGTGCAATCGCATCCAGGGCCACCACTGTCCCCGCACGAGATCGCGAGACCATAGAGTGGGACGGTGAACGACTCTCTGGAGCTCGCGCGGCAGATGACGATCCTCGGCGCGCTCGGCCGGGTGCTGCGCCGGGCGGTGCGGCGGGTCGCGTCGGTCGACCGGCTGTCGATGGCTCAGGTCGAGGTGCTGCGCACCGTCGAGGCCAACCCCGGCATCGGCACCCGGGCGGCGGCCGAACTCCTCCAGCTGGTCCCGAACACGGTGTCGACGATCATCGGCGAGCTGGTGACGGCGGGGCTCCTCACCCGCGTACGGGATGAGGGAGATCGGCGTGTCGCCCGGCTGAACCTGACCGCCCAGGGTGAGAAACACCTGGCCTCGTGGGGTGAGACCCAGGACGCGGTGCTCGCCGCCGCGCTGGAGCGGCTGGACGAGGCCGATCGCCGGGCCGTCCGTGACGCCCTGCCCGCGGTGCGTCGCCTGCTGACGGTCCTGGAGAGTTCTTCTTAGGGAGCTCTTAGTCTCAATTACTTGAGGCTTCATGTACTTGGGTCATGGTGGGATCATGACGATCACGGCCAGACCCGGCGCCGGCCGCAAGGCGCCACCCGTTTCCGGGCCTTCCGCGACGCCACGCTGGTGGGCGGATGCCGTCGGCGTCGTCGCCGGCGCCACCCTGCTCGTCGTCACCGCACTCTGGGTGAGCCACGGCGGGTTGCAGTCCGTGGGGAACGGCGGCCCCGGCGCGATCTCGTCCATCGGCCGCCTCTTCGGTCTCTGGGCCTCCGACCTGCTGCTCCTGCAGGTGCTGACGATGGCCCGCGTCCCGTTCGCCGAGCGCGCCTTCGGTCAGGACACGCTCGCCCGCTGGCACCGCTGGTCCGGCTTCACGTCGTTCTGGATGATGGTCGCGCACATCGTGCTGATCACCATCGGCTACGCCGGTACCGCCCGGAACAACCCGTTCGCCCAGTTCTGGACCATGATCTGGAACTTCCCGGGCATGCTCCTCGCCGCCGCCGGCACCCTCGCGCTGATCATGGTGGTGGTCACCTCGATCCGCGCCGCGCGCCGCCGCCTCCGGTACGAGTCGTGGCACCTGCTGCACCTCTACGCCTACCTCGGCGCCGGCCTCGCCCTGCCGCACCAGCTCTGGTCGGGCTCCGACTTCGCCGGCTCCGGCTGGGCCGCCACGTACTGGTGGACGCTGTGGGGTGTGGCCGCCGGCTCGGTCCTGCTCTTCCGCCTCGGCCTGCCGCTGCTGCGCAACCGCCGCCACCGCCTGGTCGTCGACCGGGTCGTCACCGAGGGCCCCGGCATGACGTCGGTGTACCTCACCGGGCGTGACCTCGATCGCCTGCCCGCCCGCGCCGGCCAGTTCTTCCAGTGGCGCTTCCTCGACGGGCCCGGCTGGACCCGCTCGCACCCGTTCTCGCTGTCGGCCGCGCCCGACGGCGACCAGCTGCGCATCACCGTCAAGGACAGCGGCGACGGCAGCTCCCGCGTCGCCACCCTCAAGCGGGGCACCCGCGTCCTCGTGGAAGGCCCCTACGGCAAGCTCACCGGCGAGTCGTACCACGGCGGTCCGCTGGTCCTGCTCGCCTGCGGCATCGGCATCACCCCGCTGCTGTCGCTGCTGGGCGAGCTTCCCTACGCTCCCGGCGAGGCCACCCTGATCTATCGGGTACGGAGTGCGGACGAGATCGCCTTCCGCCCGGAACTGGAGTGGTTCGCGCAGAAGCGGGGCGTGCGGGTCACCTATCTGGTGGGGCCCCGCGCCGCCGACGGATCGTGGCTGCCGGCCGGCCACCGCGACACGGACGTCGACGCCCTGCGCCGGCTGGCGCCGTCCGTGGCCGAGGCGGAGGTCTACCTCTGCGGGCCCGGCGCCTGGACACAGGCCGCCCACAGCGCCGCCCGCGCGGCCGGGGCGCCCGCCGCCCGCCTGCACACCGAACTCTTCTCCTGGTAAGCGAGGAACCCTGATGCGACGGATCACCCTGTGGCTGTTCTCGACGGTGGCGGCGGTCGTGCTGCTGTTCAGCTATCGCACCAGCACCAACAGCCCGGCCACGCCGGCCGCCGCGGAGGCGCCCCTGCCGGAGCCGGCCGCGGCCGGAAGCACGCCGCCTTCCTCGGCGGCGGCCGGCTCCGGCTCGGGGAAGGCGAGTGCGGGGCCGAAGGAATACGACGGCTCGTCGGTGCAGACCCAGTGGGGTCCGCTCCAGGTCCGCATCACGGTCGCCGACGGCAAGATCACCGACATCGCGGCACCGACCTCCCCGGCCGACAACCCGGCGGACGCGGGCGTGACCGCCGGCGCCCTGCCCCAGCTGCGCGAACAGGTCCTCGCGGCGCAGAGCGCCTCGATCGACGGGGTGTCGGGGGCGACGTTCACCAGCGAGGCCTACAAGCAGTCCCTGCAGGCCGCCCTGGACGCCGCCAAGATCTGAGCCGCTACCGGGCTTCGCGCACGCCGGACCGGCGGGGGGAGTAGAACCGAGAAACGATGCGGATACTCGTTGTGGATGATGACGCGGCGGTGCGCGACTCTCTCGCGCGCACGCTGCGGTTCGAGGGCTACCAGGCCGACACGGCCGGGGACGGCAAGCAGGCGCTGGACGTGGCCAAGGCCGTCGCGCCCGATGCGATGGTGCTGGACGTCAGCATGCCGGTCCTGGACGGGCTCGAGACGTGCCGCCGGCTGCGGGCGGAGGGTCTGCTGCTGCCCGTGCTGATGCTGACGGCGCGCGACAGCGTCGGCGACCGGGTGGCCGGGCTCGACGCGGGGGCCGACGACTACCTGGTCAAGCCGTTCGCCCTGCAGGAGCTGCTGGCGCGGATCCGGGCGCTGCTGCGGCGCTCGGGCCTGATGGCGGCGGGCGGTGGCGGGGCGGACGAGCAGCGGCTCGCGTTCGGCGACGTCTGGCTCGACGTGGTCACCAGGGAAGTGTGGCGCGGCGGCCGGCAGTTGCGGCTGACGCGCACGGAGTTCGCGATCCTCGAGGCGTTCCTGCGGCATCCGCGGCAGGTGCTGACCCGGGCGGCGCTGTTCGAGCAGGTGTGGGGCTACGACTTCGGCGAGGGGTCGAACAGCATTCACGTCTACCTGGGCTACCTGCGGCGCAAGCTGGAGGCCGAGGGCGAGCCGCGCCTGCTGCACACCGTCCGCGGCGTCGGCTTCGTGCTCCGCGAGGACCCGCTGTGAAAGAGCGGACCAGCTGGTGGCGCCGCCGCACGCTGCACACGCGGCTGTCGCTGATGGTGGCGTGCGCCGTGGCCGCGGCCGTGGTCGTCATGGCCGGGGCCGCGCTGCTCACGGTCGCCGCCCTGCAGGCCCACCAGCTGGAGGCGTCGCTCTCGTCCGACGCCCGCACCATCGCGGCCTCCCCGGCCGAGTGGGAGGACATCCAGGAGGCCATGCCCAAGGGGTACGGCGGCCACAAGCCCCTCGGGCCCACCTGGCAGCTGCTCGACTCCGGCGGCGCGATCGTGAGCGGCTCGGCGGAGGTGCTGCCCGTCACCCCGGCCGCCAAGGAGATCGCCGCGGGTGGGCGGCCGCGGTGGCAGGAGGAGGTGATCATCGATGGGGACCACCATCAGATGCTCACCGTGGCGGCCAAGGGCGGCGGGGCCGTGCAGGTCGCCATCAACCAGGAGCGGACCCGGGACCTGCTGACCCTGCTGGCCGCCGCGCTCGCCGCCGCCTGTGTGCTCGGCATCGCGGGGGCGGCCTGGCTGGGGCGGGTGGTGGCGCGGGCCGGGCTCGCGCCGGTCGAGAAGCTGACCGGGGCGGTCGAGCAGGTCGCGGTCACCATGGACCTCACCAAGCCGGTCGAGGTGTCGGGCGCCGACGAGGTCGCGCGGCTCGGGCGGTCGGTCAACACGATGCTCGCTGCCATCGACTCGGCCCGCCGCGCCCAGCGGACCCTCGTGGAGGACGCGGGGCACGAGCTGCGCACGCCGCTGACGAGCATCCGTACCAATGTGGAACTGCTCCTGGAGGTCGAACGGCGGCCGGAGCTCGCGCACCGGCTCCCGCCCGAGGAACGCGAGTCGCTGCTGCAGGACCTCGACTCGCAGGTGCGCGAGCTCGCCACGCTCACCACCGAGCTGGTGGAGCTGGCCCGCGAGGAGACCACCCGCGAGGCCGTCGAACCGGTCGAGCTTCAGGACGTGGTGACGGCCGCGGCGACGCGGGTACGCACGAGAGCGCCCGGCCTCACGTTCACCACCGACCTGACGGCGGCGACCGTGCGCGGGCGGCCCGGCGAACTGGAGCGCATGGTCGTCAACATCCTGGACAACGCCGCGAAGTGGAGCCCGGCCGGCGGCACCGTGCGCACGTCGCTGAGGGCGGACGGCCCGCACTGGTGGACGCTGACGGTCGCCGACGAGGGGCCGGGCATCGCCGCGGAGGATCTGCCGCACGTGTTCGACCGGTTCTACCGCGCGCCGGCGGCCCGGTCGATGCCCGGCTCGGGGCTGGGCCTGGCGATCGTCGCGCAGACCGCGGCCCAGCACGGCGGCACGGTCACCGCCGCCGCGAACGAGCCGCACGGCACGGTGGTGACCGTGCGACTGCCTAACGGCCGATGAGGTCGTCGAGCCAGTCGCGGCTGGCCCGGGCGACGCGCGCCGGCACGCCGAGCGAGTCGAGCAGGTCGGCGGCGGCCGCCATCTCCTCGCGGCGGCGCACGGCGTGCAGGCGGGAGCCCTCCACCACGCGGTCGAGGGTCGCCTCGTCGCTGCGGGCGAACTCGGCGCGGATGTTGTCGCTCAGCCACTCCTCGAGCCCCGCCGCACGGGCCGCCGCCAGCGCCTCGGTCACGGCCGCCGACATGCCCTTGTAGAAGACGCTGCGCAACAGCTTGCGGGTGGCCGCCGCGCCCACCGGGCCGTCGATGACCTGGACGCTCGCCCCGTACGGCTGCAGGATCGACGCCACCCGGGCCGCGGCCGGGCCACTCGCCGTCATCGGCGTGCGCAGGCCCCGCCCGGGCACCGGCGCCATCAGCGCCACGTCCACCACCTCGACGGCACCGTCCGCCGCCGCGAAGAGCTCCTCCTTGAGCCCCGGCGCGGACGTGTTCAGATCGGCCCACAGCGTCCCCGGCCGGCACGACGGCAGCGACTGCCGCAGCGCCGCCAGCGCCTCCTTCGCGCTGTTCACGCTCAGCACCAGGCCCGCCTCACGGCAGGCGTCCTCGTCACTCTTCCTCTGCTCTACGCCGTCAGGCGCGTCCACGGCCGGATCGAACCCGAACACCGTGGCCCCCGCGGCGGCGAGGTCGGCAGCGATCCGGCTCCCGGCCTCGCCGAGCCCGAGGACCGCGACGGCGGTCACGCCGGCCCGCCCAGGTAGTCGATCGACCGCAGCGCCTCGATGACGCTGGCGATGTGGTCGCGCATCGCGTTCTCGGCGGCCTTGGGGTCGCGGTCGCGGATCGCCGCGATGATGCGCTCGTGCTGCGGCAGCGACGTCTGCGGGCGGCCCGGCAGCAGTGACAGCATGAACTGGTGGCGCACCAGCTGGCCGCGCAGCGTCTCGACGATCCGGTCGGCGGTGCCGTGCGCCGAGATGGCTCGGATCAGCGCGTGCAGCCGCTGGTTGAGATCGCTGTACGCCCGGTACTCGCCCTCGGCGACCGCCGCGCGCATGAGCCGGCCGATCTCGTCGAGCTCGGCGGCCTGCTCGTCGCCGACCCGCTCGGCGGCACGCGCCGCGATCAGGCCCTCGACCACCATGCGCACCTCGGTGATCTCGACGGCCTCCTCGAGCGACACCTTGCGCACGTGGGCGCCGCGGTTGCGCTCCATCTGCACCAGGCCCTCGCCGGCGAGATCCTGGAGAGCGGCGCGCACGTTGAAACGGCTGGCCGCGAACCGCTCGATGAGCTGCGCCTCGACGAGCCGCTCGCCGGGCAGGTACTCACCGCGGAGGATCGCCTCCCGCAACCCGTCGCGCGCCTGCGCGGCGGCCGTTCCTCGGTCCTTTTCCCGGTCGGGCTGCATCGGTCCTGTTTGTTCCTTCGTGCGGGCCGGTGGTTGGTCCCGCTACCCTATCCCATGGCGGCTACAAAATTGTCAACAATCCCGGCGGGAATGGCCCGTTCGTCCCGGCAATTCCTGGGTAGCGGTAGGAAATGACATTCCTCCCCCTGCTGGGCGGCGTGCTGCTCCTCGGCGTCGCCGACTCGATGATCGGGCCGTACCTGGTGCTCTACGGCACGGACGAGGCGAACCTCTCCCCCTTTCGCGCCGGCGTGCTGCTCTCGCTGATCTCGCTGAGCGGCCTGGTCGTGAGCACGTGGCTGGGCCGCCGCTACGACCGGGCGGCGAGCCGGTGGCCGGCGTTCCTCGCGGTGACCGCCCCGGCCGCGGGCTATCTGGCGCTGACCTTCACGACGGCGTACCCGCTGCTCCTGCTCATCGGCGCCGGCCTCCTCGGCGCCGGGATGGCGGCGTTCCCACAGCTCTTCACGCTCGCCCGCACCCACCTCGGCGACCATCCCCGGGCCACGCCGGCGCTGCGCTCGGTCTGGTCGCTCGCCTGGGCGATCGGCCCGATCGCCGGCGCCGCCCTGCTGGCCGCGGGCGGCTATCACCGCTTGCTCCAGGTCACCGCCCTCGCGTTCCTCCTGGTGAGTGTTCCCCTCGCGCTTGTCGGCCGTACGCCGCGAGCACGCGCCCAGGAGCGCACCGGCACCACCCCGCTCCCGCGCTCGATGCTGCCGGTCGCGGCCGCCTTCACGCTGTTCCACACCGCGATGCTCGCCGGCTCGGTCGTCCTGCCGCTCTACGTCACCCGGACCCTGCATCGGCCGGACGACGACGTCGGCCTGCTGTTCAGCGTCTGCGCGCTCGTCGAGATCCCCGCGGCGCTGGCCACGATGCTGCTGCCCGCCCGCGCCCGCAAACGGCCGGTCGTGCTGCTCGGCATGGCGCTGTTCGCCGCGTACTTCGTGCTCGTGGCGTTCAGCGCCGGCATGCCCGCGCTGATCGCCACCCAGGTCGCCCGCGGCATGGCGCTGGCCGTCGTCGGGGCGCTCGGCATCACGTACGTCCAGGATCTGGCACCGCACGCGGCGGGGCGGGCGACCGCGCTCTACGCCAACACGCTCACCGTCGGCTCGCTCGTCTCCGGCGTGCTGGCCGGCGCGACCGCGCAGGCGCTCGGCTACCGGGCCGCCCTGCTGCTCTGCGCCGCCCTCACCGCGGGCGGCCTGCTGCTGCTGGCCGCCCGCCGTGCCGAGTCCGATCGAGGACGCATCGAAGCGATTCAATCCCGGGTGGGTGCAGGGTGAGTCCATGAGGAAGACGCTGATCATGGTCGTGCTGTGTGTGACGGGCGGCTTCGCGGCCGCCCAGGCGCCGGTGGACATCGACAGTGTCCGCGTGTGGAACGGGTTCGCCCTGGACGCGGTCCGCACCACGCGCGCCACGGACGCCGATGCCGCCCGGCTGTACGCGATGGTGAACCTCGCGATGTACGACGCCGTCAACGGGCTCGCCGGCTCCCGGGCGCGCACCAGCGCGCTCGTGCCGGGACCGGGACCGCACGACGCCGACCCGCAGGCGGCGGCCGCCGCCGCCGCGCACGAGGTGCTGGTCGCCCTCGACCCGGCGCGCGCCGCCGACTACGACGCCCGGCTCGCCGCGGACCTGGCACGCCTCACCCACCCGCGGGCGGGCGCCGCCTGGGGCCGGCACGTCGGGCGCGCCGTGGTCGCCGCGCGCACCGGCGACGGCTCCACGCCGGTCGAGACGCAGCCCGCGGGCACCGGCCCGGGCGTCTTCCGGGCCGCGTGGTCCGGCGTCCAGTACCGCCACGTGCGCCCGTTCGGCGTCGTCGATCCGGTTCGGTACGTCCCGGCCGGGCCGCCGGCGTTGACCAGCCTGCCGTACGCCGCCGCCTACGCCGAGGTCGCGCTGCTCGGCAACGCCGCGCTGCCCGACGCGGACCTGCTCGCGACGTACCAGTACTGGTCGTTGCCGGCCGGCTCCGTCCAGCCTCCCGGCGAGTGGCTGCGCATCGGGCTCACGGTCGCCGCGGACCGGCGTCTGCCGCTCGCCGAGCAGGCCCGGCTGACCGCGCTGCTCACCATGGGCCTCGCGGACACGACGGTCGCCACGGTCGAGACCAAGTACCGGTACCGCCATTGGCGCCCCACCACCGCGATCCGCGAGGGCGACACCGACGGCAACCCGCTGACCGTGCCGGATCCGATGTGGACGGCCCGGGCCGGCAGCGCCGGGGGCAGCCCCGAGTACGTGTCCGGGCACAGCTCGTACAGCGGCGCGGCGGCGACCGTCCTGGCCGGCTACTTCTGCGACGACACCGTCGCGTTCACCCACACCACCGATTCCGCGCCGGGCGGCGCCGCCCGCGCCTACCCCGGCTTCTCGGCGGCGGCCGCCGAGGCCGGCCGGTCGCGGGTGTACGGCGGCCAGCACTTCGAGTTCAGCAACCAGGCGGGCCTGGCCACCGGCCGGGGCGTCGGCGGCGAGGTCCTGGCCACCCGCCTGCTGGTCCGGGGCGGCCCGACGCACGTCGGCGCCTGCCCCCGCTGACTCACCGCCGGAGCCGGGCCATCGCGTCTCCCGCTGCCGCCCGCGTCATCGGCAGCAGCGGGCTCGACGCCATCAACGTCAGGTCCTCGCTCCACGACGTGGTGCCGTCGAGGAAGCGCAGGACCCGCTCCGGCGGATTGCGGTCGAAGAGCCGGTCGAAGAAGGTCACGCCGTCGACCAGCCCCCGGTCGAGGGCGCGCAGCTGCACGGCGTCCATCCAGCGGTGCCGCGGCGGGTACGGCGCCCCGGGCACCGGCGGCCGGCCGGCGGCGAGCTCGCGCGCGATGTCGCCGGCCTGGCGCGCCATCGCCGAGAACGTGAAGCCGGTGGACGGCCGCGTCGCCCCGCCGGCCGTGCCGAGGCGTACCACCCGGGGCGAGGGCCGCGGGTCGAAGACGCCGTCGGTCATCGGGATGACGCCGTCCTCGACCTCCCGCACCCGCAGCGCGCCGAGGTCGAGGCCGCTGAGCCGGGCATAGCCGCGCAGCGCGGCGTCGTACGCGTCGCCGTCGAGCACCGCGGGCGAGAACTCCGTGTATTCCACGAGCGCGAACCGGTCGCTGACCGGCAGCACGTAGCCGAAGGAGACCCCCCGGGCGGGCTGCGGCGTCCGGAAGTCCATGAGCACGGCCCGATCCGGCTCGAAGGCCGGCCGGTCCGACTCCAGCCACCAGCCCCGGAAGTGCTGGAGCCAGTTCGTCCGCCCGGCCCGCGCCGGCTTGCGCGGCCGTGAGTCGAGCGCCCACCCGGCGCGTACCAGAGGGGTGCCTTGCGGATCGGTCACGACCACCCGCGAGCCGTCGTCCACCACGTCTGCGGCCGGCGCGGTGACCCGCACGGCGCCGAGCCGCTCCTCCACGGCGGCCGCCAGCTCGTACAGCGGTTGCGAGCGCAGCATCGCGTACCGCAACGGTTCGAGCGCAAGCACCCGGCGCCGCGCCGGGGTGACCACATCGACCTCGCCCCAGCTGGCGCTCAGCAGGGGGTCGAGCACCGTGCCCGGCTGCCCCCAGAACGCCCAGGTGCGGTCCTGCCCGCGCTTGCGCACGGGATCGACGATCGCCAGCCGCAGGCCCGGAAGCCGCTCGCGCCCCAGCGCGGCGAGCACGAGCGACGCCGCTCCCCCGCCACCCACCAGGACCAGGTCGACGTCGACGGGAGCGCTCACCCGTCAGAGCTTGCCACCCCCTGGGTTTCTCGGTCCGCGCGGGCCGCCGGAGTCTCGTCCTGCTGGGCGAGCGGGAACGAGTGGTGCTCGTGCGCGATCAGCCAGCGGCCGCCCCGCTTGCGCAGCCCCAGCGTGATGCGCAGGCGGTGGTCCGGCCGGCGGGCGAGCTCGGCCGGCGTGCCGCAGCGCAGGAGCAGGTGGGCGTACGCGACGTCGGTGCCCGCCGTGACCTCGGTGCGCACCAGGCCGAAGACGGCGCCGCTCCTGATCCACTCGAAGAACGGTGGCCATGTCGCCCGGTACGCGCCGAGGCCCCGCACACCCTCCTCCGGCGGCGGCACGTCGAACATCACGACGTCGTCGGTGTGGTCGGCGACGACGGCCTCCAGGTCGGCGGTCCGCACCGCGGACACCCAGCGTTCGATCAGCTCAGTGATCGTCTTTTCGTCGGTCATGCCGGTACAACCCCGCGAGCGGCGTGGATCCATCGCGGCCGGGCGGCAATCTCGCGGGCAGGCCGAAGGCGGTGAGGTCGGCGTCCAGGAACGACACGACCTCGGCGACGCGGTCCGAGCGCAGGCGAAGGAGGTCGAGGCCGCCGGGCAGGTAGGCCGCGGCCCGGTCGTCCCATCGATAGATGCCGAACGCGACCTGGCCGTTCGCGGCGGCCGGCCGGAACCGCCACCTGAGGCCGAGAGGGCCGCCGACAAGGAATTCGCGGATCGCCGGCCGTCCGGTGTAAAGCACCGGCAGGGGTGGCATCGAGTACCGCGCGTCGTCGGTGAGCATGCCGACGATCGCCTCGACGTCGCCGGTCTCCCACGCGATCGCGTACCGGCGGGCCAGGTCACGGACGGCCGGCTCACCGAGCCCGCCCAGCACCGCCTGCTGGCTGGGCCCGAGGTTCGCCTCGGCGAGGGCCTTGCGGGCGCGCTGCATCGCGCTGTCGACCGCGCCGACGCTCGAGCCGAGCTGCTCGGCCACCTCACGCGAGCTGAATCCGAGCACGTCACGCAGCAGGAGGACGGCGCGCTGGCGGGCGGAGAGGCGCTGCAACGCCACGACGAAGGAGAGCTCGATGCTCTCGCGGGCCACCGTGCGGGCCTCCGGTCCCAGGCGGCCGTCGGCGTAGGGTTCCAGCCAGGTCGCCTCGGTGCCGGTGGGCAGTTCGCGGCGGGCCCGCCCGGTCAGCATGGTCAGGCAGCGGTTCGTCGCGATGCGGAACAGCCACGGCCGCAGCCGGGCCCGGTCGTCGAGCCGGTCGATCGCCCGCCAGGCCCGGACCAGGGTCTCCTGCACCGCGTCGTCGGCGTCGTGCACCGAGCCGAGCATCCGGTAGCAGTGCGCGTGCAGCTCGGCCCGCAGCGGCTCGATCAAGGCGGTGAAGCCGTCCACGCGGGCCATCCTGGCACAGCGGCGCTCTCGGTCAGACGCGGACGCGGGCGGCCAGTTCCTCGGCGGCGGCGCGCCAGCTCTCCTCGGTCTGGGCGTTGAGGCGGCCGAACAGGGCCGGGACGTTCTCCGGTGGGCGGCGGTCGCCCGCGTACCGCAGCAGGGTCGTGGCGGCGTGGTAGCGGACCAGGTATGCCGGGTCGCGCACCGCGGCGGCGAGGGCCGTGACCAGGCCGGTGCTCGGCGGGAAGCGGGCCAGGGCGATCGCCGCGTCGAGGCGGGCGAGCTCGGACGGGGCCGTGTCGAGCTCGCGGACGATCGGGCGCGACCAGGAGGGGTCGCCGGTGATGGTGTAGAGCGCCTCGGCGACGCGGATGCGCATCTCGCCTGTGGCGCCGCCCAGCGCCGAGCGCAGGTAGCTCACCGCGTCGGCGGGGGCGCGGCCGGCCGCGGCCAGCTCGGTGAAGGACCGGGCGGCCAGCGGGTCGCCCTCGGCGAGGCCGGCGC
Source organism: Paractinoplanes deccanensis (assembly GCF_016862115.1). Lineage (GTDB taxonomy): Bacteria > Actinomycetota > Actinomycetes > Mycobacteriales > Micromonosporaceae > Actinoplanes > Actinoplanes deccanensis. The sequence goes on from NZ_BOMI01000064.1 coordinate 26,268, forward strand.
GGAGCATGCGCTCGACGCGGCGGGGGTCGGCGCGGACGGCGGTCAGCAGGGCGGTGAAATCGGGACCGTCGTGGTCCACGAGGTACGGATCGCCGAAGACCTCGCGCCGCCATCGCTGCCACTCCGCGTCATCGCTCATCGACGGACATTATTACGGGACTCGGGATCACCCGGCCACCGCGGGCCAAAGATGATCAAGCAAGCGAAATGCCCCGGCCTCGCCAGAGCGAGGCCGGGACTGTCTTCGGTGGAGTCTCAGTGCGCCATGGCGCGGGGCGCGTCCGGGTCGACGTCGAGCGGGCCGCTGCGGAACAGCAGCGCCGACACGACCGCGCAGACCAGGAAGAACCCGCACGACCACCAGAACACCGTGTGGTAGCTCTGCAGGGACGCCTCGGCCGCCAGGGTGGCCGACGCCGCGTGCGACTTCGCGTAGTTCGTCGCGGCGGTCGCGGCGAACGAGCTGAGCAGCGCGGTGCCGATCGAGCCGCCGATCTGCTGCACCGTGTTGATCATCGCCGAGGCGACGCCCGCGTCGTGGTGCTGCACGCCGCTGGTGGCGGCGTTCTGGGTCGGCGCGAAGACCAGGCCCAGGCCGAGGCCGATGATGAGCAGGCCGGGCAGGACGCCGCCGGCGTACGTCGAGTCGAGCTCGAGGCGGGTCAGGTAGGCCATGCCGACCGCGGCGATCAGGGCGCCGGCCGGGACCAGCGGGCGCGGGCCGACCTTCGGGGTGAGGATCGAGCCGGCCGTGGTCGCCGACAGCATGATGCAGGCGAGCATCGGCAGGAACGCGAGGCCGGTCTGCACCGGGGTGAAGCCGAGCACCGTGGTCAGGTAGTAGGTGAGGAACAGGAAGATACCGAACATGCCGGCGCCGGCGATGCCGATGGCCGCGTACGAGCCGCCGCGGTTGCGGTCGAGCACCACGCGCAGCGGCAGCAGCGGCTGCGCCACCCGGCGCTCGATCAGCACGAAGGCGATCAGGAAGACCACGCCGACGATGATCGGGATCAGCGTGGCGGCGGCCGTCCAGCCGTCCGTCTCCGCCTTGCCGAGGCCGTAGACCAGGCCGACGAGGCCGACGACGACCGCTACGACGCCCGGGATGTCGATCTTCGCCTTGCCGTCGACCGGCTCGTCCTCGAGCTTGAGCAGGGCGCCCACCACGGCGATCGCGGCGATCACCAGGTTGACGTAGAGGCACCAGCGCCACGACGCGTACTCGGTCAGGACGCCGCCGAGGAGCAGGCCGACCGCGCCGCCGGCGCCGGAGATCGCGCCGAAGATGCCGAACGCCTTGCCGCGCTCGGCGGGCTCGGTGAACGTCGTCGACAGCAGCGACAGGGCCGCCGGGGCGAGCAGCGCGCCGAAGGCACCCTGCAGCGCGCGGGCGACGATCAGCAGCTCGAGGCCGTTGGCCGCGCCGCCCAGCGCCGACGCCAGCGCGAAGCCGACAAGGCCGATGAGGAACATCCGCTTGCGGCCGAAGAAGTCGGACAGGCGGCCGCCGAGCAGCAGCAGGCTGCCGAAGGCCAGGGCGTACGCGGTGACGACCCACTGCCGGTCCGCGTCGGAGAACGCGAGGTCGGCCTGCGCGGTGGGCAGCGCGATGTTCACGATGGTGGCGTCCAGCACCACCATCAACTGGGCCATGGCGAGCACGACCAAGGCCCACCAGCGCCCGGAGCCGCGCTGCTCCGGTGGCGCGGGGGTGGGCCCCGCCAATCGGGTGTTCGTGTCGGTGGTCATGGTCGCCTTCCGTAGCGAGGGGTTCACATCCCCCTCCGCATCGGCAGGTGGCCACCCCGAGTTGAGGGTCGTCAAGTGGCGGGCAAGTGACATGATCGAGACTGCGCCGGTGAGGACCGAGCCGCATACCCAGGAGCTCGTGGTCATCCACCGGGTGTTCCGGCGGGAGGCCGCGCTGCTGTCACGCTTCGTGACCGGATGCCGGCCCGGCGACACCGCGCGGGCCGCCCAGGTCGCCGGCGCGGTGCGCGGCTACACCGGCGGGCTGCTCTGCCACCACCGGGTCGAGGACGAGCTGGTCTGGCCGCTGCTGCGCGAGCGGGCCCGGCTCTACGACGAGCTCGTGCAGCGCATGGAGGACCAGCACGGCCGGCTGGAGAAGAGCCTGCTCACGATCGGCGACCTGCTCCCCCGCTGGGAGCTGGCGGCGGCCGGGCACGTGCGCGACGAGCTGGCCGAGCATCTGACGGAGCACCGGGCGCTGCTCGTCGAGCACCTGGACGACGAGGAGGAGCTGATCCTTCCGCTGGTCGCCGAGCACCTGAGCGCCGCCGAGTGGGACGGGGTCGGCCGGCGGGCGCTGGGCACCACCACGCTCGGCGCGATCCTGGAGGAGGCCGGGCCGGACGAGCGCCGCCACTTCCTGGCCAAGGTGCCGCCGGCCGACCGGCTCGGCTGGTGGCTGATCGGCCGCCGGCAGTACCAGCGGCAGGTGTCCCGGCTGCGGGAGCCGCAGCCCTGGTGACCCGGCGGGACCGGCCGCCCAGTCGCCTTCCCGACCGTCTCGGCAGTTCACCACGCGTGACCGAGCACATAGGATCGCCGGATGATCGAGGTCCGGGTGCTCGGTCCGGTGACGATCCTGCTGGACGGCGAGCCGGTCACCGTCCGCGGCAACCAGGCGCTCGCCGTCCTGGCGATGCTGGCCGCCGCCCACGGCCGTCCGGTCGCCGCCGACCGGCTCATCGACCGGCTGTGGGGTGCCGCGCCGCCCGCCGGGGCCGCGGCGGTGCTCCAGTCCCACGTGTCCCGGCTGCGCCGCTCGCTCGAGCCGCACCGGCCGCCGCGCGGGGCCGCCGAGCTGCTGGTGAGCGAGGCCCCCGGCTACGCGCTGCGGCTGCCCGCCGGCGCGCTCGACGCCGGCCGCTTCGAGCAGGGCGTGCGGGCCGCCGACGGGCTCCCGCCGGCCGGGGCGCTCGACCGGCTGCGGGCCGCGCTGGAGCTGTGGCGCGGCCGCCCGTACGAGCAGTTCGCCGACCACGAGTGGGCCGCGGCCGAGGTCGCCCGCCTCACCGAGCTGCACCACACGGCCCGCGAGCGCGTGGTGGCCGCGCTGCTGCGGCTCGACCGCGCCGACGAGGCGATCCCGGCGGCGCGGGCGCTGACCGCCGACGACCCGCTGCGCGGCGAGCCGTGGCGGCTGCTCGCGCTCGCGCTGTGGGCGGCCAGCCGCTCCGGCGACGCGCTGGCCGCGCTCGGCGAGCACCGCCGGGTCGTCGCCGACGAGCTGGGCCTCGACCCCGATCCGGCGCTGGCGGCGCTCGAGCAGGCCATCCGCGAGCAGCGCGCCGAGGTGCTGGAGGCCGCCGTGCGGCCCGCACCGAGCCCGATCCGCCCGGCGCAGCTGCCCCGCGCCGCGCCGGTCTTCGCCGGGCGGGCAAGCGAGCTGCGCCGCCTCGACCGGCACACGCCCGCGCTGGTCGTCATCAGCGGCACGGGCGGCGTCGGCAAGACCACCCTGGCGCTGCGCTGGGCGCACCGGGCGGCCGAGCGCTACCCCGACGGGCAGCTCCACGTCGACCTGCGGGGCTTCGGGCCGGAGGACGCGGCCGCCGATCCGGGTGACGTGCTCGCGGCGTTCCTCGGCGCGCTCGGCGTGCCGGATCAGCGGATCCCGCCGTCGACGCCGGAGCGGACCGCGCTGTTCCGCAGCGTGCTGGCCGCGCGGCGGATGCTGGTGGTGCTCGACAACGCCCGCGACTCCGACCAGGTGCGGCCGCTGCTGCCCGGCAACCCCGGCTGCGCGGTCGTGGTGACCAGCCGCAGCCACCTCATCGACCTGGTGGTCACCGACGGCGCCCATCCGCTGCGGCTGGACGCCTTCCGGCCGGCGGAGTCCGTGGCCTACCTGCGGCGTCGGCTCGGCGACGAGGTGGTCGACGCGGACCCGCGGGCGCGCGACGCGATCGTGGAGCGCTGCGGCGGCCTGCCGCTGGCGCTCGCGCTGGTCTGCGCGCGGGGCGCGTTCCCGCTCGCCGAGATCGACGCGGAGCTGGCGTACGCCGACGGGCTCGACGGCTTCGCGGTGGCCGGCGTGAAGCACGATCTGCGGGCGGTCTTCTCGTGGTCGTACCGCCGGCTGGAGCCGTTGGCGGCGCGCATGTTCCGGCTGATCGCGCTGCACCCGGGCCCCGACCTGAGCATCGCGGCGGCGGCCGCCCTGGCGGGCACCGAGGTGGCCGTCGCCCGCGCGCTGCTGCGCCGGCTCGCCGACGACCACCTGCTCGCCGAGCACCGGCCGGGGCGCTTCGTGCTGCACGACCTCGTGCGGGCGTACGCGAGGGAGACGGCGGGACGGGTCGACCCGGCGGAGGACCGGGCCGCCGCGGTGACCAGGCTCCTCGACTTCGCCCTGCACTCCGCGGGGAACGCGGCGCGGGCGCAGCACCCGTTCCGGCGGCCGGTGATGGTCGGCGACGCGCCACCCGGCGTCGGCCCGGTGCGCTTCGCGGACGCGGCGGCGGCGATCGGCTGGCTCGACCTGGAGTACGACAACATCACGGCGCTGCTGGAGCTGTGCCGCGCCGAGCGTCCCGGTCACCTGCCGGGCTTCGTGTGGGCGCTGGCGCCGTACCAGCAGGACGTCCGCTTCCACCTGGCCGATTCGCTGGCGCTGGCGACCGACGCGCTGGCGGCCACGGACGACCGCCGCTGGACGAGCTACCTGCACCACGTGGTCGGGCGGGGGCTGCTGCGGCTCAACCGGCTCGCCTGGGACCACGCCTACCGGCCGGGCGGGCTCGACGAGGCGCGGCGGCTCTTCGAGGAGCACATCGAGATCAACAAGAGATGGCACAACGCGTACGGCGCGGCGGGCGGCTGGATGGAGCTGGCCCGCTTCCACCAGCGCGCGGGTGACCGTACGGCCGCGGCCCGGGCCCGGGAGCAAGCCCTCCGCGTCCTCGGCACGGCGCGCTCCGACCGGCCTAGCTGACCACCGGGTGCGGCAGCAGCGACTCGATGGCGCCCAGCACCTCGGCGTCGGCGCGCAGGGCGGTGCTCACCACGCTGAGACCGGCCGTCACCGCCGGGGTGCAGTGGCGCATCAGCGACTCCCGGATGCCCTCCTCGACGTGCGGGCCCGCCTCGCCGTACTTGCCGCCGACCACCACCACGGCCGGGTTGAGCATGTTGGTGAGCGGGGCGATGGAGCGCCCGATCAGCCGGCCGGCGTCGAGCAGGGCCCGCTGGGCCGGCCGGTGACCGCCGGCGGCCAGCTTCATCAGCCGCTGCTGGGGATCCTCGGACTCGCGGATGAACGGCGCCGCGTCGAGCACCGCGCCGAACGACGCCGGTGACAGGAACGTCGACAGGCATCCGCGGCTGCCGCAGACGCAGAGCGGGCCGACCTCGCGCACGTTGAGGTGGCCGACCTCACCGGCGTAGCCGAGCGCGCCCCGGTACATGCGGCCGCCGGCCACGATCCCGGCGCCGGTGTACTGGTCGGCGCGCAGGTAGAGAACGTCCAGGGCGCCCTGGGCGGCACCGCGCCGCACCTCGGCGAGGGCGGCCAGGTCGGCGTTGTTCTCCACCCGGCACGGCACGCCCAGCACCTCGGTGATCACCTCGGCCGGCGCGAACCCCGAGAACATCGGCAGGATCCCCGGCGTCCCGAACCGCCCGGTGACCGGATCGACCGGCGCGGGCACGCTCAGCGCCACCTCACGCAGGTCGCCGGGCGCGTGACCGTTGCCGGCGAGCAGGGACGCGATCAGCTCCCCGGCGAGCCGCACGGGCGCCTCACCGCTCACCGTCATCGGCACCGGATGGGCCGCCTGATGCAGCACCCGCCCCGCCCCGTCGGCCACGATCACCCTGATCCCGTACGCGGAGATCGCCGCCGCCGCGAGCAGCTCGGCCGGCGTGACCAGCCGGAAGCCGGGCGACGGCCGTCCCGGCCGCCCCTGCTCGACCGGCGCGTCGCAGGCTTCCACCATCCCTTCCCGGCACATCTCGTCCAGCAGCTCCACCACGGCCGCCCGGGGCAGCTTCGTCAGCCGCACCACGTCGCTGCGCGCGAGCGCCCCATGCGTCCGCAGCAACTCCGCGATCCGCTCCCGCCGCGCCACCCGCTCCCGCCGCCGCGGCGAGCCGCCCCGCTCCTCCCCCACCTCGACCGCCCCCGCCCGCTGCACGGCCCCGGCGCTCGCACCACCCAGCACCCCCGCATCCCACCCAGCGCCACCAGGCCCCGCAGCGGGCTCTCCCGCGACGCGCTCTGCGGTTACGCCCTCGCCCGCACCGTCCTGGCGTGCGACGCCACGCCCCGGGCCCGCCCTCCCACTGCCGGACATTTCCGTTTTTTCGGTTTCATGTGAAACAACCGGCTGAGCGGCGAACGGACGGTGAGACGCGGCGGCCGGCGGCGTGGTCGGCGTCGGCGCGGCGGGCGGCAGCGCACCGGCCCCCGGCCTGGCGGACGACGGCGCGGCGGCGGCAGCGCCCGAGGCCGACACCCCCACCCCGCTCGGGTGTGCGGCCATCAGACGGCTCAGCGGCGCGGCCCCCGGCAAGCGGCTCAGCGCCGCCGCCACCGCGCCCAGGAGCGCCGACCGGCCGGCCAGCGTCCCCGCGTGGATCGCGGTGCGTTCGGCGACGGCCGGCTGCGCGTACCGCAGGAGGGACTCTCGCACGCCCGCCACGATCGGGCCGCCCTCGGTGATCAGGGGGCCGTCCACGACGACCAGGGCCGGGTTGATCGTGTTGGCCAGGTCGGCCACGACCCGGCCGATCATGCGGCCCGCGTCGGCCAGCACGCGCTGGGCGATCGCCTCGTGTTCGGCCAGTTCGAGGGCGCGCTCCGCGCTCACCGGCTCGCCGTAGCCGGCCGACAGCGCGCCCAGCAGCTCGCGCGGCGCCGCGATCGTCTCGAGACAGCCCCGGTTGCCGCAGCGGCACAGGGCGCCCGTCTCGTCGACCTGCACGTGCCCGATCTCGCCGGCCACGCCGTTCGCGCCCCGGTGCAGCTCGCCGTCGAGCAGCAGGCCGCAGCCGATGCCCGAGGCGATCCGCAGGTAGCAGACGTCGCGGTAGCCGCGCGCGACCCCGTGGGTGACCTCGCCGAGCAGGCTCAGGTTGGCGTCGTTCACCACCGTCACGCCGTGCCCGAGCCGGCGCCTCAGCTCGGCGCCCGCCGCGAACCCGGCCCACCCGGGCAGCACGCTGCTCGTGTGCACCACGCCGTCCGCGACCGGCGCGGGCAGGCCGATCACCGTGTGCCAGACGCGCCGGCCCGCCGGCACGCACTCGGTGATCAGCGCGGCGAACTCGTCCAGGATCTCGGCGGGCGTGACCCCGTGCAGCGGGCGGCTCCGCTCCACCTCGATCTCGCCCGTGAGACCGGAAACGGCCACCCGCGCCGCCGCCCGGCCCGTCTCGGCAACGCCCGCGGAGTCGAGGACCGCCCCCACCACGTAGCCGGCCTCCGGCCCCAACGACAGCAGCCGCGCCGGCCGGCCCTGATGCCCGGCGGCAACCGGATCGGACTCGGCCAGCGACCCATTGGCGAGAAGCTTGGTGAGCAGCCCGTTCACCGTCTCGCGGGCCATGCCCGTGCGGCGGGTCAGGTCGGTGCGGCTGATCGGGCCGGCATCGCGGACGGTGGCGAGCACCAGGTCGCGCCCGGTGATCCCCGCGGGGCGGGTCGTCATCGGCGAAGCGTACCCCCGGGTTTTGATGGTTTTCTCGGTTAACCCGGCAGTGACCCACGACACCTGCCGCCCACATCGCCCATCACCTCAGAAATAACCGAGGAAGAAGACGAATCAGAGCCTCCGAACGGCCGATCACCCTCTGGATTGGTGTTAACCGGCTCATTACCTTCGAGAGATCAGGTGGTAACGAGCCGGGCCCGGCAAGGTACCTGTCCCCCGTTCCTTGCGTACCCAAGGAGGTTGCGATGACCGACATCGATCCTCGCCTTGCGAAGTTGCCACCGGCCGCCGGACTTCAGACCGCCGACCCGTCGCTGAACGACCAGATGATCGACCCCGTCAACCCGATCAGCGGTGTTCCCCTGAAGGTCACACCCCTGAAGATCACTCCCCCGGACGCCCCGAAGCGGCTGATCGTCTCGATGGCCCTCGCGCAGTTCGGCGCCTACCTGACGATCATGACTCCGGTCGTGGTCACCCTCTCCATCCGCGTGGCGCAGATCGCCCCGGACGACAAGGCCTCCGCGCTGAGCGCCGTCCTCTCGGTGGGCGCGCTGCTCGCGCTCATCGGCAACCCCTTCTTCGGCGCGATGTCCGACCGCACCCGGTCGCGCTTCGGCCGCCGCCGCCCGTGGCTGATCGGCGGCATGATCGCCGGCCTGATCGGTCTCACGATCGTCGCGACCGGCAGCACGATCCCGGTCCTCACCTTCGGCTGGGCGGTCACCCAGCTCGGCGTCAACGCCACCCTCGCCACCCTGACCGCGCTGCTGCCCGACCAGGTGCCCGCCCATCAGCGCGGCCGCGTCGGCGGCATCCTCGGCCTGATGACCTCGATCGCGATCCTGGCCGGCACCGCCCTGGCGGCCGTGCTGTCCGGGCACACCTTCTCGATGTTCATGGTGCCCGCGATCGCCGGCACCCTCACGGTGCTGCTGCTCGTCTCGATCCTCAAGGACCGCCCCGCCGTCGCCGGGCAGCACGAGAAGTACGACTTCCGCGAGTTCCTGCGCACCTTCTACGTCAACCCGCGCCGGCATCCCGACTTCTCCTGGAACCTGCTCAGCCGCTTCCTCATCTGGATGGGCCTGGCCAGCGTCACGACGTACCAGAGCTACCTGCTGATCGACCGCTTCGGCTACACCACCGACAACGTCGCGACCGCGGTGCTCATCGCCACCCTGATCACCACGGCCGGCATGGTCGCGGGCTCGACGATCGGCGGCTGGCTCTCCGACCGCAGCGGCAACCGCAAGCCGTACGTCCTCGCGGCCGGCCTGGTCATCGCCGTCTCCCTGCTGGTCATCGCGGTCAGCCACAACTTCGGCCTGTTCCTCGTCGCCGCGCTGATCTTCGGCGTCGGCGAGGGCCTCTACCTCGCCGTCGACCTGGCCCTCGCCACCGAGGTGCTGCCCAACCCGGACGACGCCGCCAAGGACATGGGCGTGCTGAACATCGCGAACGCCCTCCCGCAGTCGCTCGTGCCGATCCTGGCCGCCCCGATCCTCGCGATCGGCTCCGGCGGCGAGAACTACGGCGCGCTCTTCCTCGCCGGCGCGATCGTGGCCATCGTCGGCTCCCTGCTGGTCCGCATGGTCCGCGGCGCCCGCTGACCCATCCTCACGGAGGCTCCCATGTACCCGTACCAGAACCCCGCCCTGCCGATCGAGGACCGGATCACCGATCTGATCGGGCGGATGACGCTCGCCGAGAAGGCCGGCCTGATGTTCCACACGATGGCGGCCGTGAACGCGGACGGCACGCTCTTCGAGCCGGACGGCGCAGGCGGCATGTTCCCGTCGACCCGGTGGCTCGTCGAGGACAAGCTGATCAACCACGTCAACATCCTGACGATGGGCCCGGTCGCTCCCGCCGCGATCGCCGAGTGGCACAACCGGATCCAAGAGGTCGCGGCCGACACCCGCCTGGGCATCCCGGTCACCGTCTCGACCGACCCGCGGCACGGTTTCCTCGACAACCCGGCGACGTCGGCGGCCGCGGGCGGCTTCTCGGTCTGGCCGGAGCCGATCGGCCTGGGCGCCACCAAAGACCCCGATCTGGTACGGGAGTTCGCGGACATCGCGCGGCGCGAGTACCTGGCGGCGGGCATCCGGGTGGCCCTGCACCCGATGGCCGACCTCGCCACCGAGCCGCGGTGGGCGCGCACCAGTGGCACGCTCGGCTCGGACCCTGCCATGGTCGCCGACCTGCTCCGCGCGTACGTCGAGGGCTTCCAGGGACCGGAGCTCGGCCCGGACAGCGTGGCCACGATGGTCAAGCACTTCCCCGGCGCCGGGCCGCAGATGAACGGCGAGGACGCGCACTTCCCGTACGGGCGGGAGCAGGTCTACCCGGGCGGGCGCTTCGACGAGCACCTCAAGGTGTTCGAGGCGGCCTTCGAGGCGGGCGCGGCCCAGATCATGCCGTACTACGGGATGCCGATCGGCACCTCGTACGAGGAAGTGGGTTTCGGCTTCAACAAGGGCATCATCGAGGGGCTGCTGCGCGGAAGGTACGGCTTCGACGGTGTGGTCTGCACCGACTGGGGCCTGGTCACCGACGCGGACGACGTGTTCGGCGCCCCGATGCCGGCGCGCGCCTGGGGCGTGGAGAGCCTGTCCCGCCTCGACCGGGTCCACCGCATCATCGAGGCCGGCGCCGACCAGCTGGGCGGCGAGCACTGCCCCGAGCTGATCGTCGAGCTGGTCTCGCGGGGCCGCGTGCCCGAGTCCCGCATCGACGCGTCGGCCCGCCGGATCCTGCGGGACAAGTTCCGCCTGGGCCTGTTCGACGACCGCCGCACCGTGTCCGCACCGGACGCCGCGCAGGAGATCGGCCGGCCGGCGTACGTGGCGGCGGGCCTGGAGGCGCAGCGCCGCTCGATCGTGGTGCTCCAGTCGTCGGTGCTGCCGCTCGCCGAGGGCATCAAGGTCTACCTGGACGGCGTGGACGCCGACGTGGCCGGGCGCTACGCCAAGGTGGTCACGTCCGTCGCCGAGGCGGACGTGGCGATCGTGCGGCGGAGCGCGCCGTACGACACCACGCGCACCACGGGCTTCGAGTCGTTCTTCCACGCCGGCCGCCTCGACTACACCCCGGCCGAGCTCGCGCCCGTCGAAGAGATCGCCGCGGCGGTGCCGACGGTGGTGGACGTGCTGCTCGACCGGCCCGCGGTGCTCACGCCGCTGGCCGCGCGGGCGGCCGCCCTCACCGGCAGCTTCGGCGCGTCCGACGAGGCGCTGCTCGACATCCTCTTCGGCCGCGTCAGGCCCACGGGCACGCTGCCGTTCGAGCTGCCGCGCTCGATGGAGGCCGTCGCCGCGTCCCGCGAGGACGTGCCCAACGACACCGAGGACCCGCTGTTCCCGTACGGGCACGGCCTGACGCTCTGACGCTCGCCGCCGTACCTCTGCGGGGGTACGGCGGCGCCGTGCTACTCCCGGGCGAGGTAGCGGGAGAGCCGTCCGCCGCGGGACGCGCACCGCTGCCGCGCCGCGAAACCATTGCCGCATGGGAGGGCCGCGGTCCGCTGCCTTCATCCTGACTCGGCCAGCTCTCCCTGATGGTGCGTACCCGGAGCGCGATTCGAACGCGCACTGGCGCCGTCCTGAGCGGCGTGCCTCTGCCGTTGGGCTACCCGGGCTTGGTGCTTTTCCTGCGAGCGGCAGGCCGGGATCGAACCGGCGGCCTCCACCATGGCAAGGTGGCGCTCTTCCGCTGAGCTACAACCGCAAAAAAACCGCCGTCCCTGCGGTGGGCGGCGGCGTCGGCAATTGCCGGCCTTACGTGCTGCGCCACCGTTATCCGCTACCGGACAGACTGTGCAGCGACATCTTTTCTCTCCCTGATTTTCTCTCCCTGATTCGTGGTGATGTCGATGCTAGAAGCCGGCAGGAGCGGCGGCAACGGAATTACAGCGGCCTGCTCCGCAGATCGGCCTTGCGCACCTTGTTCGAGCCCGTCTTCGGCAGGTCGTCGACGATCGTGAAATGGGCCGGGATCTTGTATTTGGCGAGCCGCCCCGCGAGATGCTCGCGCAACTCCCCGGCGGTCGGCCGGTGCCCGGCCGCCGGGACGATGAAGGCACGCCCGGCCTCGCCCCATTTCTCGTCCGGCACCCCGATCACCGCCACTTCCGCCACCCCGGGATGGGTGAAGAGCGCTGCCTCCACCTCCGCCGGATACACGTTCTCGCCGCCCGAGATGTACATGTCCTTGAGCCGGTCGAGGATCCGGAAATGGCCGTCCTCGCCGACCGCCGCGATGTCGCCGGTGCGAAGCCAGCCGTCGGCGAAGGCGTCCGCGGTGGCCGCCGGATCCTCCCAATAACCGGGCGTCACATTGGGCCCGCGCACCAGCACCTCACCCGGTTCCCCGGGCGCCGCGTCGGTGAGGTCGGGCCGCACGCACCGTACGTCGGTGAAAAAGACCGGAACCCCCGCGGAGCCGACGTGGCTCAGGCTTTCCCGCGCTTCCAGGAACGTCGCGCCGGGCGCCGTCTCGGTCATCCCGTAGCCCTGGCAGAACGTCAGCCCCCGTTCCTGATAGGCCCGGATCAGCGCCGGCGGAACGGCGGCACCCCCGCTCATCACGCACCGCAGCGACGACAGATCCGTGGACGCCCACCGCGGTGACCGCGCGAGCGCCGCGAACATCGCCGCCACCCCGAACATCCACGTGACCCGGTGTCTCTCGATGAGATCGAGCGCCTGATCGACGTTCCACGACGGCATGATGACCGACCGGCCACCCTTGAGCACGGTCGGCAGCAGACATTGGTTCAGCGCCGCCACGTGAAACAGCGGCGCCCCGATCAACGTCACCTCGTCGCCCGCCACATCGACACCCACGAGCAGGTTGTACGTGTTCCACACGACGTTCCCGTGGGTCAGGATCGCCCCTTTGGGCCGCCCCGTCGTGCCCGACGTGTAGAGCAGGAACGCCGGATCGTCCAACCCGACCTCGACCTCGATCGGCGGCCCCGTTTCCGCGCTTGTCTCGGTCAGCGCGGTCACCGGGATCGTCGTCGGCGCCTTTGCCTCGGCGCATTCCGGGTCGCGGATGAGCACCCGCGCCCCGGAATGGCCGAGCTGATAGCGCACTTCCGGCGCTGTGAGCCGGAAATTGAGCGGCACGAACACCCCACCCAGCAGATGCGTGGCGAACAGGGTCTCGACGAGCGCCGGATGGTTCGGCCCCAGGTAGGCGACCCGGTCGCCCCGGCCGACCCCTTCCGCCCGCAGCCGGTGGGCCAGCCGGGTGACCCGGTCGCGCAATTCGGCGTACGTCCACGAATCGTCGCCGAAGACCAGAGCGACCCGATCCGGCGAGATGGCCGCACGGCGGGCCGGCCACGAGCCGAGTCCCCTGTTCATGACATCAGGGGTAGTAGCGATAGATGGGCCGGGCAACGCAGGCGGGCTTCTCACCGCCGTCGATCTCGACGGTGAAGTCCAGTTTCACCTGAGCTCCCCCACCACCGACCGGCGTCACCTCGGCAACGGTCGCCGCGAGCCGCACCTTGGACCCCACCTTGACCGGCGACGGGAACCGCACCTTGTCCAGCCCGTAATTGATACCCATCGACACCCCGCGCACTTCCAGCAACTCCGCGAAGAGCGGAATCACCAGCGCCAGCGTCAGATACCCATGCGCGATCGGCCCACCGAACGGCCCGGCCTCGGCCTTCTCGACGTCCACATGAATCCACTGATGGTCCCCGGTCGCCTCGGCGAACTGGTTGACCCTCTCCTGAGTGACCTCGAGCCATTGGCTGTGGCCAAGCTCCCTGCCACCCAGGGTCTTGAGCTCCTCGATCCCATCAACCGTGATCATCCCGCGTTCCCCTCATCCCTCAGCCACCAGTACTCGTGGATTCTGAGCCGATCCGCCACCCGGAAGTCCAGACCCACCCGCCTTGCTGCGACACCCGTCTCAAGCACCCGGCACCGCGCCGCCGTCACCGCCGGCGCCGCTCACGCCCCTTCCGGTGGTCTCGGCGCCGGAATCCCGTAGGTCTCCCACTCTCCGAAGTCGTGGGCGGCGATGGCGTCGGCGGTCCAGCCACCCTCGGCGAACGCGACAGTCTTCTCCTGGGGGTGCGCCCACAACGCCAGCCGGTCCCCGCCGATCCCGATCGCCTGCCCCGTGATGTCGCGCGACGCGTCCGAGGCCAGGAACACGACGAGACCCGCGACGTCCTCCACCGTGCCCATGCCTTCGTCCCGGCGCACCCAAGCCGGCAGCGGTGCATCACTTTCCAACAACGGCGCGAACGCGGGAATAGTTTTAGTCATCTCCGTAGCCGCCACCGGCACCACCGCGTTCACCGTGATCCCGGCCCGCGCGAGCTCCATCGCCCACGTCCGTGCCATCGCCGCGATCCCCGCCTTGGCCGCCGCGTAGTTCGTCTGCCCGAAGTTCCCCCGCTGCCCCGCCGGCGACGACACCAGGATCAGCCGCCCGCCCTCACCCTGCTCCCGCATCCGCACGGCCGCCGCCCGCGCACAGGTGAATGTCCCTCTCAAGTGCACATCGATGACCGCATCAAATTCTTCATCGCTCATCTTCCACAGCACCCGATCGCGCAAGATCCCCGCGTTGGTCACCATCACGTCGAGCCGCCCGAACTCCCGCACGGCCGTCCCCACAAGCTGCTCGGCCGTCTCCGCGGGCCCCACCGCAGCCACGACCCCAGCGGCCCGCCCACCAGCACCGTGGATCTCATCGACCGCAGCATCCACCGCCGCCTTGTCGACGTCGTTCACCACCACCGCGGCCCCCGCCTGGGCGAGCGCCTTGGCATACGCCAGCCCCAGCCCGCGCCCACTGCCGGTCACCACAGCGACCTTGCCGTTCAGCTCCATGTCCCCTCCACAGCCGCCACCGCTTCCCCTCACTCCTCCACAGCCCACGCCCCGTGTCCACGCCCGTCCACAGGGGCCGCCTTCGCACGCCCATCCACAACCACGACCGCCTCAGGCACTTTCTCCACAACCGCGATCGCTGCTCGCACCCGTCCACAGCCGCGACCATCCAACGCACCCTCCACAGCCGCAACCACTGTTCGCGCCCCTCCACAGCCACGACCACCTACCGGCCCCTCCACAGCCGCAACCGCTGCTCGCACCCCTCCACAGCCACGACCACCTACCACCCCTCTTTACGGCGACCGCGGCTCCACGGCCATCCAGAGTCGCCGCCCGTTCCCTCATTTCTGCCCACACCGGCGACAGCCCGTCAGACGCCACTTCGCGGCCGGCGCGCCACCACGGCATGAGGCGCGCCGGCCGAGAAGGAGGCGCACCGTGTCCCGCGGAATCATCGGCGGCCCACCGTGAACGGCCTCGGATACGGCGCCGGCCTGTAATGCACATAGGCCGGGGTGGCCGTGTCCAGCGACGCCGCGAGGGCGTTCAGCGCCTCCGGTGACGTGCCCGACCAGCGGCCGCTGCCGACGCGGTTTTCGAGCGTGCGCAATGCCGCCAGGATCTCGCCCACCGTGAAGGTGCAGTGGCCCGCCCTGTGCACGAACGCCTGCCGCAACAGAGCCGGCGAGCGGACCGCCTCGCGGTAGGCGCTCTGCACCTGCACCGGCACCAGCGCGTCCCCGGTCGTGTGGATGGTCATCAAGGGGTCGCTCAGCCGCCCGGTGAACGACAGGTTCCGCGCGATGTAGGCGACCGCCCGCGGATCCGCGCTGATCCGCGGCTCCTCGGCGAGCGTCTTCAGGTCGGCCTCGAGTGATGCGCCCGCCGCCTCGTACAGCGCCTTCACTTCCGCGCGCAGCGACGACCGGGCCAGCATCCGCGCGTAGTCCACGCCGGTGTTCCACGACATGTTGCCGCCCGCGCGGCTCTCCGCCTCCTGGCGCCAGGACAGCCCCACGTAGATCGTCGTGCCGAGCGCCCGCGCCTGATTCCGTTGCGCCGTCTCGTAATCTCCCGGCGCCGGCTCCGGAAGCGCCGGATCGTTCCAGGCCGGAATGTTGTGCAGCGCCGCCGCCAGAGCCGTCCGCGCCCGCCCGAGCGGCGTCGCCTGCGCTGCCTGCAGCGCCCCGGTCAACGCTGCGATCGACGCCGTCGCGGTCGTTTGATCCCCCAGCCGTACGAGGGGCACGTCCGCCCCCGGCAACAACAGCGTCCGCAGCGCGAAGAGCGGGTCCAGCGTGTTGTTCCAGTTCGCCACGCCGCCCTGCTGGAGCCCGCACATCGCCAGCCCGCCCACGAACCGGGCGGGGTACCGTTCCAGCAACCCCGTGGTGATCATCCCGCCCAGGGAGGTTCCCCACGCGAGCGTCCGGCGTGCCTTGCCGAACTGCCGCCCGAACACCTCCAGCGTGGCAACCTGGTCCGGCAGCGCTTGTTCGAGCACCCATCCCGTGTCGGCATACGACGACCCGATCAGCGCATACCCGCCGGCGAGCAGCGCTTCCCGAACCGCCGGGCTCGGCGCGTTCTGCGCCGGGTTGGGCGCCCCCTTCGGCGTGTAGCCGTGGCTGTAGAGCAGAACAGTCCCGTTCCACGGCGAAGGCACGTCGAAGATGTACGTGGCCCCCGACGGCAGCACGCCTTCCACATGCTCGACGGGCCCTTGACGGACGTGGCCGTCCACAGGGCCCGCGAACGACACCGCCCCGCCCGCTGCCTGGGCAGGTCCGGACAGCCCCGCCACCGCAAGGGCAAGCCCCACAACCACGGCACCAACACGGCGAAACTTCATGCGCGTTCCTCCAACGAATCAGGAGCAGACGAAGGCCGCTCCGTGGACGACCGCTCCTTGCCGACCCCAGGCCGCCCCGCGGATGACCCGCGGTCCGCCGACTCAGGCCCGGCCGCAGGGGACGACCCGTCCTTCGAGACAAGTCCGGCTGTGGAAGACGTCCCGGCCGCAGACGACTCACCCCCAGGGACAAACCCGGCTGTGGACGACACCCCAGCCACAGACGACTCACCCCCAGGGACAAACCCGGCTGTGGACGACGAACCGCCCGCCCGGAAGGGACCGTCCGTGGACGACGACCCAGCCGTGGACGAAGGTTGCGTTGTGGACGACGCCCCGGCTGTGGACGACCGCGGGAAGAAGCGCCGCACCGTAGGCACGATGCCCTGGGGCATGTAGCGGACGGCCGCTATCAGGAGCAGGGCGTAGACCGCATACGACAGGACGCTGGGGGCGTAACTGGGCATTCCGGGCTGGGTGCCCAGCGAGTTGAGCAGCTGGACCAGCAGGACGATGACGGCCGCGCCCACGAGCGGGCCCGCGATCGTGCCCAGGCCGCCGACCACGGCCATCACCACGAACTCGATGGAGAGCAGCACCGGGAACGAGCCCGGCGCCAGGTAGCCGAGGTAGAAGGCGTACACGCCCCCGGCCAAGCCGGCGAAGGCGGCGGACAGCGCGAACACCGCCAACCGGTAACCGCCGACCGGGACGCCGCTGGCTGCCGCGGCGGTTTCGCTGGTGGCGGCGGCGCGCAAGGCTCGGCCGGAGCGGGAGGCCACGACGTTGCGCGAGATGAGCAGCACTACGGCGAGCACCGCCCAGACGATGTAGGCGTAGCCGATGTCGTCGCGCAGCTCGGCGCCGAACAGGGACAACCGCGGGATGCCCTGCAAGCCGATGGCGCCGCCCGCCCACGTGCCCTGGCCCAGCAGGGACAACAGGATCAGCTGCACGGCCAACGTCGCGAAGGCCAGGTGGTGCCCGCGCAACCGCAGCAGCGGCGCGCCTAGCAGGACGGCGGCCACCGCGGCGGCCACGGGGGCGAGCAGGAGGCCGATCAGCGACGGGGCACCGTGCACGGCCAGCAGACCCGCGGCGTAGGCGCCGATGGCGTAGAAGGCCGCCTGCCCGAGGGAGACCTGGCCGGCGTAGCCCATCAGGAGAGACACACCGGCGGTGACCGTCGCGGCCAGGCCGAGCAGGATGTATACGGAGAGCTGGCGCTCCGGCAGCAGCGGGGGCAGGGCGAGCGTGATCGCGGCGACGGCGAACAGCAGCAGCGACTTCCTCATAGCGCCACTCCGCGAAGGAAGGCGCGAGGGCAGGCACGCGCACTCATCGGGCCGCCTCCCGGACCGGACCGGAGCGGGCCGCCTGCACGATCATCACGGTGAGCATGAGGAGGAGGGCCACCTCCAGTTGGTACGCGCCCCAGCCGTAACCCGCGATCAGCGTCTGCGCCACGCCCAGCAGCAGGCCGCCCACCAGGGCCACCCCGGGGCGGGTGAGGCCGCCCAGCACCGCCGCGGCGAAGCCGTTCACGATCAGGGTGACGTCGCTGTCGAAGGTGACCTGCTGCACCGGTGTGGTCAGGACACCGGCCAGGCCGCCGAGGGCGCCGCCCAGGGCGAAGGCCAGCAGGCCCATGCGGCGCACGTCGATGCCGACCACGCGGGCGGCGTACCGGTTCGAGGCGCACGCCGACAGGGCCTTGCCCAGGTCCGTTCGGCTGAAGAAGGCCGCCAGCGCTAGGAACACCGGCACCGTCACGCCGAGGATCAGCAGGTAATGGGCCTGGATGCGGGCACCGCCGACCGTTGCCACGCCGGGCAGGCCGGGGAAGGACCGGGGCTGGTCGCCCCAGAGGACGATCTCCACGGCGTACGCGAAGACGCCCAGGCCCAGGGTGATGATGAGGGACGTGCCGGGGTCGGTGCCGGGCTTGCCGATCGCGACGATGCCGACCAGGACGCCGACCACCGCCGCGACCGCCACCGCGGCCAGTTCCGACAGCACGTGCGGCAGGCCGGCCGTGAGCAGTGTCGAGGTGAGCATGGCGGCGAGGACCGCGAAGGCGCCCTGCGCGAAGTTGACCACTCCGGTGACCCGGTAGATCGCCACCAGGCCGCTGCCGACCAGGGCGAAGCCGGCGCCGATGCCGAGGCCGGTGAGCAGGTAGCCGAGGAAGTCACTCATAGTGGCCGCCCAGGTAGGCCGCGGTCAGCCGCTCGTCCCGGGCGAGCACCGGCGCGTCGCCGTCGAGGACGATTCTGCCCGCTTCCAGGACGTACGCCCGGGAGCACAGCGACAGGGCCAGCCGCGCGTTCTGCTCGATCAGCAGCACCGTCAGCCCCCGGTCGCGGTGCAGGTCGCGCAGGTGGCCGGCGAGCGCCTCGACGACGAGCGGCGCCAGCCCGAGGCTGAGCTCGTCGATGACCAGGACGTCGGGGCGGCCCATCAGCGCCCGCCCGATCGCCACCATCTGCTGCTGACCGCCCGACAGGGTTCCCGCGGCACGCCGGCGCAGCGGCACCAGGGCCGGCAGCAGCTCGTAGATGGCGGTGGTGTCCCGGCCGCGGCGCCCGTTGCGCCACCCGCCCAGCCGGAGGTTGTCGTCGACGCTGAGGTCGGCGAAGACCTCACGACCCTCCGGCACCTGCGCGAGCCGCCCGTTGACCGTCACCTGTCCCGAGGCCGGCGCGACGAGCCCGGACAGCACCTTCACCAGCGTCGACTTGCCCGCCCCGTTGGCACCGATCAGCGCGACCATCTCCGACCTGTCGAGATGGAGCGACACGTCGTCGAGGGCCGTGGCGCCCGAATACCGCACGGTGAGCGACGAGACGGAGACCAGCGTCATGACGCCGTCCCCAGATAGGCGCTGACGACGTGGGGATCAGCACGCACCGTGCCCGGCGTGCCGGAGGCGATGACCCGCCCGAGATCGAGCACGGTGACCTGGTCGGCCAGCCGCATCACGAAGGCCACGTCGTGCTCGATCAGCAGCATCGTCAGCCCGGAGCCGCGCAGCGACGACAGCAACGCGGCGAGCTGCGCCCGCTCCCCCGCCCGCAGCCCGGAGGCTGGCTCGTCGAGCAGGAGCAGCCGCGGTTCCCCGCACAGGGCCCGGGCCAGCTGCAGCGCCCGCTGCTGGCCCAGCGGCAGCGAGGCGGCCGGCCGGTCCGCCCAGCCTTCGAGGCCCGTGCGGCGCAGGCACTGCATGGCCCGGGACCGGATCAGCCGCTCCGTGCGGTAGTGCGCCGGCAGCCGCAGTGCCCCGGCGAGGAACCCGGCCCTCGTGGTCCCGTGCGCGCCGACCATCACGTTCTCCAGGGCGGTCAGCCCGTGGAAGATCCGCGCCGCCTGGAAGACCACGCCCACGCCGAGCCGGGCCCTGCGATGCGCCGCGAGCCGGTCGATGCGGGCGCCGTCGAGGGTCACGCTGCCGGCGTCCGGGGCGAGCTGGCCGCCGATCAGCGCGAACAGGGTGGACTTGCCCGCGCCGTTCGGCCCGATGACCGCCCGCAGTTCGCCCGGCGCCACGCTCAGGTGCACATCGCGTACGGCGAAAACGCCCCCGAAGGCCCGGGAGGCCCCGCTGACCTCGAGCGCGGCGCCGGTCATCAGCGCCCGCCCAGCTTCTGCGCCGAGTAGTCGGTCGGCACGAACGCGCCCTTCGTCACCGTGTTGATCGAGATGAAGTCGGTGGTCAGGCCGCTGTGGTCGGTCGCCGAGTACTTGTACGTGCCGTTCGGCGTGGTGAGCGTCAGGCCCTCCAGCGCGTCGCGCACCTTCTTCTTGTCGGTGCCACCGGCGGCCGTGATCGCGGCGGCGAGCAGCTTCACGCCGCTGTAGCCGTCCTGCGCGAACTGCGGCGGCGGGTAGCCGTACTTGGCCTCGAACGCCTTCGACAGCTCCTCGATCGCCGACTTCTGCTCACCGGCCGGGAGGGTGCTGCCGACCACGCCGATGGAGCTGGCGACGATCGCGCCCTCGGCCGCCGCGCCGGCCGGGTCGAGGAAGAGCTTGCTGGCCTGGGCACCGGTGAGCACCAGCGGGATCTTCAGGCCGCTCGCCGCGTACTGCTTGGTGAGGGCGACCGCCGGCGCGCCCGTCGCCCAGACCATCAGCGCCTGCGCGTCGGAGGAGCGCACGTGGGTGAAGACCGCCCCGAACTCGGTGGCCGTGGTCTGGAACTGCTCGACGGGGCCGAGCGTCACCCCGTACTGCCCGGCTTTGGCCTCGAGTCCCTTGAAGCCGGCGACGGCATAACTGCTCTTGGTGTCGTACGCGACGGCGACCTTCGACAGCTTCGACGCCTGGAAGTACTGGAGCGCCGCCTCCGCGTAGGTGCCCGAGGTGGCGGGGACGACGAAGACGTACGGATGAACGGGGTTGACCTGCTCGTCGGCCGGCGTGAGGGAGAGGTACGGGATCTCCTCGCGGTCGACCAGCGGCACGGTGGCGAGCGCCGAGTTGGAGAAGGGCGACCCGATGATGGCGTCGGCGGAGCCCTTGAGCTCGTTGAAGGCGAGGACGGCCTGGTCGGGCAGGCTCTTGTCGTCCTTCACGGACAGTTCGATCTTGCGACCGTCGATACCGCCCGCCGCGTTGATCTGGTCGACGGCGAGGGCGACGGACTTCTGGTTCTCGGTGCCGAGCGGCGAGTAGTTGCCGGTCAGCGAGACGATCTGACCGACTCTGATGACGTCGTCCGCATTGTCGGCGGACGAGGAGCAGGCGGCCAGGAGGAGGACGAAGACGAGGAGCGGAACGGATCTGCGCACGGGTACCTCCCGTTACAGGACCATTGTCAAGCTTCGATGACCCCCGAAGTTAGGCGGCTCTTCCACCGCCGTCAACAATCTGCCTAATATCGTGCCCATGCCGCTGACCGAGGCGAGGCCGCAGACCCTGCTGCTCATGCTCTTCGGCGACTTCGTGCTCGACCGTGACGTCCGGGTCTTCTCCGGCAGCGTGATCGACGTCTGCGCCCGCCTCGGCATCTCGTCGCACGCCGCCCGCTCCACCCTCGCCCGCATGGTCGGCCGCGACCTGCTGCGCCGGCAGCGCGACGGCCGCCGCATGTACTTCGGGCTCACCGAGCGCTCGACCGCCCTGCTGCGCGACGGCCGCACCCGCATCTGGGGCACCGGCGCGGTCAACGACCACTGGGACGGCACCTGGACGCTGCTGAGCTTCTCGCTGCCCGAGTCGTGGCAGCGCCAGCGGCACGACCTGCGGTCCCAGCTCGCCTGGTCCGGCTTCGGCCCGATACAGGGCGGCCTGTGGATCGCGCCCGGCCAGGTCGGCGCCGAGCAGATCGTCAGCGACCTCGGCCTCGAGGCGCACGCCCGGGTCTTCCACGCGCGGGCCGGCGCGCTCACCGACATCGGCGCGATGGTCTCCGACGCGTACGACCTCGCCGGCCTCGCCGCCCGCTACGACGACTTCCTCGCCCGGTGGGACGGCCCACCCCCGCTCGCCGACCCGCTCGCGGCCCGGCTGGCCCTGATGGCCGAGTGGCTGCACGCGATCCGCCGCGACCCGCGTCTGCCCGTCGAGCACCTGCCCCCGGACTGGCCCGCCGTCCGGGCGCAGAAGGTGTTCCGCGAGCTCGAGGCCGCGTGCGCCGAGCCGGCCCGCCGCGTCGCCGGCGAGATCCTGGAAACCGGATAGACGCGACCTCGAAGGTTGCTGGTAACTCCATCGGTGACTTGTCGGAGATTTCCCGCACCCGGGGCTGCCGAGGGTGGCCCCGTGGTGGCACAATCCGCGCACGATGACGAGCCAGACTCATGTTGTGGCCGCCGCGCCTGCGGAGCCGCCTCCCACCCCCGCCTCCTCCGACGACCGCCTGCGCCTCGGCCGGCCCGGCCTCGCGGCCGCCACGGTCGCCGGGCTCGCCGCCGTGGCCTCGAGCCTCTGGTCCGGCATGAACGCCGACGTCACCTACGCGCTGGGTGGCATCGAGACGGCCGGCCGCGGCGGCGTGTCCGTCTTCGACGTGTTCGTCGCCCGGCCCCTCGCCTACCGCCTGCTGATGTGGCTGGTGGAGCTGCCGGTCGGCGACGACGCCCCGATCCGCGTCGCCCACCTGCTGACGCGCCTCAGCGCGAGCCTCCTCGTCGTCGCGGTCACCGTCGTGCTCTTCCTCGGCCTCCGCCGCTTCCTCGACTCGCGGGCCGCCGGCTTCATCGCGGCGGCCACGGGCCTCTCCCTGGTCATCGCCCCGCCGTGGCACTTCCTGGAGCCCGACTGGGTGGCCGTGCTCGCCGTGGCCCTGGCCGTCGGTGCCGCCTGCGCTCCCCGCCGGGTCTGGCTCGGCGCGGTGCTCGGCGGCTTCTGCGTCTTGCTGACCGTCGCGGTCAAGCTCGCCACCGCCCCGCTGGCCCTGCTGGCCCTGATCATGGTGGCCGTCCTCAATTGGCGGCGGGCGGCGTGGGCCACCGCGGCCGCCGCCGCGCTCACCGTGGTCTGGTACGTGGCGACCAAGGCCCTGCTGCCCTGGGAGAACATCTGGCTCGGCGACCAGGCGGCCCTGGTCGTCGACTCGCCGATCCACCACGGCGTCCGGTGGGAGGACATCTACCGCCTGCTGCGCGGCATCGGCGACGTGGCCCTGCTCAGCCCGCTCGTGGCCGTGGCGCCCGCCGCCGCCGCGGTGCTCGTGCGGCGCCTGCGGCCCGGCCGCCCCCGCTGGATCGGCACCGGGGTGGCGGTCGCCGCCGCCGGCCTGTCCGTGGCGCCGGCCTACGGCCAGGGCGAGTTCTTCATGTACCACTTCGCGCCCGTGCCGGTGCTCGCCGCCGCCGTCTGCGCCGCCGCGTTCGCCCTCTGCCCCGGCGCCCGCACGCCGCTGCTGGCCGTCACGACGGTGTTCGTGGTGGCGAGCTTCGTGCTGTTGCGGCAGTCCCCGCAGTGGCGCCTCGACCACGTGATCGCCGTCACGATGACGTACGCGGTGGTGGCCCTGATCGCCGCCGTCGCCGCGTGGCACCTCGACGGCCGGCGGCTCCGGGCCGTGCCGGCCGCCGCCATGGCCGTCGTGCTCATCGCCGGCATGGTGCTGGCGACCCTGCCCCGCGCGCCGTACGCGTTCAGCGGCTACAACCAGGAGGTCCTCAACGACAAGCCCTCCGCGCCGGGCTACGCCGAGCTGCGCGAGCGGATCGGGCCGGACACCCCGGTGATGTACTTCAGCTTCGCGTCGGTCAACTACGACCTGGGCAACCCGACGGCGTGCCGCTACCCGTCGCCGCAGTGGCTCCAGCGGGCGGCCAAGCCCGGCAACCCGTCGGCGGGGTTCCGCAGCTACGCCGACAACCTGAAGTGCCTCACCGAGGACACCAAGTCGCGATACCTGATCTGGCAGTGGCAGTGGTTCTCGATCGCGACCTCGAGCGAGGAGGTGAAGGCCCTCGTCGCAAAGCGGTTCGACTGCTCGCTGAAGGCTCGCATCCCCGGGCCGAGGGAACTGGTGGTCTGTCCCACCCACCGGTGGATCAAGTAGTGACGCCGGGCCGGCCGTGCGGGTCCGCGGTCGTGTGCGGCATCGCCGACAGCGCCAGCACGTGCTGGGCCGGGCTGCCCGCCGGGGCGTAGAGCACCAGCCCGCCGTCCTGGTCGGCGTCGCGGCGCAGCGCGTGCTGGAACACCACCACCCCGGCGCTGGCCAGCAGGGTGACGCCGGTCAGGTCCACCACCAGCGGCCGGGTGCCGTTGCGGGTGAGCCGTTGCAGCTCCTTGGCGAGGAAGTCGGCCGTGGCCAGCGTGACGGGACCGTCCAGCCGGACGCGGGGCCCGGGCGCCGAGGGCTGGTCGAGCACGAGCAGCATCTCCGGCTCGGCTGCGACCGGCGGCCCGACCCGCTCGGCCAGCAGCAATCGCGCGGGCGTCGTGACCCGCTGGCGCACCTCGGCGGTGGTGCCCGCGTGGCTCCGGCGCAGCCGCAGCTGGTGGACCATCTGCTCGACGAGGATCAGCCCGAGCCCGCCGGAGGGCGCGGGCGGGTGCTCGTGCCACGCGCCGTCGTCGGCCACCTCCACCAGCACCTCGCCCGTCGCGTCGAGGTCGGCGCTCACCCGTACGCGTCCCGCCGCCCCGCCGCGATAGGCGTGCTGCACGCTGTTGGTGACCAGCTCGCTCACCGCGTGCCGCAGGGCGGTCACGTCCTTGTCGGCGGCGCCGAGCTCCCGCAGCCACTCGCCGACCGCCATGTTCGCCGGGCCGATCATGCTCAGGGTGGCCGGGAAGGACCGGCGCAGCGGCTCGGGCGGCGCGACCCGCTGCACCGCCAGCATCGTCACGTCGTCGGCGTGCCCGGTGGCGCGCAACAGCAGCTCGAGCGTCTGCATGCAGACGCGCTGGACGGTGGTGAGCCCGCTGCCGCGCAGCGCCCGGTCGCTGGCGGTGTCCTCGGCGACGGTCGCGAGCTCGACCAGGCTCTCGGTGTATTCACGGCCGGGCCGCTCGATCAGCCCGTCGCTGACCAGCATGAGCAGGTCGCCGATGCCGAGCCGGTCGGTGCCGAGCGGGAAGCGGCCGTCGCCGCCCAGCGGCCCGGCGCCGGTGGCCGGCAGGTAGCGGCTCGAGCCGCCGGCGCCGACCAGCAGCGGCGGCGGATGCCCCGCGGTGCAATAGACGAGCGACCCGTCCGCCGGGTCGAGCACCGCCACGCAGATCGTCGCGCCGCGCGCCGCGGGCAGCCGCCCGGCCAGCCTGTCCGCCGCGGCGAGCGCCGCCGTGAGGTCCCCGCCGTCGAGCAGCCTGTCCTGCACGACGGCGCGGAGCTGCCCCATCGTCGCGGAGGCCGCGACGCCGTGACCCGCGACGTCGCCGAGCACCAGCGCCACCCGGCCGTCGCCGAGCGCCAGCGCGTCGAACCAGTCGCCGCCGGCGGCGGTGTCCGCGTCGGCGGGCAGATAGCCGGCGGCGGCGCGCACCCGGGGCAGCACGGGCATGCCGCCCGGCAGCAACTCGAGCTGCATCGCCACGACCACGTCGCGGGCGCGGGCGTAGCGCCGCTCGGCGAGCTCGGCGCGCTGCCGCTCGGCCTCGCGCTCGCGGACCCGGGCGGTCACCTCCACCGTGTACAGCGACAGGCCGATCACCGCGCCCGACTCGTCGCGGCGGGGCGTGACCACGAAGTCGTAGTAGTTCTCCAGCCGCGTGCCGTCGTCGTGCTCCACCTGCAGCCGCCACTCCCGGGCCGTCTGCTCGGTGCCGGTGCGGTAGGCGCGGTCGTACAGCTCGACAACCTGCTGGGTGATCGCCGCGGGGAAGACCTCGGCGACCGTGCCGCCCACCGGGTTCGCCCGGCCGCCGAGCCGGCGCGCGACGGCGTTGGCCGCGACGATGCGGTGCTCGGGCCCCTCCAGCGCGATCAGCGAGATGGGCATCTCCTCGAAGACGCGGTGGACCGTGCCGGCGTCACCGGCATTGTCCAGCTCCTCCCGGCCACCCGACAGATCCGCCGCCACGTGCCCTCCCCCGGACGCCCGCCCCCAGGCAGAACCATAGCGCCGCGGGACACGATCACGGCCAAGGGCTTTCCGGGGGCGGCGGGTCCTCGCCGGTACGATCGGCGGCGGGCAGCCACAGCACGAAGGTGCTCCCGCGCCCCGGCTGGGAGAAGGCCGCGACCCGGCCCCCGTGCGACTCGACGATCTGGCGGACGATGGCGAGGCCCAGTCCCGTACGCCGCTCCGGGCCCTTCTGCGGCCCCTTCCAGAACCGGTCGAAGACCCGGGGCAGGTCGTCCGCGGTGATCCCCGGCCCCTCGTCGGCGACTGCGAGCCACAACCACGAGGCGGTACGCCCGGACGCCACCGTGATCGTGGAGCCGGCCGGCGCGAGCCGCACCGCGTTCGACAACAGGTTGCCCGCCGCGCGCCGCAGCGCGTCCGCGTCGCCGATCAGGTGCAGCCCCGGCTCGGCGCTGACGGCGAGCCGCAGCCCACGCTCCCGGGCCAGCGACTCCTCCGCCGCCTCGCGGGCCACCGTGCCCAGGTCCACGTCGGTGTCGGTCATCGTGTCGGCCTCGCGCCGCGCGGTCGCCAGCAGGTCCTCCACCAGCCGGGACATGCGCGTGGTCGCCCGGTCGACGACCGCCACGGCCCGGCCGCGCTCCTCCGGTGTCGTGTCCGGGGCGGTCAGCGACGCGTCCAGGGTGGTCCGGATGATCGCCAGCGGGCTGCGCAGCTCGTGCGACGCGTCGTCGATGAGCTGCCGCTGCGCCTGGAACGCGTGGTCGAGCCGGTCCAGCATGGAGTCGAGGGTGTCGGCCAGGTCGCGCAGCTCGTCGCGCGGCCCGCGCAGCCGGATCCGCCGGGACAGGTCGGTCGCCTGGATCTCGCGCGCGGTCCGGGTGATCGCCCCGACCGGCCGCAGCGCCCGCCCGGACAGCACCCAGCCGACCGCGAGGCTCGCCACGAAGAGCCCGCCCAGCGCCAGCAGCGAATAGTTCCGCAGGTTCTGCAGGGTGTTGTAGTTGATCGCCGCCTCGATCTGGCTGACCTCGGCGAACGTGACCTGGCCGCGGTACTGGCGGTTCTCGTAGAGCTTCGCCGTGCGCTCGGTGATCGGCTGCGGCCGCGTCGTCCGCGCGACCGCGAAGTAGATCACCGCGAGGGTGACGCCGGCCAGCGCGAACAGCACCGTCGAGTAGATCACCGTGAGCCGGAAGCGGATCGATCTCACGGCGCGTCCTCCCGCAGCCGGTAGCCGCGCCCGACCACCGTCTCGATCCAGCCCTCGCCGAGCTTGCGGCGCAGGGTGCCGACGGTGACCCGCACCGTCTGGGTGAAAGGGTCGGCGTTCGCGTCCCACACGTGCTCGAGCAGCTCCTCGCTCGGCACCACATGGCCGGGGCGCGTCATCAGGTATTCCAGCACGCCGAACTCCTTGGGCGTGAGCGCGAGCGGCTCGCCGTCGCGGGTCACCCGGTGGCGCGCCGTGTCGAGCTCCAGGCCGCCCACGGTGAGGCGGGCCGAGCCGCCGCCGGTGTCGCGGCGCAGCAGCGCCCGGACCCGCGCGAGCAGCTCGGCCAGGTGGAACGGCTTCACCAGGTAGTCGTCGGCGCCCTCGTCGAGCCCGCGCACGCGGTCGTCGAGGCCGCCCCTGGCGGTCAGCATCAGGACCCGCAGATCGCCCTCGCCGGGGGTCGGGGTCTCGCCCGTGCGCAGCGAGCGGCACAACGCGAAGCCGTCGCCGTCGGGCAGGTTGACGTCCAGCAACATCAGGTCGTACTCGTTGACGGTCAGCCGGTCGTACGCCTGGGCCACATCGCCCGCGACGTCCACCGCGTACCCGGTGCGGGCCAGTCCCACCCGCAGGCCTTCCGCCAAGTCTTCCTCGTCCTCAACAACCAGAAGGCGCATCACTCGACTGTGCGTCGCGTTCATGGGAGTTTGCTGAACCACAGCAGGGAGGCGAGCGCGGCGCCGAGCGCGAGGACCAGGCCCACCCCGATGAACCAGGCCGACACGTCCCGTCGCTCCGTCTCGGTCCCCACCGAGCTGCCGATGTCGGCGTACGCGTCGCGCAACTCGTCGGCGCTGCCGGCCGCGAAGTAGCGCCCGCCCGTCGCGTCCGCGATGGACCGCAGCGTCTCGCCGTCGACGGGCACCTGCTGTCCGCCCGCGATGGTGCCCGACGGCGTGCCGAAGGAGATGGTGTCGACCGGGACGCCCAGCTCGTTGGCCGCGGCGGCCGCCGCCGAGGGCTCCTGGCCGGCGGTGTTCGCGCCGTCCGAGAGCACGACCACCCGCGCCGGCGGCGTGTCCTCACCGGCCTGCGCGTCGAGCGTGCGGATCTGGTCGAGCGCGGCCGCGATGGCGTCGCCGATCGCCGTGCCGGCGCGCCCGGCCGAGCCGTCGGAGAGCCGGTCGATGCCGCGGGCCAGCTGGTCGCGATCGGTCACCGGCGGCACGAAGACCGACGCGGTGCCGGCGAAGCCGACCAGGCCGACGTTGAACGGCTCCGGCAGGTTGCCGGCGAACTCGTGCGCGGCGGCCTTCGCGGCGGTGAGCCGGTCGGGGGCCACGTCATCGGCGAGCATCGAGCGGGACACGTCGACCGCGACGAGCACGGTCGCCCGCTCCCGGGGCACCTGCACGTCGGCCTGCGGCTGGGCAAAACCGGCCACGAGCAGCGCGAGCATGGCGAGGAAGAGGCTCGCCGGCACGTGCCGCCGCCATCCGGGGCGCTTCGGGGCGACCCGGTCGAGCAGGCGGAGGTTGGTGAAGCGCACGGCGTAGCGGCTGCGGCGGCGCTGCGCCCAGACGTACGCCGCGGCGAGCGCGGCGACGCCCAGCAGCAGCCAGAGCCGCTCGGGGGAGAGCCAGGTCATGCTGTCCGTCCTCGTTTGATGGCGGCACGGCTCAGGCGCCTGCGGGCGTGCACGTGCCGGACGATGTCGGCGATCCAGTCGCGATCGGTCCGCAACCTCAGGTGGGCCGCGCCGCTTCTGCGCACGGCGGCCGCGATGCTCGCCTGCTGCCGGGCGGCCGCCGCGGCGTACCGCTCCCGCAGCCGGCGGCTCGCCGTCGGCACCTCGCGGCGCAGGCCGGTCTCCGGGTCGACGAGGGTGAGGATGCCGACGTCCGGAAGCTCCTGCTCGCGCGGGTCGCCGACCTGCACGGCGAGCACCTGGTGGCGGGCGGCGAGGCGGCGCAGCGGCCGCTCCCACTCGGGCGGGCGGTCGCCGAGCCCGTCCTCGTGCAGCCCGTCCAGGAAGTCCGAGACCACCACGACCAGCCCGGTGCGCGCGAGCCGGACGGCCGCGAGCCCGTCGGCCAGGGACGCTGTGCCGTCCACCCGGGGCGTCTCGGCGAGCGCCCGCAGCAGCCCCATCAGCGGAGCGCGGCCGGTGCGGGCCGGGAACCGCCGGGTCCCCTCCGGCGTGATCATCTGCGCGCCGAGCCGGTTGCCGTTGCCGAGCGTGAGGAAGCCGACGGCCGCGACCGCCGCCACGGCCAGCTCCCGCTTCTCCAGGTCGGCGGTGCCGAAGTCCATGCTGGCGCTCGCGTCGACCAGCACCCAGGTGGCCAGCTCCCGGTCCGCGTCGACCGTGCGCACGTGCGGCACTGTCGTGCGCGCGGTGACCGCCCAGTCCATGCGGCGCACCTCGTCCTCCGCCGGGCGGTATTCGCGGCTGCCGGCCGGCTCACTGCCGAGGCCCGGCAGCAGGCCGAGGTACGAGCCGTGCAGCAGCCCGTCCAGGCGCCGGGTGACGACCAGCTCCAGCCGGCGCAGCCGCCGCTCGTCCGGCCGCATCACGCCGCCTCCCGCAGCTGTTGCTCCTGCTGGGACGGCGCGATGAGCGGCAGCGGCACCGCGGCGACGATCCTGGCGATCAGCTCCTCGGGTTCGACGCCGTCGGCGACCGCGTCGAAGCTCAGCACGAGCCGGTGCGCGAGCACGTCCGGCGCGATCTCCTGAAGGTCGGCCGGCAGCACGTAGTCGCGGCCGCGCAGCAGCGCCAAGGCCCGGCCGGCGGCGACCAGGCCGAGCGTGGCGCGCGGGCTCGCCCCGTACGCCAGCTGCTCCGCCACGTCGGGGAGCCCGAACCGCGCCGGGTCGCGGGTGGCGATGACCAGCCTCACCACGTACTCGGAAAGGGCATGATGGACGAACACCGCACGCGCCTTGCCCTGCAGCGCGCGCAGGGTGGTGGTGTCGAGGACCGGCTCGGCCGCCGGGCGCTCGCCGCTCATCCGGTAGAGGATGCCCAGCTCCTCCTGCTCGGTCGGATAGCCCACCACGACCCGCATGAGGAACCGGTCGCGCTGCGCCTCCGGCAGCTGATAGACGCCCTCGCTCTCGATCGGGTTCTGCGTCGCCAGCACGAGAAACGGCTGGGGTACGGGGTGCGTGCGCCCGCCGATGGACACGTGCCCCTCGGCCATCACCTCGAGCAGCGCCGACTGCACCTTCGCCGGCGCCCGGTTGATCTCGTCGGCCAGCACGATGTTCGCCATGACCGGCCCCAGCTCCACGTCGAACGCCTCCCGCGACGCCCGGTAGATGCGCGTGCCGAGAATGTCCGACGGCACCAGGTCCGGCGTGAACTGGATGCGCCGGAACTCCCCGCCCACCGCCACCGCCAGGGTCTCCGCCGCCAGCGTCTTGGCCACCCCCGGCACGCCCTCGAGCAGGCAGTGCCCGCCCGCGAGCAGCGCCGTCAGCAGCCGCTCGACCAGCCGGTCCTGCCCGACGATGACCTTCTTGACCTCGAATAGCGTCTGCTCCAGCAGACGCGCGTCCGCCACGTCTTCCGTCATGCTCCCGATGACACCAACCGGGACCGAAAGACAAGCGAAGACAGTTGCATCCGGTACGCGGGTACGGGCTTACCGTCGACGCATGGACCCGTGCACCCTGCCGACCGCCGAGCGCCCCCTGCGGCTCGCCGAGTTCGACCAGCTCTTCGCCACCGCACTGCGCGCCCAGCAGCGTGTGTCACCGACCCTGCTGCGCTGGGACCTCGACCCCGCGGCCCTCGCGACGGCCCGCGACCTGACCGCCCGCGAGAGCCAGTGCTGCTCGTTCTTCACCTTCACCTTCCACCCGTCCGCGAGCGCGCTGCGCCTCGACGTCGCCGTCCCATCCGCCCGCGCCGAGATCCTGGACGCCCTCGCCGCCCGCGCCGCCGCCGGGATCCGGCCGTGACCGGCCTGCGCAGCAGCCAGCTGGCCGAGGCGGCCGGGGTCAACCTCCAGACGCTGCGCTACTACGAGCGCCGCGGGCTGCTCGCCGAGCCGGAGCGCAGCCTGGGCGGTCACCGCCTCTACCCCGCCTCGGCGGTCACCGTCCTCAAGGTGATCAAGGCGGCGCAGCGGCTCGGCTTCACCCTGGCCGAGGTCGCCGACCTGCTCAGCGCCGGCAGCCATCCCGACGACACCGGCCTCCGACAGCACGCCGGCACCGAACTCGCCGACGACGCCGGCCTTCGGGGGCGCGCCCGCGCCAAGCTCACGGAGGTCGAGGCGAAGATCGCCGACCTTGAGGTCATCGCCGGCACGCTGCGCGCGGCCGTCGACGCCGGCTGCGACGACCTGGTCACCTGCGCGGGCGAGCCCCGCTGCCCGATCCCCTTCGCCACCATGATCAGGTAACTTGCCCGCATGACGGTGATGCGGTCCCTGATCCTCTTCGTGCTGGCCGCGCTCGCCGAGATCGGCGGCGCCTGGCTGATCTGGCAGGGCTGGCGCGAGCACCGGGGCCTGTGGTGGATCGCCGCCGGCATCCTCGCCCTCGGCGCCTACGGCTTCGTCGCCACCTTCCAGCCCGACCCCCACTTCGGCCGCATCCTGGCCGCCTACGGCGGCGTCTTCGTCGCCGGCTCGCTGGCCTGGGCCATGCTCGTCGACAAGTTCCGCCCGGACCGCTGGGACATCGCCGGCGCCGCCATCTGCCTGATCGGCGTCGCCGTCATCATGTACGCGCCCCGCCCCGGCCACTGACCGCCGCTCAGCCGGCCAGCGCCTCGTTGATCTGCCGCGTGGTCTGCGCGGCCACGCGGGCGTCGGTCGCCGCGTATGAGCAGTAGGCGTTCAGCCCCGTCGCCAGCGCCCAGCCGCGCCCCCGCGCCCACGTGGCGTCGTCCACCCCCAGCGCCTCCCGGAACACCACCCGCGACGCCGCCGACATCAACGTGTACGCGATCATCATGTCCGGCGCCGGGTCACCGGCCCCGAGCCCGCCGAAGTCGATGACGGCACTCACCCGCCCGGCCACGGTCAGAATGTTGCCGATGTGGAAGTCGCCGTGAAACCACACCGGGTCACGATCCCAGGCGGGCGCGTCGAGCGCCGCCTCCCACACCTTGACGAGCCCCGCCGCGTCGAAGACATCGCCCACCCGCGCGATCGCCTCGCGCGTCTCCTCGTCGCGCTCGCCCAGCAGACCGCCGTCACCGCTCGGGGCCCCCGCGACCGGCAGCCCCTGCAACGCCCCGAGAAACCCGGCGAGCTCCTCCGCCGCCTGCCGCGAGTCGGCGAGCGCGACGGTCGCCACCTCGCCGGGCAGCCAGCCGGCCACCGACCACGGCCACGGATAGCCGTTCGCGGGCCGCCCCACCCCCACCGGCTCCGGCACCGCCAGCGGCAGCCGCGGCGCCAGCCAGGGCAGCCAGGCGCTCTCCTTGCCGGCCTGCCCCACCGCCCCGTCGTGCCGGGGCAGGCGGACCGCGAGCTCCTCCCCCAGCCGGTAGATGACGTGATCCGACCCGGCTCTCTCCACAGCCCGCAGCGGCAGCCCCGCCCACTGCGGAAACTGCGCCGCCACCAACTCGGCCGCCTGACGCACGTCGATCTCCACGAACATGCCCGCACGCTACTGCGCCGGGGGCCGTTTCTCAGCCGAGATACCGCCCCGTGAAGCGAGGACCGCCGGCAGAGAGAACGAACGTTCTGTCTATCGCGCCCGCTGCCGCGCCGGGCGTGGTCGACAGAGAGAACGAACGTTCTGTCCATCCAGGCCACGCGCGCCTGAGTTGCTGTTAGCCAGAACGAACGTTCTATCCACCAAACGCCGCGCGGAGTGCCCCAAGACGAGAACGAACGTTCTATCCACCACCGTTAACGCGCCCGACGCGCCGAGCTAGCCGACGGGCAGAACGAACGTTCTGTCCACCACACCACCGCGCCAGCCGTCGCACGCGGGCCTCCGAAGGCAGAACGAACGTTCTATCCACCACACCACCACGCCCGCAGCCGCACGCGGGACCACCGATAGGCAGAACGAACGTTCGGTCCCCCACGCCACCACGCCCGCAGCCGCACGCGGGACCACCGATAGGCAGAACGAACGTTCTATCTATCGAATAACGCGACCAACGCGGCCGAGCCGCACGCCAGCGCCGCCCAACGCCGCGTAGCACCGCCCCGACGCCGCAACACCCGGCGCGCGCCTCAAGGCGCCGGGTCATCGACTTACGTAACGAAATCCCGACGAGTCATCGACTCATGAAACGAAACGCCGACGCGAAGAAGACCGTGCCAGAACAAGAGGCGAAGCCCGCAACGCCCCTGACGGCAAAGCCCATCCTCAGTAGGCGACCGTGAACCGCGCCCGCCGATGAGCCCCCGACTCGATCTCGTCAACAAACGCGATGGCAAAATCCGCGCCCGAAATGTACGAATCCCCCTTGGCGTCGGTGAGCAGCACGTCCCCACCCACCCGGAACTCACCCGTCTTCTCACCGGGGTTGTAGCCGCCAAACGCCGCCGCCGGGCTGACATAGAACCAGTCCAGAGCCGAGTCACTGGCACGCAGAGCCACCAGCGCATCGCGGGCGGCAAGAGCCTCACCCTTGTACGCTTCCGGGAAGCTCGGCGTGTCGACCAGGTCCGGCCCGCCCTCGGCCACCTGCAACGACCCGGCGCCACCGACGAACCCGAGCCGGGCGCCCCGGGCAACGGCGGTCTCGATCAGCGACGGCAGCGCCTCGATCAGCTGCGGCTCGTCCGCCTGAGGCCCGAACCGCAGCGCCACCACGATGTGGTCGGCGCCCTCGGTGACCCGGCGCACGAAGTCAGCGTCGTGGATCGACCCGGCCTCTCCCGCGATCCCGTCCGGCAGCGTCGAGAGTTTCCGCGCGACACCGGTCACCTGGTGCCCACGGGCCGCCAGCTCCGCCCCGATGTGCCCGCCGGCGTATCCGGTGATGCCGAAGACGACAACCTTCGCCATGATTTGCTCCTGTATCTCTGAGGTAGCTACTACCCGAAATATAGCGCCCCGAGATTGTGCGGAAGAGTGCACAATCACCCCCGTGATGACCGAAGGCGGACCCGCCGACTTGATCGCCATGCAACGGGCCGTGCAGCGCGCCTGGACCCCGCACAGCCGCTGGCACATCGGCGACCTGGCCTGGCAGCACACGTCGCTCGCCGAGCACCCGATGGCCCTGTGGCGGCCGGCCCCGGACGGCGAGGTGGCGGCCTGGGCCGTGCGCACCGCACCCGGGCGCCTGGAACTGCATGCGCCGCCCGAACTGGTCGACGCCGTGCTGAGCTGGTTCCACGAGACCGCCGGCACCGGCGAGCGGACGGTCACCGCGATGGCGGCCGACACCGCGCTCACCGGCGCCCTGCGGGCCGCCGGCTACCGCGAGGCGGCGGAGCCGTACTTCCTGCACTGCCTGCGCAACCTGAACGCGCGAACGGACGACGAACTGCCGGCGCGACCGGACGACGAACTGCCGGCGCGACCGGACGACGAACTGCCGGCGCCGCGCCTGCCGGACGGCTACCGGGTGCGCGCCGTCCGGCCCGGTGAAATCGCCGAGCGGGCCGCGGTGCACCGGGCCGCCTGGCGCCCGCAGCGGGTGGGTTGGTTGCACGTGCCGCCCGTCGACTTCGGTGACGGCGAGTCCGGCATGACCACCGAGCGCTACGCGCGGATCGCGGCCACGTGGCCGTACCGCCATGATCTCGACCAGGTCGTGGAAGCACCCGACGGCACCTTGGTGGCCTCGGCGCTCGGCTGGTACGACGAGGTCAACCGGGTCGGCCTGCTCGAGCCGGTCGGCACCGACCCGGGTCATGCCCGGCTCGGCCTGGGCGCCGCCGTCAGCCTGGCCTGCCTGCGGGCGATGCGCGACGCCGGCGCGACCCTCGCCGTGGTCCGCCCGCGCGGCGACGACGCCTACCCGGTGCCCCGGGCGCTGTACCACCACATCGGCTTCCGCGACGCGGGGCGCACGGTCACCTACCGGCGCCCCGCGTGATTCAGCCGCGGCCCAGGGCCGACCAGATCTGGCTCACGTTCTCGTAGGCGACGCCCGGCGGCAGGCTGTCGATGTCCGCGAGCACGTCGTCCGGAGCGCCCAGTGTCTCGGCGCTCTGCCGCAGCGCCTCACGGTCGCCCGGCAGCGCGGACAGCCCGATGTAGCGCCCGAACCGGCTCAGGTCGTTGCTCGGGTCGCTGCCGGCGACCGGCGAGACGGAGGGCTGGTCCTCGCCCGAGGGCTCGGCCATCTTCCACTCCTCGGCGCGGCCCTTCTCGTTGCCGCCGAGCTCCTGGTCCAGCTGCTCGTCGATACGCGGGCTCACCTTGTTGCTGCCTCGTTCCATGGGGACCCCCATTCCCGGCACATAGGGCGATAAACGTCAGGACGGCCCGTACGGCGACGTCTGGTCCTCGGGCACCGGCCGATCCTCCGCGCGGCTGTGCGGGCCACCGTGCGGCGGTTCGGTCGGCTTGGCGTCCTGGGTGCGCTGCTTGGTCGCCGGTGACTCTTCGTTGCGCCGAAGCTCCGGCTGCTGCGGGTTCGTCATGCACGCTGGCTACCCGCGATCTCGGCCGATACACGGGCGGTTCGCGGGTATCGACGCCGCTATGAACGCTTGGCAGTCGCTCCGCATCGCCGCGCTGACCGGCCCGGCGTGGCAGGCCGTCATCCCCGGGCTGAGCTGGCGAACGCGTCCGCGCTCGGTGCGGTCAGCAGGCCGAGGAGCGGGCCCAGGCTCTCGCCGGCGGCCCGCCCCGGGCCACGCGTCTGCTGTCAGCGCGCTGAGGCCACCGTACGGCGGGTGGTCAGGAACCCCAGCGCGATCATCCCGAGCCCGAGGCCCAGGTGCAGCCAGTCGTCGGCGGTGTTGACCGGCACGAAGTTGGCCGCGGTGTTGTCGCCGACCACCAGGCCGTACAGCCAGAGGACGAGATAGACGGCGCCGCCGCCGATCAGATAGGCGCGTGCGCCGCCGGCCGTGCGCGCCAGGGCCAGCCCGGCCGCGCCGAAGAGGAGGTGGACGATGTTGTGCAGGATCGACACCTGGAAGACGCCGAGCAGCAGGGCGTCGGAGTGGTGCCCGGCGAAGGTCATGGTGTCGTAGTTCGTGGTGACGCCGGGGATGAACCCGAGCACGCCGACCAGCAGGAAGGTGGCCGCCACGACGAGCGCGGCGGTGCGGACGGGCGATCGGCCGGACGTGACGCGGCCGGCGGTGGGGGCGGTGGACATGAGGACGCTTCCTCTCCGTGGGGGATGCGTGGATCCCCGCCCCTGGTCACCGCAAACGCATCACGTCAGCGGCGGCGCCATCGATAGGCGTCGACGACGGCGTACCCACCCACGAGCGCCACCACCGCACAGGTCAGGATGACGCCGGCCGCGCCCCAGGCCACCATCGCGATGGAGAGCAGGCCCCAGACGAGTCCACCCACGACCGCGAGGGGTATCAGAACGTGGCGGGGCAGGCGCCGCCGGCCGGCCAGCGACGGATAGTCGGTGGTGAGCCGCTCGACGATCTCGGCGAACTCTCGTTCCTTGTCGTTGGTTCCCATCGGGTCAACCTCCCGGCCCAGTGTCCCTCGCCGACGCCCGTTCGTGTGGGCCATGTTCCTCGCCCTTCTAGGACGCATCCCTAAGTTAATTCGTGCAGTCCGGCGAATGAACACAAGAGGGACAGCGAATACAGCTGGCGCACAGGAACGCCCGGCTTACTTGTCGCTGTGAATCTTCTGCTCGCCGTCGCTGTCGACCTGCTGGCCATCACGGTGCTGGCGTTCGGGATCTACTTCCCCCGGCACCACCGCCGTGACCTGCTCGTGGCCTATCTGGTGGTCAACGTCGGCGTGCTCGCCGTGGCGACGATCCTCGAGTCGGCGACGGTGGGCGTCGGGCTCGGGCTCGGCCTGTTCGGCGTGCTGTCGATCATCCGGCTGCGCTCGTACGAGATCGCCCAGCACGAGATCGCGTACTACTTCGCCGCGCTCGCCCTCGGCCTGCTGCCGGGCCTGACCGGACGGGTGGACGGCCTGGTCGCCGGACTGATGGCGCTGATCGTGGCGACCCTGTTCGTCGGCGACCACCCGCGGCTGTTCCCGCGGCACCGCCAGCAGACCGTGCAGCTCGACACCGCGCACACCGACGAGGCCGCTCTGCGCGTACACCTGGAGGCTCTGCTCGGCGCGCGTGTGGTGCACCTCTCCGTCCGCCACCTCGACCTGGTCAACGACACCACACTGGTCGAGGTCCGCTACGTGGCCGCCG
This sequence comes from Paractinoplanes deccanensis, assembly GCF_016862115.1. Classification (GTDB taxonomy): domain Bacteria; phylum Actinomycetota; class Actinomycetes; order Mycobacteriales; family Micromonosporaceae; genus Actinoplanes; species Actinoplanes deccanensis. Next base: position 63,681 of record NZ_BOMI01000064.1, read on the forward strand.
CGACGTGAAGACGATCTCGCTGGAGGAACTGGTCGAGCTCGGCGCGCTGCTCCGGCGCTTCGAGCGCAAATACGTGCTGCCCGCCGCGGCGCTGCCGGAGCTGTTCGACGCGCTGCCGGCGGACACCCGGATCCTCGACATCGGCGGCCGCCGTCGTTTCCCGTACCGGTCGACGTATTTCGACACCCCCGGCCTGGACAGCTATCTCGGCGCCGCGCACCGCCGCCGGCGCCGTTTCAAGCTGCGCGTGCGCAGCTATCTCGGCACCGGCGAGGACTTCCTCGAGGTCAAGACGCGCGGCCCCCGCGGGGTGACGATCAAGGACCGTTTCCCGTACGAGGGTGAGCACCATCGCCTGACACCGGCCGCACAGACCCTCGCGTCCGGCGTGCTCGCCGCCGCCCGCATAGTTCCCGGCGGCGCCTTCGGGCCGGCCCTGATCAGCCGGTACGAGCGGACGACGCTCTTCGTGCCCGGCAGCGCCAGCCGGGTCACCATCGACCACGACCTCACGTGGGCGCTGCCCGGCACCCCCGAGCCCGTCCCGCTCCCGGGCCGCGTCGTCGTGGAGACGAAGTCGCCGCGCCTCACCTCCCCGGTCGACCGCCTGCTCTGGTCGCTCGCGCACCGGCCCACCCCGATCTCCAAGTACGCCACCGGCCTCGCCGTCCTGCGGCCGGGCCTGCCCGCCAACCGCTGGCGTCCCGTGCTGCGGCGCCACCTCACCCCGGAGAGCCCCGCATGAGAAAGCTCGCCGCCGCCGTCGGCACCGCCGCCCTCGCCTCGGTGCTCGCCGCCTGCTCCGACGACGCCACCCCGGCGCCCGCCGCCACCCCGACGGCGGCCGACAGCGCCGCCACGGTCCTCGCCGCGAACGAGCCCGTGCACGCCGCCGCCGCGGACACCGGTTCGGCGGCGACGATCGACCTCGGCGGCGGCTCGCCTCCCGACGGCGTCGAGGTCGAGGACGGCACGGTGACCATCACCGCCGCGGGCGCCTACCGCCTGACCGGCACCCTGAACGGCCAGGTCGTCGTGAACACGCCCAAGGCCGCCGTCACGCTGGTCCTCGACAACGCCACGATCACCAGCGCCGCGACCGCCGCGATCGCCGCCGTCGAGGCGTCGCGGCTGGACGTGGTGCTCCCGGCCGGCACGAGGAGCACGCTGGCCGACGCGTCCTCGTACCCGCAGGACGCCGACGTCAACGCGGCCCTGTTCAGCGCCGGCGACCTGACCGTCGGCGGCACCGGCGCGCTGACCGTGACCGGCAACGGCAACGACGGCATCGCCTCCAAGGACGGGCTGCTCGTCTCGTCGGGCACGATCACCGTGCGGGCGAAGGACGACGGCCTGCGCGGCAAGGACTACCTGGTGGTCCGGGACGGCACGATCCGGGTCACGTCCGGCGGCGACGGCCTCAAGGCGGACAACGACACGGACCCGCGCGCGGGTTTCGTCGCCGTCGCCGGCGGGACCGTCGAGGTGACGTCCGGCGGCGACGGCGCCGACGCGGCCACCGACCTGGTGCAGACCGGCGGCACCCTGAAGGTGACCGCCGGCGGCGGCCACGGCACCGCGCCCGCCGGCGACCCGTCCACCAAGGGCCTGAAGTCCGGCGTCGTCACCGTGCTGGAGGCGGGCACCGCCACCGTGGACGCGAGCGACGACGCCGTCCACAGCGACGGCTCGATCCACCTGGCCGGCACCACGCTGAGCGCGGCAAGCGGCGACGACGGCGTCCACGCCGAGAACACCCTGCGCGTCTCGGCCGGCAAGGCCGCCGTCACCACGTCCGTCGAGGGCGTCGAGGCCGCCCACGTCGACGTCACCGGCGGCGCCACCACGATCGTCTCCAGCGACGACGGCCTGAACGCCGCCGGCGGCGACGGCGGCGGTCTCGGCGCCCCCGGCGGCGAAGAGGTGGGCGACTACACCGCCACGGTCACCGGCGGCACCCTGATCATCGACGCCGAGGGCGACGGCTTCGACTCGAACGGCACCGCCTCCATCACCGGCGGCACGGTCGTCGTGAGCGGCCCTTCCGGCCGGGGCAACGGCGCCCTCGACGTCAACGGCACCTTCACCATGTCCGGCGGCACCCTCTTCGCCGCCGGCAGCGCCAGCATGCCCGTCGCCCCCGACGAGAGCTCGGACCAGGCCTGGCTGGCGGTCACCCTGGACACCCCGGCCCTCGCCGGCACAACCCTGCACGTGACGGACACCAGCGGCAAGGTCCTGGCCACCTTCGTCACCCACAAGCCGGCCGAGAACATCGTCTTCTCGTCCCGCACCCTCAAGAAGGACACCGAATACCAAATTCATTCGGGCGGCAAAGCCTCCGGAGCGGACGTGGGAGGCCTCACCGAGTCAGGCACCCTCGAATCAGCCCATCAGACAGCCACCGTCACCTCGGGCGTAGCCCCCGAGGGCGGCTGGGGGCGCAGGCCGGGCCGCTGACCGTCTCCGCCTCGCCAGACGCCACCCGTGGAGACCGACATCGCAGTCCGCCCACGTCGTCGGATCCGCTTGCAGGCGAGAGTGCGTTGCCCTACTCGACCTGAGATCCTTGTGGCGGGCAACCGAGAGCCTTGGTGAGACGCACATCCTCTTCTTGATAGCCGCGCCGGGCGTAGAAGGCTCGGGCCGGAGCGTTCGCCGCGCCGGTCTCCAAGGTGAGATGCCGAAGCCCGCGACCGCGAGCCCATGCCTCTGCCGCATGCATCAGGAGGCTGCCCACGCCACGCCGTTCGTGCTCGGCCCGCACCACAAGCTCACCGACGTAGGCGTCGACCTCGCCGGTGAAATGCCGGCGTTGAGCAACCGTCACCACGCCGACGACCTCCTCGCCTACCTGAGCCACCAACACTTCACGATCCTCGGCGTCGGCGTTGGCGAGCGATTCGTCGATCCATCCCGCAACGGCTCTGCGGACAGCTTCGGCGTCACGCCAGTGGGCGACGCCGAACTCCAAGCGGGGAGCGAGCAAGACAACAGCCTCCCGGTCGTGTGGCTCGTATCGGCGGACGCTGACCGCGGCATCAGACATGAGCCAATGATGACGAAGGGAACCCCCTCGAATAAACACCGAGGCCACCATCGGGAACTGCCGCGTCGAGGGCGTTGGTGCTCTTGCCGGCGGTGACGCACCGTGAGTTATGACTACTTCTACAGTTTCCGGTCACGCGTGGATTCGCCGTTGACGAGCGCATGCTGCGTGCGGCGGCGGCCGCGTACCTGGGCCGGTACCGTGGTGAGTCCCGCGTTCACACCGGCTCCGACCTCAAGGTGTCCTTGACCTGGTGCTCAGGTCGAGAACTTGACCCGCTGTGCCTGGGCCGGGCTGAGATCGAACGGTATGTGCGCTGGTTGCAGGACGTCCGCCGCTGCCGGCGTTCCACCGTCTCTCGCCGACTGTCGGTCGTGGTCGGCTTCTACCGCGTGTGCGTCATTGACCAGCTTTGACCCACACGCCGGCCGACTCACCGACGCTCGGGCTCGGTCATCTTCAGTTCGAGGCCCTGCTCACGACCGCACGGCTGTCGGCCAACCGCGACGACTTCGCGTTGATCGCGATGCTCGGCCTGCTCGGGCTGCGGATCTTCGAAGCCAGCGGGTGCGAACATCGCTGATCTCGGCGAGGAGCACGGCCATCGTGTCCTGAAGATCCGCGGCAAGGGCGACAAGACGGTGCTGGTTCCGCTGCCTCCTGCTGCTCGGGCCATCGAGCATGCCACCGCGGGCCGCGGGCCGCGGGCAGGGGCCGATCTTGCGCAACCGGCTCGGTCGGCGGATGGATCGGCACGCCGCGACTCGGCGGCTGCGGCAGCTGTCCGCATCGTCCGGGATCCGGATGCCGCGGATGCACCCGCACATGCTGCGCCACACGTTCGTCACGACCATGCTCGACGCGGGAGTCAGCCTCCGTGACGTGCGGATCGCGGCCCGGCACGCCGACCCGAAAACCACGATGCGCTACGACCGGGCCCACAAGAACCTCGACCGGCACCCCAACTACATCCTCGCTGCCTACATGGCCTCTGGCACCTGAACGCTCGAGGCCTGCCAGCCCGGGGATCGCCCCGGCCGGCTGGCCTCGTCCGGTAACCGACCTATCCCATCGCTGGCGGACGAACGTCCGCCTCATCGCTGGATCGATCTCGCGTACGCGGACATGCCGAGAAGAATGCGTCGGCTGGTGCGCCGCTGGCTAGCCAACGCTGGAATGCAGTACAAACTCGTAGGTTTAGAAGCGAACCGTCTGCATCTTCTCGCCGTCTGCGCCGCCCTTTTGTGTCCAGGTGATCCGGATGAGGTGTTGAGACGTAGATCCAAAACTGGCCCACACCGGCATTTCAATAGGGGCACCCGGAACAAGATACTCAATCGAATATTTCTCCGGCATGGACACCGGCTGCCAATCTTCCGGCCGTGGATCTGGTGCCACCCAGTCAAAGTCGACATTTTCGGCAACCGCACTGCCGATATTCTCAAATACGAGATACTCGTAGTTCTGAATTTTCAAGCGACCCTTGGAGTCAACTTTTTGCCGCTGCTCCTTCCTGGTCTTGGCGACGACATCGGCGACCAACTCTGCCGGTTTCTGCGGACTTTCGGGCGTCGGCAGGTGGAGTCGCTCACGGACGGTACGAAGGAGATCTCTCTTGATCAGGTCGGTAAGCTGCTCGACCGAGCTGTACTCACGATAGATTCCCCATGTCTGCGCCCTGGACTTGAAGTCCTGCACGGCCGAGTATTGTTTTGGATCAATAGATGACGGAACGACCGGCTGGTTGGAGAAACACAGAACTCCTGGCTTCCCGGCGCTGACTACTCGTTCGAGTTCATGGACCGTTGCCGCAGTTCCGTCAGGCAGTAGCGAACCAATCTTGGTCCAAAAGATACCGATGACCATATCGGCACTATCGACAATCTGAGTGTCGAGCAAGTCCTGGGGGTGGGAGCCTAGATCAGCACGACTGTGCGTTTCCCAAAGCACAGGCAGAAGAATAACTTGCAGCGCGGCGGCGTGCTCGTCGTTGAACTCCCATAAAGTCTGGCGTAGCGCATCACGTTCGGCAGCGACATCACTCGGGGAGGCTATGAGGACGGAGACGACGTTCGCGGGGTAAACCATGCCTACCTTCTACACCATGCGCGGACCAACGCGTAGAGCAAGGCTATCACTCCTGCGCGATCTCCCATTGGAACAGCTTGTTTACGATTTTGTAGCTTTTGTTCGTGCGCGCTCATCTGCCGCGTACAAGGCGCGCGCCGGGCTACCGGACTCGAACCGGCTCATACCTCGCGGTCGGCAGCACAGAAGTGCTGGCACGGAGTTTCCCACCCGCCTTTGCCCGGCGCGCGGCACCAGGTTAGCTGCCAGCCAGCGCCGATGCACGGGAGCTTTCTGGGCGTGCGCTCTCATAGCCGCTGTCCGTGCGCGTCCGCGGCACGTGAGCCAAACTGCGTCTCTGAACTCGCACCGTGCGTAGGGTCGGAGCATGAGTGACTACGTTCCGTCGCCTGTCGCTGTGGCAGCAATGCGGCGGCTGGTGGCGAGCGTTGCCGGAACGGGGCCGATCCTCGAGGAGCATGTGAACGACAACGACGAAGTTCTGCCGCATCTGCTCATTGCCGATCTCCGCCGCTGGTTCGTCGACGCGGTGGTGGCAGGGAACGCCCGCGGCGTCACAGATTTCCTCGCCGCCATCGAAGTTCTGTATGCCAGCGAAGACCCCGACACACGCAACGTCATGGAAGTTTCGTTCATGGAAGATCTGTTAGCACTGCCGGATGCTAATGAACAGGCAGCCATCGAGGTCTTGCAACTGAGGGCCGGACCGAGGACGCGGGAGGGTCTGATCGCGACGTACACATACCTGCACCCGCCCGGTGACGAGGCCCGTCCTGCGTCGTAGAGGACTCCCGGCACCGTTCTGCCCAATGCGCCATGAGCGCACTCTTCTAGCCGCGATTCGCGTGCCGGCTGGGTCATCGTGCGTCGAGCCTTCCCCGGCGCACAGAGCGGGGGATGGCTCAGGACGACGAAGTTCAGTCGACGAGGGCGGCAAGAGTTGTTCTCGCAGCACGGGTCGTAGTCGACGACTGCGGCAAGCGGCACGGCCGGTGCGCCGGGACGCGCGATGATGACGGCCGGGTCCGCCCGAGTCGCAGCCGGCCCGAGCGACCTGCACGCCCGGTGCCGGCCGTTCGGCGTCGCTATCGCATTGCCATCCCAGCATTACGAACTGTTGGAACATGGGGCAGCAGCTTCATCTGCCGGCTTTTCTTGAGCCGGGGCGCCGACCGCCACGTGCAGGCCCAGAGCCGCGGGATCGGCCCGGCTGATCAGCTGGGCCGTCGACGGCACCAGGGCTGGAGAACGACACCGAAGGTGCCGCGGGCCGGGAAGACTGGGGTGGCGGCCATTGCGACGCTGTGATCTGCGCTCCGGTGACCGGCACCTTGGGCGAGAGGTGGTCGAGCAACCGCTGCGCCAGTGTGGCATCGATCTCGAGGTCGGCGCTGATGCGTACGTCGGCGTCGGTCGCCAGGTCCACGACGTCGTCGCTGGTGAACGCGCCCGCTCCGATAGTGCTCAACCGTCGTGCGAACTCCTGCGCATTGATCATCTGCAGCCTCATCCTCGGATTGCCAACAACCCACCGTAACCCCCGCTTCAGTTGCCAGGCCCTGCCCCCACGGTGCGGGCCACTGCGGCTACGAAGGCGCCAAGCGCGCAACCCCGCGCGGAGAGCGTCGCCATGGAGCCCTCAAAGCACACCTCACCTGTCGCGTACCGTTCGCTCCAAAACGTGATGATGATGCTCCTTCGTGCCGCCATGTCCACAAACCGCGGCTGCCTCTCCGTCATCGTCTTCGACAGCTGCGCGCGCCGCCCCGAGGCTCGACCACGACCTTGGTGACGAGGACACGATCTGGCCGGTCGTGGAGTTGTTGGAGCGAGCCGCCTTCGACGGCGAGCCGTTCGACATCGGGATCGTCTACATTCACTCGGCCAATCCGGCCCGGGGTGGTCGAGGTTCGGCAGGCGCTGGAGCGCTGGGGCTATCCCGTACGGCCGGTGCCCGGCTCGCCGCACGTCGTTTACTGAAGGAGCGCCAGCCAGTCAAGTGACGCTGGGCGGTCCAGATCCGGGCCGTGTCGCGGGTGCCGGTGGACGAACACCTGGATCGGCGGGCCGTTCGGCCCATCGCTGAAGTTGATCTTGTCGGGGACACTGCGGGGATGTCGCGATGGGACGTGCTGGGGCTGGTGGCGGAGAAGAGGGCGCGGAAGCGGGAAGAGGAGGCGCGGCGGCGGGAAGAGGAGGCGCGGCGCAAGCGGCGCGACCTGAAGATCCTCGCGGGCGTACTGGTCGTCTGCGCGGGCGTGATCACCGTTGGCGCGCTCACCGAGGACGACGAGAGCGCAGCGCCGGCGGCGTCGGCCTCCGCCGCAGCCGTTTCCGGTGCGCAGCCGGGGTCGCCGGCTCCGGTCGGGGTGCAACCGGTGGTGACCGCGACGGCCTCGATCAGCCCGTCCGCGTCTGCGGTGCGGCCGTCGTCGGCCGCGCCCACCCGGTCGGCCACGCCGAGCCCGAAGCCGACCACCACGACGAAGCCCATGCCCACGGCCGACGACGAGGAAGCGGCGGCAGAAGTGGATCCCCGGTACGCCACCTGCGCGAAGGCGATCGCCGCCGGCCACGGCCCGTACTACAGGGGCGAGGATCCGGAGTATTTCTGGTACCGCGACCGGGACAAAGACGGCGTGGTCTGCGAATAGGGTAAATGGGATCGGCGCCGGGTCCTTCTCAGCCGGTCGTGCTACAGAGGAGACATGGACATCCATGTCGACCGGAAGAATCACAGCGATGTGGTCGTCCGGGACATGATGGCTGCCACGTTCGGGCTGGCGGCGGACGTGCCGGCGACGGTGACGACCGGGTGCGGGCTCGAGGTGCCGCTGGTGTCGACGTCCACCGAGCCCGACCGGGTCACCTGTGCGCCGTGCCGCGGGTTCGCCCATCGGCAGCATCTGGAGCTGGCCGAGCAGATCGAGCGGCTCGGCGCCGTGCCGGGCAGCGTGGTGACGCCGGACAAGGTCGCCGCGGCGGCCGCCCTTCACCGGGAGCTGGCCGCCCGATACATCGATTGATTGCGATGGATGGGCGGACGCATTACGGTGTTCGCACAAGCGCGGTGCTGACAAGCACTGAGTGGGCGCGCTCTTCCCTTCAGAGGTAGGTCATGAAGAGAATCGCCGCCGCGCTGGTGGCTGCCGTCGTGTCCGTGCTGTTCTTCGTCGCGCCGGCGCACGCCGCGACCGGGCTGCACATCGTGGGCCGCAACATCGTCGAGGCCAACGGCCAGACGTTCGTCATGCGGGGCGTCAATCACCCCCACGCCTGGTACGCGAGCCGCACCAACTCGATCGCCGACATCAAGGCCGCGGGCGCCAACACCGTACGGGTGGTGCTCAGCGGCGGCCGGTGGACCACGAACACGGCCGCCGACGTCGCCAACGTGATCGCGCTGTGCAAGGCGAACCGGCTGATCTGCGTGCTCGAGAACCACGACACCACCGGCTACGGGGAGGACGCGGCCGCGTACAGCCTGGATCAGGCCGTCGATTACTGGATCAGCATCAAGTCCGCGCTGACCGGGCAGGAGAACTACGTCGTCATCAACATCGGCAACGAGCCGATCGGCAACACGAACCCCGGCCAGTGGACGGCGGCCACCGTCGCCGCGATCCAGAAGATGCGCGCCAACGGCTTCGAGCACCTGCTCATGGTCGACGCGCCCAACTGGGGCCAGGACTGGACGTACGTCATGCGCGACAACGCGCAGACCGTGCTCGACGCGGACACGCGCAAGAACACCGTCCTGTCGATCCACATGTACGCCGTCTTCAACCAGCCGTCGGCGATCACCAGCTACCTCGACACGTTCGAGAGCCGCGGGTGGCCCCTGGTGATCGGCGAGTTCGGCTGGCAGTTCGCGAGCGGCGAGGTGAACGACCAGACCGTGCTGGCCGAGGCCGTGCGCCGCAACCTGGGCTACCTGGGCTGGTCGTGGTCGGGCAACACCGACCCGATCCTCGACATGACCACCAACTTCGACGCGAGCCAGCTCACCACCTGGGGCCAGCGCATCGTCAACGGCCCGAACGGGCTCAAGGCCACCGCCAAGGAGGCCACGATCTTCGGCGGCACGACCCCGCCCACGACGCCACCGACGACCCCGCCGACCACGCCACCGACGACCCCGCCCACCGGCAGCTGCTCGGCCACGTACGCCGTCACCGGCCAGTGGCAGAACGGGTTCCAGGGTGAGGTCAAGGTGACCGCCGGCAGCGCGGCCGTGAAGAGCTGGGCCGTGACCTGGACGTACGCCAACGGCCAGACCGTCACCCAGGCCTGGAACGCCACCGTGACCAGCAACGGCTCGGCCGTGACGGCCCGCAACGCCGGCTACAACGGCAGCCTCGCCGCGGGCGCCAGCACCACCTTCGGCTTCCTCGGCTCGTGGTCGGGCACGAACAGCGTCCCGGCCGTCAGCTGCTCCGCCACCTGATCGGTGCCCGGGGTGTGCCGCCGCACCGGCGGCGCACCCCGGCCCGTCACACCGCCTCGGTCGGCTCCGGGTCCGGCGGCGGCTCGACGGTGGGTGGCGGCAGCTCGTCGCTCAGCTGCTCGCGGATGTAGTTCCAGATCACCGCGATGACCGCCGCCACCGGTACGGCCAGCAGGCTGCCGACGATGCCCGCGAGGCTGCTGCCCAGCGTCACCACCAGCAGGATCACCGCCGCGTGCAGGCCCAGCCCCCGGCTCTGCACGATCGGCTGGAAGACATTTCCCTCGAGCTGCTGGACGGCCAGGATGATCGCGAGCACGATCAGCGCGTCGGTCAGGCCGTTGGACACCAGCGCGATCAGCACCGCGACGAAGCCGGCGAAGACCGCGCCGACGATCGGCACGAACGCCGACACAAAGGTGAGCACCGCCAGCGGCAGCACGAGCGGCACCCCGACCGCCCACAGGCCCAGCCCGATGAAGATCGCGTCGAGCAGGCCGACGAACGCCTGCGAGCGTACGAAGGCACCCAGCGTGTCCCAGCCGCGCTGCGCGACCGTCGGGATGTCGGTGGAGAGCCGGCCCGGCAGCTGCCGGGAGAGCCACGGCAGGAACTTCGGCCCGTCCTTGAGGAAGAAGAACATCAGGAAGAGCGCCAGCACCGTGGTGATCACGCCGTTGACCACCGTGGTGACGGTGCCGAGGGTGACGTTCACGATGCTGCCGGCGCGGCTCTGGATCTGGGCGATCGCCGCGTCGAAGGCCTGCGTGATGTCATCGTCGCCGATGTTGAGCGGCGGGCCCGACGCCCAGTCGCGCAGCCGCTGGATGCCGTCGACCACCCCGTCGGCGAGCTCGCCGGACTGACCGGCCACCGGCACCGCGATCAGCACGATGATGCCCGCGGCCACGGCCAGGAACAGCACCGTCACCACGGCGGCGGCCAGCGCGGGCGGGAACCTGAGCCGGGTGCGCAGCAGCCGCGTGACGGGCCAGGTGAGCGTGGTCAGCAGCAGCGCCACGACGACCGGCCAGATCACCGACCAGGCCTTGCCGAGCAGCCACAGCGCGACGTACGACGCCGCCAGCACGAGCAACGTCTGCGCCGACAGCAGGGCGCAGGTCCGCAACGCGGAGCGCGCCTTGTCGGCATTCAGCTTGGCAGGCATGCCGACCACCTTAGAGATTCCCCGCCGGCGCCGCCCGGCGGCCTGCGGATTGTCCCCCGTGACGACAATGGACCGCATGCGGTACGGGATCCTCGGCCCCACCAGGGCCGAGCGCGACGACGGGACGCCGGTGCGGACGGGCGGCCCCCGGTTGCGCGCCCTGCTCGCCATGCTGCTGCTCGACGCCGGCCGCGCGGTTCCGGTCGAGCGGCTGATCGACGGGCTGTACGGCGACGAGCCGCCCGCCGGCGCCGTCAACGCGGTGCAGTCCCACGTCTCGCGCCTGCGCCAGGACCTGCCGGTGGAGTACGACGGCGCCGGCTACCGGCTCGCCGTCGACCCGGACGAGGTGGACGCTCACCGCTTCGAGCGCCTCGCCGCCGAGGGACGCCGCGCGCTGACCGAGGGCGACCACCAGCGGGCCGCCGAGCTGCTGCGTGCGGCGCTGGGCCTGTGGCGGGGTGAGGCCCTGGCAGATGTACGGGGGTCAGCGTTCGCCGCCGTCGCCGCCGACCGTCTCACCGAGCTGCGCCGGCAGGCCCTGGAGGACCGGGCCGAGGCCGATCCGGGGCCGGACGACGAGCGGGAGCTGCGCGAGCTGGTCGCCGCCGATCCGTTGCGCGAACGGGCCTGGGCGCTGCTCATACGCGTGCTCGCGCGAGCCGGCCGCCCCGCCGAGGCGCTCACGGCGTACGAGAAAGCTCGTCATGTCTTGGCCGAGGAGCTCGGCACGGACCCGTCGGCGACGCTGCGAGCCGCACACCTGGCGGTCCTGCGGCCAAACCCGCGGCACGGGCTGCCGGCCCAGCTCACCAGCTTTGTCGGGCGCGGCGAGGAACTGGGCGCCGTCGGTGAGGCGCTCGGCCGGGCCCGCCTGGTCACCCTGCTCGGGCCGGGCGGCGCCGGCAAGACCCGCCTGGCCGTCGAGGCCGCCGGCCGCCACCCCGGCGACGTCTGCTTCGTGGAGCTGGCCGCGACCGGCGACGTGGCCGGCGCCATCACCGACGCGCTCGGCGTGCGCGACACGGGCCTGCGCGAACGCGGTACGGCGGCGCCACCGGACCGGCTGCTCGCCGCGCTGGCCGCCCGCGACCTGCTGCTCGTGCTCGACAACTGCGAACACGTCATCGACGCGGTCGCGGCCCTGGCCGCACGCCTGCTCGCGAGCTGCCCCGGCGTGCGCGTGCTGGCCACCAGCCGCGAGCCGCTGGGCCTGACCGGCGAGGTGCTGTGCCCGGTCTCCGGCCTGCCACCGGACGCCGCCGGCCGCCTGTTCGCCGACCGCGCCGCCGACGCGGGCTCGCCGCTCACCCCCGCCGACGAGGAGGCCGCGCGAAGCATCTGCCGCACGCTCGACGGCCTGCCGCTCGCGCTCGAACTGGCCGCCGCGCGCCTCACCGTGCTGCCCGCCGCCGAGCTGGCCCGGCGCGTCGAGGACCGCTTCGCCGTGCTGTCCCGCGGCAGCCGCACCGCCGCCGAACGCCACCGCACCCTGCGCGCGGTGGTCGCCTGGAGCTGGGACCTGCTCACCGGCCAGGAACGGCTGCTGGCCCGCCGCCTCGCCGTCTTCCGCGGCGGCTGGACGCTCGACGCCGCCGAGCACGTCTGCGGCCTCGGCCCCGCCACGCTCGACGTGCTCCACGACCTGGTCGCGAAGTCCCTGGTGGAACGCGACGGCGACCGCTACCGCATGCTCGAGACCATCCGCGTCTTCTGCGCCGAGCAGGGCCCCGACCCCGGCCTGGCCCAGGCGCACGCCGGCTACTTCCTGTCGCTCGCCGAGACCGCCGACGCCCACCTGCGCGGCGCCGACCAGCTGACCTGGCTGGCCCGGCTCGACGCCGACCGCGACAACCTGCACGCGGCCCTGCGCGGCGGCTCCACCACGACCGCCCTGCGGCTCGTCTCGGCGCTGACGTTCTACTGGTGGCTGCGCGGCTCCCGCGGCGAGGCAGCCGCCCTGGCCGGCGAACTGCTGCGCCGGGCCGGCCCCCAGCCACCAGAGGGCCTGACCGAGGAGTACGTGCTGTGCGCCCTCAACGCGGGCCTGGCCGGCGGCGCGGCACCCGACGGCGAGACCACGCGCTACCTGGCGGGGCTGTCGGGGCCGCCCCGCCAGCCGTTCCTGCTCTACCTGTCGGCCGTCACGGCCGGCCCGCCGCCCGAGGCCACCGGCCACGTCACCGTCATCCACCGCCGCCTGCGCGAACGCCTCACCGGCGACCCGTGGAGCGAGGCCCTGTCCGCCATCGGCGGGGGCTGGCTCACCCTGCTCTTCGAGCCCGCCGCCGGCCTCGCTGCCGGTCTCGGCGCCGGTTCCGCTGCTGGCCTCGCTGCTGCCGAGGCCGAGTTTGCGGCCGCGCTCGCCGGCTTTCGTGCGCTCGGCGACCGCTGGGGCATGATGCTCGCCCACGCCGGCCTGGCCGAGGTGGCCACCCAGCGTGGCGACCACGCCGCCGCCCTGCCTCCCATGGCCGCCGCCATGCGCCTCGCCGCCGAGCTCGGCTCCGTCATCGACGAGGCCGAGCTCCTGCGCAGCCGGGCCGAGGCCCTGCTCCTGGCCGGCGACCTCGACGCGGCCACCGCCGACTTCCACCGAGCCGCCGGCCTGGCCGGCTCCTGCGGCGCCCCCGAACTGCTCGCCGCCGCTCACCTGGGCCTCGGCCGCGTGGCCCTGCACCGGCACGACCACGACACCGCGCTCCAGCTGTGCACCACGGCCCTGCACGAATGCCCCACCGGCTGGTACACCGCCGACGGCATCCGCATGACCATCCTGGTCACGCTGGGCCGCATAGCCGCCGCCACGGGCGACCCCGCCGAGGCGGAACGCCGCTACCGCCAGGTCGCCGAGATCGCCGGCGGCCCCGACGGCCTGCGCGCCATGGCGGACGCGCGGGCCGGTCTCGACGCTCTGGGCGCCTGACGGCCCACACTCATGCGGCGCGGCGCTCTTCCGGTAGCCGCCGGAAGACAATCCCACGGCGCCGGCCACGCGCGCCGCGGCAGCGGGCTGACTCGGTTGCCACACACGCCGCGGCGGTCGGCTGACCCGGTTGCCACACGCCGCGACAGCCAGCTGAACCGGTTGCCACACGCCGCGACAGCCGGCTAACCCTGTTGCCACACGCCGCGGCGGCCCGGGTCAGCCGGTGATCACCGCTTCGGTGGCGACGACCAGGGCGACCGCGAAGATCAGGTAGGCGAACGCGCGTTGCAGGCGTGCGGTGGGAACCCGGCCGGCGAATCGTCCCGCCAGCAGTGATCCGGTGATGGCGGCGGCGGTGAACGCCGCGGCGATCCGATAGTCGACCGCCGCGTCGCCGGCGTGGGCGGCGAACCCGGCGGCGCAGTTGACCACGATGATGACCAGCGAGGTGGCGACCGCCGCCGGCATGGGCAGGCCGAGCAGCAGCACGAGGGCGGGAATGATGAGGAAGCCCCCGCCGACGCCGAACAGGCCGGTGAGGAACCCGACGCCGAGGCCGGCCGCGACGGACTTCGGCAGGCAGCCGCGCCAGTTGACGCCGCCGCCGGGCAGGGCGCAGTCGCCGCCGCTGTCGTCGGTGTCGCGCAGCATGCGCAGCCCGGCGGCCACCATGACCGCGGCGAAACCGAGGAGCACCAGCCACGGGTCGAGCAGCCGGTTGACCGCGGCGCCGGCGAACGCTGCGGCCGCGCCGGTGCCGCCCACGACGGCCGCGATCCGCCGGCGCACCAGGCCCTGCCGCAGGCGGGGAAGCAGGGCGGTGCCCGACGAGATGCCGACCACCAGCAGTGACGTGGGAATCGCGGCGGCCGGCGGCAGGCCGGCTCCGTAGACGAGGGCCGGGACGGCAAGTATGGATCCGCCGCCACCGAGCAGGCCGAGCAGGACGCCGATGAGGGCACCGAACCCGATCGCGGCGGTCATGGGGTGCGATTCTCCTGAGATTCAGCTTCCGGTGACGATGGTCAGGCCGGCGTCGGCGGCGGTGGTGTAGCTGTCGTCGATGTGCACGACCCTTCGCCCGGCGCGTTGCAGCAGGCTGGTGGCGGCCGCGGCGCGGTAGCCGGAGCCGCAGTGCACCCACACCGTGCCGGCGGGCACGTCGCCGAGGCGGTGAGGCAGGTCGGGCAGGGGGATGTGGACCGCTCCGTCGATGTGGCCGGTGGTCCACTCGTTGCTCATGCGCACGTCGAGGAGCACGTCGACGCCGGGCAGGCCGTGCGGCGCGGCGCCGGCGCGGGCGGCGGCGAGGTCGGCGAACGTGGCCGTGTCCAGGTGGGCGAGGCGGGTGTCGTCGCCGCCGGCCCATTCCTCGGGATCACCGGTGGCCGCGGCGGCGGGCCGGTCGATGCCGATGCGCGCGAGCTCCCGCTGGGCGTCGGCGATCTGGTGTGCGCTGTCGCCGAGCAGGGTGATCGGGGCGCCCCAGGGGGCCATCCAGCCGAGCCAGGTCGACATCGGCCCGTCGAGGCCGAAACTCAAGGTGCCGGTCAGATGCCGGTGCGCGAACGCCTTGCGCGAGCGCAGATCGACGACCCACTCGCCGGAGGCGATCCGCTCGGCGAGCTCAGCGGCGTCGGCGGCGGTGATCGGGGTGAGGTCGATCAGGTCGGCGCCGGCGCTGTTGCGGGCGCCCATGTGCGCGTAGTAGGCCGGGTAGGCGTCGAGGCCCGCGAGGGTCCGGGCGACGAAGTCACCGGTCTCCAGCCGCAGCGCCGGGTTCGCGGTGCGTTCCCGCCCGATGGTCGACTCCGGCGCGTCGGACTGGGTGGCGGAGCAGAAACTGCCGAACCCGTGGGTGGGCCACACCTCCGCGCCGTCGGGCAGCAGGTCGGCAAGCCGCCGTACGGAGGCGTGCTGGTGTTCGGCGAGCGTGTGGGCGTGCTCTTCGCCGAGCAGGTCGGTGCGGCCGGTGGTGCCGAACAGCAGCGACCCGCCGGTGAACACCCCGACCGGCCCGCCGGTGCCTTCCAGCACGTACGACACGTGGTGGAACGTGTGCCCCGGGGTGGCCAGCACCCGCAGCCGCAGGAGCGCCGACACGCTGATCTCGTCGCCGTCGGTCACCGGCTGCCGCGCGAAGCCGACCTCGTCCGCGGCGGCCACCAGGTAGGTCGCGCCGGTGAGTCTCGCCAGCGCCAGGCCGCCGGAGACGTAGTCGTTGTGCAGGTGCGTCTCGGCGACGTGGGTGATGCGGACACCGAGACCGCCGGCCAGCGCCAGGACACGGTCGATGTCGCGTTGCGGATCGATCACGACGGCGCTCTGCCCGTCATGGGCCAGGTAGCTGCGATCCCCCAGCGACGAGGTCTGCACGACCTCGACCTTCAGCTCGCTCATCGTTGCTCCTCCGAAGCTTTCGGCACATACCCCCGGGGGTATGCGACAAACAGAGTGCGGCCAAGGTTGCGCCGCAGGGCCGGGACGGTCAGGAGAAGGACATGAACAGCTTCTCGAGCTCTTCCTCGCTCATCGGCGGCTCCTCCCCGCGCCCGCGAGCCGCCTGACACTCACGCATGCCGGTAGAGATGATTTTGAAACCGGCCCGGTCGACGGCACTGGACACCGCCGCCAGCTGAGTGAGAACCCGCCGGCAGTCCGCACCGTCCTCGATCATCGCGATCACCGCACCGAGCTGACCCTGAGCCCGCTTGAGCCGCGTCAAAGCGTCCTTCAACTGAACTGCGCTCATCTCCACGCGCGCCACCCCCACCCTTCGCGCTTCACCATACCCCCGGGGGTATCCGCCGCCCAGCGTTGTGACCTGTTTCCCACGGCCTGACGACGCGCCGGCAGGGGCCGTCAGCGCCCCGTGCGCCGTCCGTCAACGCCTCCCGCGACGCTCGACGGCATGACAGACCACGCCATCGTGGCCCACGGGCTACTCAAGACGTACCGCGACAAGCGGGCCCTCGACGGCTTCCACCTGGAGGTGCCCGCGGGCACCGTCTGCGGCCTTCTCGGGCCGAACGGGGCCGGCAAGACCACCGCCGTTCGCGTCCTGTCGACCCTGCTGCGCTTCGACGGGGGCCGGGCCACGGTGGCCGGCGCCGACATCGCCCGGGAGCCCGCCGCGGTGCGGGCGCGGATCTCGCTGACCGGGCAGTACGCCGCCGTGGACGAGGTGCTGAGCGGGCGGCAGAACCTGGTCATGTTCGGCCGTCTGCGTCATCTGCCCCGGCGGGAGGCGACCAGGCGTGCCGAGGAATTGCTCGACGAGTTCGGGCTGATGGCGGCCGCCGACCGGTCCGCCGCCGAGTACTCGGGCGGCATGCGGCGGCGGCTCGATCTCGCGGCGAGCCTCGTTCAGCGGCCGAGCGTGCTTTTCCTCGACGAGCCGACGACCGGGCTCGACCCGGCCAGCCGTACCCGGGTGTGGGGTGCCGTCCGCAAGCTCGTGGCCGAGGGGACCACCGTGCTGCTCACCACGCAGTACCTGGACGAGGCCGATCAGCTCGCCGACCGGATCAGCGTGATGGACGCCGGCCGGGTCGTCGCCGAGGGCACCCCGGACGAGCTCAAGGCGGCGCTCGGCGCGGACCGGCTCGAAGTGGTGGTGCACGACGCCGGGCAGCTCGTCGCGGCCGCCGCGCTGCTCGGGGCCACGGAGACCGACGTGGACACGCGGCGTGTGCGGGTGCCGGTCACCGACCGGGTGGCCGCGCTGACCGGGGCGCTGCGGGCGCTGGAGGCGGCCGCCATCGCGGTCGACGACATCGGGATCCGGCGGCCCACCTTGGACGAGGCGTTCCTGCGCCTGACGGGAGGCGAGCGATGAGCGACGGACTGGTGATGACGGGCCGCTACCTGCGCCACGTGGTGCGGGCGCCGGAGCAGATCGTCATCTTCTTCACCTTGCCGATCATGTTCGTGCTGGTCTTCGGCTACGTGTTCGGGTCCGGCATGGCCGTGTCGGGCACCGCCTACCGCGAGTTCCTGCTGCCCGGCGTCTTCGGCATGACGCAGTTGTACGGTCTGGGCGCCACCGCCATCGCGATCTCCACGGACATCGGCAAGGGCGTGGTCGACCGGTTCCGGTCGATGCCGACCGCCCGGTCCGCGCTGATGACCGGGCGCGCCGCGGCCGATCTGGTCCGGGCGGGGCTGGAGATGGCCGTGCTGGTCGTCTGCGGCCTGCTCGTCGGCTGGCAGTGGCACCGCGGTGCCGGTCTCGCGCTCGCCGCCGTGGGCCTGCTCCTGCTGCTGCGGCTGGCCCTGACCTGCGTCGGTGTCTACCTCGGCACGGTCGTGCCCAACCCGGACACGGTCTCGCTGATCGTCTTTCCGCTGGCGTTCCCGCTGACCGCGCTCTCCAACGTCTTCGTGGCGCCGGAGCTGATGCCGGACTGGCTGGGCGCGGTGAGCGCCTGGAACCCGCTGTCGGCGACCGTGGCGGCCTGCCGCGAGCTCTTCGGCAATCCCGGCGTCGGCGGCGACTCGTGGCCGGCGGAGCACCCGATCCTGCTCGCGGTCCTCTGGCCGCTCGCGCTGATCGCGGTCTTCGCGCCGTTGGCGGTGCGAAGCTACCGGCGGTTGAGCAGGTAGCGGCCCGGCGGCACACTGACCCGGTGGACGGACTGACCCGGCGCCGCTTCCTTCAGGCCCTCGGCGTGAGCGGCGGCGCCGGCGCCCTCCTCGCCACGCTGGCGGCGAACGGGGGCACCGCCGTCACCCCGCCCTGGACGCCGCCGGCGCGGGCCGGGCGCGCCGGCCGCTCGGTGGTCGTGCTGGGCGGCGGCATAGCGGGGCTCACCACCGCGTACGAGCTGGGCAAGGCCGGCCACCGCTGCACGGTGCTGGAGGCCCGGGCGAGACCCGGCGGCCGGGTGCTGACCATCCGGGGCGGCGACCGCGAGACCGACCTGGACGGGCACACCCAGCGGGCCGCCTTCGCCTATGGCACCTACTTCAACGCCGGGGCGGCGCGCATCGCGCCCTGGATGGTGACCCTCGACTACTGCCGCGAGCTGGGCGTGCCCGTCGAGGTCTTCGTCAACTCCAACGCGGACGCCTTCATCCACCGCTCGGCCGGCGGCGCCCCGGTCCGGTTCCGCACGGCCAGGGCAGACCTCTACGGGTACGTGTCGCAGCTGCTCACCCGGGTCACCCGGCAGGGCCTGCTCGACGCCGAGCTGGCCACCGGCGGGCGCGACGAGTTGCTGGCGTTCCTGCGCGAGTTCGGCCGGCTCACCGACACCGGGGAGTATCTCGGCGGCCCGGACCGCGGGTTCGCGGTGTATCCGGGCGCTGACGGAGGCGTACCCCTGCAAGGTCCTCCCTCGCTGTCCGAGGTGCTCACCGGCGGCGCCGGCGCGTCTCTGGGCTTCGATCTCGGGTTCGACCAGGCGATGCCGATGTTCCAGCCGGTCGGCGGCATGGACCGCATCCCGGCGGCGCTGGCCCGGGCGGTCGGCGAGGAGCGGATCCGGCTCGGCGCCGAGGTCGTCGCGGTCACCAACCGGCCGGACGGCGTGGAGGTGCGTTACCGGCAGGACGGCCGCGCGCACGCGATCGTGGCGGACTTCTGCGTGGCCACCCTGCCGCCGCATCTGATGGCCCGCATCCCGCACAACCTGGGCGACGACGTGAGCCTCGCGCTCGCGGCGTTCCGCCCGGCCGCCGCGGGCAAGATCGGGCTGGAGTACGCGAGCCGCTGGTGGGAGACCGAGCTGGGCATCTACGGCGGCAGCACGGACACCGACCTCGACCTGCGCCAGGTGTGGTATCCGTCGTCCGGGTTCCACTCGCCGCGCGGCCTCGTCGTCGGCTACTACAACTTCGGGCCGGACGCGGAGGCGTACGCGAGCCTGGCCCCTCGCGACCGCGCGGCACGAGCCGTCTCGCTCGGCGAGCGGATCCACGGCCCGAGATTCCGTACGGAGCTCGCGTCGTCCTTCTCGGTGAGCTGGAGCCGCGTCCCCCACCTGGAGGGTGCCTGGGCCACGCCGCCCTACGGAAGCCCGGCCTTCGCCCTGCTGCGCTCCCCCGCCGGGCGCGTGCTCTTCGCCGGCGACTGGCTGAGCCACACGGTGGCGTGGCAGCACGGCGCCTTCGTGTCGGCCCGCGCCGCCGTCACGGCCGTGCACGAGCGTGCCTAACCGAGCTCCGCTTCGATCTCCTCGGGGGCGCGCATCCGCCAGGCGTCGGTGACGAGTTCCGTGAGCCGCGCCACATCAACGCGCGGTAACCGGAGCATCACCAATGGAAGGCCGTCGTAGCCCGGCACCGTGAAGAACAGGTCGGGCTCGCCCAGCAGGAGGGCCTGTTTCTCGGCCTCGTCGCCGACGTAGAGGACGGCGACGTCGGTGCGGATCACCCGTGGCTTTCCCGGGATCCGCTCCGGGTAGGACCAGACGAAGCCCCGGTTGGCGACCCGGAAGTCGAAGCCGTCGCTGTCGATCTCGACGACGTGCGGCAGGGAGAGCGCCAGGCTGCGGACATCGTCGGCGGTCGCCACGAGAAGTCCTCCCCTTTCGGTCCGATATGACACACCACTGTGCCACCGCCGACAGTCTCCCAAAGTTCATGCGTAGGATTCCTCCCCGCACGGTCTTGCCGCAGGGATCCGAGGGAAAACGATGCCGCTCACTCCAGCCGACATTCACAACATGGCGTTCAAGAAGCCTGCGATCGGCAAGCGGGGGTACGACGAGGAGGACGTCGACGCGTTCCTCGACGAGGTGGAGCAGGAGCTCATCCGCCTGATCGAGGAGAACCGCGCCCTGGCGGACCAGGTGCAGCGCAACGGCGGCGGCATGGGCCCCGGCCCGTCCGGCCCGTCGTCGAACAACCGGGCCATGGAGGCCGAGCTGGCCGCCCTGACCACCCAGCTCGGGCGCATGCAGGAGGCCCGCGCCCGCGCCGAGCAGAACGCCCGCAGCGTGCAGGCCCAGCTCGAGCGCGCCCGCACCGAGCGGCCGGCCACCCCGCCGCCCGCCGACAAGGACGACCGCCTCTCGGCCGTGCTGATGATGGCCCAGCGCACCGCCGACGACCACATGCGCGACGCCCAGCAGGAGGCCGAGTCGCTGCTCAAGGCCGCCCGCGAGCAGTCCGAGGAGATCACCGGCGACGCGCTGCTGGCCGCCGACAACATCGAGACCGACGCGCGGCGCAACCACAGCGACGCCCTGGCCAGCATCGACCAGAAGCGCGACGCGCTGCTCGACGAGATCGACCGGCTGGGCCAGCTGGCGCGCACCTACCAGTCGGCGCTCAGCGCCCACGTGCAGCAGCAGCTCCAGGAGCTCGACAGCGTCTCCAACGGCACGAGCCGCGACCTGGACTGACCGGGCGGGGCAGCCAGGGGGCCATCACACGGTGGTATGTGGCAAGTGGAAGGTGACCGGAGCGCCCGCGCGCGCGTACGGTACTTCGACAGCCATCAATCCCCCGGCTGCCCTTTCCCCGGAAGGAGTCCGGCGTGCGCATCCGCATCGTCGTCGCCTCACTCGCCACCGCCCTCACTGGCGCCCTGGCGGTTCCGTCCGCCGCCGCGGCCGCGGTCGACGACCCCTCGACCACCATCATCGGAGGCGGTACGGTCTCGTCCGCGCCGTGGGCCGCCGCCGTGTTCAGCAACGGCAGCTTCACCTGCTCCGGCACGATCATCTCGGCGAACTACGTGCTCACCGCCCGCCACTGCATCAGCGGCTCGATGTCGGTGCGCGTCGGCAGCGTCAACCGCACCTCCGGCGGCACGACCCGCACCGTCAGCAGCACGGCGACCCGCTACGACCTGGCGCTGATGCGTCTGTCCAGCCCGATCACGACGTCGTACATGCCGCTGTCGAGCGCGTACCCGCCGGTCGGGTCGACCAACAGCATCTACGGCTGGGGCATGACCTGCTACAGCGGCTGCAGCGCCTCGACGACGCTCAAGACCGCCACCGTCCAGGTCACCTCGACCAACCAGACCGACGCGTACGGGGGCCGCGCCATCGGCAGCACGCGGATCAACGGCAACGCGTGGCGTGGCGACTCCGGCGGCCCGCAGGTCTACAACGGCGCCCAGGTCGGCGTGGCGTCCACCGCCGACGGCACGAGCCGCCAGTACTACGGCAGCGTCGCCTACAACCGCGCCTGGATCCAGTCGACGGCCGGCGTCTGACCGAGCCCGCTCCGAAGGCCCTTCCCGCCCGGCGGGGAGGGCCTTCGCGGCATACGCCACGCCTGCGCTCTGCGCCTTCGCCACGCTACGAATCGTCGATAATATGAGTCCCAAAGTCGTCGCGGAATCACAGCCCGTCAAACAATGATCATGCGGGTTGACTAACGGTTCCGGACCATATATCTGTTCTGTCTGGCGATGAGCGGGCCTCACGGAGGCTGATGCCACAAGTGAGGAGTTCGACGTCTATGCCGGCACAGGCCACGTTGGGGGAACGCGGGCAGCGCAAGCCGCAGGACGGCTCCGGCGCAAGCACCAAAAAGAAGCCGAAAAGCCGCAAGCTCCCGTTGTGGACCAAACTGGTCACGGCCTTCGGTGTGCTTCTTCTGCTGGTCGGCGGCGGCGGGCTCGTCTCGGTGAAGTATTTCCTCAACCAGCTCACCAGTAACATTCAGACGACGTCCAGCGTTCTCGACTCCGCGGGCCTCGGCAACAAGGCGGTCGCCTCCGGCAAGATGCCCGACGGCGCGATGAACATCCTCATGCTCGGCCTCGACACGCGCACGGGCTGGGAGGAGAAGGGCGAGCTGTCCCGCTCCGACACGATGATGATCCTGCACATCACCGCGTCGCACGACCAGGCGTACATGATCTCGATCCCGCGCGACACGATCGTGGAGGTCCCGGCCGACGAGTCGCTCGGCTTCCGCGGCTCGACCGAGAAGATCAACGGCGCCTACGCGAACGGGTCGCGGGACGGCCGCGGCTGGCAGGGCGGCGCGAAGCTCGCGACCGCGACGGTCAACAAGCTGACCGGCATCGAGTTCGACGGCGTCGTGGTCATCGACTTCAACGGCTTCAAGGGCATCCTCGAGGCCATGGGCGGCGTCTACATGTGCGTCGACAAGCGCATGTGGTCGAGCCACTACATCGTGGTCGACGGCAAGGTGAAGTACGCCGAGGGCGCCGACCCCAAGAGCCCGCCGAAGAACGCGCTGTGGTTCGAGAAGGGCTGCCGCAACATGAAGCCGTGGGAGGCGCTCGAGTTCTCCCGGCTCCGCCACTCGGCCAACGGCGACTACGACCGCCAGCGCCACCAGCAGCAGCTGCTGCGCGCCATGATGAAGAAGGCGACCAGCGCCGGCATCATCAGCAACCCGACCAAGGTCTCCAAGATCCTGGCCGCCGCGGGCACCTCGCTCAAGATGGACACCCACGGCGTGCCCGTCACCGACTTCATCTTCGGCATGAAGGGCCTGGCGGCGGGCGACCTGATCCCGATCAAGACCAACGGCGGCACGTTCGCGTCGGTCCAGGGCGGTGAGGGCGTCAACGAGGCCACCCAGCAGCTGTTCAAGGCCACCGCCGAGGACAAGCTGCCGGCCTTCCTGGGCCGCCACCCCGAAATGCTGATCAGCGACCCAGCGACGTCGTAACGGCTATTACCGCAGCGCGGGCAGGACCTTGCTCCCGAAGGCGTCGATGAAGGGCGCGAGGTTCTGCCCCACGTGGTGCAGGTAGATCCGGTCGAAGCCGAGCGCGGCGTAGCGCCGCAGCCGTTCGGTGTGCTCCTCCAGGTCGGCCGAGATGTCCACGACCTTGCGCACCTGGTCGACGGTCACGTTCTCGGAGATGACGTCGAAGTGCTCGACCGTCTCGGCGTCCCAGCACACCGGCGGCGCGAAGATGTTGCTGCGCCACTGGTCGTGCGCGATCTGCTCGGCCTCGGCCTCGGTCGGCGCCCAGCTGAGGTGCACCTGGAGGCAGACCGGCCCGGTGCCGCCCGCGTTCCGGTAGGCGGCGATCATCTCGCGCAGGTGCTCCTCGGGCGCGTTGACGGTGACCAGCCCGTCGGCCCATCCCCCGCACCACGCGGCGGTCTTCGTGCTCACCGCCGCCCCGATCAGCGGCGGCGCCTGCTCGGGCCGGGTCCAGAGCTTCGCCCGGTCGACGGTGATGATCCCGTCGCGGGTGACCTCCTTGCCGGCCAGCAGGCCGCGGATCACCTCGACGCAGGCCAGCAGCCGCGCCTCGCGGAGGTCCTTGCGCGGCCACGGCTCGCCCGTGATGTGCTCGTTGCTGTATTCGCCGCTGCCCAGCGCCGCCCAGAACCGCCCCGGGTACATCGACGCGAGCGTCCCGATGGCCTGCGCGATGATCGCCGGGTGGTACCGCTGGCCGGGCGCGTTCACCACGCCGAACGAGAGGTTCGTCGCCTGGAGCGCCGCGCCCAGCCACGACCAGGCGAAGCCGGACTGCCCCTGCCGGGCGCTCCACGGCGAGAAGTGATCGGAGCACATGGCCGCCTCGAAGCCCGCCCGTTCCGCGGCGACCACGGCGGCCAGCAGGTCGGCGGGCGGGATCTGCTCGTGCGAGGCATGGATTCCGTAGACCGTCATGGCCCTGTTCGTACCCACCGTAACCGGATAAGAATCGGTCACGAGCCCTCAGTTCCGGTAGCGATCGTGACGCCCGGGCATCAATCATCGGAGCCATGACCCACCATCGGCTCACCCGCCGCCGGTTGCTCGTGAGCGCGGGCGCCGGCGTCCTCGGCCTGACGATTGTCAACACCGTGGCCGGATGCTCCGACTCCGGCTCCCCCGCCGCGCCGGCCTCCTCGCCGTCGCGGTCGAGCGGCGGCGGCTGGCAGCGGGTCAACCTCTCGTTCGTCTCCGCCTACCTGCTGATCCGCGGCGGCGAGGTGGCCGTGGTCGACCTGGGCACCCCGGGCTCCGGCGACGCGATCGGCTCGGCGCTGACCGCCGCCGGCAGCGGCTGGAGCGCGGTGAAGCACGTCATCCTGACCCACCAGCACCAGGACCACGCGGGCGGCCTGCCCGACGTCGAGCCCCGGGTGCGGGCCACGTTCTACGCCGGCCAGGCCGACGTCGCCGCGATCGTCACCGCCCAGAAGCCGCTGAAGCCCCTCACCGACGGCGACGAGGTCTTCGGTCTGCAGATCATCGGCACGCCCGGGCACACCGCCGGCCACGTCTCGGTCTTCGACCCGTCCACCGGCACCCTGGTCGCCGGCGACGCGCTGCGCACCACCGAGGGCCTGGTCGGCGCCGACCCGAAATACACCGCCGACCCCGGCCAGGCCGCCGCCTCCGTCAAGAAGCTCGCCGCCCTCGACGTCCGCACCATCCTGCCCGGCCACGGCGACCCCCTCACCGACGGCGCCGCCGACGCCCTGCGCAGGCTCGCCGCCGGCTAGCCCGCTCTTCTCCCTCTCGCGCCCCCGGCCCGTGATCGGGTACGGTTTCGCGCGGCGCAGTCGCGCCCACCACCTCCCCGGGAGCGGACCCATGCGCCGGATCCTCGCCGCCGCCACTGCCCTGTTGCTGCTCGCCACGACGGCGTGCACATCGGACGACAAGAAGGCCGACGCCGGCGCCACCAAGGTCACCGTCGGCGTCGTGCCGATCATCGACGTGGCGCCGATCTACCTGGGCAAGGCCAAGGGCTTCTTCGCGAGCCGCGGCATCGACCTGACGCTCGTGCCCGAGCAGGGCGGCTCGGCGATCGTGAAGAACGTCGTCGCCGGCAAGTACCCGTTCGGCTTCAGCAACGTCACCTCGCTGATGGCCGCGCAGATCGGCGGCGCACACCTCAAGGCGGTCGCGGCCGGCGTCTCCTCGACCGGCCGGCCCGGGCGCGACTTCTCCGCGATCGTCGTGCACGACGGCAGCCCGATCCGCACGGCCAAGGACCTGGCCGGCAAGACGATCGCCGTCAACACCCTGAAGAACCTGGGCGACACCACGGTGCGGCAATCGGTGCGCCGGGCCGGCGGCGACCCGAGAAACCTGAGGTTCGAGGCGATGCCGTTCAGCGACATGCCCGGCGCGCTCCAGGGCGGCCGGATCGACGCGGCGTGGGTGGTCGAGCCGCAACTGTCCCAGGCGCTCACCCAGGGCGGCCAGATCGTGGCCTCCAACTTCGTGGACACCGCCGACGACCTGACCGTCGCGCTCTACTTCACCAGCGAGGCCACGATCGCCAAGAGCCCCGCGCTGGTCACCGGCTTCACCGAGGCCGTCAAGGAGTCGCTGGCCTACGCCGCCGCCCACCCCGACGAGGTGCGCGACATCGTCGGCACGTACACCACGATCAACGACACGGTACGGATCGCGATGATCCTGCCCAGCTGGCCCGGCGAGATCAACCGCCCGTCGATCGAGCGGATGGCCCAGCTGGGCCGCACCGACGGCATCCTCACCAAGGCACCCGCCCTCGACCAGCTCCTCCCGTAGCCCAGGCGCCCTACGCCCGCCGCACGCATGGTCGGCGCCGCCCGGCGGTCACGGCAGCAGCAGGTGGACGTCGCCGAACTCGTGCCACCGGTAGCGTCCCCGCAACGCCGCGTCGTAGGCGGCGCGCAACGCCGGCAGGCCGGTCACCGCCGACAGCATCCGCAGGTGTGACGCCCGCGGCTCGTGCAGCCCGGTGAGCAGCCCGTCGACCGACCGCACCGGCCGCTCCGGCCCGATGACCAGGTCGGTCCAGCCCGACTGCGGCCCGTCCAGCGCGGACTCCAGCGCCCGCACCACCGTCGTGCCCACCGCGACGACCCGCCCACCGGCCGCCCGCACGTGTCCGATCAGGCCGGTGGTCGTGCCCGGCACCGAATACCACTCCGGGTAGGGCGGCTCGTCCACCTCGGCCGACGCCACCCCGGTGTGCAGCGTGATCGGCGCGACGAGGACTCCCCGTCCGGCCAGCGCGGCCAGCACCGACCCCGTCAGCGGCCGCCCCGCGCTCGGCATCTCGGCGCTGCCCGGCTCGGTCGCGTAGGCGTTTTGATAGGTCGACAGCGGCCAGTCGCGGTCGGTGTAGTCATACCTGATCGGCCTCCCGTGCCGGGCCAGGTAGTCGACCCGCGTCCCCGCCACTCGGGCCTCGGCGATCCAAAGCCTTGAGGTGTACGGGCGAAGCAGCGTCAGCGTACCGCCCGGCACCCGCAGCCGCAGCCCCGTTCGCGCCGGCCCCGAGCCCGGCGCGAACGGGGCCGTGGTCCCACCGGCCGGCCGCCGCAACTCCACCAGCCAGCTGCCGTCGGCGTGCTCGGTGGACACGTGCACGACCAGCCCGTCGTCCGTGTCGACCGCGGCGGGCACGGTCGCCGAGTTGTTCACCACGAGCAGGTCCCCGGCCGTCAGGATCCACGGCAGCTCGGGAAACCGGTGGTGGCTGACCTCGTCGCCGCGGCTGACGAGCAGGCGCACGTCCTCGCGCCCCCTCCCCCGCGCCTCGGCCGGCTCCCGGGCCGCCAGGTCGGCGGGCAGCTCGAAGTCGACGGTCGCCGCGCTCATCGCGCCACCGCTTCGACCGCCGGCAGCTCCGCCGCGACGTACCTGCCGGACGCCGGACGCGACCGCAGCAGCCCCAGCAGGTGCGGCACGACCGTCTCGGGCGGCGGCAGGTGCGTGATGTCCTCGCCGGGCGCGGCCTGCTGGTAGAGCCGGGTCCGCATCTCGCCGGGGTCGACGCTCCACACCCGTACGCCCGGCTCCTCGATCGCCAGCACCCGGCCCGCGTGATCGAGGGCCGCCTTGGCGGCCCCATAGCCACCCCAGCCCGGGTACGCCTCGACGGCGGCGTCCGAGCTCACGTTGAGGACCGCGCCACCCGACGGCGAACGGCGCAGCTGGGGCAGCAGCAGCTGGGTCAGGGCGAGCGGCGCGAGGGCGTTCACCTCGAACGTCTCCAGCAGCGCCGGCAGCGGGAAGGTGGCGAGCGCCGGAAGCGGGCTGCCGCCGAGCACGGAGGCGTTGTTGACGAGCAGGTCCGCCCCGCCGAGCCGGTCCGCTGCGGCGGCCAGGACGGCGCGGTGGTCGTCGTCCACCACGTCGCCCGGGATCGCGACGACGGTGGTCAGCCGCCCGAGCTCGGCGGCCGCCGCGTCCAGATCCGCCGCGGTGCGAGCGTCCAGGACGAGCCGCCAACCCGCCTGGGCCAGCCCGTGCGCGAGGGCGGCGCCGAGTCCGCGGGAAGCGCCGGTGATGACGGCGACCGGTGTCGTGTTGTCGTTGGTCATGCCGTCGACCTTCCCGCCGCGCGGGCACCCGCCGAATCGGGCGCGGGGCGGCTTCCGGCCGGGACCTTGGTCCTAGGACCATCGGCGCACGATTTCGGCCCGGCCTCGCGGCTATGGTGGGCGCGTGGACGAGCTGAGCACGGCGAGGCGGCTCTCGGCGGCGGTGCTGGCCGTGAGCAACCAGCTCAGCGTGCCCGAGGTGTTGCAGACCATCGTGGACACCGCCCGCGAGCTGGCCGGCGCGCAGTACGCGGCGCTCGGCGTCCCCGACGACGCCGGCTCGTTCGCCCAGTTCGTGGTCTCCGGCGTCAGCGACGAGGTGCAGGCCGCGATCGGCCCGCTCCCCCGCCAGCACGGTTTCCTGGCGGTGATGCTGCGTGACCCGGCCCCGCAGCGGGTGCCGGACATCCGCGCCGACCCGCGCTTCCACTGGTGGCCGGCCGCCCACCCGGTCCTCAAGGCTTTCCTGGGCGTCCCCATCATCACCGGCGACGAGATCCTGGGCGCCGTCTACCTGGCGAACAAGCCGGGCGGCTTCACCGGCGCCGACGAGGAACTGGTCGGCGTCCTGGCCGCCCACGCCGCGATAGCCCTGACGAACGCCCGTCTGCACGCGCGCAACCGCGAGCTGACCATCGCCGAGGAACGCGCCCGCATAGCCCACGACCTGCACGACGCGGTGGCGCAGCGCCTCTTCGGCCTGCGCCTGACCGCCCAGGCCGCCGACGTGCTGCTGGACCGCGACCCCACGGCCGCCCGCGCCCACCTGGCCGAGGTGACCACGCTGGCCAGGGAGGCGGCCGAGGAGCTGCGCGCCGCCGTCCAGGAGCTGCGCCCCGCCGACCTGACCACCGACGGCCTCCCGTCGGTGTTGCGCAAACAGGTGAGCATCCTCGACCGCGCCTACGGCGGCTCCCCCCACCTGACCTACAGCGACAACGACCCACCCGAGCTGCCGATGGCCGCCCGCACGGTCGTCTTCCGGGTAGCCCAGGAGGCCCTGCACAACGCGGTCCGCCACGCCAAGGCCACCGAGGTCCGCGTCACCCTGCAAGCCACAACCACGTCATCGGTACGCCTGGAGGTGGCCGACGACGGCCGCGGCTTCGACGTGGAGCCCACCCTCCGAGCCGGCCGGAGCCTGGGCCTGCGCTCCATGCGAGAACGAGCCTGCGCCGTCCGGGCCACCCTGAAGGTCACCTCCACCCCCGGCCAGGGCACAACGGTGACCTTGGAGGTCCCCCATGCCTGACGTCTCCCTTCCGCACGCGCCCGCCCAACCCGCCGGCACCCCAGGACCGGAGGCGCGGCATGCCTGACATCAAGGTGCTGATCGTCGACGACCACCCCGCCGTCCGCCGGGGCCTGCGAACCTTCCTCGAACTGGCCGGCGACCTGGAGG
The DNA here is from genome assembly GCF_016862115.1 of Paractinoplanes deccanensis. Classification (GTDB taxonomy): domain Bacteria; phylum Actinomycetota; class Actinomycetes; order Mycobacteriales; family Micromonosporaceae; genus Actinoplanes; species Actinoplanes deccanensis. Next base: position 92,977 of record NZ_BOMI01000064.1, read on the forward strand.
TCGTGGGCGAAGCGGCCGACGGCCCCACCGCCCTCGAGATGACCGCCGAGCTGACCCCCGACGTGATCCTGCTCGACATGGTCCTGCCCGGCATGGACGGCGTCGAGGTCCTCCGCGAACTACGCCGCCGGGACCTCCCCGCCCGCGCCTTGGTGGTCACCAGCTTCACCGATCGAGCCCGCCTCCTCCCCGCCGTCCGAGCCGGCGCCCGCGGCTACCTCTCGAAGGACGTCGACCCCCACGCCCTGGTGGCCGCCGTCCGCTCGGTAGCCGCCGGCCACCTCCTCCTGGAACCCGAGGTGGCCACCGCCCTGCTGGGTGCCCCACCCGAGGAGCCACCCCTGACCGCCCGGGAACGCGACGTCCTGGCCCTGCTCGCCGAGGGCCGCTCGAACCGCGAGATAGCCCGAGCCCTGGTAGTGGCCGAAAAGACCGTCAAGACCCACGTCTCCAGCATCCTGCTCAAACTGGGCCTGTCCGACCGGACCCAGGCAGCCCTGCACGCCGTCCGCACCGGCCTGGCCCCCGACAACCGCACCTGACCCCGCCATCCACACCGAGGCCATCCCCAGAACGAGTTATCCACAGCCCCGACCCACGAACGCCCCTCCCCTGCGATACTGATTCTCGCGACGGCATTTCCACACCGAGAGTCGGAGGTAGCACAGGAACCAGTTCGATCCCACCCCCGAAAGGGCGATCCAGGCCGATTTTACGAGGCCCTTGACACTGACCCTCAAGGCCGAATGCCGCTTTCCAGCCAACGCCGCACCAACCAAATCTCAGCAATGCGGCAGACACCGAATGCGCAATTCCGCCCCGAAGCGGATACCCCGCCGAGCCAACGGCCCGTCGGCGCGAGGCCGGACACTCTTCCACCACCACTTCCGTGGCCGCCGCCCGCTCGGCCGCCACTCCGTGAGCCGCCTCATCCTCGACCGCCGCCAGCCCGACGCTGAGCCCGTCGGCCCCCGCTTCCTCGACCACCACCTCCGCGATCG
>NZ_BOMI01000065.1 GCF_016862115.1 Paractinoplanes deccanensis
TCAGCCCGTCGGCCCCACCTTCACTGCGGCGACCTGCTCCGCGGCAGCCTGCTTGGCGTCGTCACCCGAGCTTTCGTGAGGCGCGGGCCCGCATGCTGCAACCGTCTTCGGCGCGGCCGGCGGGCCGGGGTCTCGCTCCGGCGGGCGCGGCGGCGGTGCACTCGCCGCCGAGGTGGACGACTCTCGCAGCTGCGCACAGCGCTCGCGACAGAAAGCGCCCGCGGCCGCAACGGAGCCGGGAGCGCGGCACTGTTTCAAGCCCCCATAGCGGAGCTCTCGATGATCGCAACGAAACGTCTCACGCTCCGGCGAACAATTGCGCGCTCGGGTGTGGTCGCGCATGGGGGGGGTCAATTCCGCTCCGGTGAACAGCCGCAACTGCCGCATAAGCAATTGTCCCGCACCGGGGACGGCTCATGTCAGTATTGGATCATGCCACTTTCCATCATTTCCGCGCCGCGTCGATGACGCTTCCACGCGGACCGCAATCTTGAGCCGGCGGTCATGGCGTTTCGGCAACTCGCCGGCCGCCCCACAGGAGCGGCACCCCAATGGCGGCGCAATCGGACGGGTTGGCGGCGAAGCAGCGTTGACGTCGCGGCGAAGAGGCCGCCGGTCGCGGACATGACGTCACAGGCGGTGTGCGGCGGCAAAACAGGGCGGCGCATGGCCGCGGTCAGCCAGTCCGTCTGGCCGAGGGCATGGATCACCGAGGGACGGACGCCCTGCCACCAGCGGCAGGGCAGAAGCCGACGGCGCACCCGGCAGGTGAGCCTGCCGGACCGCCTACTGCTCGGCGTCGTGTTTGGCCATGGTCTCCTGACGCTCGGGCTCCTCGCGGAGGATGGCCGCGTCGAGCCATGTGTCCGGAAGCGCGAAGCCGTCGACCAAAGTGCGCATGTGCGGCCGCAACGAGCGGAGCAGGTCGTTGACGGCGTTGGTGACGGCCTTGGAGCGGGCAGGGGTCAAGCGCTGGTGTTCGAGGAACCAGCCGCGGTCGGCCTCGATGGTGGTCAGGGCGTACAGGTCGCAGACGCGGGACAGCAGGGCCTTGACGTCGGGGTCCTCGGTGCGCTCGATGCCGGCGACGAAGGCCTCCAGCACCACGCGGTCGATGTGGGCGGTCGCCGTCTTGAGGACGTGGTCCTGGACGTCGTTGAAGATGTCGAAGGGGCGGTCCTTCTTCGTGGCGGCGCCTCGGCGCAGGCGGCGGATCACGCCCTCGAGGACGTGCTTCTCGCGGTCCTCCAGCATTTTCAGCTGCCAGCCACGGTCGGTGAGCGCGACGTCGTCGCCTCGGCCGGGGACGGCGTCGACGAGGCGCTGGATGAGGGAGCGGGCCGCCGTGCGTTCCAGCACCATCTCGCGGACCTGGTCGGCGACGAACGCCGTGCGGCCCCAGCCGTCGAGCGAGCCGAACGCGTCGCGGTAGCCGGTGAGCAGGCCCTTCGCCACCAGCTGGAGCAGGACCGTGTTGTCGCCCTCGAAGGTGGTGAACACGTCCGTGTCGGCCTTGAGGCCGGGCAGCCTGTTCTCGGACAGGTAGCCCGCGCCGCCGCACGCCTCGCGGCAGGTCTGGATGGTGTGGGTGGCGTGCCACGTCTGGGCGGCCTTGAGCCCGGCCGCCCGCGATTCGAGCTCGCGCTGGTCGTGCTCGGCGGCGTCGGCGCCGGCCACCTGCACGTCGTGCATCTTGGCGACCAGTTCCTCCTGGCCGAAGTGCAGCGCGTAGGTCTTGGCGAGCGCGACCAGCAGCTTGCGCTGGTGGGCGAGGTAGTCGTTGAGGGCCACCTCGCGCCCGTGGCCGGGCGCGCTGAACTGGCGGCGCACGTCGCCGTAGCGGACCGCGATGGTCAGCGCGACGCGGGTGGCCGCCGAGGACGCGCCGCCGACGCTGACGCGGCCGCGCACCAGCGTGCCGAGCATCGTGAAGAAGCGGCGGGTGTCGTTCTCGATCGGGCTGGAATACGTGCCGTCCTCGGCGACCTGACCGTACCGGTCGAGGAGCATGTCGCGGGGCACGGTGACGTGGTCGAAGCTGAGCCGGCCGTTGTCGACGCCGAGCAGGCCCGCCTTGTGCCGGTCGTCGCCGATGGTGACGCCGGGCATCGGGTTGCCGTGCTGGTCGCGGATCGGCACGAGGAACGCGTGCACGCCGCGCCTCTCGCCCAGCGTGATCAGCTGGGCGAACACGACCGCCATGCGGCCGTCGCGCGCCGCGTTGCCGATGTAGTCCTTGCGGGCCGCCTCGTGCGGCGTGTGCAGGTCGAAGGTGCCGGTGGCGGGATCGTAGACGCAGGTGGTGCGCAGCCGGTGCACGTCGGAGCCGTGACCGGTCTCGGTCATCGCGAAGCAGCCCATGAGCTCGGCCGACATGATGTCGCGGACGTAGGCCTCGTGATGGCGTTCGGTGCCCAGCGCGGACACGGCGCCGCCGAACAGGCCCCACTGCACGCCGGCCTTGACCATGAGGGACAGGTCGACGTGCCCGAGCATCTCGGCGGCGACCACCGCGGCGCCCGGGTCGAAGCTTCCCCCGTACGCCGAAGGGAAGGCGGCCGTGACGCCGAGATCGGCCGGCAGCTCGGTGAGCAGGCCGGTGATGCGCGCCCGGGCCTCGTCGATGCTCTCGCCCGGCACCGGCGTGAACCGGCTGTCGTCGAGGCGCTCGCGGGCGGCCCGCCGGATGTGCGCCCAGCGGCCGTCGAGCACGTCACGCAGCGCAGCCGAGTCGATCATGAGGCTCTCCCAACGCGAGACCGCCTGGTACAGGTTGTACCCCGTCGTGGGTACAGACTGTACCAGCTATCCTGAGCCGATGAGCTCAGCGGCGGTCAGGAGGGACACCATCGCCGCGCGGCGCGCGGGTGGCAGCAACCACCGCGACCGCATCGTCGCGGCGGCCGTGCGCGCGATCGAGGAGCACGGCGGCGACGCGGGCCTCGCCGTCATCGCCGACCTGGCCGGACTGCCTCGCCCCCACGTCTACCGCCACTTCACCGGCAAGGACGAGCTCGACCGTGCGGTGGCCCGGCACGCCGCGAAGACGCTCGGCGCCTGGATCCGCCCGTCGCTGACCGTGCGCGGCACGCCCCCGCAGGTGATCGAGGGCCTGATCACGCGGGTGCTCCAGTGGGCCGCCGAGCATCCCAACCTCTACCGCTTCCGGGTGCGCCTCGGCCCCGGCGAGGCGGTGCCGCAGCTGACCGGCGCCCTCGCGGCCTACCTGGGCAACGACGGCCCGCCCGAGCACGTGGTGGCCGGCGTGATCGGCATGGTCGACGCGAGCGTCCTGTGGTGGTTCGAGCACCGCGACCAGATCGACCAGCGGGCCCTGAGCGCGTCGCTCTCCGCCCAGGTGTGGCTGCTGCTCTCCGCCGCGCTCACGACCCTCGACCCGGCCGCCGCGCTCACTCCGTCGTACGAGGGCTGACGTGCGCGCCCGTCCCTCGCTGAGCCCCGAGCTGATCATCGACGCGGCCAGCCGGCTCGCCGCGACGTCCGGGGCCGAGGCGCTGACCGTACGCCGTCTGGGCAAGGAGCTGGGCGCCGATCCCACGGCCGTCTACCGGCATTTCCGCGACCGCGACGAGATCGTCCTCGAGGTGGCCGACCGCCTGATCGGCCAGATCATCGAGGAGCTGCCGGCCGGCCTGCCCTGGCGGGAGCGGCTCGACTGGCTGGGCCGCGCGCTGGTGCGCACCTTCGTCGGCCATCCGGCGATCGCCCCCACCGTCGCGATGCGCACGACGCGGCGCCCGGGCGAGTTCCGCACCGTCGAGGTCATTCTGGGCGCGCTGCGCGAGGCCGGGCTCGGCGACCGGCAAGCGGCGGTGCACCACCGGGTCTTCGCCGACACCCTCCTGTCGTACGCGGGCATGTGCGCCGGCTACGCCACCCTGGAGGAGCGCAGCCGCCGCGGCGACGAGTCGGCGTGGGCCCGCGAATACCAGCAGCTTCCCGCCGCGGACTACCCGAACATCGCCGCCGTGCGGCCGCATTTCGCCACAGTGGACGACGACGTGGTCCTGACCGGCCTGCTCGGCGCCCTGCTCGACATGATCGAACGCGAAGCCACAAGTCAACGGCGTTGACAACGGCTCGCCGATGACGAGGATGGGCGGATGACCACAGCACTCGCGTCGATGATCGCCGCACAGCCGGACGTCATCGACTCGCTGGCCTCCGCCGGCCCCGCCACCGCCGAGCGCCTGGCCGGCGCGACCCGGATCTGGCTCGTCGGCACCGGCACCAGCCTGCACGCGGCCGAGCTGGGCGCCGCCGCCCTCGAGACGGCCGGCGCCGACGCCCGCGCGATCCCGGCGAACCGCTTCACCTCCGTGCGCCCGGGCGACGCCGCCATCGTCCTCACGCACACCGGCCGGACGGCGCACGCCCTGCGCAGCCGCCGGGTCGCCCTGGACGCGGGCATCCCGCTCGTCTCGATCACCGGCCCGGACTGCGACTGGCCCGACGCCGTGCGCACCCCGATCGCCGAGACCTCCGAGACGTACACCGTGAGCTACACCGCCGCCCTGACCGTGCTCGCCGGCATCGCCCACCAACTCGGTGCGCCGGGTCTCGACCCCGCAGCCGTACGGCAGACAGCGTCGCGCGTGCGAGAGGTGCTCGCCGAGCCGGGCATCGACGCGGTGCCCCTGCCCGCCCGCGCCATGGCGATCGTCGGCCCCGGCAACTGGGCGGTGACGGCCCGCGAAGGCGCCCTCAAGATCCGGGAGGGCGCCCGGATCCTGTGCGAGGGCTTCGACCCGGACCGCCTGCTGCACGGCGCCGCGGTGCCCTACAGCGCCTCGGACACCCTGCTGGCCCTGGCGCCGTCCGACGAGCTCACCGCGGGCCTCGCCCACGCCGCCCGCGTCACCGGCATGGGCGTCTTCATCCTGCGCGGCGAGGAGGGCGACGGGCTGCTCGCCCAGATCCCGATGACGGTGCGGTTGCAGCTGCTGGCGCTGCGCTTCGCCCGCCAGCGGGGCCAGAACGCCGACGTCGCCATCACGGGAGCCTGGGCCGACCACGCCCTGTGGGAGGCCCTCTGACTCTCGGCAGCGCCCGGCAATCTCTCAGCGCGCGCTCAGCAACGCCCGGCAATGCTGTGCCCCATGATCATCGCCGAGCTCGCCGTCGTCCTGTCCTCGGCCGTGCTGGTGGCGGCGTGGTGGCTGCCGGCCGCCGCCCGCCGGCGCACCGCGGTCGGTGCCGCCGCCGTGACCATCGCCGGTGCTTTGTGGACCCTGCCGGACCCGCGCTGGCAGATCCTGCTGCTGCTGGGCGCGGACCTCCTCGCCGGCGCGCTCTGGCTGCTCGGCCGGGCCCGGTGGCGGCTCGCGCTGCCGGCCACGGTGCTCAGCGCCGTCCTCGTGCTCGCCGGCGCCGGGGCGGCCTGGGCGCTGCCCGTACCGTCGTTCCCGCCGTTGTCCGGGCCGTCGGCGGTGGGCACCACGGTGCTGCAATGGACGGATGCCGCCCGTGACCGCCGTACCGTGGTCGTGCAGTTGTGGTATCCGGCCCAGCACGTGTCCGCCGACGCGCCGCGGGCGCAATATCTCGGCCGCACCCGCCGCGAAGCCGACACCGTCGCGGACGCGGTGGCCGGCTATCTCGGGGCGCCCGGCTTCCTGCTCGACGGCCCGGCCCGCGCCCACACGCACGCGGTGCCCGACGCGCCGCCGGCGGACGGCCGCTTCCCGGTCGTCCTGTTCTCGCCCGGGCTCGGCGGGGTGCGCACCCAGAACACGGCGTGGGCCGAGGACCTGGCGAGCCGCGGCTACGTGGTGGCCGGCGTGGACCACCCGTACGACTCGGCCGTGGTCGTCCTCGCCGACGGCAGCGTGGTGCGGACTCGCGTCGCGTCCAGCGGGAACAGGGCCGAGGACGACCGGCGGCGCATCACCTGGACCACGACGCGGGCGGCCGACCTGAGCTTCGTCCTCACCCAGCTGAGCGCCCTCGGCGCGGGGCCCCTCGCGGGACGGCTCGACACCACGCACGCGGCGGCGACCGGCCATTCCGTCGGCGGGGCCGCCGCCATGCGCGCCGCCGAGCGCGACCAGCGCTTCACCGCGGCCGTCAACCTGGACGGCGGCCTCGACGCCGACCAGGCCCCGCCGCGTCAGCCCGTCCTCGCGCTGACCCACGAGGTGCGGGACCAGGCGGACACCGACTATGTCGAAAGGCTGACGAAGGCGCTCGACGGCGGGCGCGCGACCAGCTACCGGCTCAGCGTGCCCGGCAGCGCCCACCTCACCTTCACCGACGCCCCGCTCTACCTGCCACCGGTCCCCTCGCTGGTGGGCTCCCTCGGCCGCACCGAGAGCGTGCGGATGACGGCGGAGACGACCGCCGCGTTCCTCGACGCCACCCTGCGCGGCAAGGCGGTCGACCTGCCCGCGACGCTGGGAAGGTACGGCGAGGTGTCGGTGCGGCGGTAAGCGTCTCGTAAGGGTCCGGCCCGCCCGGCCGCCGATACGGTGTGCCCATGAGAAAGCTCTGCTTGTCGATGGCAGCGGCGGCCCTGGTCCTGACGGCCTGCGGAACCGGCGCCGAGGAACCCGCCGGCTCCGCGCCGCCCGTGCCCAGCAGCGCCGCGACCGCGACGTCCGCGGCGCCCACCGCGACCGCCACGACCGCGACCGCGACCGTGCCCGCCGTTCTCAAGTTCACCGGCACGACCCTGGACGGCGAGGCTTTCGACGGGGCAACGCTGGCCGGCAAGCCCGTGGTGTTCTGGTTCTGGGCGCCCTGGTGTCCCAAGTGCCAGGCCGAGGGACCCGCCGTCGCCAAGGCCGCCGCGAAGTACGGCGACAAGGTGCGCGTCGTCGGCATCGCCGGTCTCGACAAGAGCAAGGACGCGATCAACCAGTTCGTCGACCGGACCGGCACCTCCGGCATCGTCCACCTCGACGACCGGACCGGTGCGCTCTACAAGCATTTCGGGGTCACCTCCCAGTCGTCCTACCGGTTCGTCAGCCCCGGCGGCGGCACGGAGTCCGCGACCGGGCCCCTGGACGAGCGGGAGCTCGCCGACCTCATCGACCAGCACACCGCCTAGATGGACGACATCACCTTCGCGCTGGCCGCCGGCCTCGTCGCCGCGTTCAACCCGTGCGGCTTCGCCATGCTGCCCTCCTTCCTGGCCATGCTCGTCTCCGGGCCGGGCGGCGTGGTCCGCGCCCTGCGGCTGTCGGCCGCCATGACCACGGGCTTCGTCACCGTCTTCGGGATCATCGGCTTCGTCATCAGCGTCGCGACGGCCCCGATCCAGCAGCACCTGCCCTGGGTCACCGTGGTCACCGGCGCCGCCCTGGCCGGCCTCGGCTGCTGGATGCTGACCGGGCGCGAGCTCTCGCTGCCGATACCCCGGCTCACCGTCGGAGGGCCGACCGGCTCGTTCCTCGCCCTCTACGGCTACGGCGCCTCCTATGCCGTCGCCTCGCTGTCCTGCACGATCGCGCCGTTCCTCGCCGTGACCGGGCTGGTCTCCGGGTCCGGTGACATCGTGAACGGGCTGACGGCCTTCATCGCCTACGGGCTCGGCATGGGACTCGTCGTCGGCCTGCTCGCCATGCTCGTCGCCTTCGCGCGGGACACCGCCGTGCGCAGGACCCGCGCCGTCCTGCCGCACATCCGGCGCATCAGCGGCGCGTTCCTGCTCCTCGCCGGCGTGTACGTCGCCTACTACGGCTGGTACGAGCTTCGCCTCATCGCCGGCGACACCGCCGGTGACCCGATCGTCGGCACGGTCACCGAGATCCAGGGGCAGATCACCACCTGGCTCGACGCCATCGGCATCTGGTGGATAGCCGTGGCCTTCGCCCTCACGGCCGCGACCGCCCTCACCCTGCGGGCAGCCCGTCAGACCCGCACCGCGGACACGGACGCCGAGAAGGCCGGCTGACCACCCGCGGATCAGCCGGCCCCACAGCCTCTCAAGCCGCCACGTACACCCAGGCCGTCTCCCCCGACGCCAGCGGTGCCGCCACGCGGCGGTAGTCGTCCACCTCGTACTCGTCGGCCCTGGCCAGGTCCTGCTCGGTCACCTCGAACGCCGAGCCGTCCACGCCGTCGGCGGGGTCGGAGCTGGCGATCAGGATCGGGTGGTGCGTCTCGCCGCTGACCTCCAGCACGTGCGGGTCGGTGATCCTGACCTGCTCCAGGCGAAAGCCCGTCAGGCGATCGGGGCGCCCGGCCAGCTCGCGGCCGAACGTGGCGCGCTGCACCGCCGGGTCGCGCAGGGTTCCGTACGAGAAAAGCACTGGCATCTACGCTCGATCCTCCGTGAGCCGGCCGCCGGCGAGGCGCAGGCGGCGGTTGATCCCGATCTCGGCGAGGAAGCGGTCGTCGTGGCTGACGACCACAAAGGCCCCCTGGTACGAGGTGAGCGCGCTCTCCAGCTGCCCGACGCTGACCAGGTCGAGGTTGTTCGTCGGCTCGTCGAGCAGGAGCAACTGCGGCGCGGGCTCGGCGAACAGGATGCAGGCCAGGGTGGCGCGCAGCCGTTCGCCGCCGGAGAGCACGCCGACCGGCAGGTGCGCCCGGGCGCCGCGGAAGAGGAACCGGGCCAGCAGGTTCATCCGCTCCGCGTCGGCCAGGGCGGGAGCGAACTTCGCGAAGTTCTCCACCACCGTGCGGTCGTCGTCGAGCAGGTCGAGGCGCTGGGAGAGATACGCGACCGGCACCAGCGCCTCCTCGGCGAGCCGCCGCAGCAGCGTCGACTTGCCCGCCCCGTTGTCGCCGATCAGCGCGATGCGCTCCGGCCCGCGGATGCTCAACTCCACGTCCGAGAAGACCGGCTTGTCGCCGTAGCTCGCGCTCATCGACGAGCCCTGGAAGACCGTCTTGCCGGCCGGGACGTTCGTGCCGGGCAGCTCCAGGCTGATCCGGTCCTCCTGGCGGGCGGCCCGGCTGGCCTGGTCGAGGCGGGCCTGCGCGTCACCGACCCGGCTGGCGTGGGTCTCGGCCTGCTTGGCGGCGGAGACCTGCGCGTCGCGTTTGAGGTTGCCGGCGACGATCCGGGCGAGGCCGGCGTCGGCGAGGTTGCGGCTGGCGTTCGAGGCGCGGCGCTGCGCACGCTCGCGGGCCTGCTGCATCTCGCGTTTCTGCCGCTTCAGGTCGGCCTCGGCGTTGCGCACCTGCCGCTCGGCGACCTCGCGCTCGGCCCGCACGGCCTCCTCGTACTCGGTGTACGTGCCGCCGTACCAGCGGACCTCGCCCTGCGGCTCGAGCGCGGCGATGCGGTCCATCTCGTCGAGCAGCTCGCGGTCGTGGCTGACCACGAGCAGGCACCCGGACCAGGCGCGCAGCACCTCGATGAGCCGGTCGCGCCCGGTGCGGTCGAGGTTGTTGGTGGGCTCGTCGAGCAGCAGCACGTCGGGCCGTTTGAGCAGCTGGGCGGCGAGCCCGAGCGACACGACCTGCCCGCCGCTGAGCGTGCCGAGCCGGCGGTCGAGCGCCACGTCGCCCAGGCCGAGCCGGTCGAGCTCGGCGCGGGTGCGCTCCTCGACGTCCCAGTCGTTGCCGATGACGGCGAAGTGCTCCTCGTCGGCGTCGCCCGCCTCGATGGCGAGCAGCGCGGCGATGATCCGGTCGACGCCCAGCACCTGGGCGACGGTCTGCTCCTGCTGGAACGGCAGGTGCTGCGGCAGGTAGCCGAGCACGCCCTCGACGTGGACGGCGCCGCCGGTCGGCTTCAGCTCCCCGGCGATCAGCTTGAGCAGTGTCGACTTGCCCGCCCCGTTGGACGCGACGAGACCGGTGCGCCCGCCCGGAACGGACAGCGAGAGGTCCTCGAAGACCGGCGTGTCATCCGGCCACGAAAAGGACAGCGACGAACAAACGATGTAACCATCGGACATTTTTGGAGTTCCCAAGGATCGCGGGCCCTCGGCGCGAGGACCCGTCGGCTGACGAAGGGCACGACAACAGAGGCCGCGGCGACGGCGCGTTTTTCACGCGCGCCTGCGGCCCGCCGGGGTCCTCACCCGGAGATGTCGTCCTCGACTGCCATGCCCACTCCCGATCTAGGCAACTGCTGAAGCTTAGCGCGCCGCCGCGGCCCCGCGCGCGTGAGATGATCTGGCGCCGTGGAGCTGTTCGAGCGGAGTCGATACCGGTACGTGTACTCGCCGACCGGGGAGGGCATCTACTGCGTCGGCAACGTGGTGGAGTGCGACTACCTCACCGTGGACGGCGCCACCCGCATCCCGTGGGGCAAGGAGCCCGCGCCGGAGGACCTCGACCGGATCCGCTGCCTGGACCTGGTGCCGAGCGCCGCCCAACTGCGCCGGCCGAAGCTGCCGCCCTACCTCGCCGACCTGCCCCACCTGCGGTCGCTGTCGCTGCCGGCCGCCATGGTGGCGCTGCTCGGCGACACGGTGCCACCCGCGCTCGTCATCAGCGGTGAGGCCGAGAGCCCGGTCACCCTTGGAGAGATCGAGTCCCTTCTGTACGTCGGCACGGACCTTTCCCGCGTCGTCGACCCGTTGCCACCGGTCGCCTTTCTCCGCACGCTCATCGGCGGCCGCGACAAACCGCGCGAACAGCTCCGGTCGCTCACCACCCTGCGGCATCTGGAGCTGGAGGACGTCCGCAACGACGACGTGCTCGCCGACATCCGCTCCCCCGTCGAGGCGCTCGAGATCGCCGGGACCGGCCGCCGGTTCCCGATGACCGGCCTGCCGAAGTCGGTGAAAGCGCTCCGCCTCAACGGCGTCCGCGCCGAGATCGACTGCTCGCTGCTCACCGGCCTCGACGAGTTGGACGTCCTGAACAGCCGCAAGTTCACGAATATCGACGCCCTGCTGGAGATCCCGAGCGTGCGCTTCCTCAATTGCGGCAACCCGTTCAAGGGCCGCCCCGAGTTTCAGGACAGGGGCTTCGACATCGCGTACGCCTGACGCCGCCCGTATTGGTGGAAGCTCATCGGGCGGCGCAGCGAGAACCCCAGCTTCTCGTAGAGCCGGATCGCGCCGGTGTTGCCGGCCGCCGCGTGCAGGAACGGCGTCTCGCCGCGCTCCAGGATGCCGGCCGCGACCGCGTTGACCAGCCGGCCCGCGAAGCCGTGGCCCCGGAAGGCCGGGTCGGTGCAGACGGCGCTCACCTCGGTCCACCCCGGCAGGCGCATGCGCTCCCCGGCCATCGCGACGAGCCGGCCGTCGCGGCGGATGCCCAGGTAGGTGCCGAGCTCGATGGTGCGCGGGCCGAACGGGCCGGGCCGGGTGCGGGCCACCAGGTCGAGCATCTCCGGCACGTCGGCCGCGGTCAGCCGCTGCGCCTCCGGGTCGGCTTCCCCGCGTACGGCATCACCCACCAGCTGAACGCCCTGAAAGCGTGCCGTGACCTCCCAGCCCTCGCCCGCGGTGTCCGGCCCTGCCGGCAGCAGGACGGCCTCGTCACCGTCCGTCAGCACCGCGAGGTCGGCCCACGAGGCCGGATCGGCCGCGTCGGCGAGCGCGTGGAACGGCGAGACCTCGGCCCGGAACCGCGCGGCACGGCCGTACGTGTCGGCGAACCCCGCCTGCACACCGGAGAGCGCACTCCACACCGGGTTGTCCAGCGGCGCCACGTCCAAGATCGTCATGCGTCTGGCTTAGCACACGCCCGGCCGTAACCGGAAAGTGACGACGGCCACGACCGCTCGCGGAACAGTCACTCGACCGATGCCCGTCGCCGCGCGCGGCCGCACGCTCGAAGAGGCAACCGGCCAGGCGCACAGGTGGGGGCATCGATGTCGCACATCTCCGACTTCGACGACGGTTCCGGCAAGTCCGAACTGGACCTGCTGGTCGAGGCGATCCTCGAGGCCCTTCGCACGGGCGTGCTCGGCGATCAGGCACTCGGCATCCGCCGGCCCGTGCCCACCGTTGTGTTCGAACCCGGTTCGCCGCCTCCGCGATCACTCCTCAACTAGACGGGAAGCCCCTCGGCCTCTATGAGACTCACGAGAAACCTCGCAGCCGGATTCGCCTTCGCCTCGGCCGTCGTGGCCGGTGTCGTCGCCGCGCCGTCCGCACCGGCACAGGCACAGGCACAGACGACGTCTTTCGAGATCGTCGACCTGGCCGCCGCGAAGAAGACCGTCGCGCTCACCTTCGACGACGGGCCCTCCAAGTACACGCCGCAGATCCTCGACATCCTGAAGCGCAACAAGGTCAAGGCGACGTTCTGCATGCTCGGCAACAATGTCGGCCCGTACGCGGCAACTGCCCGCCGCGTCGTCCGCGAGGGCCACCGCCTCTGCAACCACAGCCGCAGCCACCCGAACTTCACCAAGCTGTCGAACACCGCGGCCCGCAACCAGGTCGTCTGGACCCAAAACAAGATCTACAGCGTCACCAAGGTCAGACCCAAGGTCTTCCGCTTCCCGTACGGGGCGAGCAACTCCCGCACGCGCACCGTCGTCCGAGCCCAGAACCTGCGCATCCTCGGCTGGACGGTCGACACCCGTGACTGGTCCCGCCCCGGCACCGCCACCATCACGTCCCGCGCAGTCAAGGGCACCCGCCCCGGCGCCGTGATCCTGATGCACGACGGCGGCGGCAACCGCAGCCAGACGGTGGCCTCGCTGAACGCGACGATCCGCCAGCTCAAGGCGAAGGGCTACACCTTCGTCCTGGCCTGACCGAGACCCCGGGCCGCCGGCGGCGACGCGCCGTGTCAGCTCACCGGCTCGACACGCAGCGTGGTGCCGGCGGCCGGGGCGCGGGTCATCGCCTCCGCGTACGGGGAATGGCGGTACTTGCCCCGGTAAGCCTCATCAACCGCCGCGTCCAGACCGGCGTCGGCAACAGGCACGAAGCGAACCGCGTATTCCTCACCACCCACTGCGAGAACCCCGGCCCCATACCGCCGCGCGCGCCTGTACCAGCGCCCTTGATCGCCTTTCCACGACCGCACATAGAGATCGCCGCCAACCCCCACGATCCAGATCGGCGCACGCACCACCGGCCGATCAGGCGCCGAGACGATCACGTCGACCTCCGAGGTGCCCGCCAGCCGCGCCACGGTGCCCGCGTCCCACGCCATGGGTGTCCCCTCCTCGCCCGGCACAGCCGAGCAGTCCTCGACGCCGCGCCTTCACCGTAGCGTCACCCGGCCTCGTCGAGGTCCTCCGCGTCGGCGACTGCGAACCCGGGGAAGTCGCGCACGACATCGATCGCGGATTTCGCCTCCTGTTCGTGCATGCGCGCTCGGAAAGGTCCGGGAAGCTCCGACACTTCGGCCGCCTTCAGGTCAAGGCCGCGACGTTCCCGGCTGCCGTGCGGCCGGCCGCCCGTTCCGTCGCGCCCGCGACCGCCGGGCGGTGAACCGTCCATTCCCCATCGCCTCGACCATGCACTCGCGGCCGACCCTGGACCACTGGGCGGCAGGTCACTACTTCGGTGACGGGTAGCGCGGGGTCAGCAAGGTTCTCACGCCATCGAAATGTCGGTGCGGCCTCCACGTGGGGACGTCATCGCACAGGTCTTCGCGGACGACCCACAGCAGGAGTGCCCGCAGAGGGCGATGGCGTGGGCCCGGCGTTGCGGCAAAAAGGACGTCGGCGACCCGGGACCGACGGGTTAGCCGTAGGTGGCGCCGGCACCCACTGAAGTAAGCCGGAACCGAAACGGCGGCCGGCTACGCCGCTTGCGACCTCCACGTCGAGGTCCTTGATGGGTGCACAGATTGGTGGCGATGGGCTCCTGAGAGAAGCCATCACGGAGAGGCGGTCCGTCAGTTAAGACTGTGACGAATGAGAACCTCTGTCGGGAGTTGGAGACTGCGCATGCACAGTACTGGAACGGTGAGCGCGACATAGCCCTTCGGTGGTTCCGCCAGGCACACCGCGCTCTAGTGGCGGAGTTCGGCGTGAACACTGGCTGGTCCGTGGCGACTGTGCTCAATGCCTACAATTGGATGACGCCGTTCCTTGTGACACTCGAGGATTGGACGGGCCTGCTCCGACAATCTGCTCGAGGAAGACAGCTCGCGCTAGCTGCAAACCTCTGGGAGGCATTCGTCCGGTGCTCACAGAACCTAGGTGTCGCCCTGCAGAAGCTAGGCCAAGAATCCTATGCAACGACTGTCTTCGAGGAGGTCGCAAAGGTAGCCCTCGCGATCGGAGCGCTCGATCTACGAGCGAAGGCGCTCGCGCACCTCGGCGGCATCACGCGCGACGTCGATCCGATCGCGGCGGCGGATCTCTTCAACAGGGCAGTAGAGGCCTATCGCGCGGCCGAGGATCTCCAAGGTGAGGCTCGAGCGCTGGGCGATCTAGCCTCAGTATTCACTGACCTAGGCGACCACAGCAAGTTCCGCCATTACACCGAACGTTCCCGGCAGATTTTCCAAGAGATCGGAGACCTTGAAGGGGAGGCTCGCGCGCTATACCTGCTAGCTGCGAACCCGCTCCGACAGGACGACCACTTCGGTGCGATCAAGCTTTATGACGACGCGGCCGACCTATTTAGACGTGGTCAAAACCCTGTCCAGGCGGCCGAGGCCGCATTTCGTGCCGCTCAGCTCATCGCCCATGAAGACATCGCAGAGGCCCTGGCACGCGCAGAGGCCGCTTTGAAACTGTCCCGCGATTTCTCCGCAAGCCTCTCCCAAGGTATCGAAAATTTCCGGTTTACCCTCTCGACAGAACTAGCTTTGCGGGCACTCAGCGAAGCTCCGTCGGATGACGCGCGCGACATCGTACTGGCGACCCATCCGGAGCTCTTGACCGATGCGGGATTCCTCGCCGCCTTGGAGTTTCGTCCGAAAAACCAGGCCGCATTGGCACACCTGATGGCACATCCTGATTCTCCGCTTCCCCGAATGGTGGACGCCATTTGGGAGAAGCTCCTGACGCTCGATATCAAAACCGCCGCGGCACCTTCTCCCGCTGTCCGGCCACTGCTTAGTGAACTAATTGTGTCCGAGTCCGAACACCTCATCGATCGTATCCTCATGCTCATACCCGAAGCCGAGCTGCCGGGCTGTCACGGCTACTTCCTGCTGCGTCGCGCTCACCTGTGGAGCGACAGCGACCAGCGTAAGGCGATCGAGATCGGCGTTCGCGCGGCGGAACTTTTTCGTCTGGCCGGCGCGGCCGGGGAAGCTGCAGACGCCCATTCTTTCGTCGGCATTTGGTGGCGCACCCTCTCCGACGGAGACTCGCGCTACAACGTCAACCAAGCACTGACATCGTTCCGTCACGCCTTGGCGATCCGCCGCCGCCGGGACGACCCACTTAGATGGGCCACCAGCATCATGAACTTGGCGAATGCCTACTGGTCCCATCCGGACAAGCGCACGCACCTTCCACGCGCCGAGGCGCGCCTTCGAGCCGCATTGGTTGTACTCGATCATGACAAGCATCCCGATGAACGCGGGCACGCCCTGATGAACCTCGGTCTGGTCTTGACAGAGCCGATGATGCCGGCAAGCTCCAGTAACATCGACGCTGGCATTGCTCTTCTGAACCAGGCGCTGCGAACGCTCCGCCGTTCGTCGACACGTGCCGCGGCCCTGCGTAACTTGAGCCTTGCGTACGCGAACCGACTGATCGGCGATCCGGAAGTCAACCTCCGTCTCGCGTTGCACAATGCTGTCAACGCGCAGGAATTCTATCGGGCCGAAGGTTCGCCTCAGGAGCGCCTGAGTGCAGCGCACCTCGTTGCCATCGCCGAGATCAGGCTCGGCGACCGAATAGGCGACTTGGAAGAAGACAAAATCGTCGACCGATTCGAGGCTGCACTGTCCGAGGCAACGGTCGACGACTCACCGCGGGACTACGCGGCTGCGCTGGACGACTTCGCAAACGCGCTCTCCTCTGGCAGCGCTAACCAGCATCGCCTCCACCGCGCGGTGGGCCTGCACGAACGAGCGCTGCATCTTTTCGACGAGCATGGTGACATCAGCGGCGGGGCACGGGCGCGCTTCAACCTTGCTGGCAGCCTCGCAAGGCTGGGTCTGCTGACGGAGTCGCTGACATTTCGTAAAGAAACCGGATCCGGGACCTTGCCGAACGCGGTCCGGGATGCTGGGCCCGTCGAATTCGACGACGTTGAGATGCTGCTCGTCGCCCCGCCTTCCCAGATTATCAATCGGGTAATCCAACTCTACGACGAAAGCTTTGCTGGCCGTTCCCGCCAGCAGCATCCGGCAGAGTGGGTAGAGACTGCCATCGCACTCTCACGAGCTCTGATCAACCGCGGATCCGATCCTGACTTCGAACGAGCACTTCAGCTTCTCCACAGCGCTGCGCAGATCGCCACACCCGAGTCCGCCCCAAGCGAGGCGCATGAGATCGGCAGTCTTCTTGGGCGCGCTCACGCTCTCCGGAATGAGTGGCAGATGGCCGCTCGCGAATACCGGTCAGCGACTGCGGCCGCCGAGGCGCTGTACCTCGCACCGGCACTAAATGCCGCACGCGAGCGGGAGCTCAACCGGATCGGGTGGCTTTTCTCGGAGGCTGCCTACGCGTTGGCCAAGGCCGGGAAGCCAGGCGATGCAGCTGCCATCGTCGAAGGCTCGCGCGCGAGAGAACTAGCCCGGCTGCTGGATCGGGATCACATCGATCTTCGGCTGTTGGAAGAGGAGGCCCCAAACTTGGCCGCGGCGTACCGAGATGCGGCCGACTGCCTGGCCATTGCGGAATCATCCCAGCGGATGGTTGTCCAGGCCAGTCGTGACGATCGTCGAGAATTGCACGCGATGCTCGTGGACGCGCAATCCCGTCTACGCGCTGTCACGGCGACTATTCGCGAGTATTCCGGGCACGAGCACTTCGCTCTGCCGATTGAGGGCGCAGCGTGGCGCTCAGCTCGCGACGACGAACCAGTTATCCATCTCGTGACGGCCACCGCCGGAAGCATGGCACTTGTGACAGAGCCATCCGGCACCAGCGCCATCTTCGCTCCCCTTACGGCCTGGGATCTCACCGTCTTTCGGCTGCACGGAGATCAGCACAGCGATGTTGTGCTGGCGTCCATCGGCGAACGTCTTCTAAGCCCGATCACAGATGAACTCGCGCGACGCGGATTATCTCGTGCCGTACTGGTGCCCACCGGGGTCCTCTGCGGACTTCCCCTTCACGCAGGCCGATACACGCGCGGGAAGAACGTCCGGCATCTGCTCGACGACGTCACCGTCTCCTACGCACAGTCAGCACGCGCTCTCATCGCGGCGAGGTCGATGCTTGCCTCCGGCCGAGAGCCACGCTTGGTGGGAGTAGCGGACCCCCAACCGGGATCGCCGTTGCCCGCTGCTGCTGCCGAACTCTCGGCCGTGGGCGAACTCTTCCCCGGAACGGTGCGGGTGCTGGAAAGAGAGGCGGCCACTGCAGCGGCGTTGATTGGCGAACTTCCTGGCGCCACTCACCTTCACCTGTCCTGCCACGCCAACTACGACATCCGCCAGCCGCTGCAGTCTGGCCTACAGCTCGCCAATGGCGATCGATTGACTCTTGCGGAACTCTTCGGCGGCGGCATATTGCGCGGAGTTCAGCTCGTGGTCGCTGCGGCTTGCGAGACCGCCGTCACTGATCCGCACCGTACCCTGGATGAGGCGATCGGGCTTCCGAGCGGCTTCCTGTACGCCGGTGCCGCGGCAGTGCTGGGCACGCTGTGGAAGGTGAACGACGAATCGGCTTCCTACCTGATCACCCGGTTCTATGAGAACCACTTCGCGAACGGACAGTCATCTCCGGCACAGGCCCTCGCGAATGCCCAACAATGGCTGCGCGACTCATCGGTCGATGAGCTGCACCGGTTCGCGAAGCGCTTCGGGCTGCCGTCAGTCGCGGGCGTACCTCACGGGCACCACCCCTTCGCAGACCCAGTTCACTGGGCCGCGTTCGTGATCGTCGGAGCAGGTTGACGCCCGCTGGAAGCGATTCTGCGGTCTGACCACACCAGCACATGCCGGCCACGGCGCGCCGCCGTGACCGGCCCGGAGTGTGGGTCCGGTGCAGCTGTGTGTGCCCGCGCTTGCCCGGTAGACGTTCTTACCGTCGGCATTGTTCTCGCCCCGTTCGACGGGCTCGGCCTGTCCCGGGGCCCGAATCTCGGCGGTCGTGTGGGCTTGGATCTCCACGTTCAGGCGAACGCGACCGTCAGGGAGGCGGCGCCATTCGGACGTGGCCAAACCCTGATGAACCCAGCCGGCTACGGTGCTTCGCAGTGGTGGTTGAAGGAGCCGTCGGTCCAGTTCTCCCGGCCGGCTATTGCTCCGCGCCGGGCAGCAGGACCCGGACCATGCGGGCGCAGTCGTCGTCCGTGGGCAGGGCGCCGTGTGCCGGCTCCCACGCCACGACGCCGTGGAACGCGAGGTGCGCGATGACGCGTACGTCTGTGGACGCCCGGAGTTGGCCCCTCGCCACGGCCCGGTCGAGCGCCCGGTGGAACGGGGCCAGCGTGCGGTTGATCGTGTCGCGCAGCAGGTCGCGGAGCTCGCTCGCGCCGGCCGTCATCGCCTCGGTGAGCGCGCGGCCCTCGGGCAGTGTGGTGCTGTCGCGGATCATCAGCATCAGCGTCAGCAGGTCGTCGCGGGCCGATCCGGTGTCGGGGTCGCCGTCCCAGCGCTCGAGGACCGGCTCGATCATCGCGGCGAGCAGCGCGGCCTTGGACGGCCAGCGCCGGTAGATCGTGGTGCGGTTGACGCCGGCCGCCCTGGCCACCCCTTCGACGGTGAGCCCGGCGAAGCCGACGCGGGACAGCTCGCCGAGGGTGGCCGCGCGCACGCTCTCGACCACCTGCACGCTGCGGGGTCCCCGCTGCAGGCCCCGGGTACGCCGCGTCGAGTCAGTCATCGGCCTCGACCCTAGTCCACCGCCCCGGATGGCGACGGCCTGTTGCCTTTCCGGGTGGCCCCGCTTACCGTCGCTCCATGGACGAGGCTCGCTACGACTTCGTGGTCGTCGGTTCCGGCACGGGAATGCTCGCGGCCCTCACCGCGGCCGAGGCGGGCCTGTCGGTCCTCATCGTCGAGAAGTCGAAGTACTTCGGCGGTTCCACGGCCCTGTCCGGTGGCGGCTTCTGGATCCCGAACAACGGGCTGCTGCGGCGGGCCGGCGTGGTCGACACCCCCGAGCGCGCCCGCGAATACCTGCGCCACGTCACGGCCGGCGAGTCACCGGAGTCACGCTGGGACACCCACATCAGCCACGGCCCGGCAGCGGTCGACGTGATGCGCCGCCGCACCCCGTTGAGGTGGCAGTGGATGACCGGCTACGCCGACTACTTCCCCGAGCTGCCGGGCGGGTCGGCGGCCGGGCGGGCCATGGAGCCCAAGCCGTTCGACGTGCGCCGTCTCGGGCCCGACCGCGCCCGGCTGCGCCCGCCCGCTCTCGCGGCGCCGTTCCCCATGCCGGTGTCCGGGCGTACGTACAAGTGGCTCAATCTCGTCGCCCGTCACCCGCGCGGCGTCGTGACCGGCGCCAAGCTGCTCGGTCTCGGCCTGGGCGGCCTGGCGATCCGCCGCGAGTACCAGGCGGGCGGCGCGGCCTTGGCGGCCGGCCTCTTCGCGGGCGTCCGCGCGGCGCGCATCCCGGTCTGGTTCGAGACGCCGCTCAAGGACCTCGTCGTCGAGGGCGGCAGGGTCACCGGAGTCGTCGTCACCCGCGACGGCAAGGACGTCACCGTACGAGCCTCGCGCGGCGTCCTGCTGTCCGCGGGCGGTTTCGACCGCAACGCCGCCCGGCGGCACAAGCACCAGTCGCCGCAGCTCGACACCGACTGGTCGCTCGGCAACCCGGAGAACACCGGCGACGCCATCGACATCGCCGAGGCCGCCGGCGCCGACCTGGCCTTCATGAACGAGGCCTGGTGGTTCCCGGCCGTGCCGGTCCCCGGCCCGATGCCCGGCCCGCTGCTCGCCGAGCGCTCCCTGCCCGGCCAGATCATCGTGAACCAGCAGGGCCGCCGCTTCATGAACGAGGCGGTCAACTACATGACCGCCGGCCAGATCCTGCTCGGCGAGGAACTGCCCGTCTGGATGGTCTTCGACCAGCGCTACCGCAACCGCTACGTCTTCGGCGGCGGCGTCTTCCCCCGCCAACCCCTACCCCAGACCTGGTACGACGCCGGCGTCGCGGTGAAGGCGGCCACCGTCCCGGAGCTCGCGGCCAAGACCGGCCTCGCCGCCCTGCCCGGCACGCTCGACCGCTTCAACCTTCAGGCCGCCTCCGGCCGGGACGACGACTACCACCGGGGCGACAGCGCCTACGACCGCTACTACGGCGACCCGGCCGTCACCCCGAACCCCTGCCTCGGCCCGATCGACCAGGCCCCCTTCTACGCGGTGAAGGTCGTCCCCGGCGACCTGGGCACCTGCGGCGGCATCCGGGCCGACGGCCTGGCCCGAGCCCTCCGCCCGGACGGCAGCATCATCGAGGGCCTGTACGCCACCGGAAACGCGGCCGGCAACGCCTTCGGCCGGGTGTACCCGGGACCGGGCGCCACGATCGGCCAGGGCCTGACTTTTGGCTACGCAGCCGCCCAGCACGCGGCGGGAAAGCTGGCCGCGGCGCATTGACCCTGCTAGGAGGACGGCGTGGACCTGACCTCGGGGCCGTGGGGCTGGGACTCGGAGCTCGGATACACGATCACGTTCGCCGCCGGGACGACCCCGCGGGCGGCGCTCACGGCGTACGGCGCCGGCCCGGCCGGCCTGCTCACGCTGACCTGGGACCAGACAGTCCAGCGGAACCCGGAGAACAGCGTGCGCGCCGGCATCGTCGGCGATTGGGCGTTCTGCTTCGAATACGTCGGATACCGCGCCACCCAGCCCGGCCTCCTCGCCCGGCTGTCGGCGGGCACCGAGGTCTTCAGTGTCTTCCACGGATCCGGCAAGTGCTTCGTCCACGCCTACCGCGACCGGCGGCGCTGGGCGTCCTTCGAACCGGGCGCACCCCGATCGGCGCGGGGACCGCAGGCCCGGCAATTCGCCGAGCACACGCACCACCTGATGCGGAGCCGGCATCTCTGCGCCCGCCACGCCGCGCTGGAAATGGTCGCCGAGCACCTGGGCGCCCGCGTCACACGCCGCGTCCTGGCTGGGCCGCTCCTCACCGCCTACCTGCCGGCCGATTCCCACCCCGCGTCTCCACCATCAATGTCCGGACACGCGTCCCGGCGCGGCCTGGGAAGACCCATCGGCACCTTGAACGCCGACCTCTAGCCCGCGAATGAGGCCACGCCGGCACGTTGAATGGGCTCGTGTCGCTCTGGAAAATGCTGGAGACGTGGGACCGGGACCTTCCGGGGCTCACCGACGAGCAGTTGCTGTCGCGGCTGGGCTTGGCGCGCGAGCGCGAGGAGTCGTCGAACAGTCCCCGGCCCGCAAACCCGAAGGCTCGCCGCGACTGGCGGCGGCGCGAGGCCGTCGAGGCCGAGATGCAGGCGCGTGGACTCCTCTGGCCTGCCGCCTTCGGCCGTCACACCCTCGCGGGGTGAGAACGATGGGCGGGACGAGGTGGTGTGCCAGGAGCTCGGCCGGTGACCGCGAGTCGCCGGCCGAGCCTTCACGACGGGGTCAGAAGCTGATGCGGATGTCGTCGACGAAGCCGCGGAAGCCGCCCGTGTTGCCCGGCTGGTCGTAGCCGAAGTCGATCTCGACGATCTCCTTGCCGTTGGCCACGGCGCCCAGGTCGACGGTGACGTCGTTCCACTCGTCGAGTCGGAGCGCGGCGCACTGCTGCGCCGGGTGGATGGTCTTGCCGTTGCTTGTCACCGTGCCGGAGTCGCGCAGGTTGGACAGTGTGTCGGTGCGCCGGTCGTGGAAGATCAGGTCGAGGGCGACGCACTTGCTGTTGGTGCCGTCGGCGAAGTTGTAGCTCTTCTCCTTGCTCTGTGGCAGGACCCGGTAGTGCAGCTTGGTCGTCGGGCCGCCGAAGGTCTGGCTGAGCTGGAAGCTCTTCAGGTAGGCGTGCGACGTCTGGCCGCTGTTGTCCCTGCCGGAGTAGAGCAGGATGTTGCCGGCGCCGGTGTTGAGGTGGTCGGTGCCGACGAAGAGCTCCGGGCCGCTGATGCCGTCGCGGACCGGGAGGACGTTGACGGTGCCGCCGCGCGGCGCCACGCCTCCGGCGAGGGTGTTGGTCCAGGTGGGCTGGGGCTGGCCGGACTGGAGGCCGGTGGTGAACTTGTCGGTCGCGACCACGTCCGTGATCTTGTAGTCGTCGATCCAGCCGCGGAAGCCGCCGACGTTCGCGGCCTGCTCGTAGCCGACCATGACGGTGCGCAGCACCTTGCCGGCGAACTTGCTGCCCAGCTCGACGCGGATCTCGTGCCAGGTGTCCAGCGCCATGGTGTTGCAGTGGTTGCCCGGGTGCACGCCGCGGCCGTCCTGGTCGCTGAGGCCCGAGTCGCGCAGCGTGCTGCCGTCGGTGAAGACGAGGTCCATCGCCACGCAGGTGCTGTTGGTGCCGTCGGCGTAGTCGTAGCTGTTGCTCTTGCTCTGCGGGTAGATCCAGTAGGACAGGACGCTGCCGGGCCGCAGCATCACGTTGCCGTACGTGAAGGCCTTGAAGTACGCGTACGACGAGGTCGTGCTGGTGTCCTCGCCGGAGTAGAGCAGCAGGCCCTGACCGCTGTGCGCGCGGGCGTCCTGGCCGAGGAACAGCTCCGGCGGTATGCCGCTGCGGACGCCGGTGACGTTGGCGATGCCGCCGTGGCCCGCACCCATGCCGGCGCCGGTGGCGTTGCGCCAGTGCGGCTGGTGGTCGCCGGGTTCGAAGGTGCTGCCGATCGACGGGACGTTGCCGTTGATCCAGGCGTACAGG
Organism: Paractinoplanes deccanensis; assembly: GCF_016862115.1. GTDB lineage: Bacteria > Actinomycetota > Actinomycetes > Mycobacteriales > Micromonosporaceae > Actinoplanes > Actinoplanes deccanensis. The sequence goes on from NZ_BOMI01000065.1 coordinate 22,766, forward strand.
TCGTCGAGGCGGGTCTCGACCGCCTCACGGGTGCCCGTCTGCGCCTCGGCGAGGCAGCCGACCTGATTGGACCGGTGGTGCAGGGCGACCAGTTCGACGGCGCCGCCGGCCTGCCGGAACGCGGGGCCGCCCGCGTCGCCCTTGCAGACGCTCGTGGGGCCGGTGACCGTGATGGTGCCGTCGGCGACCGCGCTGACGGTGGCGGTGCCCGCCTTGAGGACGGTGGGCACCCACTCGTCGGCGGTGCGGCCGTAGCCCGCCAGCACCAGGCTGTCGCCGGCGGCCGGCGCGGCCCTGGCGACGGTGGCCGGCGGCACGGAGGTGCGCGCGGCCAGCTCGACCAGGGCGACCGGCCGGCTCGGATGCGGGATCACTCGCGTCGCGGCGGTGACGAGCCCGCCCGTGGTGGCGGCCAGGTCGGCGCGGCCGACCGTGACGGTGGTCGGCAGTTTCGGAGCGCCCGCGGTGACGACTCCCTGCGCGTCGGCGACGCAGGCGGAGTCGGTCACCACCATTTGCGGATGCACCAGGACGCCGGTGCAGGCCCGATCGGTTCCGGTGGCGCGCAGATGGGCGACGTAACTGTATTGCCCGGACGGGACGGTGTTTCCCCCGGTGACCGCCGACGCCGGCACCACCGACACCCCGACCACGCCCAGCGCCAGGGCAGCCACGGTGGCCAGCCTCGATCTCATGGCATGCGTCATCGCGCGCATGTCAACCCCCCGTAGTCTTTCCGTATTCGATTGGCGCAGAGGGAAACGTCAATGCAACCGGTCCCCTGTGCGATGCCAGAAGGTTGGCCGACACCTCCACCGATGTCAATGTGACGCTCCGCCTTAGCGGCTCCTCTCCGCAACGGCGAACGGGCGACCGCCGCTCACGTCGCCGGTGAAGGCCTGCGCGGGCGTCTTCACGGTCGGGCTGACAGGCAGATTCCGCTGACTGGACGGCTGCGGCGGCGGCTGCCACCGGTGACGTCGCCCGGCTGGAAGGCATGGTCGGCGTGCGTGACCGTGTGCGCTTCTTTCACCGTGGCCTCACGGGGTGAGCGCGTGGTGGAAGACGTTGCGCGGGTCCCACCGCCGTTTGACCTCGCGCAGCCGCGGCGCGTTGCCGCCGAAGTAGAGGGTGGGCCACGGTAGGCCCGATCGGTTCCAGCGCGGATCGGCGAGGTCGGTGTCCGGATAGCCGATGTAGGCGCCGTCGCCGACCGGCACACCCCCGGTGTCGGCGTACATGTCGCGGTAGAACTCGCGGATCCACTGCAGGTGGTGGGCGTCGTCCGCGGGCTCGGCCCACGCCGCCAGGTAGAAGAGCTTGAGGATGGCGTCGCGATGCGCCGTGGCAGTGGCCTCCGGCGCCACCGCGTTGACCCGGCCGCCGTAGGAGTTGAGGCTCAGCGCGCCGCCGAGGATGTCGCGGTCGTTCGTCAGATGGCGGTACGCGGTGGCGATCTGCCGGTCGGTGAGCGGCCGGCGCAGGTATCCCGACTTCACCTTGAGCCGCCACCCGGACGTGTCGTCGGGGCCCTCGAGCGCGGCCGCGAGCCAGGGCTGCCGCTGCTGGGTGCGCGTGGTGGGGCCGCCCACGCCGTCGCCCAGCGCGGCGACGTGCTCGTCGAGCACCCGCTCGGCGTCGCCGCCGAAGGCCTGCCCGATCATGGTGATCGCGCCCTGGCCGCGGCGGAACAGCAGCAACTCGGTGTAGAGGCCGGGATGTCGGTCGCCGTGCCGCTCGAACCAGCGGCCGTGGTTGCCGACGAGCCGCGCGAAGGCCGGCTCGTCCAGCCCTGGCCACGCCCACTCCAGCGTGAACGACAGCACGTCGGCGGGTGGCCGCGGCAGGTCCCGGAACCAGTACCGGGTCACCACGCCGAACGATCCTCCCCCGCCGCCGGTGTGCGCCCACCACAGATCGCGATGGGGATCCGCCGGCTCGCGAGTGGCGACCACGGCGCGGGCCTTGCCGGCGCGGTCGACGACCACCACCTCCACCGCGTACAGATGATCGACCGCCAGGCCGTCACGCCGGCACAGCGGGCCGTATCCACCCGCGGCGACGTGGCCGCCGACGCCCACCTCGGGACACCACCCCGCGGGGATCGTCACGCCCCAGTGCAGGAAGAGCCGCCGGTACGCCTCGCCGAGGGTCGCGCCGGCCTCCACCACGAACGCCCGGCGCGCCGGATCGTAGGCGACATCGGTCATGGCACTCAGGTCGATGACCACCCGCACGGCCGGATCGTCGACGAAGTCCTCGAAGCAGTGCCCGCCGCTGCGCACCGCGACCCGCCGGCCGGCACGCACCGCGTCGCCGACGGCACGCACCACGTCGTCCGTCGAGCCGGCGAGGCGGAAGTGGCCGGGCGAGCCGGTGAACCGCTCGTTGTAACCGCGACCCGCCAGGAACGCGTATCGCGGATCGCCGGGCCCGATGGCGCTCACGGTTGCCGGGGCCGCCGTCGCGCTCGTTGCCATCGGTGGCACCGCCAGCGCACCCGCCGTCACGGCGGCGCCGCGGAGAACTTTTCGCCGACTGTAAATGCCCATCGTCGCCCTCCCCCATGTGGTGTGTCCGACCCTAGGGAGTTGGCGCTGGGCGGCACCATATGGCTAGGCATACCTCGGCGGTGGACTTTCCCCCACCCATGCCGGACGGAGGGCCGGGCGGGCCGGCACGAGCAGGCCGACCGTCGACAGGGCGGCTCCGGCGGTCACGAGCAGGGCCGTCGGGGTGGCCGTGTCCGCACCGCCGAGCCCGGCGATCGGGGCGACGAGGCCGACGCCCGCGACCACGTTGAGGACGCGGACCAGCTGGGCGCCGGTCCCGCGGTCGACGATCACCGCCCGGCCGATCACCATGGCCCAGCCACCCGCGAAGCCCTGCGCGAACCGGGCCGGCCATCATCACGGCGATCGACGGGGTCAGACCCGCGCGAGAGAGTCAGCGCGAGTACACCCCGGCGGCGGATGAGCCGGGCCGGCTCACCCGCCGCCGGAGGGTCAGCGCTGGAAGCGGGCCGGCACCCACCTGCGGGTCGCCTTGGCGCGGGCCGCGCGCCGGCGCAGGAGCAGCACCGCGATCACGCCGCCGGCGAGGGCCAGGGCGCCCGCGGTCGGCGCCGGCTTGCGGCGGACGGCGCCGCCGGCCTGGCGCACCTTGGCGGGAGCCGCGGTGAGGACCTGGCGCAGGCGGGGCCGGGTCGTCTCCGGCGTGATCGACGTGTCCGCGCCGGACGAACCGGCGTCGACGAGATCGGTGTCGGCGAGGTCGGCACTGGTGCGGGGAAGGTCGGTGCTCATGGCACTCCTCGGTCTCGAGCCGGCCGCGGCCCGGGGAGGAACCGCGGCTGTTCGGGCGATTCGTGCCCCGCTTCCGCGATCGGCTAACCCATCGGCGCGTTCATTCATCCTCACGCGGCGTGACTCCCGGGCCGCGCGAGGCCCGCGAGGCGCCACGCCGGGCGAGCGAAGGAGCGTCAGGAGTAGTACGGCTGCGGCCTCGCCGGATCGGCCGGGACGACGTCGAGGCGCCGGTCCGCGATCAGGTCCGCGACGGCCGCGGCCGTGGCCCCGATGCCGGCCCAGTGCGGGTCGACGTCGGCGGCGACGCACCAGGCGTGATCGGCCGGCCAGGTGAGCGAGGGCGGCGGCATCTCGCCACGCGGCTGGCCCGGCCACAGGTCGGCCGCGCCGTAGTCGCCGTAGTCCGACAGCGGGCCGCGAAAGAGATAGAACGGTCGTTCTGGCAAACGCACCCGCGGCCCGTCGAGCACAGCCGGCGGAAAAGCGGGCGCGATCCCGGGCGGCGAGCCGTGCAGGTCGGAGGCCCACCCCTCCCAGAGCCCGAAGTAGCAGTCGCCGGGCGTGGCCGTGTGCCGCGCCAGGATCTCCAGCGCCACCCCGACCTGCCGCGCGTCGGACAGGTCGTCGTCGGGCCGGTCGTAATCGGCCTCGGCCATGCCCGCATGCGGCGGGTCGGGGATGAATCGCAGCCGCGCGTACGCCTCGAACCCGCCGGGGCCGAAGGTGACCAGCTCGGGCCAGTCCCGGTCGCTCGCGACGATCCAGTCGGCGGCGCTCACGTCGGGGCAGTAACTCAGCGTCACACCGCCATTGTGCCCGTTTCAGCCGACCGCGGTGCCGACAAGCGCACCGATGCCGTATGTCACGACCATCGCCAGCGCGCCGCCGAGCACGAGCCGCAGCATCGCCCGGCCGGGGCGGGCGCCGCCGAGCCGGGCGCTCAGATAGCCGGTGAGCGCGAGCGCGGCCACCACCACCGCGAACGCCACCGGCACCCGCGCGGCAGGCGGCGGGATCAGGATCGCCGCCAGTGGCAGCAGCGAGCCCGCCGTGAACGCGACCGCGGAGGCCCCGGCCGCCTGCCACGGGTTGGTCAGCTCGTCCGGGTCGAGGTGCAGCTCGGCGTCGGCGTGCGCGGCGAAGGCGTCCTTCTCGGTCAGCTCGACGGCCACCTGCCGGGCGGTCGCGGCGCTGAGCCCCTTGGCCTCGTAGAGGGCGGCCAGCTCGTCGAGCTCCTGCTCGGGGAAGTCGGCCAGCTCGCCGCGCTCCTTGTCGAGCAGCGCGCGCTCGGAGTCGCGCTGGCTGCTCACCGAGACGTATTCGCCCAGCGCCATCGAGACCGCGCCGGCGGCCAGGCCCGCCATCCCCGCCGTGAGGATCGGGCCGGTCGCCGTGGTCGCGCCCGCCACGCCGACGACCAGGCCGGCCGTCGACACGATGCCGTCGTTCGCGCCCAGCACGCCGGCGCGCAGCCGGTTGAGCCGGCCAGACAGGGCGGCGTCGTGCGGCTCCCCCGCGTGTGTGCTCACCCGACCGATCTTGCCGGGCCGGCGGCCGTACGTCTAAAGGTCCTGCATGCGCCGGATCTCGCTGCCCTGTTCGACGGCCATCTCGCCGGCGGTCTCGCGGAGGCGCTCGTCCTCGCCGCTCTTGAGCACCTCGCCGGCCATCCGCATCGCGCCGCGGTGGTGGTCGGTCATCATCGCGATGAAGCGCCGATCGAACTCGGGCCCCTTCGCCGCGGCGAGCGCCTGCATGTCCGCGCCGGACTGCATGCCGGGCATCGTGCTGTGATCGTGCGACGGGTCGCTGTCGGGCAGCTTGCGCTGGCTGAGCCAGGTGCGCAGCCAGCCGATCTCGGGCTCCTGCACCGCCTGCATGCGCCGGGCCAGGGCGAGGAGCTGGCTGTTCTGGCCGCGGCCGGGCACGAGCGCGGCCATCTCGACCGCCTGGCCGTGGTGCACGATCATCATCTGGACGAAGGCGACGTCCGCCGCGTTGTACGTCGAGCCGTCCGGCGCCCGCACCTGGCGCGAATCGGTCACAGTGGACGACTCGCCGGGCAGCCCCGGCACCACGACCCGCACCGGCGGCGCGGCGCTCTCGTCGGCGCGGGGCGCGGCGGCCGACCCGCCCGGGCCCGACCGGGCCGCGACCACGGCGCTCACCACCACCGCGACCAGCACGAGCAGCGCCAGCAGCATCGACACCCGTGAACGGCTCATCACAACCCTTCATCGATTCGAAAAGATGTTCCCGAGGCGCGCCCCGGCAATTACTGTAGCGACAGAGTTGAATACGGTCCGTGGGACACCATCCTGCCCTGCCGGGCCGTCATCCGGAAGGAGCTCCATGACGCACCCACGAGGGCGCAGGCTCAGGCGCCTGGCCGCGATCGGCGCGGTGGCGATCGCGGCTGCTCTGCTCACGGCACCCGTGAGCGGCGCCGCGCAGGCCGCAGAGGGCAACACCATCCCGGGCGTCGACGAGATCGTCAGCAGCCCGAACCTGAAGCAGGTCGCGCACCGTGACAAGATCGGCCCGTTCGCCAACTCGACCAACTCCGACTGGGCTTTCCAGGGCAAATACGCGTTCAGCGGCAACTACAACGGTTTCACCGTCTACGACATCAGCAACCCCAAGGCGCCGTACGAGGCGACCCAGGTGGTCTGCCCCGGCTCGCAGAACGACGTCTCGGTCAGCGGCAACCTGCTGTTCCTCGGCACGGACTCGCAGCGCACCGACGACTCCTGCACCAGCTCCGGCTCCACCACGGAGAAGCCGGGCGCCCGCTGGGAGGGCATCAAGATCTTCGACATCCGCGACCCGCTCAACCCGCAGTACCTCAAGTCGGTCAAGACCGACTGCGGCTCGCACACCCAGACGCTGGTGCCGGGCAAGCGCGGCGACCCGAACGTCTACCTCTACATCTCGTCGTACAACCTGTCGACGGTGGACCTGCCCAACTGCGCCCTGCCGCACGACAAGATCTCCATCATCCAGGTGCCCAAGCGCAACCCGCAGGCCGCCAAGGTCGTCGCCACGCCGGTCGTCTTCCCGGACGGCGGCTACGGGGGTGACGGCGAGGAGAAGAGCGCCACGACGGGCTGTCACGACATCACCGTCTACGCCGAGAAGGACATCGCGGCCGGCGCCTGCATGGGTGACGGCGTGCTGTTCGACATCTCGAAGCGCACCGCGCCCAAGGTGATCACCACGGTCCGCGACACGGTGAACTTCTCGTTCTGGCACTCGGCCACGTTCAACAACGCCGGCACCAAGGTCGTCTTCACCGACGAGCTCGGCGGCGGCGGCCTCGCCACCTGCAACGAGCGCTTCGGCCCCAAGCTCGGCGCGGACGCGGTCTACGACATCGTCGGCAAGCGCAAGCTGGTGTTCCGCAGCTACTTCAAGATCCCCCGCACCAACGCCGACACCGAGAACTGCGTGGCCCACAACGGCTCGCTGATCCCGGTCCCGGGTCGCGACATCATGGTCCAGGCGTGGTACCAGGGCGGCATCTCCGTCTGGGACTTCACCGACTCGCGCCGGCCCAAGGAGATCGCGTACTGGGAGCGCGGCCCGATCTCGCTGACCGAGGAGATCGGCGGCGGTTCGTGGTCCGCGTACTGGTACAACGGCTACATCTACTCGAACGACATCGCGAAGGGCATCGACGTCCTCGACCTGCGGGACCCGAGGACCAACATCGCCAAGCTGTTCCGCACCGACGAGTTCAACGCGCAGACCCAGGACAACTACTTCCGCTGGTGACACACTCCCGGCCGGGTCCCGCCTCGTGCGGGGCCCGGCCTCCTTGTGCGCAGGCAGCGCCCGGTGGCCGTGGTGCCTTAGACTCGTCGGCCGAACCGGGGGGACGACATTGCCGCTAGATCCTGAGGACGCTGTCGAGGGCTGGGCGCAGCGCATCGAGCAGCAGACGAGCTTGACGACCGAGCTGAGTGAGCGCCTGCAGCGGGTGACCGGCTTCGCCGAGTCGCCGGGCGGTGACGCGACGGTGACGGTCGACCATTCGGGTGGGCTGGCCGACCTGCGGCTCAGCGACCGCGCGATGCGCCTGCCCGCGGCCGAGCTCGCGGGGGTCATCATGGCCACGAGCCGGCAGGCCCAGGCGGTGCTGGCCCGGCGGGTGGCCGAGCTGGTCGGCGGCATGTACGGGTCCGACTCGGCGACCGCCACGTTCATCGGCGGCACCTACGCGGCCCAGTTCCCGGAGCCGGCCGACGACGACCAGGACGAGGAGCGTGACCGGCGATGACGCAGCCCGACATCAAGCTCGACGCGGCGGCCCTGCGCGCCCACGCGCGCATGGTGGACGAGGCCGGTGCCATGGTGGGCGAGGCCGCCGCCGGCGCGGCCCATCTCGACCTGCACGACGAGGTGTACGGCGAATGGCCGGGCAGACTCTTCGTGCCCCTGATCAACCCGGCCCAGGACTGGGCGCTGAGCGAGATCCGCGGCGGCGCCGACGCGACCACCCACCTGGCCGAGCTGCTGCGGGCGGTGGCCGACGACGCGGACACCACCGACCAGGCCGCGGCCGAGCGCTTCCGCAGCGGCGGCAAGTGATGGGTGGCGAGACCGCCTCCCGGGCGAGCGTGATCGCGGCGGAGAGCGAGACCAAGGGCTACGAGGGCGCCGGCATCGTCGAGTCGGCGTCCGGTGTGGTCGACGGTATCGCCCACGGCGACTGGCTGGGCGCCGGCGGCAACGCGGTGGCCACCGGCCTGTCGCTGATCGGCGCGGTGATGGATCCGCTCCAGGCCGTCTTCGCGGCCGGCGTGGGGTGGCTGATGGAGCACGTCAGCTTCCTGCGGGAGCCGCTCGACAAGCTGATGGGCGACCCCAAGGCGATCGAGGGGCACGCCAAGAGCTGGTACAACATCGAGCAGCGCCTGTACGACGCCGTCGACTTCTTCGTCGATCAGGTCAACGAGAGCACGGCGGCGTGGGCGGCCCAGTCGGCCGAGGCATATCGCCGGCTCGCCCGCGAGCACGCCGAGTCGGTCCAGGCGCTCGGCAAGATCGCGGACGGCATGAGCAAGGCGACGACGATCGTCGGCGCGATGGTCGGCGTCATCCGCAACACGCTGCGCGACATCATCGCCGAGGTGGTCGGCGCGTGCATCTCCAAGGCGATCCAGGCGGCCACCGTGGTGCTCATCCCCAAGGTCGCGGCCGAGGTGGCGATCCTGGTCAGCGAGGCCAGCGCCAAGATCCTCAACGTCCTCAAGCGGCTGTTCACCGCGATCAAGGAGATGGGCGTCCTGACCCGGCAGATGTCCGGCATCGTCGAGCAGATCGGCCAGGCCAACCGCAACGTGCTGCGGCTGGAGGCCTTCCGGCTCGAGGCGGCGGGCACCTCCAGCCCCGGCTGGCCGGGCTTCCGGAGCGCGTACGATCTGCTCGGCCAGGGTCACGTGTCGGTCTACGGACCGGTGGACAAGGTGGTCGTCGAGACCGCCCGCAGCGCGAGCCAGACCAACACGTCCCAGAACACGGGGGCCACGGGGAGCACCATGACCGGGGAGAACCCGGCTCCGGGCCCCATCGATCTCCCGCTCTGACAGGAGCACCCACATGCAACCGCCGGACGACCGGATCGCCAAGCGCCTCGAGGAGATCCGCGCGCGGGAGGCCGCGGCGGACGCGGAGCCGGCGCCGGCCGACGACCTCGGCAGCGCGGTCGTCGACCGCCGCAAGGGAGGCGCGCTCCGCTCGACGGTGTTCGTGATCGTGCTGATCGTCGCGGCCGCCGGGCTGTTCGGCCTGGCCGTGACGCTCACCCGGCTCGCCGGCGACGACTTCGGCGACGCCGAGCGCTACGGCCGGGCCGACGTGACGTCGTGCGTGCGGCACGGCCCGATCACGAACAAGGGCTTCGGCTACTGGGAGAGCTGCGCCGCGACGATCACCTGGGACGGCGGCGACACCGACCGGGCCACCGTCGACGCGGTCTTCACGTCCGGCGACATCGGCTCCCCGGTGCGCGTCGGCGACCTCGGCACGTACCGGACCACCCGCGAGCTCGTCCGCGAGGACGCCGCGTACCGGCCGTGGCTGGCCTGGATCGGCTACGCCGTCGGCTTCCTCGCCTTCGTGCCCACCCTGGTCCTGGTCCTGACCGTGCGGGAGGCCCTGCGCCGGAAGCGCTAGCCGATCCGCTGTGCGGTATCCCTGGACCACGAGACGGACCGGGCGCTAGGGTCACGCCATGACGACGCTCGATGAGCCGGCCCGTCGCTCCTCAATGAACTATCCAGTCCGTTCGTCCCCAAGAGGGGGCGGGCAGTGGACGATCGCCACGTGCTGCCTCTCCGGGACGCTGGAGGACAAGCTCGCGGCGGCCGCGGCGGCCCGGTTCTCCGGCGTCGAGCTCACCGCGAGTGACCTCGTCGCCTCGTCGTGGGAGCCGCGCCGGATCCGCGAGGAGTGCGCGCGGCGCGGGCTCACCGTCGACGCGTACCAGCCGTTCCCCGACTTCGAGGCGGTGCCGCCGTCCGTCCTGCGGGCCAACCTGCGCCGGGCGGAGCGCACCTTCACCACGCTCGCCGAGATCGGCGTACGAACCGTCGTGGTTTGCTCGTCGATGTCCGCCGACGCGGTCGACGACGACGACCTCGCCGCCGAGCAGCTGCACGAGCTGGCGACGATGGCCGCCGGCCACGGGCTGCGCCTCGCCTACGAGGCGCCGGCCTGGGGGCGCTTCGTCGGCACGTACGCGCACGCCTGGCGCATCGTCCGCCGCGCCGGGCATCCCGCGCTCGGTCTGTGCCTCGACAGCTTCCACGTGCTCGCCCGCGGCGAGACGCCGGACGGCATCCGGGTGATCCCCGGCGACAAGATCTTCCACGTCCAGCTGGCCGACGCCCCGCGCCGGGTCATGGACGTCGCCGAGCGCAGCCGGCATCACCGCCTGTTCCCCGGCCTCGGCGCGTACGACATCGCCGGGTTCCTGAAACGCGTCGAGGAGACCGGCTACGACGGGCCGCTCTCGCTGGAGGTGTCGAACGACGTCTACCGGCAGGCCGATCCGCGGCACGCCGCCATCAACGGCATGCGGTCGCTGCTGGCGCTCCAGGCGTACGAGAGACCGCCCGAACTGACCGGCATGGTCTTCACCGAGCTGGCGGTCGACGAGATCTCCGGGCCCGAGGTGTCGCGGGCGCTGACCGCGCTCGGCTTCGCCAACACTGGCCGCCACCGCTCCAAGCCGGTGCAACTCTGGCAGCAGGGCACCGCGCGGGTGCTGCTCAACTACGCCGCGCAGCGCACCGTCGCCCCCGGCACGGCCACCGTCTGCGCGCTGGCCGTGCAGACCGCCGACCCGGCCCGGTCGACAGCGCGCGCGGAGCGGCTGCTCGCCCCGGTCCTCCCCCGCCTGCGCCGCCCCGGCGAGGCCGACCTCGCCTCGGTCGCGGCCCCCGACGGCACATCGATCTTCCTGGTACGCGACGACGGCTGGCTCCAGGACTTCGCGCCGGTGGACACCGCGTCACCGGCCGGCGGCACGATCACCGGCACCGACCACGTGACCCTCACCGACGCGGTCGACGACTTCGACGAGTCGGCGCTGTTCTACCGGGCCGTGCTCGGCCTGCACGCCGGGGAGACGACCGAGATAGCCGCGCCGTTCGGGCCGATCCTCAGCCGCGCCGCCACCGGCCCCGGCCACCGGGTGCGGATCGTGGTGAACACCGCGCCGCTGCGACGAGGCGACTGGGCACCGGTCATCCCGAACCCGCAGCACGTCGCCTTCGCCACCGGCGACGCGATCGCCGCCGCCCGCGCGATGCGGGCCGCCGGTGCCAAGCTGCTGCGCATCCCCGGCAACTACTACGCCGACCTGGACGCCCGCCTCGGCCCGCCGCCGGACCTGCTCGACGCGCTGCGCGAGCACTCCATCCTGTACGACCGCGACGAGCACGGCGCCTACCTGCACTTCTGCACCGAGATGCTCGGCCACCGGGTCTTCTTCTCGGTGGTGCAGCGCGTCGGCGACTACCACGGCTACGGCGGCCCGGTCGGCGCGCCCGTCCGGATGGCCGCCCACCGCGAACGCCGCCTGCTCACCCTGCGGCAGCGCAAGGAACCGGACCACCGCCACGACTTCTCCCTCGCCCACCTCACCGCGCTGAGCCTCTCCCCGCCCGAGCTCGTCGACGCGGCCGCCGAGGCCGGCTACCGCTACGTGGGCCTGCGGCTGACGAGGGTCACGCCGCAGGAGCCGCACTACCCGCTCGCCACGGATCCCGCGCTGATGCGGACGACCAAGGTGCGCCTCGCCGCCACCGGCATCGAGGTCCTCGACATCGAGCTGGCCCGCATCGCCCCCGGCGACGACCCCCGCGACTTGCAGCGCTTCCTGGAGGCCGGCGCCGAGCTGGGCGCCCGCCACGTCATCACCCAGCTGCCCGACCCCGACCGGGCCCGCAAGACCGACCGCTTCGCGCAGCTCTGCGAGATGGCCCGCCCGCTCGGCCTCACGGTCGACCTGGAGTTCCCGTCCTGGACCGAGACCCCCGACCTGGCAGCTGCCGTACGCGTGCTCCGCGCGGCCGCCCAGCCCAACGTCGGCATCCTCGTCGACCTGCTGCATTTCGCCCGCTCCGGCTCCAGCGTCGCCGACCTGCGCCAGCTGCCCGCCGACTGGTTCCACTTCGTCCACGTCTGCGACGCCCCACCGGCCGTGCCCCCGACCAACGAGGGCCTCATCCACACCGCCCGCTTCGAACGCCTCTTCCCCGGCGAGGGCGGCATCGACATCCCCGGCATCCTGGGCGCCCTCCCGCCGGGCCTCCCGTACGCCCTGGAGATCCCCCGGGCCACCCTGGTCGCCCAGGTCGGCGGCAAGGAGCACGCCCGGCTCGCCCTGAGCAAGACCCGCGCTCACCTCGAACCCCGGAAGGACGCCCCCTGGACCGACGCGCCCTCCTGACCGGCAGCGCCACCCTCGCGGCGACCGCGGCCCTGATACCGGAGGCCGCCCAGGCCGGGGCGAGAGAGAAAGCCCTTGGACGGCCGCCCCCCACGTACCAGATCTACGGGTAGGGCGATCTGGCCTTCCTGGAGGGCACCCGCTGGGACGACCTCGACAACCAGCTCGACGGCTGGGCGCGCTATCGCCTGCGCGTCAACGGCCTCACCCTGGCCGATGTCATCCAGAACGGCCGGAGCGGATACCGCCGCCGCTTGCAGACGTGGACCTGGGAGGACGACGGCGTCCCGGTCGTCAAGCTGACGAAGAACGTCTACCGATCGCACAACACGATGGCCGAGGAGTGCCCGCTGCTCTGGAACTTCGTCACCGCTACTACAGCCCGTCGGCGTTCCGCATCCCCGGCGACCGGAGACGCATCACCGGGCCCTGATTTGCCGGGGATGATTCAGTAACCGCATGAAGGTCAAGCACTGGGTCATCGCGTGCGGCTACCGGGCCGCCTGGTCACTGATCGGGGCCATGCCGGAGAGGACGGCCTATCGCCTGTTCGACCGCATCGCCGATCGCCTGTGGAAGGTGCGCGCGGCGCCGGTCCTGCGATTGGAGGCGAACCTGCTCAGGGTCCTGGGCAAGGACACGACGCCGGAGGCGCTCGCCGCGATGTCGCGCAAAGGCATGCGATCGGCGCTGCGGTATTACTGCGAGGCGTTCCGGCTGAACGGGTGGGACCGGAGCCGCATCGTGGACAGCGTCGACATCGCGGACGAGGACCGAGCGCGCCTCGCCGACGCGATCCGCTCGGAGCGCGGCGCCGTGCTGGCGCTCGGCCATACCGGCAACTACGACCATGCCGGGGCGTGGCTCATCGCGACCCACGCGATCGAGTTCACCACCGTCGCCGAGAACCTCAAGCCCGAGGCGGTCGCCGAGCGGTTCTGGGACTACCGGCGCAAGCTCGGGATGGAAGTGCTCCCGCACGACGGCGGGCCCTCCGTCGTCGGGACGCTGGCGCGGCGGCTCCGGGCGGGCCGCACCGTCTGCCTGGTCGCGGACCGCGACCTCAGCGCCTCGGGGGTCCCGGTCGACTTCTTCGGCGAGACCACCCGGATCGCCGCCGGACCGGCGGCGCTCGCGGTGCTGACCGGCTGCGGACTGTATCCGGTGAGCCTCTGGTATTCGGGTCCGGGGCGGATGGGCATCAGAGTCCATCCGGAGATCCCGGTGCCGCCCGGCGGCACCCGGCAGGAGAAGATCGCCGGGATGACGCAAGCGCTCGCCGACGCCTACGCGGAGGGCATCGCCGCCCATCCCGAGGACTGGCACATGTTACAGCCGTATTTTTTGGCCGACCGGCCACCGAGCCTCACTTCACCGTGACGACACCGCGGGCCGTGACCGGCACCGTGCCGGGGTAGGTGCCCTCCTCGCGATACTGCCACCAGCGCACGCTCACCCGGCCGGCGCCGACACGCTGCGCGATCCCCCGCCGCGTCGCCGTGGCCGGCGGCACCCGCAAGAGCACCGCCATCAAGGCCGCCCTGCGCGGCGGCTGGGTCAACGTGCTCATCACCGACCTCCAGGTCGCCCGCGGCCTGGTGTCACCGCTCGGCCGCGACGGGGTGGAAGGTGGCGATCGCGCGGGCGAGCTCGGCCGGGTGGGTGAACGGCATGAGGTGGCTCGCGCCGTCGACGGTCACCACGCTCGCGCCGGGGATCATGCCGGTCACGTGCTCGACCAGGCGGTGCACCGGCGGGGCGCTCGCCCCGCCCTGGATCAGCCGCGTGGGCGGGCGCAGCGCCGCCAGCGCCGCCCGGTCGACGGTCCAGGCGCCGACCGCCGGCATCTCGCCGGTGAAGAGGTAGGGGTCCTCCCCGTCCAGGACGCCCGCCATGACGCGCCGATGGTCCGGCCCGCAGACCAGGGTCATGAACGCCTCGAAGGCGGCCGTCAGGTCACCGGCGGCGGCCAGCCCCATGATCGGGCCGAACATCGCGCCCAGCGCCTCGCGATCCTCGGGCGCCGCGAGCGCGTCCACCAGCGGGGGTTCGCAGAGGCTGAGCGTGCGGACCAGGCCGGGATGGTCGAGCGCGAGCTGAAGCGCGACCACGCAGCCGGAGGAGTGCGCGAACACGGGGGCGGACGCAACGCCGAGGTGCCCCAGCAGCGCCGCGGCGTGCCGGGCGTGGTCCCCGACGGTGAGCCCGGCCGGCGGCGGGGCCCCGGTGTATCCGGCGCGCACCAGGCGGATCACGCGGTGACCGCGCAGCGCCGGCTCGGCGGCGAGCGGGGTGAACCAGTCGGCGGTCACGGCGCCGTGGATCAGCAGCAGCGGCTCGCCGTCGCCGCCGGAATCGGTGTAGGCGATCTCGGCGTCGCCGGTGAACCAGGGGGTCAGGTCTTCCATGATGGTCTCTCCTTGACGATCAGTCGGCGTACAGCCGGATCTCCAGGCCGTCGGGGTCGTGCAGGCCAACCAGGACCGAACCGCCCTTGTGGCCGGTGACCACGCCGCCGTGCGGCTGGCCGAGCTCGTCGAGCCGAGCGCGCCAGGTCTGCACGCCCTCGCGCGACGGGACGCGCAGGGCGAGCGGGTCGAAGCCGGCCAGGGCCGCGGCCCGTGCGGGGTCATGGCGCAGGGCCAGATGGATCGTGCGGCCGGGATCGCTGAGCGCGAGGCCCCGGACGACGCCGTCCTCCTCGAACTCGATCTCCACGGTCAGGCCGAGCACGCTCGTGTACCAGCCGCGGCTGCGGTCCAGGTCGGCGACGGGCAGCTTCACGTGGTGGTAGCCGGACAGGTCGGGCATCGCGACGAGCCTTTCGCTATAAGCGCCTCTAGTGAGTGACTAGAGTAGGCTCTAGCGAATGGCGGAGCGTGTCAAGCGAGCGACGAAACCCGACAGCGGCCGGCTCACCCGGGCCGAGCAGGCGCGAGCCACCCGCCGGCGCATCGTCGCCGCGGCCGCCGACCAGTTCGTCGCGCGCGGCTACGGGGCGACGCTGCTCGACCAGGTGGCCGAGCGCGCCGGCGTCGCGGTGCAGACCGTCTACTTCCACTTCGGCAACAAGCGCACCCTGCTCAAGCACGTCATGGACGTCGCCGCGGTCGGTGACGACGAGCCTGTGCCGCTGCTCGACCGGCCCTGGGTCGGCGAGATCCGGCAGGAGGACGATCCCCGGCGGATCATCGAGCTCTGGCTGGCGCACGGCCGCGAGATCCTCGAACGCGTCGCCCCGCTGATGCGGGTCATGCGGGGCGCCACGGGCACCGACCCCGAGCTGGCCGCCCAGTGGCAGACCAACCAGCAGCAGACCCGCTCGGCGTACGGCATGCTCGCCGACCTGCTCGCCGCGCGCGGCGCCCTGCGGCCCGGGCTCGACACCGAGCTGGCCCGCGACATCGCGTTCACGCTCAGCAACGCCGAGACCTACCTCCAGTTCACCGACGTGTGCGGCTGGACGCCGGAGCAGTGGCAGGCCCGCACCGCCGGCATCCTCTGCGCGGCCCTGCTGTCGGTGCCCGGGTGACCTCGTGGTCTGATCTCAGGATGGGAGCGGAGCACGACGACCAGATCGAGGCCGCCGTACGGGAGCACTTGCAGCCCGGCGAGACCTTCCGCGCCGCCGTCTGGGCGGGCCGGGCGGACGAGGGCACATCGGCCGGCATGACCCGCGCCGAGCTGTCCCCGTTCCGCTTCCGCAGCGTGAACCCGAAGCGCCGCGGATATCAGCCCAAGGCGCGCACCGTCGCCGCCGGGCTGGACGAGCACATGCGCAACGTCACCGACCCGCGCGTCCTGGCCCTCACCGACCGCCGCCTGCTGGTGCTCGCCAAGAAGCTCGCCCTTTTCGGCGGGCCGGCGCCGGCCCTGCGGCTGCGCTGGGAGTGCGCCCGCACCGAGCTCACCTCGGCCACCGAGCAGGGCGGCCGCCTGCGCCTGGCCTTCCGCGACGGCTCCACGCTGACGCTGCTCACCCCGTCCGACCGGGTCCAGCCCTTCCTCGCCGGATGACCGCCGAGCACGTCCGCGACGCGTACGCCTCCGTCGCGGGTCTCTACATCGACCTGTTCGGCTCCAGCACCCAGGTGCACGCCGACGACCTCGCCCTCATCGAGCGGCACCTGACGATCCGGCCGGGCCGGGTGCTCGACCTGGGCTGCGGTCCCGGCCACCTCACCGCCCACCTGCGCTCGCGCGGCGTCGAGGCGGCCGGCCTTGACCTGGTGCCCGAGTTCGTCGCCCACGCGCGCTCGGCTCACCCGGACGGCGACTACCGTCTCGGCTCGATGACCGACCTGGACGTCGAGGACGGCTCCGTCGCCGGCATTCTCTCCTGGTTCTCGACCATCCACCTGCCGCCGCCCGGCCTCGACGGCGTGCTGGCCGAGTTCCGCCGCGCGCTGCGCCCGGGCGGGACGCTGGTGCTCGGCTTCTTCGAGGCCGCCGAGCTCGCCGCCTTCGACCACAAGGTGACGACCGCCTACCGCTGGCCGGTGGGCGAGATGTCCGCGCGGCTGTCCCGCGCCGGCTTCACCGAGACCGAGCGCCACAGCCGCCCCGCCGAGGGCACTCAGCGCCCGATCGCCGCCCTCGCGGCTACCCGAACCGCCGATCCGCGTCCTCGGCCACCGCGTTGACGGCCGAGGCGGTCATCGCCAGGTCGGCCCGGGTGAACTCCTGCGGCTCCCCCGCCCGCCAGCGGACCGCGCGAGCGGCCAGGCCGGCGTACTCGGGGAACAGCCTCGCGAGATAGTCCCCCGCGCCGGACTTCGAGACGATGTCGCCGTGCGCGAGCGTGTAGTGCAGCCGCGCCGGCCCGAGCACGTGGAAGGTCACGATCTCGGGGTCCAGCGGCTCGTCCCCGCCGCCTGCCAGATACTCATCGATCTGGGCCGCCTGGTTCCGCCAGAAGGTCCGCAGGTTGTCGAGCAGGTAGAGCCGCAGGTTGCCGAGGTCGACCCGGACCCCGGGGTCGGCGGCGCCCCGGATCGCGATGCCGTACCGCTGGAGCACCAGCCAGACGACGGGCGTGAGCTCGCCGCACGGCCGGTCCGTCACGAGCTTCCCGCTGACGGCGAAGGGCACGGGACGGCGGTCGTCGGGCCAGACGGCGGCCAGCGCCGGCGACAGGTAGACGCCGTCGAAGTAGGGGCGGCCCATCTCGGTGTGGATCTCCGCGAGGACCGCGAGATCCTTCTCGGCGGCCTCCCGCGACGTCAGGACCACCGTGTCAACGTCGCTGACGCCGGGCTGCCAGGCCCCGATCGCGGCGGAACCCACCACGTAGAGCCCCGTCACGAAGCCCGGCAGCCGCTCGTCCGCAAGCGCCAGATATCGATGGGTGACCTCTTCGATCATGCGCGCGACCGTAGCAATCGCACGCCATGGCCTCAGGACGGGCCGCTGCGGCCCGTGGCGGTGGTGCCGTCCGGAGACGGCGGCAGGGTGCCCTCCGTCGCGGCCGGGGCGCCGGCGTCCTCGCCGGTCAGGTCGTCGACCTGGCCGTCCTGGGAATAGGTGGCCATGGCCTGGTTGAGCTCGGAGAGCGGCAGCCTCTCCTCGTCGCGCCAGGTGCCTTCGGTGTCGTCGGTCATGGGGGTGATCTACCCGCGGCGGGGAGGAACTAACGGGTCTCGCCGGCGCGCTCGCGGCGCAGGTGCTCGATCGCCCGGCGGGCCAGGTCGGTCTTCTCGGCCGCCAGGCCGGCGTACATCTGCTCGATCTTGTCGTCGGGCTGGAGCGGCGGCAGCAGCGGGATGGCGGGATCGACCACGGCGTGGATGACGGTGGGCCGGTCGGCGGCGAGCGCCGCCTCCCACGCGCCGGCGATCTCGGCGGGGTCGCGCACCTCGATGCCGCGCAGGCCCAGCAGCTCGGCGTAGCGGGCGTACGGCACCGGCGGCAGGTCCTGGGAGGCCGCGAACCGGGGCTCACCCTCCATCTCGCGCTGCTCCCAGCTGACCTCGGCGAGATCGCCGTTGTCGAGCACGCAGACGGCGAAACGCGGGTCGGCCCAGTCGCGCCAGCGGGCGGCCACGGTGGCCAGCTCGGCGAGCCCGAGCATCTGGAAGCCGCCGTCGCCGGCCAGCACCACCACCGGGCGGCCGGGCTCGTCGAGCTTCGCGGCCAGGCCGTACGGGATGCCGCAGCCCATCGAGGCGAGCGTGCTGGACAGGTGGGCGGGCACCCCCGCCGGCAGCCGCAGGTGCCGGGCGTACCAGTAGACGACCGACCCGACGTCGACCGCGACCCGCGCGTCGCCGGGCAGCCGGCCGGACAGCGAGCGGATCACGTGCTGCGGGTTGAGCGGCTCGGCGGCCGCCTCCGCCCGCGCCGAGGCGATCTCGTGCCAGCGCCGCACCCAGCCCTCGACCCGGCCGCGCCACTCGGCGCGCGGGGCCGGCTTGACGAGCTCCAGCAGCGCCCGCACGGTGAGGGCGGCGTCGCCCAGCAGCGGCACCTCGACCGGGTAGCGCACGCCGAGCCGCCGCCCGTCGATGTCGATCTGCACGGCGCGGGCCTGCCCGGGCGCGGGGTAGAACTCGGTCCACGGGTCGTTCGTGCCGACCAGCAGCAGGGTGTCGCACTCGCGCATCAGCTCGGCGCTCGCGGTCGTGCCCAGGTGGCCCATCACCCCGGTGTGATACGGCAGCTCCTCGTCCAGCACCGGCTTGCCGAGCAGCGACGCCGCCACGCCGGCCCCGAGCCGGTCGGCCAGCTCGGCGATCTCCGCCGCGGCACCGTACGCCCCCTGACCGACCAGGATCGCGACGCGCGCACCGGAGCTCAGCACCTCGGCCGCCTCGCGCAGGTCCTCCTCGCGCGGCAGCAGCCGGGCGGGGCGCAGGCCCGGGCCGGTCACCACGACGCCGTGCTGGTGCTCGGTGGGGTCGGGAGCGGGCGCGGTCTGCACGTCGTGCGGCAGGATCACGCAGGTGGGGCTCCTGGTCGCGAGCGCGGCCCGGAACGCCCGGTCGAGCAGCATCGGCACCTGCTCCGCCGAGAAGGCGGTCTGCACGAACTGGGCGCAGACGTCACCGAAGAGCCGTTGCAGGTCGATCTCCTGCTGGTACGCGCTGCCGAGCACCGTCGACGCCTGCTGCCCGACGATCGCCACGACGGGCTGGCTGTCGAGTTTCGCGTCGTACAGCCCGTTGAGCAGGTGCACCGCGCCGGGCCCCTGGGTGGAGAGGCAGACGCCGGGCCCGCCCGCGTACTTGGCGTGCGCGACGGCCATGAACGCCGCGGCCTCCTCGTGACGGGCCTGCACGAAGGCCGGCTTGCCCGCGCGCCGCAGCGCGCCCATCACGCCGTCGATGCCGTCGCCGGAGTAGCCGAAGACGCGCTCGACGCCCCACGCCGACAAGCGCTCCACCAGAAGATCGGAAACCGTTCGCTCGCCCATGGGCACCGACTACCCCGCGGCGGGGCGCTCAATCGGGCAGGCGGCCGGTGTCCAAAAGGTACTGCGCCACCTCGGCGACCTTGCGGCGCCGGCTGCGGGCCGCGCTGCGCAGCAGGGTGAAGGCCTCCTCCGCGCCGGTCTCGTGCCGGGCCATCAGGTAGCCGACCGCCCGCTCGATGACGATGCGGTAGTCCAGCGCGTACTGGAGTTGCCCGGCCAGCTCGCCGGCCCGCTGGGCGGCGAGCGCGGTGCTCAGCGTCGACTCGACCAGGTCGCAGTAGCGCTGCAGCGCCGCGGCCTCGGTGTCGTCCCAGTCGTGCGGCCGGTCGAGGAAGACGTCCAGGGTGCCGACGGGCACCCCGCCGAGGCGTACGGGCGCGCCGAGCACCGAGACGACGCCGTTGCGCAGGAACGTGTCGCGGATCTGCGGCCAGCGCTTGTCCTGGCTGAGGTCGTCGGTGTGGACGACCCGGTTGAGCACGAACGCCGTCACGCACGGGCCCTCGCCGGCGCTGCTCTGCGCCTCTTCCATGATCTTGCTGGGCGCGTTGCTCGCGGCCACGTAGTGCAGGCTGTTCTCCTCGTCGGCGACCATCAGGCCGCTGCCCGTCACGCCGAACAGGTCGACCGCGGCGTGCACGACGTCGGCCACCGCGCTCGGGATGTCGGCGCCGCCGACCCTCTCCAGCCGGCGCAGGCTGCTCGCGAGGACTTCCGGGTCGATGTTCGGCATGGGCCATCCTCATCCCTGTGCGGTGGCCCCGAGCCGGAGCAGGGCCGAGATCACTCCCGCGTACGCCTCGGCGGCGCGAACGCTGTCGTCCTCCCACGCGTGCGGCCGCGAGCGCAGGGCGTTCAGGGTGCCGGCCACGATGGTGCCGACCAGCACCGGAACGGACAGTACCGCCCGGACGGCAGGCTCGCCCTCCTTGCGGAGCTCCGCCCAGACCGGGGCGTAGTCGTCGCTGGCGGCCAGATCGGGGACCGCGACGATGCCCGCGGTGCGCACGCAGTCGACGCCCGGGCCGCAGTCGAGCGTCTGCTGGGCGCGCTCCAGCGCCAGCCCGGCGGGCAGGGACGCGCCGGCCACCCGCAGCACGCCGGCCTCGTCGAGCAGCATGAGGCCCACCCCGTCGACGTGGATCATGTCGCGGGCGGCGGTCATCACCTGGTCGAGGCGCTGCTCCAGGGTGCGGCCGTCGGGCGCGCCGGCCGCACCGAGAGAATCCAGGCTGGCCGCGAGCGCGTTCTGGTCAACTGGCATGGCCGTCTGGCTTCCCGGCCCGATCCCGGGCAAACCTCCACGTTTGAGCGGCTGCCCGGTGGGAAACTGAGGGCACGCTGGTCGAAAACCCTCCGCCCTGTGTCCGCGGATTGACACCGGAGGAGAACGCGTGCCCGCGGACACCCAGCTCGACAACCTCGACGAGTTCGCCGAGAAGTACGCCGCCGAACGCGACGCCGCCGACGAGTCGCACGCGCGCCGGCTGCGCGACGCGGCCATCGAGAAGCTGATGCCCCTCGCCGACCGTCTGGCCCGCCGCTACCGCCACGGCTCGCAGCCCGCCGACGACGTCACCCAGGTGGCCCGGCTGGGCCTGGTCAAGGCGGTGGAGCGCTACGACCCGGGGCGGGGCTCCTTCACCGCGTACGCGATCTCGGTCATCACCGGCGAGATCAAGCGGCACTTCCGGGACAACGGCTGGAACGTGCACGTCCCCCGCCGCCTCCAGGAGCTGGCGCTGGCGGTCAACCGGGCGCGGCAGGATCTGGCGGCGGAGCTGGGCCGGTGGCCGACCGAGCGGGAGATGGCCGAGCGGTGCGGCGTCGGCCTTCAGGACGTACGGGACGCGCTGGTCAGCGGCGCCGGCTATCGCGCCGTCTCGCTCAGCCGGCCCGTCGGCGAGGGCACCGGCGAGTTCGTGGACCTGTTCGGCGAGCCGGACAGCGCGATGGAGACGGTGCCCGACCGGCTGAGCCTGGCCGGCCTGCTCGGCCGGATGCCGGCGCGGGAACGGCACATCCTCGCGCTGCGCTTCCACGGCAACAAGACCCAACAGGAGATCGGCGAGGAGCTGGGCATCTCGCAGATGCACGTCTCCCGGCTGCTGAGCCGCGCCCTCGGCTGGCTGCGCGAGGCGATGCTCACCGACGGCGTGCCGCCCTGGCCGGGCGAGACCGACGAGGACGAGCGGCTCACGGTGGTGCCCGAGTTGCGCTCCGCCGGCCGTACGCGGGTGCGCGTCATCGGCGAGATCGACCGCGACACCGCACCCCGCCTGCGCACCGGCGTGCAGCCGGTGCTGACCCGCGTGGGCCCGGGCGAGACGGTCACGCTGGACCTGACCCGGGTCCCCCTGCTCGACGCGGCCGGCGTCGCGGCCCTGCTGGCCCTGCACCGCCTGGCCCGCGGCCGCCAGGTCCGGCTCACCATCGCCGGGGCGCAGCCCTTCGTCCGGCGGGTCGCCGAGATCGCGGGCCTCATGCCGCCCCGGGTCACGCCGGGCTGACCTCGCCGGGCAGGCGCAGGTGGGGGCCGCCGACCTGCATGCCGAGGGGCTCGGCACGGCCGCGGGGCTCCTCCCACTCCTCCTGGCGGCCGAGGGCGGTCAGGTCCAGGTAGCGGTATCCGTTGTGAAACTCCTCGATGCCCCGGCCGAAGGTCGAATAGGTGTGGAAGACGTCGTCGTCTACCCGCAGGAACGCGGAGATGCCGGGCATCTCGGTGCCGCGCATGTCGGCGGTCCAGGGGCCGCCGGTCCACGGGACGGTCAATTCCTCGCCGGTGCGGAAGTGGAGCACGACCGGGGCGACGCGGTCGTCGAGGGTGGCGTGGAAGTCGTAGTTGAAGTCGCTGCCGTGCGACGAGTACCAGGGAAAGGTCCACCCCATGCGGTCGCGGAACGCGGCGATCTCGTCGTACGGCGCCCGGGAGACGGCCACCAGCGTGGTGCCGCGGTCGTGCAGCTGGCGCAGGCCGCTGATGCCGTCGGCGGCCGACGCGCAGCTGGGGCACATGTGGTCGGTGAACATGAAATGGTGCATGACGAGCTGGCGGCGCCCGTCGAACAGGTCGAGCAGGCTCGCCGTGCCGTCCGGGCCCTCGAAGGCGTACGCCTTGTCGATCCTGACCATCGGCAGGCGGCGGCGGTCGGCGTTGAGGCGGTCGCGGGCCTTGGTGAGCTCCTTCTCGCGGGCCAGCAGCTCCAGGCGCGCGGCGAGCCACTGTTCGCGTGAGACGATCTCGGGGTTCATCGCAGGGTCTCCTTCAGGGTGGCCAGCGGGCCGTCCCAGTCGCGGGCGAGCGCGGCGAGGAACTGCTGGGCCACCTTCATCGGTGCGGAGTTGACGCGGTATCGGACGCGCCGCCGCTCACCCGGCTCGGCGATGACCAGTTCGGCCTCGGCGAGCAGGGTGAGGTGCTTGGCGATGGCCTGCCGGCTGATCGGCAGGCGGGCGGCCAGGTCGGTCGCGGTGGCGGGGCCGCCGGCGGCCAGCGCCGCGACGATCTCGCGGCGGGTCGGGTCGGCCAGTGCGGTGAAGACCTCCTGCGCGACCGCCTCCGGGTCAGAGGCGGCCATCGAGGTACGCGACCAGCTCGCCCAGCTCGCTCGTCCAGCCGCCGGTGTTGCCGTCGAACGCCGTCTTGTGCGCGTCGCCGGGCAGCTGGGCGAAGCCGCTCTCCACCATGGTCAGCGTGGTGCCGTCGCCCGCGGCCTCGAGGGTGAACTCCACATAGGTGCGCCGCGGGTCGCCCTCGGGCAGGCCGTAGATGGACCACGTGTAGCCGAGCACGTGCGGCGGCTCGAGCCGCTCGATGGTGAGCGTGGCCGCGTCGCCGCTCGACCAGGCGAGCTTGATGAGCCCGCCGACGCGCAGGTCGACCTCGGCGCTGTTGCCGAACCAGGTGCCCAGGCCCTGGGCGGTGGTCAGCGCCTCCCACACCCGCGGGACGGGCTGGGCCAGCTCGAGGGTGCGCTCGATCCGATCGGGGAATGCCATCGTCGCCTCCTATAGCAACCAGTTGGTTGCTATAGACGTTATAGCAACCGACTGGTTGCGTCCAGGGGTAGCGTGATGACAAACAGCGAACCGCCCTGCGGGGCCGGCTCGTAGCCGAGGTCGCCGCCGTTGGCGCGGGCCAGCTCCCGGACGATGTAGAGGCCCAGGCCGGTGCCCTTGACCGTGCGGGCGGTGCACTCGGCGCGGGCGAAGCGGCTGAACAGGTGGGGCCGCAGCTCCTCCGGCACGCCGGGCCCGTTGTCGTGCACCACGATGCGGGCCGTCGAGCCCCGGGCCTCGGCGGTCAGCGCGGTGGCGCCGCCGCCGTACTTCGCGGCGTTCGAGATCAGGTTGGTCAGCATCTGGCTGAGATGGCCCGGCTGCACCGACGCGACCAGCCCCTCGGGGCACTCCAGGCGCACCCGGGCCCGGCTCGACACCCCGAAGCGGTCCATGGCGCGCACCCCGGGATCGGGCGCGGTGAGCACCGCCTCCAGGTGCGAGCGGACGTCGACCGGCTCGGGAGCCGCGGTCAGCTTGCCGGCGTCGACGGTCACCATCGCCAGCACCTCCCGGACGATGCCGTCGAGCAGGTGGGCGTTGCGGTCGACGGCCTGCAGCATCGCGCGCTGGCGCTCGGCGGGCAGCACGTCCCAGGCGTCGGTGAGCGTCTCGGTGTAGCCCAGGATCGACGACAGCGGGTTGCCGATCTCGTGGCCGAGCATGCCGATCAGGTCCTGCTTGAGCTGGTTGGCTGCCTCCAGCTGCTGGTTGCGCTCGGCCAGGTCGGCGATCGCGGCGTCGCGGGCCCGCTCGGCCTCGCGGCTCGCCGTGATATCGGTGTTGAGCGAGAGGATGGCGACCGGGTTGCCCTCCGAGTCGTACTGCACGGCCTTGCGGGACAGCACCGTCAGCCGGCGGCCGTCGGCGCGCCGGTGCTCGATCGTGCCGGCCCACAGCCCGTCGCGCAGCAGCGTCTCGGTGACCGACTCGCGGTTCTCCCCGCCCGTCCACTCGGTGCCGAGCAGGCGGTCCAGCACCTGGCCGATCGCGGTCTCCGCCGGCCAGCCGTAGACGCGCTCCGCGGCCGGGTTCCAGTAGAGGACGTGCCCGGTCAGGTCGCGCACGATGACCGCGTCCTGGGTGAGGTCGAGCAGCTGGGCACGCTGGCGGAGCTGCTCGTCGATCGCCCGGCGCGCGGTCACGTCCTGCACCTGCGTGACCAGGTAGAGCGGGCGGCCGGCCTCGTCCCGTACCACCGTGCCGTGGATCTGCACCCAGACGGTGTGGCCGCCGGCGTGCCGGTAGCGCTCGGAGACCTTGACCGTGTCGGCGTCGCCGCCGCTGAGCTCCAGCAGGTGACGGTCGGTCTCGGCGTGGCTCGCCGGGTGGTGCAGGTGGTGCACCAGCCGGCCGGTGAGCTCGACGGCGGAATAGCCGGTGATGGCCGCCATGGCGGAGTTGGCCTGGAGCACGGTGCCGAGGCTCTCCGGCATCAGGCTGATCAGCAGCATGCCGAGCGGGCTGTTGTCGAACGCCGAGCGGAAGCGCGCCTCGCTGTGCTGGAGCAGGGCCACCGCCTCGGCGTGCCGCAGCACACCGGCGAGCGCGTCGGCGAGCAGGGTCAGCTGCTGCGCGTCGGCGTCGTCGAAGGCGTACGGCCGCCCGCTGGAGACCGTGAGGACGCCCAGCGGCTCGCCGTCGACCAGCAACGGCGCGCTGACCAGCGAGCGCATCCCGAGCTCCTGGCACATCTCCCGCTGCACCCGCGGATCGGTAGCGGTGTCGTCGGACCGCAGGGTCTTGCGCGTCCGGACGACCAGGCCGGCCAGCGACCCGTCGATCGGCGCCGCGAAGAGCTCCCGGTTCGCCAGCGAGCCCGCCCCGGCGGCGTCGCGCAGCACCGTGCCGTCGACGAGCCCGACCACGCAGCCGTCACCGGCGATCGCCGTCAGGGTGCGCTCGGCGAGCAGGCGCAGGGCCTTGCCCCGGTCGGAGGCGGCCGCGGCCACCTCGCGCTGGATGCTGATCGTGGTGCGCAGGCGGTACGTCTCGCGCGCCGCCTGCGCGTCGGCCTGGTCCTGGCTGCGCCGCTCCACGTCGATGTCGACCATCTGCAGCAGGAAGTGCAGCGGGCGGCCGTCGTCGTCGCGCAGCAGCACGGCCGAGAGCATGCACCACACCCACGACCCGTCCTTGCGGATGTAGCGCTTCTGCAGGCGGATGCTGTGCGCCTCCCCGGCGATCATCCGGGTGACCATGTCGAGCGTCGCGTCCAAATCGGCCGGATGGATGATCGAGTGGTAGTTGCCGGCGAGCAGCTCGTCCGGCTCGTAGCCGGTGATCGCCGCGACGGCGTTGTTGACGCGCAGCCACGAGCCGTCGAGCCCGACCAGGGCCACGCCGATCGGCGACGACTCGACCATCGAGCGGAAGCGGGCCTCGACGCGGTCCGCGCTCACGGCGCCGGCGGTGTCCAGCCGCGCCTGGGCACGGGCCTCGCGGGCGCGGTTCTCGGTCTCCGCCAGCCGGGCGGCCAGCTCGCACTCGGCGGCCGCGGCCAGGTCCTCGAGGGTCGACAGCTCGTCGGCCGTCCACTCGCGGGGAACGACGTCGACGACGCAGAAGGCGCCGAGCGTCTCGCCGCGCGGCGACCGCAGCGGGAAGCCCGCGTACGCGGCAACGCCCAGCTCGGTGACCGCGGCGCGGTCGCGGACGCGGCCGTCCGACCGGGCGTCGGTGACGATGAGCGGCGCGTCCGACTCCACCACGTGCCGGCAGGGTGCGTGCGCCAGCGGGCTGTCCGGCCGCTCGTCGCGCCGCTCGCCCACGGCCCGCTGTGCGGGCACACCCGCCGGGCCGAGCTCGCTTTCCCGCGTGGGCACGCCCGCCGGGCCGAGTTCGCTTTCCCGCGTGGGCACGCCCACCGTGCTCAGGAAGACCTGGCGGCTGTCGCCGATCAGCGAGATCGCGGCGACCGGGGCACCGGCCAGGCGCGCGGCCAGCCGGGTGAGCCGATCGAGCACGGGGGTGCCGTGCGACGGGCCGTTCATCAGCCCGGTGGCCCGCAGCGCGCGGAGCCGTGCCGGGTCGGTCAGCCTGTCCGAGCCGCCCACTGCGGGGCCGGGGTGCCGCGAAGCCATGCCGGGTCTATCGGTCGCACCGCATGCCACCTTGAGGCAACCCGGCCGCAACAAAAAAGAGCCCGGCCGAGCACAGCCGGGCCCCTCTCGCGCAGTTCAGGGGAGCTTCACGTCGCTGTTGCCGTGGAAGTCCTGCGGCTCGCCCTCGCCGCCGGCCTCCGGGTCACGGTGGCCCAGCGCGGTCTCGCCCGGCAGCTCCTCGACGCGCTCCTTGGCCAGCTCCTCGAGCTCTTCACGCTTCTCGGCGTCGCTCATGACGTACCTCCTGCTTGATCTTGATCTTGATCAGTACGAGGTCGAAACTACCCCCGCGGAGCGGCCCTGAACCGGCCCCGAGACGGGCGTCACGTCGCCGACCGGACAACGATCAAGCTCGATGTCATGGAACGATGGCTGAACCTGTTTCCGACCCCGGAGGACGACATGTCCGTTTCGACTCCGACGCGTCGCAAGGTCGCCGTCCGAGCCGGCATTGCGCTCGCCACCCTGTCCGCCGTCATCGCCGCTCCCCTGCCCGCCGTCGCCGCCCCGGCGGCCGCGCCCTCACTCAGCTGGTCCGCCTGCACCGAGGAGGACCTCGCCGGCTATCAGTGCGCGACCACCGAGGTGCCGCTCGACCACGACCGGCCCGGCGGCCCCACCACCACGATCGCGCTCGCCCGCCGCCCGGCCGGCGACCCCGCCCAGCGCATCGGCACCATCTTCGTCAACCCGGGCGGCCCCGGCGGCGCCGGCCGCTTCATGGCCACGATCGCCGGCCAGCTCGTCTCGGCCGACGTGCTCGCCCGCTTCGACATCGTCGGCTTCGACCCGCGCGGCATCGGGGCGAGCGACCCGTTGCAGTGCTTCGCCACCGACGCCGAGGCCGAGGCTCTCCTGGCGCAGATGAAGTACGTGCCGCTGAGCAAACAGGACATCGCGAGCACGCTGCGCGCCAACTACGCGTACACGGAGGGCTGCAAGCGCAACGCCGGCCCGCTGCTCGAGCACATGAGCACGCTCAACGTGGCGAAGGACCTCGACCTGCTGCGCCGGCGCGTCGGCGACGCCAAGCTGTCGTACATCGGCTACTCGTACGGCACGCACCTCGGCGCCACCTACGTGAACCTCTTCCCGGGCAAGGTGCGCGCGGTCGTGCTCGACGGCAACGTCGACCCGGACCAGCGCGCCAACCGCCGGCTGGCCAACAAGTTCGACCGGGCCGGCGGCTTCGAGCTGGCGCTCGACGGGTTCCTGCGCGCCTGCGACGCGGCCGGTCCCGCCTGCGCGCTCTCCGGCGACGCCCGGGCGAAGTACGAGAAGGTGCGGCTCCGCTTCCGGCAGGGCCCGGTCACGCTCCCCGGCTACGGCGTGGTCACCATCGACGACCTCACCAGCTTCGTCTCGTCGACCATGTACGACGTCGCGGCGTTCCCCGAGGCTGCCGAGGTGCTGCGGCTCGCGTACGACACCATCACCGGGGCGCCCGCGGTCCTCAAGGCCCCCACCAGGGATCTGAAGGCGGTGCCCGCCCGCGGTGGCATGCCGGACGCGTACTCGTACACCGGCAACGACGCCTTCTTCGCCGTGAACTGCGCCGACGCTCCGCTGCCGCGCAACCCGGCGCTCTACCCCGGCTTCGCCAAGGTCTTCGAGGCCGCGCATCCCACCTTCGGGCGCGCGGAGGCGTTCGGTGAGGTCGGCTGCGCCAACTGGCCGCGCGTCACCGAGCGCTACGCCGGCCCGTGGGACCGCAAGACGTCGGCGACGGTCCTGCTGGTCAACCCGACGTACGACCCGGCGACCCGCTACGACTTCGCCCGCCGGATGGAGCGCGAGCTGGGCAACGCCCGCCTGCTCACGATGACCGGCTTCGGCCACACGAGCAGCTTCAGCGCGTGCGTCACCGACTGGTACACGAAGTACCTGATCGCCGGCACCGTGCCGCCGAAGGGCACGGTCTGCGAGCAGGACCGCGCGCCGTTCCCCGCGGCGAACTCTTAGGGTGCATCCCGGACAATGCCGGCGGGCGTCCGCGCCGCATCGGCGCTATCAGAGCTCGTTCGTGCCGGTGGCGCCGGACGCCTTCGGCCGGGACTAGCCTGCGTGGATGGAGCCCACCCCCTCCCCGCGCACGAGACTCTCCGCGTGGCCCTCGGAGAGGGAGCCTTCGCTGCGGTGGAAGATGGGCGAGGCCGTCGCACCCGACGACATCCGTTCCTCAGCGCGGGTCCGCGCCATTCTCGACGCGGCCGCCGCACCCGGCGTCTACGCCAAGTGGCAGGGCGCCCACTGGGCCCTCGCGGCGCTGGCCGACCTCGGCTACCCGCCCGGTGACCCCGCCCTGCATCCGCTGCGCGAGCGGGTTCTGGCCGCCTGGCTCGACGACGCGTACTACGTGGAGTTCGAAGCCTCCTCGAAGTCCACGGCCTACGGCCGGCGCGGCATGCCCGTCGTGCGGGGCCGCCACCGATGCCACGCCTCCCAGCAGGGCAACGCCCTCTGGTACCTGACCCGGCTCGGCCTGGCCGACGAACGCTGCGACGCCCTCGCCGAGCGCCTGCTCCACTGGCAGTGGCCCGACGGCGGATGGAACTGCGACAAGAACCCCGCGGCGGACACGTCGTCGTTCTGCGAGACCCTGCTGCCGATGCGCGGCCTGGCAGCCCACGGCCTGATCACCGAGGCGAAGCGGGCCGCCGAGGTCTTCCTGACCCGCCGGCTGGCCTTCCGGGTCAGCGACGGCTCGCTGATCCATCCGGAGTTCACCAAGCTGCACTACCCGCTCTACTGGCATTACGACATCCTGGGCGGCCTGAAGGCCCTCGCCGATCTCGGCCTGCTCGGCGACCCCCGCTGCGCCGACGCCCTCGACCTGCTCGAGTCCCTGCAAGTCGACGGCGGTTGGCCGGCACACGCCCGCTACTACACCACCACGACACCCGACCCGGTCGACTGGGGCGGCACCAGCACACGCCGCCCCAACCCCTGGGTCACCGCCGACGCCCTGCACGTCCTGCACACCGCCGGCCGCCGGTCCGGCAACCGGTGACGCGTGCCTGGTGACGAATGAGCCTCTGCGCTATTGCAAGTAGAAGCAGCGGTCCGGGTGGACCGGCGCCAGCTCGAACCCGAGGGCGTGGTGCAGGTGGTAGCCGTCCGGTGAAGGGAAGGCGACGGCCTGGACGGCACCCTGGCGAGCGGCGGCCGCGAGCCGGACGCGGGTGAGCGCGGTGCCGATGCCGTGGCGGCGCCGGCCTGTGGTGACGCAACAGTGGACGAGCCACACGGCGTCCTCGAACTGGAACGAGGTCGCGGCTCCGACCGGAACACCCTGATGGTGGGCGGTCCAGTGCCGGATCGGACTGCCGGGCCCGAAGCCGAGGCGGGCGGCGACGTCGACGCGGCGGTCGAGTTCGCCGGGTTCGCCCCACCAGCCGTCGTCGGCGTACACGCGCTGGTTCTCCCGCAGCGCCTGGACGTCGGTCACCTCGCTGATCTGCCACGCCGGCGCGACGTCGTGGTCGAGGCCGGCCAGAGGGCGGCCCATGTTGTGCCCGGTGCGCTCCGGTTTCAGTCCTCGGTCGATCAGCCGGGCGGTCGCCTCCGGACCCGGCGGGCCGGTGACGAGCACCGAGGCGGGCACGGCCTTCTCGCGCAGCCAGTCGAGCAGCGCGTCCAGCTCGTCGGAGCCGGCAACCGACGGGTCGATGACGGCGCCGTTCTCGCTGTTGGAGTGCAGGCCCGTCGACACCGCGAACCCATCCCCGACGCTGGTCTGCGCGAAGCCGCCGGCGGCCAAGGCGCGAAACCACGCCGCCTGCGTCCGGAGCGCCAATCCAGAGATGTCCACAAACGCAGGCTAGACCGATCAGGTAATCCGCACTGCCCACCCACCTCTTCCCCGCGGCTTCCGCCACGGACAACGCGCACCGATCCGCCGCCGCAGCCGCTCTTGCCCCTTGGAGCGCCGTCGCCCCAGCTAGACCCCTTTCGGGGTGGAGGTCTCGTTCGAGTCCTTTGTGAGTCTTCTGGGGGATCGACGTCGTTGGGTGTTTTCGGTTGTTCTGGGTGTATGCGGTACGGCGATGGTGGTGGTGTTGATCAGGCGGAACGGGCACGGCGGGAGCAGGTCCGGCAGAGCGCGGCGGAGTTGTTCGCGCAGGGGTTGCGGGCGGTCGAGGTCGCGGCGCGGTTGCAGGTGTCGGCGAAGTCGGCGTATCAGTGGCGGCGTGCGTGGGTGCTGCGGGTCTGGTGTCTAAGGGCGCGTCGGGTCCGGACCCGAAACTGCCGGACGTGCAGTTGGCCCGGTTGTCCGAACGTCTCGAACAGGGCCCGGCCGCGGCCGGGTACGGCGATGATCAGCGGTGGACCCTCGCGCGGGTTGTCGCGCTGATCGCGACCATGTTCCATGTGAAAGTCGGTATCACCACGGCGTGGCAGGCGATGCGCCGGCTTGGCTACTGCGTGCAGATGCCGATCCATCGCGGAATCGAGCGTGACGAGGCGGCGATCGAGCATTGGCGGCGGTATCAGTGGCCGTCGCTAAAAGAGTCGCCGCCCGTACCGGGGCATGGATCTGTTTCGCTGACGAATGCGGGCAGACGTTAAGAGCGTCCAAGGCCACCACCTGGGCGCCGCGGGGTGTGACGCCGGTGGTGAAGGTGACCGCGAAGAGCAGCGCCCGGGTGTCCGAGCTCAACCCGGCCGAGAAGGTCTGGTCGACGATGAAACGCAGCCTGGCCAACCACTGCCTGCGCACCGGCGCGGACCTGCTCACCGCGGTGAAGAACCGCCTCAAACGCCAGCAATACCGCCCCGCGCTGCTCGACGGCTACCTCACCGGAACGGGTCTATCCCCACCAACCCCGGCCAGACCCCAACCCCGAAAGGTGTCTAGCCTCCGCCCGAGCGGGCGCGCCACCCGGGTGGGTTCGTCGCTCGGGCAGGTTCATTGCTCGGGCGAATTCGTCGCCCTGGCCCCGCGGGGGCGGGACCGTGTCGGGAGCTTACGCAGACCGCGCGTCGCTTGGGCGAGACCGCGCTCAGGCGTTTGCGCAACCGCACGCCGCCCGGACGAGACCGCGCTCGAACGCTTACGCAAACCGCACGCCGCCCGGACGAGATCGATGCTCAAGCGCTGGTGCAGACCGTTCCGTTCAGGGTGAAGACGGTCGGCAGGACGTTGGGGCCGCTGTAGGAGCCGACGAAGCCGGCATTCGTCGACGCGCCCGGTGCCAGGCCGGCGTCGCTCGTCACGCGGACGGTGCGGGACTCCTGGGTCCATGTCGCGTTCCAGCCGCTGCTGACGCTCTGCCATGTGGTGGGCCAGGTGAAGGCCAGCGTCCAGCCGTTGACGGCGTTCACCCCGTTGTTGGTGATGTCGACGGAGCCCACGAAGCCGTTGCCCCAGTCGTTGGTGTCGCGGAAGCTGACCGTGCAGCTCGCGTTCGCCGGCGTGCCCGTCGTGAACGTCACCGGCGGTGACGCGGCGGAGAGGCGCCCGGCAGTGTCACGGGCGAGCACGTTCAGCGTGTAACGGCGGCCCGGGTCGAGGTTGCGGACCGTCAGCGACGTGCCGGTGGTTTCGCCGAGCAGCTCGCTGATGCCGCCGTTCTGCCGGTACACCTCGTACTTCACGCTGGCGGCCGTGGCGGGCCAGGAGATCGTGGCGGTGCGGTCCGTGGCGGTCGCGGTGGGCTGGGCGGGTGCCTTCGGCGCCACAGCGCCGGTGGTTGCCGGGTGCAGGGTGACCAGCTTGATGGCGTACGGCGGGAGGGTCTGCGCCGTTGCCGTGCTGCCCGTGCCCGTCGCCACGCCGTCGGCGCCGTTGGTGAACGTGGTGACCGCCGGTGCTGCCGACGCGGGGGCGAAGCCGTGGTAGTTCAGCGCGACCGTGTGCTCCGCGTCCGGGTCCTTGTTGATCAGCAGGACGGCCAGGTCACCGTTGGCGCGTCGCACCGCGTGCGTGCTGACGAGGGCGTTGTCACTGCCCGTACCGACGAAACGGTCACCCGGCTTGGCGAAGTCGCCCATCAGCGACAGCGCGTGATAAGGCGCGAATGGCGTGTTCAGCGGCGGCTGGCAGACCGAGTTGTCGGCCGTGCAGTTGCCGCTGGAGAGCAGGCCGTAATCGCCGTAGTCGGTGCGCCCGGCCACGGTGGAGACCGTGCCGAGGCCGTTGTGGACGTTCCACCAGTGCACGGTGAAGACGCCCTGGGCGAGCAAGCCGCTGTAGACGTCCGCGAGGAAGAGCGCGCCCGGCTGCGTGTTGCGCCCCACGTCGACGTTGGTCTCGGTCATGCTGATCTGGATGCGGTCGGCGCGCTCCCCCACGTACCGGCTGATCTGATCTCGCAGCAGGGAGACCGCGTCCTGGATGTGCGCCGTCTTGGTGAGCGCCTCCGCCGGCGTGCTGCCGCCCGGATACCAGTGCACGTCGACGAAGTCGATGGCCGCGCCGGCCCGCGTCAGGACCTCCTGGTTCCAGCTGCCCTGATCGCCGGAGCCGACGATGCCGTCCGGCCAGTTGCCCGGCATGGTGAGCACGGCACCCACCTTGATCGACGGGTCGACAGCCTTCATGGCTTGCGCGTACGCGACGACGTGTGCCGCATACTCCTTGGGGCTCTTGTCCGCGTGGTTGTCCGCCTCCCACGCCGACCCGTAGTGCCCGTTGCCGTAGTTCTCGTTGCCGATCGTCCAGTACGTCGCGCCGTAGCCCTTCTCGACGTTGGCGTAACGCACCCAGTCGGCGGCCTCCTGCGCCGTACCCGTCCCGTAGTTCGCGATGATCATCGGCTCGGCCCCGGTCCGCCGCGCGCCCGCCATGAACGTGTCGAAGTCCGTCCCCGGCGCGACGTAGCCGCCGGGCGCGGTGTGGTCGCGCCAGTGGTAGATGTCCGCGTACGACCCGCCCGGGTAACGCACCATCCGCACGCCGGCGTCGTTGAGCAGATCGGCCACCTCCGGCGTGCCGAGCTGCGAGTCCCAGATCGCGTGGTTGACACCGAGCGCCACATCGCCGACCGCGGCAAGCCCCGCCCGCACATCGACATCGACGCGTGTGGCCACGCCGGCAGCCGGCGCGGCCATTCCAGCGGCGGCCTGCGCACCGCCCGGCGCCACGGCGACCGCGCCGGCCGCGACCATCACCGCGGCGACGGCCAACCCACGCCGAGCCAAAGAGAACAGCACATCAGCCTCCGCCAAGACCGAGCATTGGGAGCGCTCCCAATACTGGGCCGTCGAACGATGCCTGTCAATGCGCTCACTCGGTGATGGCGTAGGGCGGCACGCGGGCGCCGATTCCCTGGGCGCGGGAGGGGACCAGCGACGTTCACCAGCCGTTCGGGCCTGGTGTTCATCCGTCGGCGGCGCGCACGCTGACACCATGTTCACGTCGCTGCCGCTGGCGGAGATGCTCAGGGCACAGGACCGCACCCGCGCCGCGGAGCTGGCCGCGTTCTCCGGCTGCCTTCGGGGTGGGGTCGCCGAGCACCTCGACCAGGGCGCGTCCGACGTCCGGATCTACGGGGCGGGCGTCTGGTTGTCGCAGGAGGTCTCGCCGATTCCGGGCGGCGGCACGCATCCCCTCGTGCTGGCCGATCCGTCGCTGCTCGATGGGGAGGAAACCGGCTCCGTGGTGTGGGCCCTGGACCATCCGCTTCTCCTCGCCCACCTGCGGGCCATGACGGGTGGCGCCGCGCCGGCCCAGGATCTCGTCGCCGTGTCCGCCGACATGCCGCGTGAGCACTTCGAGGAGACGGGCAAGGCCGTCGCGGGCGGGCTGCGGGGCGTCTTCGGCGCCCGGGTGACGATGAACGGCGCACCGGGCATCCTGACCGCCGGGCACGTCACATCGCCCAACGCGACAAGCCAGGTGCACCGACGCGACGGGCACCAGGCGTGCGACGCGACGGGCGCGTGCGCTCCGGTTGTGTTCGCCTCCCATGCCGGCACCACGACGAGGCGGGAACCGCTCGCCGACGTGGCCGTGGTGGAGTTGCCGCAGCAGGCGACGAAGGATCAGCGGATCGGGGCGCCCACCGTTGCCGGGCCCGACGAGCAGCTGCGCCGGCTCGGAGGCTCCGGGCGGGGACGTCCGGGCGAGCGCTACCGAGCGCTGTGCACGTGGGTGCGGGTCAACAACCGGACCGGTTTGTGGGGTGACGTCTACATGACCGAGAAGCAGATCGGCAGGGCCGGCGACTCCGGTTCCGCGGTCGTGGACTCCCAGGGACGACTCGTCGGCCACTACCTCGGGGCCACGTCGGCGAACGGGTTCGTCCAGCAGATCTTCACGCAGCTTCCGCCGGGCTGCTCGGTGCCATGAGAAGCCCGGTTCCGGTGTCCGCCGTGGCGGTCGCGGCAGTGGTCGCGCTCGTCGCCGCCGGCGCCGTGCTGCTGTTCGCCGGCGCGACGCTGTGGATCGTGACGCAGTGGACCCTGCTCCGCTTGATGACCGTGGTCGTCGCCGCGGTGGGCCTGCTCTTCCTGGGATGCGCCGCGGCGGTGGCCGCCGCCGGCCTCGTCACGCGGTCGGCCCCGCAAGCGGCCCAGCCGGCGGACGTGGACGACGAGAAAGACATGGAACACGCGGCCGAGGCCGCGGTCCAGGCGGCGGACGGCATCGGCAACGCCTTCGCCAGCGCGGGCTCCGCCGGGCGCTTGGCCATCGGCGGCAGCCTGCACCTGTGGGCGGCGGGCACCCTCGCGGCCGTCGACTTCATCAACACCGCCACGTAGCCCTCGTCACGCGACCGGCAAGCTCAGGCCGGGCGCACGTCCATCCCCAGCGCCATCGCGACCACCACCGCCTGGTCGGGTGTGATGATGGCCTGGCGGACGGCGGTGGCCGCCGGGTCGAGGGCGGTCAGGTCGCTGCCTCGCAGGTCGCAGCGGGTCAGGTCGGCCTGGTGGAGCTGGGCGCCGGAGAGGTCGGCGCCCGTGAGGGTGGCCCCCTGGCAGCGGGCGCCGGACAGGTCGGCCTCGCGCAGGCGCAGCCCGGTGAGGGTGGCGCTGGAGAGGTCGGCCGCGCGCAGGGTCGTGAAGGACCAGTCGCCGCCGTCGGCCGTCAGCAGGTCGAAGGAGCAGCGCTCGAAGGAGCTGCCCACCATCTTGCAGCTGGTCAGCGTGGCGTCGAAGAAGTTGCACGCCACGAACGTGCAGTTGAGGAAGGCGACGTCGGTCATCTCGGCGCAGTTGAAGCGGGCGTTGCGGAACGTGCATCTGTCGAACTCGACGCCCTCCAGAGTGGTCTCACACAGGTCCAGGTCGACGAAGGTGTCGCCGGCGTGGGTCGAGCGCGAGCCCACGCCGGCGTCCCAGTCCTCGGTGCGCAGGGTTGCCATGCCCCGGCACGTTAGACGAGCGGTACGACAAGAATCAGCGGACGCGGAACGACGTGCGCACCGACGGCTCCGACGAGCCGCCGACCCCGGCGCCGTAGACGCCGCGCGCCGTCGCCCACTTCGCGCGGGCCGGGTCCCAATACTCCAGCAGGTGCAGGCCGGCGAGGTCGGACCGGGTCAGGGTGATCTCGATCGTGCGCCGCTGTCCGGGTGCGAGCGTGACGCGCTGCCAGCCGACCAGGCGGGACGGCGGCTCGCCCGTGGCGGCGGGCAGGGTGACGTACGCCTGCGCCACCTCCGTACCCGTGCGCTTGCCGGTGTTCTTCAGATCGAAGCTGATCGTCAAGGACCGGCGGCCGTCGCCGCTGACCCGCGGGGACGAGTAGGCGAACGTCGTGTACGACAGCCCGTGGCCGAACGGGAACAACGGCTCGATGCCTTCGCTCTGATACCAGCGGTAGCCGACCTTCAGGCCCTCGCTGTAGTCGACCTGCCGGATGCCCGACGCGTCGACCACACCGGGGTATCGCGCCGCGCTCCCCGCCGTCGGCGTGTCCGCGAGCGACCGCGGGAAGGTCATCGGCAGCTTGCCGGACGGGCTGGTGTCGCCGAACAGCAGCGACGCGATCGCCGGGCCCATCTGCTCGCCGCCGTACCAGTTCTCCAGGACCGCCGGCACCCGCGACAGCCAGGGCATCTCCACCGCGCTGCCGGTCTGGAGCACCACGACCGTGCGCGGGTTGGCCGCCGCCACCGCCGAGATCAGCGCGTCGCCGTTGCCCTGGAGCCGCAGGTCCGTGAGGTCGTTGAACTCACCCATGCGGGCATACCCGAAGACGATCGCCACGTCGGACCGGGCCGCGGCCGCCGCTGCCGCCGCGATGTCGCTGCCGTTGTCGAACGTGACGGAGGCGCCGGCACGGGCCGCCCGGTCGCGCAGCGCGGATTCCGGCGAGACCAGATCCTCGCATGGCAGCGTCGTCGGATTGCCGAAACGCCAGGGCAACGAGCAGACCGACTGCGCGCTGATGCCGTCCGTCGGCGTCGAGGACGCCGTCGCCCCGATCACCGCTATCTCGTCACCCTTGCGCGGCGACAACGGCAGCAGCCCCTCGTTCTTCAGCAGCACCGAGCCCTGTTCGGCGGTGCTGCGGGCGATCGCCTTGTGCGCGGGCGTCGACGCGTCCGCGACCGCTTCCGCAGGCAGCGGATTGTCGAAAAGACCCCCACGGATGTACGAGCGGACGACTCGGAACGCCGCCGCGTCGATCTGCCTCTGCGTGATCTCGCCGGCCGCCAGGGCCGCGTCGAGGCGGGCCGGGGTGTACCAGATCGGCCGGTTCAGTTCCTGATCGAGCCCGTTCGCCAGGCTGGCCGCCGTCGAGTGCACCGACCCGAAATCGCTCATCACATAGCCGTCGAAGCCGATGTCGCCCTTCAGCACGTCGTCCAGGCGTGGATTCTCACAGGCGTAGGTGCCGTTGATCTGGTTGTACGAGCACATGACGCTCTCCGGCGCGCCCCGGTCGATCGCGATCTCGAACGGCAGATCGTAGATCTCGCGCAGGGTCCGCTCGGACGCGTTCGACGAGCTGGTCTGCCGGTCCACTTCCTGCTCGTTGGCGACGTAGTGCTTCAGTGTCGCCAGCACCCGGTCGTCCTGTTCGATGCCCCGCGATCCGGCCGCCGCGATCAGGCCGGTGAGCAGCGGATCCTCACCGAGATATTCCGGGGTGCGCCCGGACAGCGGCGTCCGCCCGCCGGCCAGTCCCGGCGCGAGCAACACGTTCTTGCGTTTGTCGTACGCCTCCACCGCCTGCGCCTTTCCCTTGGCGTACGCGAGCGCTTCGTTCCAGGTCGCCGCCTGCGCGATGGTTGCCGGGAACGCCGTGACCCCGGGTGTGAACCGCACCCCGTCCGGCCCGTCGGAATAGACCACGGTCGGCGTGCACGGCACCTGAACGGGATAGACGACCCCGCCCTGCCATGCGGTCTGCGTGGGGCTGTTCGCCGGCTGCTCCACCAGCCACCGGTACTTCTGGTGCTGACTGCTGGCCGCGAGCAGGGCCGCCGCCCGCTGTTCCGCCGACTTCCGCTTGTTCATCCAGGGAACCGTCGAGCAGTCCACCGCGGCCTGCGCGGCGACCGGGGTGACGAACGGCGCGAGCAGGGCGAGCAGTGCCGCCCCGAGCTTGATACGTTTCATATTTACTCCTGTCGATGGACCATGGGCACAGGAGTGCCACGGAAGGATGTTTCGGGAGTGTTTCCGTCCTGATCACATCCTGTGTCGCGGCCGGGAACGGCCGCTAGGACGTGATGCACGCGGTGTAGCACAGAACGCACCTACCGCAGCGGCTCATCGAATCCGGCGTCGGGCCGATAGGACCTGAGGAAGGGGCGGTGCGCTGATGACGAAGCTGCGTGCGGGCATGACGCTGCGCACGTCCCTGCTGCGCACCGTCGTGTTCGCCGCCCTCTACACGCTGGCCACCTATGCGGGCCGCCTGACGGTCATGGACGAGACCAACCTGAGCATGGTCTGGCCCGCCGCCGGCGTCTCGGCGATCTGGTTCCTGGCGCAGTACGGCTCCCGCTGGCGATGGCTCGACGCGCTCGCGCTCGCCGGCATCACCGTGGCCGTGAACATCGTCACCGGCGCGCCGGCCGGCCTCACCCCGTGGTTCGTGGTGGCCAACCTCGTGCAGGCGTGGACGTTCGCCCTGCTCTTCCGCCGCTGGCTGCCCCAGCTGTGGGGCGGCGGCGGGACAAAGCCGCTCGCCCGGGCGCAGGAGCTGTGGCGGCTGATCGGCGCGGCGCTGGTCGCGACGACCGTGGGGGCGCTGATCGGGCCCACCGGGCTGTGGGCGGTCAACGACGCCTACTCGGTGCCGGCCGCCGCCGTCTGGCTCACCCGCAACACCGTGAGCATCCTGCTGATCGGCGCCGCGGGCCTGCGCATCGGCTATCTGCTGCACCGACGGCGCGCGCTGCCGCTGGTGCGGATCTGGACCAGGATGCCGTCCCGCACCCGCCTCGAGTACGTCGTGGTGATCGTGCTGTCGATCGCCGCGTACACGGCGATCTTCGGCACCGACAACCGCCTCCCGCTGGCCTTCACGCTGATCGTGATGACCGTCTGGGCCGGTTCCCGCCTGCACACCGGCTTCGTGATCCTGCACGACCTCACGTTCGGCACGATCGCCGTGCTCTGGACGCTGGCCGGCACCGGGCCGTTCGCCGTGATCGACTCCGACGCCGCGCGGGCGCTGGTGTCGCAGGCGTACGTCGGAATGATCGCCGTCGTGGGCCTGTCCCTGGCGCTCGGCCGCGACGAGCGCAACACCATCCTGCGCGAGCTGCGCGACGCCAAGGAGGACGCGGCGGCGCAGGCGAAGCTGATGACCACGATCGTCGACTCGATGTCCGAGGGCCTGACCGTCATGGACGGGAACGGCCGCATCGTGCTGCGCAACCCCGCGGTGCGGCGGCTGACCGGCGGCATCGTCAGCCCGTCCGACATGATGCGCGACCCCGACTACTACGGCCTGTTCCACCCGGACGGCACGCCCATGCGGCGCGACGACATGCCGTTCCGCAAGGCGCTGGCCGGTACGGAGGTCCGCAGCGTCGACATCCTGATCCGCAACCCGGCCCTGCCGGACGGCCGGATCCTGAGCGTCAGCTCCACCCCGATCCCGCCCGACGCGGCGGGCACCCGCTACGCCGTCACGGTCTTCCACGACGTCACCGCCGAGCGCCGTCACCGCACCGAGCTCGCGAACTTCGCCGGCGTCGTCGCGCACGACCTGCTCAACCCGCTGAGCACGATCGACGGCTGGAGCGAGGCGCTGGACGAGGCCTTCGCCGACTTCCCCGGCCACCCGGCCGCCGCCGAGGCCGAGGACGGGATCCGCCGCATCCGCCGCGCCTCCGCCCGGATGCGCGACATGATCAACGACCTGCTCGCGTACACGACGGCACGCGACGCGGCCATCGCGCCGTCGCTCGTCGACCTCGGCGCGGTGGTCAACGACATCGCGATCGCCCGCATCGATCAGGCGCAGAGCACGGGCGCGCCGCAGCCGGCGTTCCACATCGGCGAGCTCGGCACCGCGTACGCCGACCCGGTCCTCGCACGGCAGCTCCTGGAGAACCTGATCAGCAACTCGATCAAGTACACGGCGCCCGGCGTGCCGCCGGAGATCAGCATCCGGGCGTCACGCGACGAGCACACGGTCACCGTGACGCTCGACGACAACGGCATCGGCATCCCCGCCGACCAGCAGGAGAGCGTCTTCGAGAACTTCCACCGCGCCCACCGCGGGGGCGGCTACGGCGGCACCGGCCTGGGCCTGGGCATCTGCCGGCGGATCGTGGAACGGCACGGCGGCAGCATCGCCGCCGCCGGCAACCCGGTCGGCGCCGGCACGCGTTTCACCTTCACGCTGCCCGCGGACGCCTCGGTCACGCCCCGCGGCGACGAGCCCGCGCCGCCGGCGACGGCACCGGCGGCCTTCGTCCCGTCCGCCGCGCCCCTGCCGGCCCGGGCGGGCACCTTCGCGCACGCGGCCCACCTCGTGCTCGACTACCTGCACGAGCACCTGCCGCTGGCCTTCTGGGCGGTGACCCGGGTCGAGAACGGCCGGCAGACCTACCTCTACCTCGACGCGGGCAACGGCTACGGCCTGCACCAGGGCGACAGCCACCCCTGGGAGGACAGCTTCTGCGTCCACATGGCCGCCCAGCGGGCGCCGGCGGTCGCTCTCGACGCCCAATCCGTGCCGTTGTACGCGGCGGCCGGCGTCAACGACCTCATCGAGATCAACACGTACGCCGGCGCGGTCATCACCGAGCCGGACGGCTCGATCTTCGGCGCCATCTGCGGGCTGGACCCCCGCACCCACACCGGCGACGCCCGGATGGCCGGCGCCGAGCCGTTGCTCGCCCTGCTCGGGCAGCTGCTCACCGCGGCGCTGTCGGCCGACCGCGCCCAGGACCGCTCGACCGGCGCCCTGCTGCGCGAACAGGTCAGCGCCGACACCGACCCGCTGACCGGCCTGCCCAACCGCCGCGCCTGGCAGCGGCTGCTGGAGAGCGCCGAGAAGTCGTACGAGCAGCTGGCCGACCCCACGGTGATCGCCATGGTCGACCTGGACCGGCTCAAGAAGATCAACGACACGCGCGGGCACGCCGCCGGCGACGCGTACCTCAAGGCGGCGGCCGACGCCCTGGCGCGCACCGTCCGGGAGACCGACGTCGTCGCCCGGCTCGGCGGCGACGAGTTCGGCGTGCTGCTGCCCCAGTGCACCGAGGCCGACGCCGAGGCGGTGCTGACGCGCGTCCGCCGGGAGCTGGAGCGGGCCGGGGTCGCCGCCTCCATCGGCTGGAACGCCGTCACCCCCAAGGACGGCTTCGCGGCCGCCCTGGAGCACGCCGACGCCGCCATGTACGCCGAGAAGCGCCGGCGGCGCACCGACGTCCGCCGCGCGCACGACGCCTCGTCCCGCTAGGTTGATCCCGTGAGTCTCGAAAAGGTGATCTTCGGCTTCTTCGTGCTCCTCGCCGCGACGCTCAACTTCGGATTCTTCATCGGCGACATCTCCGACCCGGCGTTGCACAACGAGTACGAGCTGTTCGCCGCTGTCGTGGTCAACCTGATCGCGACCGTGCTCAAGTTCGGCGACCGCACCCAGATCGGCGCGGTCCACCTGGCCACCAGCCTGGTCGCCGACCTTCAGCTCATCGCCGCCACGCTGGCCTGGGTGTACGCGACGCAGATCTCCGACGCGGGCATGACCGGCGAGGCGACCGCGAGCGTGGTGTCGCTCTCCGGTGGCGCGCTGCTGGCCAACCTGGTCTCGGTCGCCCTCCTGGTGATCGAGACCGTCTCGTTCAACCGCCGCTGATGGTCCAGCAACGGGACCCGCGCGGCAGGACGACCGTCACCCGGCCCACCGAGCCCTCGTCGACGATCTTCCTGATCCTGCGCCGGATGCGCGCCCCGCTGATCGTGCTCATCGTCATCTTCGCGGTCAGCGTGCTCGGCCTGACCCTCATGCCCGGCCAGGACGACCAGGGCCGGCCCGACCGCATGGGCTTCTTCGACGCGTTCTACTTCATGAGCTACACGGCCACCACGATCGGGTACGGGGAGATCCCGCACGCGTTCACCGGCGCCCAGCGGCTGTGGGTGATCGCGTCCATCTACCTGAGCGTCGTCGGCTGGGCCTATGCGATCGGTGCGCTGCTCACCCTCGTACGCGACAGGGCCTTTCGGGAAGCCCTCGCGTTGCGCCGCTTCACCCGCCAGGTGCTGCGGATGCGGGAGCCCTTCCTGCTGATCGTCGGCTACGGGCAGACCGGCCAGCTGCTCGGCCAGGCCCTCGACTCGCTCGGCCGCCGGCTGGTCGTGCTCGACAACACGCCCGAGCACGTCGACTCGCTCGACCTGGACGCCTACTACGCGGACGTGCCGGGCCTGGTCGCCGACGGCGCCAACCCGCACATGCTGGGCGCGGCCGGTCTCGAGCACCCACAGTGCGAGGGTGTGGTGGCGCTGACCAACAACGACGAGGTCAACCTGGTGGTGGCGATGACCGCGGCCCTCGTACGGCCGAATCTGCCGGTCATCGCCCGCACGGTCTCGCCGGTGATCGAGCACCGGATGCGCGCGTTCGGCTCGCCGACCGTGGTCAACCCGTTCGACCGCTTCGGCGACCACATCCGGCTGGCGCTGCACCAGCCGTCGTCCTTCCAGCTGCTGTCCTGGCTGATCAAGGGCGAGGGCGCGACCCTGCCGGACAAGGGCCGCCCGCCCACCTCGGGCCGCTGGGTGGTCTGCGGGTACGGGCGGTTCGGCCACAAGCTCGTCGACGACCTGCTGGCGGACGGCCTCCAGGTGACCGTCGTCGAGCTCGGCCCGCCCGGCGCCGGCGACCACGACCACGACCCCGCCCGGCTCGAGGTGATCGTGGGGGACGCGTCGGAGCCGTCGGTCATGGCCCGGGCGCGGCTGGCCGACGCGGTCGGCTTCGTGGCCGGCACGCACAACGACGCGACGAACCTG
The DNA here is from genome assembly GCF_016862115.1 of Paractinoplanes deccanensis. Taxonomy (GTDB): domain Bacteria; phylum Actinomycetota; class Actinomycetes; order Mycobacteriales; family Micromonosporaceae; genus Actinoplanes; species Actinoplanes deccanensis. The sequence continues at coordinate 65,990 of NZ_BOMI01000065.1, forward strand.
TCCCTGGTGGCGGCCGCCCGCAAGGAGAACCCGTCGCTGTTCATCGGCGCCCGCCAGAACCGCCCCCGCAACGCGCCGCTGTTCGCCACGATGGACGTCGACTGGCTGCTGGTGCCGAGCGAGATGGCCGCCCGCGAGATCTACGCCCAGCTGAGCACCCCGCTGACCTGGCGTTTCCTCCAGGAGATGCCGGCGCGGGGCGACGACTGGGCGGCGGCCACGATCGCCACCCTCGGCGCGCACTGCGGCACCAAGCTCGACAACCTGTGGAAGGTCACGCTGACGCCGCGGGAGGCGCCGGCCCTGATGAGCTGGCTGAACGGCGGTGCGGCACCGCTGGGCGACCTGATGCGCTGCCCGCACGACCGCGACGAGCGGGTGGCCGCCGTACCCCTGCTCCTGCTCCGCGGCGACGAGTCGACGCTCGGCCCCACCGACGACACGAGCCTCGCCGCCGGCGACCAGATCCTCTTCGCCGGTCGCCGCGGCGCCCGCCGCGACCTGCTCGACACCCTGACGAACCACGTGGTCAGCGAGTACGTGCTGCGCGGCCGCACGGTGCCCGCCGGCTGGCTCTGGCAGCAGATGACCGGCCGCAAGCCCAGCAACCACGGCTGATCGGGTTCGGGCGCCTACATCAACTTCCGTGGTCAACCGGTTTAGCAGCGCAGACGCCGCTCGCCCGGCATGCATGGCGCGTTCGGCGATGCAAGGCAGACAATCGGACAATCTTCCGTCGGGCGATTGCATATGCACGTGCATTTGCCCTTGGCGTCTTCCTGGGATGGGTCCATGATGAGTTCGCACCACCGCACCCGGGCGCATCACCGCCCCAGACATCGATGAGGTGAGATGGCTACCCACGACCCGTCCACCGGCCAGGTCTGGACGTTCGCCGAGGCCGACTACCGCTACGGCAGCGGCCCGTTGCGCATCCGGATCGACCGCGTGCTGGCCTCCGCCCCCATCCAGCAGGACGGCGAAGTGTGGTACGAGGTCGAGGGCCTGGAGTTCAACGACCAGGGCACCGTCATCGGCCCCCGCCGAGCCACGATCCGCGCCAGCCGCCTCCCCGCCGTCCGGCGCAACTCGAGCCGCTGACCGGCTGACACCACGACTACCGCCGCGCCCGGCCGGGTATGCGGCACCTCATGGTTGATCGCATTGCGGATCCCTGGGGCGAGCGCACGCCCCACGGGCCCGGGCAGGAATGGCCCGCCCGGGTGGATGAGCACGTCACGGCCGATGGCGTGGAGCGGTGGGTGCCGTCGGCGTCGATCCTGCACTCGAACGGCGACGCGATGGACATCGCCGTCAAGGGTGGCCGGATCGTCGGCGTCCGGGGGCGCGCGGCCGATCGGGTCAACCGGGGCCGGCTCGACCCGAAGGATCTGTACGGCTGGCAGGCCAACAACAGCCCGGACCGGCTCACCCGGCCGATGGTGCGCGAGGGCGGCCGGCTCGTGGAGACCGACTGGGAGACCGCGATGGGACGCGTCGCCGAACGGTCGAGACAGCTGCTGGACGGGCCCGGCGGCTGGGGCAAGATCGGGTTCTACACCAGCGGGCAGCTCTTCCTCGAGGAGTACTACGCGCTCGGGGTGATCGGCAAGGCCGGCATCGGCACCCCGCACATGGACGGCAACACCCGGCTCTGCACGGCCACCGCGGCGGCGGCGCTCAAGCTCAGCTTCGGTGCGGACGGGCAGCCCGGCTCGTACACCGACGTGGACCTCTGCGACGCGATCGCGCTGTGGGGCCACAACGTCGCCGAGACGCAGACGGTGCTCTGGATGCGCATGCTGGACCGGCGGCGCGGCCCCAACCCGCCGAGGATGCTGGCGGTCGATCCGCGGGAGACACCGGTCGCCCGGGAGGCCGACCTCCACCTGGCCGTGCGGCCCGGCACCAACGTGGCCCTCGTCAACGGGCTGATCCGGCAGATCGTTCACCACGGGTGGCACGACCGGGCGTACGTCGACGAGCACACCATCGGCTTCGACGAGCTGGTCAGGACCGTGGACCCGTACACGCCGGCGCACGTGGCCGGGATCTGCGGCGTCTCCCCGGCGGACGTCGAGCGCGCGGCGGAGTTGCTGGGCACCTCGGAACGGCTGCTCTCGACCGTACTGCAAGGCTTCTATCAGTCGAACCAGGCCACCGCGGCCGCGTGCGGCGTCAACAACCTGCACCTGATCCGCGGCATGATCGGCAAGCCCGGCGGCGGCGTGCTCCAGATGAACGGCCAGCCCACCGCCGAGAACACCCGGGAGGCCGGCGCCGACGGGGACCTGCCCGGCTTCCGCAACTGGGGCAACCCGGAGCACATCCGCGAGCTGGCGGACCTGTGGAACGTCGACGAGATGACCATCCCGCACTGGGCGCCACCGACCCACGCCATGCAGATCTGGCGGTACGCCGAGCAGGGCTCGCTCCAACTGCTCTGGATCAGCGCCACCAACCCGGCCGTCTCGCTGCCCGATCTGGCCCGCATCCGGCGGATCCTGGCGAAGCCGGAGCTCTTCGTCGTCGTCCAGGATCTCTTCCTGACCGAGACCGCCCAGCTCGCCGACGTGGTGCTGCCCGCCGCGACCTGGGGCGAGAAGCTGGGCACCTTCACGAACGCCGACCGGACGGTCCACCTCTCCGAGAAGGCGGTCGACCCGCCCGGCGAGGCCCGCGCCGACCTGGACATCTTCCTCGACTACGCCCGGCGCATGGACTTCCGCGACCGCGACGGCAACCCGCTGATCCCGTGGACCGGCCCGGAGGAGGTCTTCGAGGCGTGGAGGGAATGCTCGAAGGGCCGGCCCTGCGACTACACGGGCATCACGTACGAGGCTCTGCGCGAGGGCGGCATCCAGTGGCCGGTGGGCAAGGAGCGGCTGTACGCCGACGGCGTCTTTCACACCGATCCCGCCTACTGCGAGACGTACGGCCAGGACCTGAGCACGGGCGCCGAGTTCGAGGCCGAGGCGTACCGGGCGAAGCAACCCGGCGGCCGGGCGTTCCTGCACGCGGTGGGCTATCAGCCGTCGCCCGAGACCCCCAGCGACGACTACCCGATGCGCCTGACGACCGGCCGTACCGTCTATCACTTCCACACGCGCACGAAGACGGCCCGCGCCCCCGAGCTCAACGCGGCGGCCCCGGCCCCGTGGGTGGAGCTGCATCCCGCCGACGCGGCCCGGCTCGGTGTGACGGAGGGTGCCCCGGTCGCGGTCCGCTCCCCCAGGGGCGAGGTGATCGTCGAGGCGAGACTCACGGGTGTGCGGGAGGGCACGGTCTTCGTCCCGTTCCACTACGGCTACTTCGACGCGCCGCCCGGCCGGCCCCGCGCCGCGAACGAGCTCACGCTGACCGCGTGGGACCCCGTCTCCAAGCAGCCGCTGTTCAAGGTGGCGGCCGTCCGCGTCGAGCCGAGGAGCTGACCGCCATGCATCTCGCGCACTATCTGGGCCTGCTCCACCGCTCGCAGGCCAACCTGGCGAGCGCCTTCCGCGAGGTCGCCGCCGCCCACGCCGACGAGCCCGACATCGAACACCTGTGCCTGCGCCAGGCGGCGATCTGCGACACCCACGCCGAGCGGCTTCACCCCTTCGCCGAGCGGTACGCCGAGGAAGCACCCCGAGAGCCCGACCGCCTGCACTCGACCCTGTTCAGCGGCACCCGCACCGGCGGCATAGCCCTGCTACGCGACCTGCAGGACCTGTATCTGATGGCGTCCGAGTGCGACATCTGCTGGACGGTGATCGGCCAGGCAGCCTACGGCGCCCGCGACCGCGACCTGCTCGCCACCGTCCGCGACGGCGAGGGCGAGACGGCCGCGCAGCTCACGTGGCTGCGCTCCCGCATGAAGCAGGCCGCCCCGCAGGCCCTCGTGGTGGCCGACTGACACACCCGGGCCCCGCCCACCCGCAAGACGAGCCGCGGCGGGCCGGGCGGGGCCGGCGCTGAGTTTGCGGACGAGGCGGCCGGCGAACGGGACGACGCCGAGGCAGGTGGCGCCGATCGCGGTGAGCACGAGGCCGAGCCCGCCGGTCGCGTCGGCGCCGGCGGTGAGCGCGCCCACCCCCGCGAACGCGCCCACCCAGAGCGCGGTGCCCAGGGCCGACCAGAGCAGGAAGCGCCGGAACGGCATGCCCACGACCCCGGCCACGATCGGCACCACGGCGTGGATCACGGCGACGAACCGCACCGCCACGAGCGCCGGCGCGCCCCGGTCGCGCAGGTATTGCTCGGCACGGTCGAACCGCTCCGCGCCGATCCGCCGGCCGAGCCGGGTGTTGCGGAGCCGGGCGCCGAAGACGCGGCCCACCGCATACCCCAAGGACTGCCCGGCGAGAGCGCCCAGCGTGCCCACCACCAGGACCGCCGCGAAGCCGGCGGGCCCCTGCGGCAGCGAACCGGCCAGCATGACCACCGACTCGCCCGGCACGAGCAGCCCGGCCAGGAAGGTCATCTCGACGCCCGAGGTCAGGAACGTGAAGATCAGGACCGTCCACTGGTCGAGAGTGGACAGCCAGTCGACGAAGGCGGTGGCGGCGTTCATGAGATCGGCGAGCACGGATTCAGCCTGCCGGTCCGGGCGTCTCGGGGCCTCCGGGCGTTACCCCGAGAAAACCCCTAGGTCGAAAACTGGCCGCAATGGTCTCTAGCGTCGGGGCATGGCCATCTCCTGGGACGACGTCGTCGCGCGGCGTCTGCACCGGCACCATTTGTCCACCCCCGCGAGCACGCCCGCGCAGGCCGTCGCCGGCATGTGCGGAGCGCACGCCCAGGTGCAGAGCGCGGCCGAGGTGTCCGTGGCGATGCGCGTGGCGGGGGCCACCCGGGCCACCGTCCAGGAGGCCCTCGCCACCGAACGGAGCCTGGTGAAGACCTTCGGCCCGCGCGGCACGGTGCACCTGCTGCCCGCCGCGGACCTCGCCCTGTGGACCGGCGCGCGCTGCGCCCTGCCGCCGGAGCGGAGCCCGTTCGCGCCGGACGTGCGCCTCTCCCCCGGCCAGACCGACGCGGTCGTCGGCGCCATCGACGACGCCCTGCGCCACGCCCCGCCGCCCTCCGGGTTGACGGTCGACGAGCTCACCGCCGAGATCGTCGCCCGCGTGGGCTCGTGGGCCGGTGACCTGGTGATGCCGGCGTTCCAGACGCACTGGCCACGCTGGCGCCAGGCGCTCGCGACGGCCGCCGACCGGGGTGTGCTCTGCTTCGGCCTGCCGCGCGGGCGCAACGTCACCTACACGAGCCCGGCCCTCTGGGTGCCGGGTTTCCGGCCGCTCCCACCCGGCGAGGCGATCCGGTCGCTGGTGCGAAGCTACCTGCGGTCGTACGGCCCGGCCACGCCCGCCCACATGGCCCGCTGGCTGGGCGCGCCGGCGGGCTGGACGGCCACCGTCTTCGCCGACATGAAGGACCTCGCCGACAGCTTCCCTGCCGAGGGCTTCCTCGCCGGCGGCTTTCTCGTGGCGGGCGACGACTCCTTCCCGCCGGCGCAGGACGGCGGGGTGCGGTTGCTGCCCTACTTCGACGCCTACGCCGTGGGCTCCCACCCGCGCGAGCGCGTCTTCCCGGGCCGGGCGGCGGAGCGAGCGCTCAACCGCGGCCAGGCCGGCAACTATCCCGTGCTGCTCGTCGACGGCATCGCGGCCGGCGTCTGGCACTCCCGCCGCACCGGCCGCCGGCTCGCGGTCACGGTCGAACCGCTGCGCCCGCTCAGCCGCGCCCGTCTGGCGGACCTGGACGACCAGGTGGCGAGGCTCGGGCACATCGTCGGCGCCGCACCCACCCTGACGGTCGGCGAGGTGACCGCGGGCCCCCACGCGTGATCGCGGCGGACCGGGCCTCAGGCCGGCTGGGAAGGGGCCGTCTCCGCGGTGTCGATGATCAGGCCGGCGTGGGCGCGCACGTCGTCGGTGCCGTAGAAATCGTCCTCCTGGCGGGCCCACCGCTCCCAATGCGGCGCGTACATCTCACCGTCCCGGGCCAGGGCCCGTGCCCGGCGCTGGTCCACCGGGGCCTCCAGCCAGACCAGACCGCTGAGGTACGGCCTGACCGCCGCCGCGCCGCAGCCCACTCCTTCCACCACGAGCCAGTCCCCCCGCGGCGTCTCGTGCCATTCGGCATAGCGGCTCGCGGCCCAGTCCCACCGCCGCCACCGCGCCTGCCCACCGCCGGCCAGCGGGGCCAGCACCCACTCCGTCAGCGCGATCACCCCGCCGCGCAGGCCGTCCCACCCCGGGTAGAGGTCGTCCATCCGCACCAGCGGCGCCCCGAGCGCGGACGCGACCCCGCCCGCCAGCTCCGTCTTGCCCGACCCGGATCGCCCTTCAATCGCGACCACCCGGGTGCCTCCGGCAGAAGCCGGCAGCTTGGCCGCCCACGCGACAACGGCGCCGACATCGGACGCGTGGCGGGAGACGGTGCGCGACACCACCCGATCATCTCATCGGCCGGCGGCAACCTCGTCCGTCGCCGGCGCCTCCGTCAGCCTGCTGCGCGCCCTCGGGCAGCCCTGCCGCGCCCCGACCAGCCCGCCGCGCCCCGGGCAAAACAGACGGCCGCGGCCTCCACCAGTCGGGCCGTGCCTTCGTCAGTCGGCTGCGGTGACCGCGGCCCGCGGGATCGCTGTCGCCGCCGGGACGTGGGCGTCCGCGACCACCGGCTCGGGCTTGGTGGCCGCCGGCTGCTCCGACGGGATGGACGCGATGCCCGCCAGGATGAGCACACCGCCGATCAGTTGCAGCACCGTCAGCGACTCCCCCAGCACCAGCCACGCGAACAGCGACGCGAAGACCACCTCGAGCAGCCCGACGAACGACGCCAGCCGGGAGCCGAGCCGCGCCGACCCGGCGATGCCCGTGGCGTACGCGATGGCCGTGCCCACCACCGCCACCACCAGCAGCGGCAGCCACCACGGCGCCGTCGCGTCGACCACGGTGACGTCCGTGGTCACCGTCGCGAACGGGACCAGGCCCACCGCCGCCGCCACCGCCAGCGTGATGCTGCCGAGGATGAGACCCGCCGAGGCCAGCGCGACCGGCGGCAGCCCGTCGCTCGGGCGGGCGGCGACCACGAAGTAGACCGCGCAGCCGATGGCCGCGGCGAACGCCAGCGCGAGACCGAGCGCGTCCACGGCCTGCAGCGCACCCGGGCCGATCACGAGCACCAGCCCGCCGATGGCGAGGACCGAGCCGAGCAGGACCATGGGCTTGGGCGTACGGCGTGTGGTCGCCCACGTGAAGAGCACCAGCAGCAGCGGCGCCAGGTATTCGATGAGCAGCGCCGTGGAGACCGGGATGCGCGAGATGGCCGCGAAGTAGGCGAGCTGGGTGAACGCCACCGCGATGACACCCATGCCGAGCACCCGCCAGCGGCCGCGCCACAGCGACGACCAGCGGCCGCGCAGCGACAGCAGCATCAGGGGAAGCAGCACGAGGCCACCGGTCAGCGCCCGCACCGTGACCGCCGCCGCCGGCGACCAGCCCGCCTCGAGCAGTGGCTTGATGAACGCCCCGGACGTGCCGAACGAGATCGCCGAGGCCACGGCGATCACGAGACCCACGGATTTCGACGAGAACTGCATCTTTTCCCCCTGAGCGGCACCAGCGCGGCCGTCATGAGCTAAATTGCCTATGACCCTGACGCTAGACCGGCGCATGTGAGGAGTCAAATTGCTTTTTGCCCCTGACACGGCGGAGGCGCTCGAGTTCGTGGTCGCCCTCACCGACACTCACCCGGGCGCCACCCGCAGCGGCCGCGACGAGCTGTCCACCGTGGCGGACCTGGACGCCCTGCTGACCCACTGGAAGTACTCGGGCCGCATCGACCACGACGAGGCCGAGCTGCGCGAGGTCCGCGAGGTCCGCGACGAGCTGCGCCGCGTGTGGCTGCTCGACCGCGACGACATGGTGCCCGCCGTCAACCGGATGCTGCGGGTCGCGAACGCCCTGCCGTACCTGACCCGCCACGACGGCTCCGACTGGCACATGCACGCCACCGACCCGGACGCCCCGCTCGCCGAGCGCATGCGCGTCGAGGCCGCCCTGGCCCTCATCGACGCGATCCGCATGAACGAGGTGGGCCGGCTACGCGCCTGCGAGGCCGACGACTGCACCGGCCTGGTCCTGGACCTGTCCCGCAACGGCTCCAAGCGCTTCTGCAGCGTCCGCTGCGGCAACCGCATGAACATGGCCGCCTTCCGCGAACGCAAGGCCGGCGCCCCCGATCACCCCCGCCCGGTGTAGAGCCGGCTGTAGCGCCGGAGCACCAGCGGCCGACGCCCCCGCAGATCCTCGATCAGCCGCCGCCGGAACGCCTCCCCATGCTCGACGCTGAGATCGTCGAGACCGCTTCCCCCGGGGTGCGGGTACAGCGCGGCACCGTTCGACTACGCCGCAGGTGCGCACTGGAGCCGGCGCCCGGCGGTGACCAGACTCCCGTGCATGCCGACGACGACACTCGAGACCGCGCGACCTCCCATGGAGATGATGCTGCGCCATCTCTCCGACCCGCATCGGGAGATCATCGTCGCCACGTTCTTCGGCCGCCGGACGACGGGTGAGGCGGCGGAGCTGCTCGGGCTCGCCCCTGAGGAGGCCAAGGCGCGGCTCTACGAGGCGATGCGCGCCCTGACGAGCATGGTGGCGACCTGCCCGTGCCGGCGGCCGGGGCCGGTCCCGCGGCGTTCGCCGGTCAGCTTTGCCAGTGTTTGGCGAGCAGCTCGTACGAGCGCACCCGGTCGCGGTGGTCGTAGGCCATCGTGGTGATCAGCAGCTCGTCGGCGCCCGTCACGCGGCGCAACGTCGCCAGCCTGTCCACCACGGTCTGCGGCGAGCCCACGAACTGCGTGTCCACCCGGTCCTTGACCAGCTCGCGGTCCTCCTCGGTCCACTGGTGGCGCCGTGCCTGCTCCAGTGTCGGCCACGGCACGGCGCCGCCCTTGCGCACGCTGCGCACCCACAGGGCGTACGGCAGGGCGAGCTCGGCCGCGGTCTCGTCGTCGTCGGCCACGAGGACGTCGGCCGACACCATGACGTGCGGCGCCGAGAGCACCTTCGACGGCGTGAAGGCCGCCCGGTACGCCTCGACGGCCTCCAGGACCTTCGCCGGCGCCACGTGGTAGTTCGCCGCGAACGGCAGCCCGCGCGCGCCGGCGACCCGGGCGCTCTCGCCGCCGCTGCTGCCGAGGATCCAGAGCTGGAGGTCGGCGCCCTCGCCCGGCACCGCGCGCGCCTCGTTGCCTTCCCCGTCGGTGTACGGGCCTGAGCGCAGGATCTCGATGTCCTCGACGACGGTGTCCAGGTCGTGCGGCTCCGCGCCGGGCTGCTTGAGCAGCTTGAACCAGAGCTGCGCCCGGCCCGACCTCAGCAACACCTGATAGTTGTAGTGCTTCGGGATCAGCAGCCCGTCGACGATGCGTTCCTGATCCGGCTCGGCGGAGGCGGGAGCGGAGGCCGTACCCGAAATGTCGGATTTACGCCGCTGGGCCGACCGGCCGAGGCCCAGGTCGAAGCGCCCCGGATAGAGCGCGTCGAGCAACCCGAACTGCTCCAGGGCGGCCAGCGGCGTCAGGAAGCCGGTCTGCAGTGCCCCCGAGCCGAGCCGGATGCGGTCGGTGACCGAGGCGATGGCGCCGAGCAGCACGGCCGGCTGGGAGCTGGCCACGCCGGGTGTCAGGTGGTGCTCGGCCACCCAGTAGCGGTGGTAGCCGAACTCCTCGGCGGAGCGGGCCAGGTCGAGGGTGCGGCGCAGCGCGTCGCGGGCGTCACCGCCGTCGACCAGCGGCGCGAGATCGAGAACGGACAGCGGGACGGTCATGCGAGACTCCCTGGGAAGGGCCGGCTGGGGATTTCCTTGCGCAGCACCGGGGCGATCTCCGACTGGAAGAGCTCCAGCGTCGCACGGTGCTGTTTGTCGGTCAGGCCGTCGCCGTCGGCGTGCAGGTGCATCACCTCGTGGCCGAACTCGGTGTGGTAGCGCAGCACCTTGTCGACGATCTGCTGCGGGCTGCCGACGAGGATCGAGCTGCGCTCGATCGCGTCCTCGAGCGTCGGGAAGACCGGCTCGACGCCGGCCTTGCGGAACAGCGCGATCCGCGCCTCGTAGATGGGGCGGTACGTCTCGACGGCCTCCTGCGAGGTGCGCGCCGCGTAGAAGCCGGCCGTCCCGGCGCCGACGAGCGCGTCCTTCGGGTCGTGCCCGTAGTGCGCCCAGCGCTCGCGGTAATAGCGGATCAGCTCCGCGTACGGCTCGATGGGGTTGGTGACGTTGGCCGAGAAGAGCGGGTCGCCGTACTGTGCGGCGAGGTCGACGCTCTCCCTGCTGGTGGCGCTGCCGTGCCACACCCGGATGGGCTGCTGGAGTGGGCGCGGCCAGGTCTCCGCGTCGGTCAGCGACGGGCGGAAGCGGCCCGTCCAGGTGACCTTGGGCTCGCGCCAGAGGCGGCGGAACAGCTCGTAGCTCTCCCGGTTGCGGTCCCACTGGTCCTCGGTGGTGACGTGGAAGAGCCTGGCCTGGGCGGCACCGTTGCCCTTGCCGATGATCAGCTCGAGCCGGCCGTCGGCCAGGTTGTCGAGGGTGGCGTAGTCCTCGTACGCCCGGACCGGGTCGAGCAGGCTCAGCGTCGTCACGGCGGTGAAGAGCCGGATCGTGGACGTGCGGGCGGCGATGTGGCTGAGCACGACCGGCGGCGACGACGAGATGAACGGGCGCTCGTGGCGCTCGCCCACGCCGTACCCGTCGAAGCCCAGCTCCTCGGCGAGCACGGCGTTGTCCACCACCTCCCGCAGGCGGGCGTGGTCGGAGACCTTCGGGTCGTGCTTGGCGATGAGCGTGATGAGCAGGAATTTCAACGCTGCGACACCTCCAGGGTCGGCACCGCGTCGAGCAGGGCGCGGGTGTACTCGTGCTGCGGGTGGTGGAAGACGTCGTCGATCGGCCCTGATTCGACGACCGAGCCGTCGCGCATGACGAGCACGCGGTCGGCCAGGTGGTGCACGACGCCGAGATCGTGCGAGATGAACAGCAGCGCCGTGCCGTCGGTGGCGCGGATGTCGGCCAGCAGGTCGAGGACCTGAGCTTGTACGGACACGTCGAGCGCGGAGACCGGCTCGTCACAGATGATCAGGCTGGGCCGGGGCGCCAGCGCACGGGCGATCGCCACGCGTTGCCGCTGCCCGCCGGAGAGCTGCCGCGGATAGCGGTCCAGCACGTCGGCGGAGAGCCCGACCCGTTCGAGCAGCGGGACGGCGCCGGACTTGCCGGCCAGCGCCTCGCCGACGATCCGGCGCACCGTCCAGCGCGGATCGAAAGCGGACAGCGGATCCTGCGAGATGAATTGGAGGCGGCGGCGCCGCGGACGGCGCCGCCGCTCCTTCAGACCGGTCCATGGCGCGCCCTCGAACGCCACGGTCCCGGACGTCGGCGGCACCAGCCCGAACACGAGCTGCGCCACGGTGGTCTTTCCCGATCCGGACTCGCCGACCAGCCCGACGATCTCCCCTCGCCGCACGACCAGATCCACACCGTCCACAACGGTGTGCCGCCCGTAGGTCTTACGAAGCCCTTCCGCCCGGATGACGACGCTGTCGGCCGCTCCCTCGGGCGGCCCCTCCGCATCGAGGGCAACGCTGTCAGGAACGGCGGTCGAGGAGAGGCGGCGGCCCCGGGAAGCCGCTGACGGCACGGCCCGGACCAACTCCCGGGTGTACGGGTGGGCCGGCGCGGCGAGCAGCGATGCCGTGTCGCCGGACTCGATGACACGGCCGTCCTTCATGACCAGGACGCGGTCGGCAAGGCGGGAGACGACGGCCAGGTCGTGGCTGATCAGGAGCAAGGTCTCACCGGCCGCGCGGCGTTCGGCGAGCAGGTCCAGGATCTGGGCCTGGACGGTCACGTCGAGGGCGGTGGTCGGCTCGTCGGCGATCAGCAGCGGCGGGCCGGCGGCGATGGCCGAGGCGATCAGCGCGCGCTGGCGCAGGCCGCCGGAGAGCTGGTGCGGATACTGCTTCGCCCTGCGGGAGGGCTCGGGCACGTGGACGGCCGACAGCAGCGACACCACGTCGCCCGGTGCCTTGTGGATGCGCAGCACCTCGCCGATCTCGGCGCCGACCGTGCGCAGCGGGTCGAGCGACACCAGCGCGTCCTGGAGCACCAGGCCGGCGAAGCTGCCGCGGAGCCGCTTCCAGTCGCGTTCGCCGTACCCCCGGACGTCCTTGCCGTCGATCTCGAAGCGCGACGTGGACACCGTGGCCCCGCGCCCGGCGAGGCCGACCAGGGTGCGGGCCGTGACCGACTTGCCGGAGCCCGACTCGCCCACCAGCGCCACGCATTCGCCGGCGGCGATGTCCAGGTCGACGCCGCGGACCGCCTCGACCACCGTGCGCCCCACCGGAAAGGTGACGCGCAGATCCCGTACGGAGATCATGCCGTCCTCCCCTCGAAGCGGCGATGGAGGCGCCGGCCCACGACGGTGAGCGAGATGACCACGAGGGTGACCACCACTCCCGGCAGGATGGACGTCCACCAGGCGATGCTGAGATAGCCGCGGCCCTCGGAGAGCATCGCGCCCCACTCGGGCGACGGCGGCTGCGGTCCCATGCCGAGGAAGCTGAGGCCCGCGGCGGCGAGGATCGCCTCGCCGAGCCCGATCACGGCGAGGACCGGGATCGGGCCGATCACGTTGGGCAGCACGTGCCGCAGCACCAGCCGCGGGCGTGAGTCGCCGAACGCCACCGCCTGCGTCACATATCCGGCCTGGCGGACCACGAACGTCTGCGAGCGCACTACCCGGGCGTAGTGCGGCAGCGTGGCGATGCCGATCGCCACGATCAGGCCCATCGTGCCCGGGCCGGCGACCGCGACGAACAGCAACGCGAGCAGCAGCAGCGGGAACGCGGCGAGCGCATCGAAGCCGCGGCTGAGCGCCTCGTCGGCGTACTTGTGGGAGAGCCCGGCCAGCAGGCCGAGCAGGACGCCGAGGCCCGCGGCGACCAGGGTGGCCGCGATGCCGATGGTCAACGAGTGCCGGGCGCCGTGCACCACCCGGTCGAAGACGTCGCGGCCCAGTTGGTCGGTGCCGAACCAGTGGGCGGCGCTCGGCGCCTCCAGAACGTGCCTCGGATCGGCCGCCAGCGGGTCCCCGGCGAACAGACCCGGCAGAGCGGCGGCGGCAACAGCGAAGGCCAGGAACGCCCCGGCCAGGGCGACACCGACGCCACGAGGACGCCGGATTCGCACCGGCAAGGGCCGGTCGAGGGCGATGGTCACGTCAACTCCTCCGCAGCCGAGGATCGATGATCAGGTAGGCGAGGTCGGCCAGGGTGTTGAGCACGACGTAGACGAAGGCCGAGAAGACCACCACGGCCAGCACGACGGGCATGTCCTCGCTGGTGACCGCGTTCAGCGTCACCTGGCCCAGGCCGGGCCGCCCGAAGACCGTCTCGATGATCACGGCGCCGCCGAGCAGGATGCCGAACAGCCAGCCGATCAGGGTCACGGCCGGCAGCAGCGCGTGCCGCAGGGCATGCCGGACCAGCACGGCCCGCTCCCCCAGGCCGCGGGCCCGGGCGGTGACCACGAACGGCTCGTCCAGTGCCCGGTCGACGCCGTCGCGCAGCACCTGGGTCAGGACCCCGGCCACCGGCAGGGCCAGGGTGACCGCCGGCAGCACCAGCGAGGCGAAGCCCTGGCCGCCGGAGACCGGGAACAGGCCCAGCCGGAACGAGAAGACGCTCAGCAGGATGATCCCGATCAGGAACGGCGGGGTCGAGACCAGCACCAGCTCCAGGGTGGAGCTGACCCGGCGCGCCCAGGGCCGGCGCGTGGTGATCGCCAGCACGAGGGCCAGCACGACGCCGAGCACTCCCGCGCTGGAGGCGAGCGTCAGGGTCGGCGCCAGCTGACCGCCGATCACCTCGGCGACCGGCCGCTGCAACAGGTAGGAGCGGCCCAGGTCGCCGTGCAGTGCCCGCCAGAGGAAGTCGAGGTATTGCACGACGGCCGGGCGGTCGAGGTGCCACTCCTGGATGATCTGGGCCCGGATCAGGGGCGTGTCGGCGCCGTCGCCGATGATGGCGTCGACCGTGTCCCCCGGGGCCGCGAGCAGGGCCAGGTAGGCCGCCGTGGCGGCGGCCCACAGCACCACGAGGCCGGTGGCGAGGCGGCGGAGCACGATCACTTGCTCAGCCAGACGTTGTACGCGCTGCCGGGCACGCCCGCGGTGGGCTCGAAGCCGAGTCCGCCGACGGCCTTCGACGCGGCGATCTGGTCGGCGGGTGCGTAGAGCGGCTGGATCAGCGCGTCCTTCGCGATGACCTTCTGCTGGATCTCCTGGTAGGTCTTCGTCCGGTCCGCACCGGCCTCGCCCTTCGCGAGCAACGCGTCGAGCTCGGCGTCCTTCACGCCGGTCCGGTTGATCGCGCCGTCGGAGCGCAGCAGCAGGTTGAGCGCGGCGCCGGCGTCGGTGTCGGCCCGCGAGTTGTCGAAGATCTCGTACTCGTTGTCCGCGATGGCCTTGGTGGCGGTGCCCTGGTCGACCACGGAGACCTTGAGGTCGATGCCGGCGCTCTGCTTGACCGCGGCCTGCACGGCCTGGGCGAGGACGTCGCGGCGGTCGCGGACGAACGGCGCCGACTGGATCAGCCGGGCGGTGAGCCGCTTGCCGCCCTTGGTGCGGTAGCCCTCGGCGTCACGCGTGCTCCAGCCGGCGGCGTCGAGCGCGGCGTTCGCCTTGGCGGCGTCGTTTCCGTAGGTCTTTTCCAGCGAAGCGTCGTAGAGCGGGCTCGCCGGCGAGATGACGCTCCAGGCGCGGGTGGCCGTGCCGCGGTAGACGCCTTGGAGCACGGTGTCGACGTCGAGCGCGTCGCGGAATGCCTGCCGCACCCGGATGTCGTCGAACGGCGCGTGCGAGGTGTTGAAGTAGTACGAGTAGGCCGAGCCCGAGTTGAGGCCCTTGCTCAGGGTCAGCGACGGGTTCGCGGTGATCTGGGCCTGGTCGGTCGCCGGCACGCCCTCGATCACCTGCACCTGTCCGGAGGTGAGCGCGCCGACGCGCACCGACGACTCCTTGAGGAAGCGATAGGTCACGTCGTCGAGGTACGCCGGCCCGGCGTGCCCCGCGTTGGCGGGCGCCCAGTTGTAGGCCGGGTTCTTGACGTAGTGCAGCTCCTGGCCGGGGGTGTACCTGTCGAGGATGAACGGCCCGGTGCCCGCCAGCTCCGGGCCGCCCGCCTTGAGGTTCTTCGCCTCCTTCAGCGACTTGGGCGAGACGATCGCGCCCTGCGGTGAGGAGAGGAAGTCCAGCAGGAGCACGTCGGGCTGCTTCAGGTGGTATCTGATCGTCGCCGGGTCGACGACCTCCACGCTCTTCAGGCTCTTCAGCTGTACGGCGGCGACGGCCGGCGCGTACCCGTCGGCGAGCAGCTGGTCGACGTTGGCCTTGACCGCGGCCGCGTCGAATCGGGTGCCGTCGCTGAAGGTGACGTCGGTGCGCAGCTTGACCGTGTACGTCTTGCCGTCGGGCGACACCTCGTAGCCGGTGGCGAGCCAGGGAACGTAGCCGCCCTTGTCGTCATGGGTGAGCAGCGCCTCGAAGCTGTTCCAGACGAGCAGGCGCGCCTTGGCCTGCGCGTACTGATGCGGGTTCAGGGTGATCGGCTCGGTCTCGACGGCCCACGTGAGCGAGCCGCCGGAGACCGGAGCACCGGCGTCGGTGGCGGTGCCGCCGCTGGAGGAGCAGCCCGCCAGCAGCGTGAGGGACGCAGCCGCGGCGAGCCAGAGACGGTGACGCATCGATACCTCCATCGGAACGGACTCCCTATTTCCTATCGGCAAAATGGGATATGCGCAAGAGCTGCGCGATTGACAACTTCGTAAAACATATAGAGCCGATAGGACTTGAGGACAATGCCGTTCCGCACCTAGCGTTCTGAGGCACCAAGCCACATCCGGAGGACGCCCCGTGAGTCTTCTTTCCTCGGCTCGCGCGGCGGTTCGCCGCACGAGCGACGATCCGCCTCCCGCACCGGCAGCGTCGCCGGATCACGACGAGTTGACCATCGTTCCCGCCCGCCACCCGTGGCGCTGGGTCGCCGCGGCGGCCGTGCTCGTCCTGGTGGCCCAGTTCCTGCACGGCCTGGCCACCAATCCCGGCTGGGACTGGAGCACGTTCTTCGGCTACTTCTTCGAAGAGTCGGTGATGGGGGCCCTGCTCATCACCTTGGAGCTCACGTTCGCCGGAGCCGTCCTCGGCTTTGCCGGCGGCATCGTCCTCGCGCCGATGCGGCTGTCGAGCAACCCGGTGCTCAAGTCGGTGAGCTGGACCTTCATCTGGGTCTTCCGCTCGGTGCCGCTGATCGTGCAGCTGCTGTTCTGGGCCAACCTCGGCTACCTCTACGACCGGCTCCAGATCGGCGTGCCGTTCGGGCCGGGCTTCCTGCACGTCGAAACGTCCAGCCTGGTCAGCGCGTTCGGCGCGGCCCTGCTGGGCCTGGCGCTGCACGAGGCCGCGTACGCCGCCGAGATCGTGCGCGCCGGCATCCTCTCGGTCGACCAGCGCCAGATGGAGGCGGCCGCCGCCCTCGGCATCCCGCGGCTGCGCCAGTTCCGCCGGATCGTGCTGCCGCAGGCCATGCGGGCGATCCTGCCGAACGCGGCGAACGAGCTGGTCAACCTGCTCAAGAGCACGTCGGTGGTGTACGTGCTGGCGATCGGCGAGCTGTTCTACCAGGTCCAGGTCGTCTACGGCCGCAACGGCCGGGTCGTCCCGCTGCTCATGGTCGCCACCGTCTGGTACGTGATCCTGACCGCGCTGCTCTCCGTCCTCCAGCACTACACCGAGCGCCACTTCGGCAAGGGGTACCGGCGATGATCGAGATCAGGGGCGTGCACAAGTCCTTCGGCAGCCTGGCCGTGCTGCGCGACGTGAGCCTCAGCGTCCCGGCCGGCAGCGTCACGGTGATCCTGGGACCCTCGGGCTCCGGCAAGTCCACGCTGCTGCGCTGCATCAACCACCTCGAAAAGGTCGACCGCGGCACGGTACGCGTCGACGGCGAGCTCATCGGCTACCGCCAGGACGGCGACAAGCTGCACGAGCTGCCCGAGCGCCTGGTGCTCAAGCAGCGGGCCGGCATCGGCTTCGTCTTCCAGACCTTCAACCTGTTCCCGCACATGACGGCCCTGGAGAACGTGAACGAGGCCCGCGGCCCGCGCGACGCTCTCCAGTTGCTCGACCGGGTCGGCCTGGCCGGCAAGGCCCACGCCTATCCGCGGCAGTTGTCCGGCGGGCAGCAGCAGCGCGTCGCGATCGCGCGGGCCCTCGCGCTCGACCCGAAGCTGGTGCTCTTCGACGAGCCCACGTCGGCGCTCGACCCCGAACTGGTCGGCGAGGTCCTCGACGTAATGCGCGACCTGGCCCGGGCCGGCACCACGATGGTCGTGGTGACGCACGAGATCGGCTTCGCCCGCGAGGTCGCCGACACCGTCGTCTTCCTCGACGGCGGCCGCATCGTCGAGCAGGGCCCGCCGGCCGAGGTCCTCGACAACCCCCAGCACGAACGCACCCGGGCCTTCCTGTCCAAGGTCCTCGTCTAAGGAGATACCCCCATGCGTCGCAGAACCCTGTTCGCCACCGTCGCGCTCGTCGCCGGGCTCGCCGGCTGCTCGGCGCCGGACGAGGCACCCCGGGAGGCGGCCGCCGCCGTCTCGGTGCGGATCAACGACTCGCCGGACCAGCAGCGCATCGTCCCGGCCAAGGTGGACTCCGTCGCGGCGCTCCTGCCCGCGAAGGTCCGCGACAGCGGCAAACTTGTCATCGGCGTCGGCGCGGCCGGCTCCGGATTCCCGCCCCTGGCCTTCACGGCCACCGACAACAAGACGCTGATCGGCAGCGAGCCGGACATCGCCGTCGCCATCGCCGGCATCCTCGGCCTCGAGCCGGACCTCCAGAACACATCCTGGGAGAACTTGTTCATCGGCCTCGACAGCGGCAAGTACGACCTCGGCGCCTCGAACATCACCGTCACCGAGGAGCGCAAGCAGAAGTACGACTTCGTCACCTACCGCAAGGACGAGCTGGCCTTCGAGGCGAAGAAGGGCTCCGGCCTCAAGGTGACCGGCCCGGCCGACGTGGCGGGCAAGAAGGTCGCGGTCGGCTCCGGCACCAACCAGGAGAAGATCCTGGTCGAGTGGAGCGAGGAGAACGTCAAGGCCGGCCGCCCCAAGGTCGACATCAAGTACTACCAGACCAACCAGGCGACCTACCTGGCGCTCGGCTCCGGCGCCATCGACCTCTACCTCGGGCCGAACCCGACGTCGGCCTACCACGTGGCGACCGCGGGCGAGACCGAGATCGTCGGCACCTACTCCGGTGCGGGCGCGTCGTTGCAGGGCCTGATCGCGCTGACCACCAAGAAGGACAACGGCCTCGTCAAGGCGTACAAGGCGGCGCTGGACGAGCTCATCAAGTCGGGCGACTACAAGAAGATCCTGGACCGCTGGAACCTCGCGAACGAGGCCGTGGACCAGGGCGAGATCAACCCGCCCGGCCTCCCGATCGAAGGTAAGTGATCATGACGCATCTCGCTGTGGCGCTCGACGGCGCCGGCTGGCACCCCGCGGCCTGGCGGCTGCCCTCCGCCCGCCCGTCCGATCTGTTCACCGCCGCCTACTGGGCCGATCTCGTCCGGGAGGCCGAGCGCGGCAAGCTCGACTTCGTGACCATCGAGGACGGCCTCGGGCCACGCTCGCCCGAGGGCCGCACCGACCGGGTCGAGGGACGCCTCGACGCCGTGCTCATCGCGGCCCGCGTCGCGCCGCTGACCTCGCGCATCGGTCTCGTGCCGACCGCGACGGTCACGCACACCGAGCCGTTCCACATCTCCAAGGCGATCGCGACTCTCGACTACGTCAGCACCGGCCGCGCCGGGTGGCGGGTGCAGGTCTCCGCCCGCCCCGAGGAGGCCGCGCACTTCGGGCGGCGCACGCTGCCCGCCCTCGACGAGGTGGGTGTCAAGGAGCTCTTCGACGAGGCCGCCGACTACGTCGAGGTGGTGCGGCGGCTCTGGGACAGCTGGGAGGACGACGCCGAGATCCGCGACGCCGCCACCGGCCGCTTCATCGACCGGGACAAGCTGCACTACATCGACTTCGACGGCAAGTACTTCAGCGTGAAGGGCCCGTCCATCACGCCCCGGCCCCCGCAGGGCCAGCCGCTGGTCACGGCCCTCGCACACGCCGACATCCCTTACGCGTTCGCGGCCGGCTCCGCCGATCTCGTCCACGTGACCCCGGCCGACGCGGACGACGCGAAGCGCATCGTCGCCAAGGTGGACTCGCTGCCGCACGTCTTCGCCGACCTCGTCGTCTTCCTGGAGGACACCGAGCAGGCGGCCCGGGACGCGAAGGCGCGCCTCGACGAGCTTGACGGCAGCGCGTACACCTCGGACTCTGTGATCTTCACCGGCACCCCGGCCCAGCTGGCCGATCTGCTGCTGAGCTGGGAGCAGGCGGGGATCACCGGGTTCCGGCTGCGGCCGGGGCGGCTGCCCGCCGATCTCGAGGCCATCACCCGCGGCCTGGTGCCGGAGCTCCAGGCACGCGGCGCCTTCCGCCGGGACTACGAGGCGACGACCCTGCGGGGCCTGCTCGGCCTGCCCCGGCCCGCGAACCGCTACCGTCAGGAGGCACCCGTTGCCTAAGCAGATCCATCTCGCCGCGCACTTCCCCGGCGTCAACAACACCACGGTGTGGAGCGACCCCGAGGCCGGCAGCCACATCGAGTTCGCGTCGTTCGTCAAGCTGGCGCAGACCGCCGAGCGCGCGAAGTTCGACTTCTTCTTCCTCGCCGAGGGCCTGCGGCTGCGCGAGCAGGGCGGCAAGATCTACGACCTCGACGTGGTGGGCCGCCCCGACACGTTCACCGTGCTGGCCGCGCTCGCCGCCGTCACCACCCACCTCGGCCTTGCCGGCACGATCAATTCGACCTTCAACGAGCCGTACGAGGTGGCACGCCAGTTCGCGAGCCTCGACCACCTCAGCGCCGGGCGCGCCGCCTGGAACGTGGTGACCTCGTGGGACGCGTTCACGGGCGAGAACTTCCGGCGCGGCGGCTTCCTCGCCGAGAAGGACCGCTACAGCCGGGCCACGCAGTTCCTCGACACCGCCAAGGAGCTGTTCGCCTCGTGGCCCGCGGACGCCGTGGCCGCCTCCCCGTCCGAGGGGGTGTTCCTTCGCGATGCGTCGGCCGGAACCTTCGCCCACAGGGACGACCACTTCGACATCGCGGGCCGCTTCAACGTGCCGCGCAGCCCGCAGGGCCGCCCCGTGATCCTCCAGGCCGGCGACTCGGACGCGGGGCGCGAGTTCGCGGCCGCCACCGCCGACGCGATCTTCAGCCGGCACGGCACTCTCGCCGAGGGGCAGGCGTTCTACGCCGACGTGAAGGGCCGCCTCGCGAAGTACGGGCGCGAGCGCGACGAGCTGCTGGTCCTGCCCGCTGCCACCTTCGTGCTGGGCGACACCGAGGACGAGGCGCAGGAGAGGGCGCGCATCGTCCGGCGGCAACAGGTCAGCGGGGCGACCGCGATCAAGTTCCTGGAGCAGCTGTGGAACCGCGACCTCAGCGCGTACGACCCGGACGGGCCGCTGCCCGAGATCGACCCGGACGTCTCGGACGACCACATCGCGCGGGGGCGGGCGAGCGTGCGGATGCACCGCGACCCGATCGCGGTGGCGAACGAGTGGCGGGCTCGCGCCGAGGCCGAGAAGCTCTCCATCCGCGAGCTGATCATCGAGGTGACCGGGCGGCAGAGCTTCATCGGCACGCCGTCCTCGGTGGCGGCGTCGGTGAACGAGCTCGTCCAGGCCGACGCGAGCGACGGCTTCATCCTGGTGCCGCACGTGACCCCGGGCGGGCTCGACGAGTTCGCCGACAGGGTGGTGCCGCTGCTGCAGGAACGAGGCGTCTTCCGTACGGAGTATGCGGGCCCCACCCTGCGCGACCACCTCGGCCTGAAGGCACCGCGATGACCACGGTCTCGCCGGGCACGTCGGTCCTCGACAACGCGGCCTGGCAGTCGCTGACCGGCCCGCACACCCGGTTCGCCGAGCGGTACGGGCGGGCGGCGCGCTACTCCCCCGAGGTGGCACCGTTCCACGCGCTGGAGGACCCCGGCGACCCCGCGGCCTGGGCGGACCTGCTCGCGCTGGCCGGGCCGGGCGCCGAGGTGGCGGTGGCCGGCCCGGTCCCCGCCGCCCACCCGGGGTGGCGGCTGGTCGACGAGGTGGCCGGCGTGCAGTTCACCGACGACTCGCTGGCCGACACCCCGGCGCCGGAGGCGGTGCCGCTGACGGCCGCCGACGTGCCGGAGATCCTCGGCCTGATCGAGCGGACGCGGCCCGGGCCGTTCCGCACGCGCACCATCGAGCTGGGCACCTACCTCGGCATCCGCGAGGGCGGGGCGCTGATCGCCATGGCCGGCGAGCGGCTGCACCCGCCCGGCTGGACGGAGATCAGCGCGGTCTGCACGGACCCGGCCCATCGCGGCCGGGGGCTGGCGACGCGGCTGGTGCGCGCGATCGCGTACGGCATCAGGCAGCGCGGGGAGACGCCGTTCCTGCACACGTCCGCGGCGAACGCGACGGCGATCCGCCTCTACAAGTCGATCGGCTTCCGGCTGCGGCGGCGGACGACGTTCGGCCTCTTCGCCTCGGAGCCGCGCTAGTCGCTTTGCCGCAGCTTTCGCTTTGTTGCGCTTCGTTGCACCTTGTTACGCCTTGTTACGGCTCGTTAGCTTTGTTGCGCCTTGTTGCGCTTTGTTGGCGCGGCCTCTCGGTTTGTTGCGCCTTGTTGCCGCGGCCGTTCGCTTTTGTTGCGGTGGCCTTCGTCAGTCGCGTGGGTTCCAGTCGGAGCTCTTGGCGAGCTGTTGCCAGCGGCGGCGCTCGCCGGCGCTCAGGCGCGGCGGGACGACAATGCGGATCTCGGCGTAGAGGTCGCCGGCGACGCCTTCGGGGTTGGGCATGCCCCGGCCCCGGAGGCGGGCCCGCCGCCCCGAGGACAGTCCCGCCGGCACCTGCACCTGCGCCGGGCCGGCCGGGGTCTCGACCGGGACGGTCGCGCCCAGCGCCGCCTCCCACGGCGCGAGCGGCAGGTCCACGTAGATGTCGCGGCCCTGCACGCGATAGCGCGGATGCGGCGCTATGCGGACGGTCACCGACATGTCCATGCCCGGCAACGGGATGCGCCGGCCGTCGGTGACGCCGGGCGGCACGTCGACCTCGACGACGCGCACCGCCGTGCCGAACTCGAGCGTCAGATGGCGCTTGCCTCCCTCGTACGCCTCCTCGACCGTGATCTCGACGACCTCGACGCCGGCGTCGAAGCGCGGCATCCGCTGGCCCCGGGTCTCGCTGGAGAAGAAGCCGCCGAGCCCCCGGTCCAGGTCGTACATGGCGCGTTTGCGCTCGTCGGAAAGGATGTTGTAAGCCTCGGTGATCTGCTTGAACCGCGTCTCGGCGCCCGTCTCCCGGTTGAGGTCGGGGTGGAAGCGCCGGGCGAGCGCCCGGTAGGCCCGCTGGATCTCGGCCTGGCTGGCCGATCTGTGCACGCCCAGCACCTCGTAGTAGTCACGCGTCTTCGTGGCCACGGGCCTCCCCCTCGCGCTCGCGTCCATAGAGGTTTATGGCTTGAGCCCGCCCGTGTCAACTCTGTGTCCTCAGACTGTCACGTTGGGATCCACCGGCAGCTCGCAGTGCCGCGCCGACATCTTGAGCGCGGGCCCGAGCCCGCAGTCGGTGAGAATCGCCGGGTGGATGCCGCGCAGGATCGCGCCGAGCTCGTCAACCGTGTCGCCCAGCCCGTCCGCGATCCGGCTCAGCCGCATCCGCAGCTCAGGACACCCGGCGGGCAGACCGGCCTGCGCCGCGCGAACGTTCAGCGCCGGCGCCACCAGCCGCTCCTGCACGGTCCGGGTCAGCTCCCGCTCGATCCGCCGCCGCACCTCGTCGGCCGCCGCGATGATCCTCTTCTCCTCCACGCCGTCATCGTGGAACCGCCCGGCCCGCACTCGCGTCGGCCAGGTGGCTGGTCGGTATGAAGCGGCCGACCGCGCTTTCCCGCCCCGCCCGGCGGTCGGGCGGGGCATGGTGTTGTGTCATCGGCCGATGCTGACGGCTGTGTTCCAGAAGCCGGCCGAACCGGCACAGGGCTTACCGTGACCGGCTAGTCCTTGCGGCCGCTGAGCGCCACGCCGACGCCGAGCCCGACCATGGTGAGGCCCGCCGCGCCGCCGACCAGGTCCAGCCGCCGTGCCGAGCGGCCGAACCACGACCGGACCGCACCCGCGGCGACGCCCCACACCGAGTCCATCGCCAGGGCGATCGCGGAGAACACCGCGCCCAGCACCACCATCTGCGGGGCAGGGTGCCCGGCGGCCGGGTCGACGAACTGCGCAGGATCGCCGCGAAGAACACCACCGTCTTCGGGTTCGTCACGCCGACGACGAAACCCTGCACCAGGGTGCGCCGGTCACCGATCGGCGCGGCCCGCGCCTCGAACGCCTCCCGCAACGCGCGGCGATGGCGGACCGCCTGAACCCCGAGGAAAATCAGATATGCCGCACCGGCAAACTTGATCACCGTGTAGATCACGGCTGAGGTCTGCACGAGGGCGCCGATGCCGACCGCTACCGCGGTCGCCGCGGTGAAGCTGCCCAACGCCCCACCGACGACCGTCGTCAGGGCCGCCCGCCGGCCGTACGCCAGCGCGCGACTGATCGCGAACAACACCGAGGGACCGGGGATGACGATCAGTACGAACGCTGCGAGCGCGAAGGCGGCCAGACGATCAGGCGATGGCATGCGGCCAGACTAGCTCCGTCGCCGGTCGGCCAGGCATGGGCGTAACCGGTCGACAGCGCCGGCAACGGAGCACGCGCCGTGGATGACGCGCGCGGGAGCGCATGTCCCGCGCGCCGCTACCCGTCGCTGGGCAGAACCCGGTGGAGCCGGCCGTGGGACGTGATGCCGAGCTTCGCGAAGACCTTGCGCAGGTGGTACTGGGCGGTGCGGGCGCTGATGAACAGCCGGGCGCCGATCTCCGGGTCGGACAGGCCGTCGCGGGACACTGTTGATCACACTGATGAGCAGGGTAACCGCCGCGGCCGAGGGCATGATGAACTGGCTCTGCGAGAGGAGGCCATGCGTTGATGGCATCGAACGGACCCACCCGGGCCGTCACACTGCGGGACGTCGCCCGCCTGGCCGGGGTCTCGGTGGCGACCGCCTCGAAGGCCCTGAACCACCAGCCCCAGGTCAAGGCCGAGACGCGGGCACGCGTCCTGGAGGCGGCCGCGCAGCTGTCCTTCTCGCCGAACACCCTCGCCCAGGGCCTGATCGGCGGCCGCACCGGCACGGTCGGGCTGCTCACCTCCGACCTGGAGGGCCGCTTCTCCATCCCGATCCTGATGGGCGCCGAGGACGCGTTCGGCTCCGACCAGGTCTCCGTCTTCCTCTGCGACGCGCGCGGCGACGCCATCCGCGAGAAGCACCACCTGCGCGCCCTGCTCTCCCGCCGCGTCGACGGCCTCATCGTCGTCGGCGCCCGCCCCGACACCCGCCCTTCCCTGGGCCGGGACCTGCCGGTCCCGGTCGTCTACGCCTACGCCCCCAGCGACGACCCCGCGGACCTGTCCCTGGTCACCGACAACGAGGCCGCCGGCCACCTGGCGGTCGACCACCTCATAGCCTGCGGCCGCACCCGGATAGCGCACATCACCGGCGACCCCACCTACGGCGCCGCCCAGGACCGCGCCCGAGGGGCCCAGGCCAGGCTCGCCACCGCCGGCCTCCCGCTGGCCGGCGACCAGGTGTGGTTCGGCATGTGGTCCGAGGCGTGGGGCCGCGGCGCCACCCGCATGCTCCTGCAACGCGACCCGTCGGTGGACGCCATCTTCGCCGGCTCCGACGAGATCGCCCGAGGCGTCCTCGACGTCCTGCACCAGGAAGGACTGGACGTCCCCGGCCGCGTCGCCGTCATCGGCTTCGACAACTGGGAAATCCTGGCCGCCAACGCCCGCCCGCCGCTGTCCACCATCGACATGAACCTCGAGGAGCTGGGCCGCCGAGCCGCCCAGCGCCTGTCCGCCGCCATGGACGGCCACCCGGCCACCGGCACCGAGACCCTCCCCTGCCGCCTGATCACCCGAGAGTCCACAGCCCCGCTGAACTGAACCGCCGGCGCATCGCGACGCCGATGATCCAGCCCCGAGCTCGGG
>NZ_BOMI01000066.1 GCF_016862115.1 Paractinoplanes deccanensis
TCTACTGTCGTTTCCGGGGCGTATTCGGGCTGCACCATAAAGGGTCCGCCGGCCCGATGAACGGGCCGGCGGAATTGGCAGCGGGTCTAGTTGGCTTCGGCCTTGCCCTGGCGCCAGTAGCCCATGAAGGCGACAGAGTGGCGGTCGACGCCGCACTCGGAGACCAGGTGGCGGCGGATGGTCTTGATGGCGGCTGCCTCGCCGGCCAGCCAGGCGTAGAAGCGGCCGGCCTCGGTGACGGGCTCCGGGACCTCCCACAGGATGTCGTGGTCCACGTCGACGTCCTCGAGGTCCGGGTCCGGTGTGCCGGCGACGTCGCCGAGGATGCGGCGGGTGGCAGCCCGTACGGCGGGGATAAGCTTCTCGCCCTGGGCGGCGCCGTTGCGGGGGAGCCAGGTGACGCGGACGTTGGCGGGCGCCACCAGGTCGAGCTGGTCGCCGGTCTCGGGCACCTCGAGCAGGGCCTCGCCGCGGGCGTCGGCGGGAAGCTTCTCGAGGATCGCGGCGATGGCGGGCACGGCGGTCTCGTCGCCGCCCAGCAGCAGGCAGTCGGTGTGGGCCGGCGGGTGGAAGTCGATGCCGCCGTGCACGCCCGCGAAGTCGGCGTTCGGGCCCATCAGGTACGCGACGTCGCCCGGGCGGGCCTCGGCGGCGAACTTCGAGGCCGGGCCGGTGCTGCCGTGCAGGACCATGTCGACGTCGACCTCGCGCAGCTCCGGGCGGACGTGGCGGATCGTGTACGTCCTGATCGGATTGCGGTGTGCGGCCGGCAGGTCACGCCACGCCGTGTACCACTCGGCGCCGGTCGGCAGGTGGTCGAAACCCACCTGCGGGAGCGGGGTCAGGATCTTGATCCGCTGGTCGTAGCCGTTGTCGGCGAACCTGTCCAGGTCGTCGCCGGTGAAGGTGATCCGCACGAAGCTGGGACTCAAGCGGTGAACCTTCCGCACCTCGACGGCGAAGAACCGCCACGAGAGCACGGCCTCAGTCTGCTCGGCAGTCTGGGTCACGGGGAGCCTCCCTGAGACACGCTCGGACCCGACTCGGCCCGGCTTAAGGTATGGCTAACCTAACCTGAACCTCCCGAACGCCACCACCCACCCCCACCCACTATGAAAAGTCGCGGATCGCAGCCCCATCGGCTCGGGCGTTCCACGGGCGCCTCGGCACGCTCGCGGTCGGTGCCGGGTGTGGTCCCCTGCGGAGAAGCGCCGGGTGTGGTCCCTGCGGAGAAGCGCCGGGTGTGGTCCCTGCGGAGAAGCGCCGGGCGTGGTCCCTGCGGAAGAGCGCCGGGCGTGGTTCCCCGCGGAAGAGCGCCGGGCGTGGTTTCCCGCGGAAGAGCGCCGAGTGTGATCCCCCGCGGAAGAGCGACGCTGGGCGGGGCCGTCAGGACTCCTCGGTGCGCTTCTGGTCGGCGGTGACCTTGGCCTGCACACGGGCCGACGCCTCGGCCGCGGCGGCGGAGGTGTAGACGCGAGGCTTCGGGACGGCGGCCTTGGCGGTCACTGGCGGGGGGCCGTAACCGACCGGCGGCGCCGATGTCGGCTGGGCGGGGGAGGAAGCGGCCGCGGACGGCGACGGGTCACTCGACGGGGCGGGCGCCTGCGCGGGTGGCTGAGGAGCGGCAGGCCCGCCACGAGACGGCCGGGCGAAGGCGGGACCGGTGGCAGTGGCCGGGCGAGCGGGAGCGGCGGAAGGGCCGGCGGCGGCTGACGGCTGCGCCGAGAACGTGCCTGGGGTAGTGGGCGGCTGTGCCGAGGGCGTGCCTGGGGCGGTGGGCGGCTGTGCCGAGGGCGTGCCTGGGGCGGTCAGCGGTCGTGCGGAGGGTGGCCCCGGTGTGGTCGGTGGACGTGCGGACGGCGTGCCCGGGGTGGTCGGCTGCAGGGGGGTTGGGGTGCCTGCGCCGGACAAGGGGTGAGCCAGGGCGGCCAAGCCCGGGGCGGGCTGGGGAGCCGGGGCGGGCTGGTCGGTGGAGGGGTGACCTAGGGAGACCGGGGCGGGGGCGCGGCCGGCTCGGGTGCGGGGGATCAGGCCGCCGTCGCGTTCCGGGACGCCGATGAGGACGGCGGCCACGGCGCCGGCGGTGGCGGCGGTGAGCTCGTGGGCGGCGCGGCGGGCCGTGGCGCGGGTCAGGCGGTCGTAGTCGGCCACCAGCAGGACCAAGTCACTGAGCGCGGCCAAGGCCACGGCGTCGGCCACGTGCAGGGCGGGGGCCGAGTCGAGGACGATGACGTCGCAGTCGTTCTTCAGCTCGCGGAGCATCTCGCTGAACGAGGCGGCCAGCAGGTCGGGAGCGCCCTCCTGGTCGGGGCCGGCGGCCATCAGGCGCAGCCGGGGCACCGGGCCGTCCAGCAGGGCCGAGGCGCCGGAGATGTCGCCGGTGAGCAGGCCGGTCAGGCCGCGGTCGCGGGAGAGCTCGAACATGTGGTGCAGGACCGGGCCGCGGACGTCGGTGTCGATCAGCACGACCTCGCGACCGGACTGGGCGAGGACGATGGCCAGGTTGGCGGCCGTGGTGCTGCGGCCCTCGCCCTCGTGGGCGCTGGTGACCAGCACGGTCGCGGGACCTTCGAGGCGCGGCTCCAGGCGGGCGCGCAGGTAGCGGTACGACTCGGCGTCGGCCGAAGCGGGCGAGCGGAGCAGCACGGGCAACGGCGCGCCCGGCCCGTGCGAGCGGCGCGCCCGCGGAATGGTGGCGAGGACGGGCAGCCCGGTCAGCTGCTCGAAGTGGACCCGGCCGCGAACCCGGTGACGGCCGCGGACGGCGGCGACGATCAGCCCGGTCAGCAGGCCGACGGCGGCGCCGATCACCACGTACGCCCACGGGGGTAGCCATGTCACCCGCGTCGCGGTGGCGGCGGGAGTCACGAGGGAGGCGGCGATGCCGTATTGGCCGGTGCTCGCGTTCCGGTACGAGACGTACTGCCCGGCCACGGCCTGAGCGCGCGTGCGGGCCGTCGCCGCGCTCGTCGCCTCGTACCCGATGGTCAATGATGTCCCGGCCCGGGCGGGAGTGACGCGCAGTCCGTCCGCGAGCGCCTGCCGGCTGACCCCGAGGCCCGTGGCGGCCGGGCGCAGCACGGCGGCCGAACGAACGATCTCGCTCTCCGTGTCGGGATCGGCGGGGACGGGCGTGATGTTGGTGCGCAGGCGGGGCTCCACCACCACGGTCGCCTCGGCACGGTAGCGCTGCGGCTCGAGAAGGCTCAGCCCGTACGCGGCGGCCGCGAACGCCAAGGTCAGCAGAAGGATCAACCAGCCGTGGCCGCGCAGCAGCCGCCTGGGCTCGCTCTTCGTCGTCATCCGGGCCGTCCCTCCCGTCATGCCGCCTCGATCGTGAGCGTAGAACCGCCGGTTACGGATCGCTACCGCAAATGACGAGACCCGACATCCCCAAAGGATGACTTCAAGGGGTACGGTGAGCGCTAGGTGTGCCGGGAAGTCTGGTCGGCGGTCATCGATTGACGTCGACTGGAAGGTTTCCCGTGATGACTGTTCCCGCGCTGCGCGCTGTCCAGCTGACCAAGCGGTACGGCCGCCTCACCGCCCTCGACGAACTGACCCTCGACGTGGAGCCGGGCGAGGTGTTCGGGTTCCTCGGGCCGAACGGCGCCGGCAAGTCCACCACCATCCGGCTGCTGCTGGGCCTCGCCCGGCCCAACGCCGGGCGTGCCGAGGTCTTCGGCGTCGACGCGGCCGACGTCGCCACCGCCCACCGCTCGGTGGCATACGTTCCGGCCGACGTCGCCCTGTGGCCGCAGCTGACCGGGGCGGAGATCCTGCACCTCCAGGCGCGCACCGGCGCGGGCGTCGACGAGGGCTATCGCGACGAGCTGGTACGCCGGTTCGAGCTCGACGTGACGAAACCCGCGCGCACCTATTCGACCGGCAACCGGCAGAAGGTCGCGCTGATCGCCGCGTTCGCCACCCGCGCGCCGCTGCTCGTGCTCGACGAGCCCACCAGCGGCCTCGACCCGCTGATGGAACGCGAGTTCCGGGCCGCCGTCGCGCAGGCACGCGAGCGGGGACAGACGGTGTTCCTCAGCTCGCACCACCTCGACGAGGTGGAGGCGGTCTGCGACCGGGTCGGCATCCTGCGCGCCGGCCGGCTCGCCGAGGTCGCCACCATCGGCCGGCTCCGCGGCATGCACCGGTCGGAGGTCACGGTCGCCTATCCCGGCGCCGCGCCGGACCTGGCGGCGGTCCCCGGCGTCGAGACGATCGAACCCGCCGGTGCCGGCCGGTTGCGCTTCACCCTCACCGGTCCACCCGCGCCCGTCCTGCGAGCACTGGCCGCGGCGGGCGTCACCGCTTTGTCCGTACGGGAACCCAGCCTTGAAGAGATCTTCCTCGACTACTACGGCGCCGAGGCGACCCGATGAGCGCCGGCGCCCTCACCGTCGCCACCGTCGCGCCCGAGGCCTCGCCGAGGCCCGGCCGCGCGGTCAGCGGGCTCGCGCTCCGGCAGATCCGGCGCAGCGGCCTCGTCACCGCCGTCCTCGCCGCCGGCATGACGGCTCTGGTCGTGTCGACGTACGAGCAGGTCATGGCCGACCCGGCCGCCGTGCGCGGCCTCCAGGCGCTGGCCGGCAACGCGGCCATCCGCACGCTGTTCGGCGAGCCGTCCGGTCTGGACACGGCGGGCGGATTCACCGTGTGGCGGATCGGCACCGTCACGGCGGTCCTGCTGGCCGCCTGGTCCATCCTGGCCACCACCCGCATCACCCGCGGCGAGGAGGACGCCGGCCGGTGGGACGTGCTGCTCGCCGGCCGGGTCCCGCTGCGCGAGGCCGTGACGCGTCACCTGGCCGTGGCGATGATCGTGCCGGTCGCCGCCGGTCTCGCCATCGGCGCCGTGCTGCTGGCCGCGGGCACGCCCCTGGCCGGTACGGCGGTGCACAGCGTCGGCACCGCGGCCCTGGGCCTGTTCTTCGTCGCGGCGGCCGCCCTGGCCGCGCAGGTCTTCCCGGCGCGCAGCCTCGCCACGGGCGCCGCGTTCGCCCTGCTCGGCGTCGGCCTGCTGGCCCGCATGGTGGGCGACGGCGTCACCGAGCTGGGCTGGCTGCGCTGGCTGTCGCCGTTCGGCCTGCTCGCGCTCGGCGGCCCGTACGTGCACGACCGCGCCCTGCCCGTGGCGGTGTTGATCGCCGTGACGGCCGCGGTCACCGTCGCGGCCCGGCTGGCGGCGGGCCACCGCGAGGTCCGCGGCGCCCTGGTGCGTTCCCGGACCGGCCGCGCCGCCCGGCTGGGGCTGCTGGGCAGCGTCGAGGCGTTCGCCGTACGCCGGGTGCTGCGGCCCCTGACCGGCTGGACGCTCGGCGTCGGCGCCTACTACCTGCTGATCGGCCTCACCGCGGTCTCCGTGACGGCGTTCCTGGCCGACAACGCCGGCCTCGCCGACCAGGCCGAGCAGGCCGGCTTCGCGAGCCTGCGCAGCATCGCCGGATTCACCGCCACCCTGTTCGCCGTCCTGGCCATGCCGGCCGGCGTCTTCGCGGCGACGCGGCTGGGCGCCTTCGTCGCGGCCGAGAACGACCGCCGCCTCACCTCGCTGATGGCCCAGCCGATCTCCCGAGCCCGCCTGATCGGCGCGGAAACCATCGCCACAGCCGCGGCCGCCACCATGCTCGTCACCGCCGCCGGCCTGGCCGTCTGGGCCGGCGCGGCAACCACCGGCGGCTATCTCCCACTGCTGGCGGCGCTGCGAGGAGCGTGGAACGTCCTGCCGATCGGCCTGCTCAGCCTGGGCGCGGCCGTCCTCGCCGCCGGCTGGGCACCCCGCTGGACCGGCATCATCGGCGCCCTGCCCTCGGTCGGCGGCTTCCTCCTCCTGGTGATCGCCGACAGCATCGCGGCTCCCCGATGGCTCCACGCGATCAGCCCGTTCGACCACCTGGCACCCGTGCCCTTGACCACGGTCAACTGGACCCCCACAACGGTGATGACCGCCGCGGCGCTCCTGCTGATCACCGCCGGCGCGGCCGGATACCAGCGCCGAGACCTGGCCGCCTGACCAAGTGAGGCGTCCCGTGCGGCTCGATCGCTGAGCCACACGGGACGCCCCGGCCGTCTCCGCGTGGCGCCTGCTGAGAGGCGCCACCGCGGCGGGTCGTCTTTCTGGGGCGTGCTCCGGGAGGCGTTCGCTTACCGGCCCGCCTTTCGCGGTTCTCCGACCGTCTCCTGTGGAGTGTCTGCTGCCGGGCGCTCCTTCAGGACGTCTGTTGCGTGACGTTCCTTCCCGGCGTCTGCTGCGGCGCGTCCTTTGCCGGCGCCTGCTGCCGGGTGCCTCCTGCCGGGTGCCTCCTGCCGGGTGCCTCCTGCCGGGTGCCTCCTGCCGGGCGCCTCCTGCCGGGCGCCTCCTGCCGGGCGCCTTCTGCCGGGCGCCTTCTGCCCGGGCGCTTCTTCTCTCCCGAGCCTTCCCCGTGCCCTTCTCTCCGGCTCGCCTTCAACCCGAGACCTCTCCTTGTAGCCCTACCTTCGAGGTGGCACCGACCTCGCAGAGCCCATGGCCTGAAGCGTTTCAAGAGCCGCATGCCGGTGTGGTTGGGGATAGGCGGCATGGTTGGAGAGCCGGCGTCTGTGGCTACGGCTTCTTCTGCCGCGCCTTCTCGAAGCGCTTCCCTCCGGGCCGCCCTTTACCCGAGGCCTTTCCTTGTGGCGCCACCTATGACGTGGCATCGACGCCGCAGAACCCATCGCCTGAAGCGTTTCAAGAGTGGGTGTGTGGACGCCGTGACGTAGGGGTCGGCGCAGTGCAGCGGCCGTCGGTCGCGGCCGTGGCGGATGGGGTGGCGGGCCGGCGCCTTCGTCGGCGCGACCCGTCGGCACGGCAGCGTCGCCCGTCGGTGCCGCAGCGTCGCCCGTCGGCACGGCAGCGTCGCCCGTCGGCACGGCAGCGTCGCCCGTCGGCACGGCAGCGTCGCCCGTCGGTGCCGCAACGTCATGCCGGCGTGGCCGGGGGTAGGCGGCGTGGTTCCGGAGTTGAGGGCTGTGGCCACGGGACAGCGGTTGAGACGGCGAACTGACGGGTGGCTACCGGGGGCCCGGGGGAGCGGCCCAGTTCGACGGACGGGCGGGTGGGGCGGCGGCAGAGCAGGCGAGCTGAAGAGCGGGCCGGTGCGGCAAAAAAGGCAGAGCAGCCGCGGTGAAGGGCCGGCGGGTACGGCAGCCGGGCGCGCAGCGGCACCGAGGCGAGGGGCCGCCGCCATGTTTCCGGGGGATTTCGGCTCGGGTGTGGACAGGTGTTCTGGAGACATCTAGGGTGAGCGATACCGCCGACAATCGAAGCGCTTCGACGATGAGATCTGCTGGGGCTGAGCAGGTCGTTTCGCCGTTCCCGGAAAGCCATCCTTCGATGAGGAGAATCGCCCATGCGAAGGCGTTTCCTGACCGCGCTGGCCGCGGCGCTGCTTGTGGCGCCGGTGGTGCCCGGTGTCGCGGTCGCGGACCCGTCCTATCCGTTCCGTGATCCGCGGCTGCCGTTGCAGGCGCGTGTCGACGACCTTGTCGGGCGGCTCACGCTCGACGAGAAGGTCTCGCTTCTTCACCAATATCAGCCGGCCGTTCCGCGGCTGGGTGTCGGCTTCTTCAAGACCGGCACCGAGGCGCTGCACGGCGTCGCCTGGTCGACCGACATCGACAACAACGGTGCGGTCGTCACCGCCGACGGGACCTCGTTCCCGCAGGCCGTCGGGCTGGCCAGCACGTGGGACCCCGATCTGATCAAGCGGGTCGGCGCCGCGGTCGGTGACGAGGCCCGGGGCTTCCATGCCGAGAACCCGCGCGTGTTCGGGCTCAACCTCTGGGCGCCCGTGGTCAACCTGCTCCGCGATCCGCGGTGGGGGCGCAACGAGGAGGGGTACTCCGAGGACCCGCTGCTCACGGGGGCGATCTCCACGGCGTACGGCAAGGGCCTCGAAGGTCCCGACCCCCGGCACCTGAAGACCGCGCCCACCCTCAAGCACTATCTCGCCTACAACAACGAGACCGGGCGCGACGTGACCTCGTCGAACGTGCCGCCGCGGGTGCTCAACGAGTACGACCGGCAGGCGTTCAAGCCGGCCCTCACGGCCAACGCGGCGACCGGCGTGATGGCCGCGTACAACCTGATCAACGGACGTCCCGCGACCGTCGACCCCGACCAGGCGACGCTGCTGCGGGAGTGGGCCGACTACCCGCTGTTCAACGTGAGCGACGCGTGGGCGCCGAACAACCTGACCGGCTCGCAGAAGTACTTCGCCACCCAGGCCGAGGCGAGCGCCGCGCTGATCAAGGCGGGGCTGGACAGCTTCACCGTCGACGACATCAACGCCGGGCCGACGATCGCCTCGGTCAAGCAGGCGCTCGCCCAGGGGCTGCTCACCGAGGCGGACGTGGACCGGGCCGTCGGGCACGCGCTGAGCATCCGGTTCCGGCTCGGCGAGTTCGATCCGGGCGGCGGCCCGTACAGCGGGATCGGTCCTGAAGTGATCAACAGCCCGGCGAACCAGCGGCTCGCCCGTGAGACGGCCGGCGACGCGATGGTCCTGCTCAAGAACGACGGTCTGCTGCCGCTGAAGAAGGACCGGACCGCGGTGATCGGGCCGCTCGCCGACACGCTCTACACCGATTGGTACGGCGGGAAGCTGCCCTACCAGGTGACCGCCGCCGACGGCATCGCCGAGCAGGCGACCGCGACCGTCACCAGCAGCGGATCCGACCGCATCGCGCTCGCCCACCAGGGCCGCTACCTGGCCGGCGGGCCCGACGCCGCCACGGTCACCGCCCCGAGCGCCACCCCCGAGGCGCAGTTCGACGTGGTCGACTGGGGCCAGGACGTCCTCACCCTGCGCAACGTCGCCAACGGCAAGTACCTCGGCTACACCAACGGCGTCTTCACCACCCGCGACGACCAGCCCAACGGCTGGTTCGTGCAGCAGCAGTTCAAGCTCGAGCAGCAGGCCGACGGCAGCGTGCTGCTGCGGTACGCGGGCTACGAGACGCTGGAGAGCTGGTTCGGCCCGAACAAGTACGTCGGCGTGGACGCCACCGGCAAGCTGGTGCTGACGAACGAGGCCGGGGCGGCGCGCTTCACCCGCGAGGTGCTTCGCAGCGGCGTCGACGAGGCGGTCGCCGCGGCCAAGAGCGTCGACACGGCGGTGCTCGTCGTCGGCACCAACCCGTTCATCAACGGGCGCGAGGCGCACGACCGCACGTCGCTCGCGCTCGGCGCCGGCCAGGAGGCGCTGGTCAAGGCCGTGCTGAAGGCGAACCCGCGCACGGTCGTGGTGCTGCAGACGAGCTACCCCGAGACGATCAACTGGCTGCAGCAGAACGTGCCGGCGATCGTCTGGACGACGCACGCGGGCGCCGAGACCGGCCACGCGATCGCGGACGTGCTCTACGGCGCCCGCAACCCCGCCGGACGCCTCACGCAGACCTGGCCGGCGGCGGAGAGCCAGCTGCCGGCCGACCTCAACGAGTACGACATCATCTCGACCGGGCAGACGTACCTCTACAGCGACGACAAGCCGCTCTACCCGTTCGGCCACGGCCTGTCGTACACGTCGTTCCGGTACGGCAAGCCGCGCGTCGGCGACGGCAAGGTCACGCTGACGGTCACCAACACCGGCAAGCGGGACGGCGACGAGGTCGTCCAGCTCTACACGCACCAGCGCACGTCGCGCGACACGACCGCCGTGAAGCAGTTGCGCGCCTTCGACCGCGTACACCTGAAGGCCGGGGAAACGCGGACCGTGACCCTGCCGCTGAAGAGGGAAGACCTGGCGCGGTGGGACCAGACGCGGAGCCGCTGGATCGTCGAGTCGTCCGACTACGACATCCTCGTCGGCGCGTCGTCGAGCGACATCCGGCAGCGCGCCGTGCTGAAGGTCAAGGGCGAGACCATCCCGGCCCGCGACCTCTCGCGGCCGACGCGGGCGGAGACCTTCGACGCGTACGCGGGAGTGCGGCTGCTCGACGAGAGCAAGGCCGCCGGCACCGTGGTCGGATCGACCGCCGCCGGCCAGTGGGCCGCCTACAAGGACGCGCGGCTGCGGGATGCGGCCTCCTTGACGGTGCGCACGTCCGGCAGCGGAACGGTCGAGGCGCGCCTCGGGTCGCCGACCGGCCCGCTGATCGGCACCGCGACGGTCACCGCGACCGGTGACGTCTACAGCTACTCCACGACGACCGTGCCGGTGGCCCGGACCAGCGGGCGGCACGACGTCTACCTCGTCCTCGGTGCGGGGGTGCGTTTGTCCCAATTCGTTATTCGGTGAGAGGGGAACCCGCCCGCCGGCCTGGTCAGCCGGCGGGCGGGGCCACCGAGGTCAGTAGGATCGGCGACAGGAGGGTTGATGCCGACGATCAATGATGTGGCACGTGCCGCCGGCGTCTCGCCGAGCACGGTGTCGTACGTGCTGAGCGGTCGCCGCCCCATCTCGGCGCAGACCCGCGCCCGGGTCCAGGCGGCCATCGCCGAGCTCGGCTTCCACCCGCACGCGGGCGCCCGCGCCCTCGCCAGCAGCAAGACGAACGTGCTGGCCCTGGTCGCGCCGCTGCGCATCGACGTGAACGTTCCGGTCATCATGCAGTTCGCGACCGCGGTGGTGACCGCGTCGCGCACGCACAACCACGACGTGCTGCTGCTCACCAAGGACGAGGGCACCGCGGGCCTCGAGCGCGTCGCGCACAGCACCATGGTAGACGCGCTGATCCTCATGGACGTCGAGCGCGAGGACGTACGCCTGCCCGCGCTGCGCAGGCTCAAGCAGCCGTCGGTGTTGATAGGGCTCCCCAACGACCCGCTCGGCATCGCCTGCGTCGACCTCGACTTCGCGGCCGCCGCCGGCGAGGCGCTGCGCCATCTCGCCTGGCACGGCCACCGCCGGATCGCCCTGGTCGGCCCGTCGCCCGCGGTCTACCGGCGCGGCACCACCTACGCGGAGCGATTCCTCACCGGCTTCACCGAGACCTCCGAGTCGCTCGGCCTGCGCACCCTCGCCCACCCGTGCGAGCCCGACGTCGAGGGCGTACGAGCGTGCCTCGACGACATCGACGCCCAGCTGCCCGGCGCCACCGCCCTGGTGGTGCACAACGAGGAGGCCCTGCGCCCGCTGCTCGACCTGCTGCGCGCCCGGGGCAAGCGGGTGCCCGAGGACATCTCGATCGTCGCGATCTGCCCGCGTGACGTGGCGCTGAACATGCCGCTGCCGCTCACCTCGGTCGACATCCCCGCGCACGACGTGGGCAACCTCGCCGTCGAGACCGCGATGCGGCTGCTCGACGGCCGGTCCATCGAGCCGGTACGGCTGCTGCCGCCTACCCTGGTGGAGCGGGAGAGCTGCTCGCCGCGGTGACCGCGTCGTCGACGCTGGTCGGCTTCGCCGTCCGGTCGAGGATGTCGCGGACCTGGCCGATGTCGCCGGCCAGCACCAGCCGTACGCCCTTGCGCTCCAGCTCGCCGGTGAGGTCGGTCAGCATGCCGGCGCCCGTGGCGTCGATGAAGGGCATCGCCCGCGCGTCGACGACCACCGCCTTCTTGCCGTCGGCCAGCTGCCGGATGCGCTCGCGCACGTGGTCGGCGTTGGCGAAGAAGAGCCCGCCCTCGATCCGGACGACCGCGACGTCCGGCACGGTGGCGTTGCCGGGGTGGCGGGCCAGATCGTTCCACTGGCCGCCGGGGTGCTCGCGGCCGAGCACGGCGACGTTGGTGTGCGCGGCCCGGTAGAGCAGCAGGACCATCGAGACGGCCACGCCGAGCAGCAGGCCGGGCAGCGTGTCGAAGACCAGCACGCCGAGCAGCGCGGCGAGGGCCGCGGCGAAGTCGGCGCGTGCGGCGTACCCGTAGATCTCGGCGAGTCGCCGGCTCGACATGCGGTAGAGGCGGCCCATCGCGGGCAGGTCGACCAGGTCGACCACGGCGACGATGACCACCGCGGCGAGGGTGGCCTCGGGGAGACGTTCGAACAGGCCGGTCAGGAAGAGCAGGGTGACGATGGTCAGGGCGGCCACCACCAGGCCCGAGAGCTGGGTACGGGCGCCGGCGCCGCCGTTGACGGCGGTCTTGGAGAGGCTGCCGTTGACGACCATGCCGGAGGAGAGGCCGGCGCCGACGTTGGCCGCGCCGAGGCCGATCAGCTCACGGTTGGGGCTGATCGGGTAGCCGGCCTTGGTGGCGTACGTCTTCGCCGCTCCCAGCCCCTCCGCGAAGCCGACGAGGAGGATGCCGGCCGCGCCGCCCGCCAGGCTGCCGTAGTCGCCCAGCGACAGGTCGGGCAAGCCGTAGTGGGGCAGGCCGCTGTCGATGTGGCCGACGACGTCGAGGCCGTGCCTGTCGAGTCCGAAGATGGTCACTGCCAGGACGCTCAGTGCCACGACCAGCAGGGACGCCGGCAGCTTGGGCAGGAAGCGGCGGAGGGTGAGCAGCACGGCGAGCGATGCGACACCCACCGCGGCCGCCAGCCAGTTTATCCCGGACATTTCGGCGAGGGCGTGCCAGGCCTGCGCGAAGAAGTCGCCCGTGCCCTTCTCGACGCCGATCAGCTTGGGCACCTGGCCGATGATGATCGTCAGCGCCAGGCCGATGATGAAGCCCTTGAGGACCGGCTCGCTGATCAGCCCGGCCAGGAAGCCCAGCCGCAACAGCCCGGCGATCAGCGCCATCACCCCGACCACGACGGCGACGCCGGCCGTCAGCGCGGCGTAGTCGCCGTCCTTGGCGAGCGGTGCCACCACGCCGGCCGACAGCGCGGCCGTCGCCGACATCGGCCCGACCACGAGGTGCCGGGAGCTGCCGAAGATCGCGTAGAGGACCAGCGCGGCCGGGGCGGCGTAGAGGCCGGCCACCGGCGAGACACCGGCGATCGACGCGTACGCCAGGGACTCCGGGATGAGGACGGCCCAGACCGTCGCCCCGGCCAGCAGGTCGGCGCGGGAGAAACGCACCGCGGGCTCAGCTCACGTGCCGGCCGGACCGCCACACCCGGCGCAGCCAGAGCAGCGCGATCAGGGTGATGACGATCGTGCCGCCGATCGAGAAGAGCGTGAACAGGTGCACCTGCTCGTCGGTCGGGCGCGGGATCCAGCCCTGCGCGAAGAGCGCCTGCTGACGGGCGGTGCTGGTCAGCGCGTACACCAGATAGACCGCGATGCCGTGCATCGAGTCCCAGAGCGCGTGCAGCAGCGAGACGCCGAGATAGCCGAGCACCAGGGCACCGGTCAGCCGGAAACGCCCGGCGCGCGACGCGGTCGCGAAGAGCAGGCCACCCAGGATCGCGGTCCACAACCCGTGGCCGAAGGGCGCCAGCAGGCCGCGCAGGATCTCCGTCTCCACCAGCGCGCGCAGCGACAGGCCGTCCACGGTGATCAGGGCGTTGAGCGCGTACCCCGCCGACTCGAACGCCGCGAAGCCGAAGCCGACCGTGGCGCCCAGCACGACGCCGCTGCGCACCGACTTGCCGGCCAGGTGCCGGGTCAGCAGCCACAGCGCGACGAGCTTCACGCCCTCCTCGATCAGCCCCACCCCCACGAACATCCATGCCGACGGGTGCAGCAGATAGGACTCGAGGATCGAGGCGCCGAGCACGCCGAGGATGCCGCCGACGACGAAGAGCCGGAACAGCGCCTCGACGGTGATGACCTCGTCCCGGTGCGAGTACGCCCAGGCCACGAAGGTCACCGGCACCAGGAAGCTGCCCAGCAGCACCAGGGTCGGCACGAGGTTGGCGTTGGCGGTGAGGAACGTGACGGCGACCGTCGCCAGCCACAGGAGCAGGCCCGTGATCAGGATGACCGCCCAGGCCGGGCGGCGGCGTCCCGCCACCGCCGGGGCCGCCGTGGCGGCGGATGTCGAAGAGGTCATGCCCGTCAGGCTCGCCGGTGCGGCGCCGCTCCACTTCCCCCGCAAGAGGTGAAGTCGCGGCGCCGTCGATGCCCGAGGCTGGCGGTCATGGGAGAAGCGATCGGGCAGAGCCTCGCGACGGCGGTCGGTGTGGCGCTCAGTCCCGTACCGATCATCGCAGTGATCCTCATGCTGACCACGCCCCGCGCGCGGTCGAACGGCCCGGCCTTCCTCGGCGGCTGGATCCTCGGCCTCGCCGCGGTCGGCACGGTGGTGCTGCTCGTCGCCGGCCCCTCGGCGACCTCGGGCGAGGAGCCGGCGACGTGGGTGGGCTGGCTGAAGCTCGCCCTCGGTGCGCTGCTGCTCCTGGTCGCGGTGCGGCAGTTCCGCGGGCGGCCGCGCCACGGTGCCGAGGCCGCCATGCCCGCCTGGATGAACACCATCGACCATTTCGGCACGGGCAAGTCGCTCGCCATGGGCGCGGCGCTCTCCGGCGCGAACCCCAAGAACCTGCTGCTGGCGGTGGCCGGCGCGAGCGCCATCGCCCAGACCGGCATCCCCGGCGGCGAGCAGGC
The DNA here is from genome assembly GCF_016862115.1 of Paractinoplanes deccanensis. Lineage (GTDB taxonomy): Bacteria > Actinomycetota > Actinomycetes > Mycobacteriales > Micromonosporaceae > Actinoplanes > Actinoplanes deccanensis. The sequence goes on from NZ_BOMI01000066.1 coordinate 14,398, forward strand.
GGCCGCGTACGCGATCTTCGCAGTGGTGGGGTCCCTCGGAGTCGCCGCGCCCCTGGTGCTCTACTTCGCCCTGGGCAAGCGCTCGGCGTCGATGCTGGCCGAGCTGAAGGACTGGATGGCCCAGCACAACGCGGTCATCATGGCGGTCCTCTGCCTGGTCATCGGGGCCAAACTGATCGGCGACGCGCTCACCCTCCTGGGGTGATGACCTCTTCCGAGCCCGGGGTGATGGCCGATCTCGGTCCGAACCAGCGGGCCAGGTGGGCGTCGAGGTCGCGCTGGTCGTCGCCGATCCAGGCGACGTGGCCGTCGGGGCGCAACAGGAGGCACGGGGCGTCCACGGCGGCCGTCGGGTCGGCGAGGTGGTCGACCCGGTCCGCCCAGCCGGCGACGGTCAGGCGCTCGGTGCGGTCCAGCAGCAGGCCGCGGCCGCGGTGCGTCACGTCGTACAGACTGCCCTGCTTGAGGGCGACGTCGGGCAGGCGCCGGCCGAGCAGGGCGGGACCCGGGCCGAAGTCGTAGCGCACGCCGATCGCGGTGATCTTTTCGAGCAGGTGGCGGTTCACGACGTCGAAGCCCATGAGCTCGACCAGCAGCCGGCGCACGGCCTGCGCGCCCGGTTCGGCGGAGAGCAGTTCGGTCTGGGCGCGGGTGTTGTCGAGCACCTCCTCGGCGACCGGGCGACGCTCGGTCTCGTACGTGTCCAGCAGGGTCTCCGGAGCCCAGCCGCCGACCTGCGCGGCCAGCTTCCAGCCGAGGTTGAACGCGTCCTGAAGCCCCAGGTTGAGGCCCTGCCCGCCGATGGGCGGATGAATGTGCGCGGCGTCGCCGGCCAGCAGCACCCGGCCGGTCCGATAGCGTTCGGCCAGCCGGGTCGCGTCGCCGAACCGGGACAGCCAGCGCGGCGAATGCACGCCGAAGTCGGTGCCGGCGAAGGCGCGCAGCTGGCGCCGGAAGTGCTCCAAAGTGGGCGGATCGCTGACCTCCGCGGCGGGGACGACGACGCGATAAAGGCCAGGGCCGGCCGGGCCGACGCTGAACCGCTGGTCGACCCGGCGCGCCTCGGCGACCCCGGCGGCGATCTGTTCGGGCGGCAGGTCAGAGGCGAGCTCGCCCATCAAGGTCGCGGTGCGCGAAGGCTCGCCGGGGAAACCGACGCCGAGAAGCTTGCGGACAGTGCTGCGAGCGCCGTCACAGCCGACGAGAAAGCGCGAACGCAGCCGCTCCCCGCCGGCGAGCTCGACGGTGACGCCGTCGTCGTCCTGCTCCAGGCCGGTCACGGCGCAACCGTGCCGGACGTGCGCGCCGGCGGCGATCGCATGGTCTTCGAGCAGCTGCACGATCACCGGCTGGTGGATGCCCAGCAGATAGGCGTGCGCGGAGTCGAGGCCGGCCGGCGCGGGCTTGTCGATGGCCGCGAAGTAGGCGCCGGGCGGCCGCTGCCGGCCGCGCTCGCGGACACGCTCCAGCAGCCCGCGCATGGCCAGCACCTCGAGGCTGCGAATGTGCAGGCCGACGATGCGGACGAACGAGGTGGGCTCGGTGTCCCGCTCCAGGACGAGGACGCGCACGTTGTGCAGCCGCAACTCGGCGGCGAGCATGGCGCCGGTCGGCCCGCACCCGGCGATGATGACGTCGTGTTCGGTGGTGGACATCAGAGGTGCCTTTCGGGAGTGCCTGGGTGGAGGGCCCTCCCGGCGACACCTACGTCAATCGCCCTGCCATGACGGAAGGGGGAGCCCACGTCGATACAGCGTTCATGGGTCTCACCTCCTCGAGCAGCGTCACGGCCGACAGGAAGGTATCGGGTCGGGGGGTGGTCCGTCCAGCCCTTCGGGGCGACGGTCCCTCTTTCCGCGGTGGGTCCTGGTCTTGGGGGAGTGGGGGCGGTTCGCAAGACCGAACGTTCTTTCTCTTGGGCGCCGACGCCGACGCCGACGCCGACGCCGACGCTGCCCTGCTCGACGAGAGCGTCCTCGGCGTCGCCCCCTGGGTGGCGGCGGGGCGGGTTGATTGGGGTGGGGGAGACCGAACGTTCTTTCTCTCGATGGGTGGGGTGGACGGGATCGGTGGGGCGTGGTGGTTGGGGGTTGGGGAGACGGAACGTTCTTTCTGTCGGTGGGTGGGGTGGACGGGATGGGTGGGGGCGTGGTGGTTGGGGGTTGGGGAGACGGAACGTTCTTTCTGTCGGCGGGTGGGGTCGGTGGGATGGGTGGGGGCCTGGTGGTTGGGGGTTGGGGAGACCGAACGTTCTTTCTGTCGGTGGGTGCGGTCGGTGGGATGGGTGAGGGCGTGGCGGTTGGGCGTTGGGGAGACCGAACGTTCTTTCTCTCGGCGGACGCGGCAGGCGGGGTCCCTGGCGACGCGGCGGCGGGGGCAAGGCGGAACGTTCTATCTGCGCGGACCGGAGCGGGGGGCCGATCGGTTCGGGGAGCGGGCAGGTGTTGGACTGGCGGCGGTTCGGAGGTTGTTGGGGTCGGCCAGGCGATTAGCAAGACCGAACGTTCTATCTCTCGGGGTCGGAGAGGGCGCTCGAGTCCGCGAGATGAGGGGCGAGGCAGGGCAGTGGCTCGGACCGCGCAAGCGAAACGCCGGCCGCAAGGGAAGCGGCCGGGGTGCGATGACGAAGGGTCATGTGGGGGTGCGGCGGCTGCGGTGAGGGATGGCTCTGGGTGTTTTGTGCCGGTTGGGAGCAGTGGGAGCGTTTCCAGGCGTGACGGGGGTCTCTCGATCACGGTCCAGGAAATGTCTTCGTCACACCGTTGACATCTGAGCGCGGCCGGGCCTAGCGTCACCGGAAAGTCCCGCGTCGAAGCGCTTCGACGGGCGATTGTCGAAGCGCTTCGACGGACCCCTCCCGGAGGACGATCCATGATTCGATCGCGAGCCGGCCTCTCGGCCGGTGCACTGTTGCTGGCCACTTCGCTCGCCCTCACCGCCTGTGGCGGTGGCGGTGGCTCGGAGGACGAGGGGGCCGACGCCAAGACCCTGACCCTGTGGCACTACGAGGGTCCGACCAGCGCCATGGGCATCGCCTGGAACAAGGCGATCGAGGAGTTCAAGGCCTCGCACCCCGGCGTCACGGTCAAGTTCGAGGAGAAGGGCTTCGAGCAGATCCAGCAGAACGCCCAGATGATCCTCAACTCGGACTCCGCCCCGGACATCATGGAGTACAACAAGGGCAACGCCACCGCCGGTCTGCTCTCGAAGCAGGGCCTGCTCACCGACCTCACCGAGGAGGCGAGCAAGCGCGGCTGGGACAAGGCGCTCAACTCGAGCCTGCAGACCACCACCAAGTACGACGAAGACGGCATCATGGGCTCGGGCAAGACGTACGGGATCCCCAACTACGCCGAGTACGTCGAGGTCTACTACAACAAGGACCTGTTCAAGAAGTACAACCTGCAGGTCCCGACCACGCTCGACGAGTTCACCAAGGTGATGGACACCTTCGTCCAGAACAAGGTGACTCCGCTCGCCGTCGGCGGCGCGGAGTACCCGGCCCAGCAGATCCTCTACTCGCTCGCGCTGAGCAAGGCCGACCGCGCCTGGGTCGACGACTACCAGCTCTACAAGAACAAGGTGGACTTCAAGGGCCCGCAGCTCAAGTACGGCGCGGACACCTTCAAGCAGTGGGTCGACAAGGGCTACATCGCCAAGAGCTCGGCCGGCATCAAGGCCGAGGACATGGGCGTCTCGTTCACCCAGGGCAAGTTCCCGATCATGATCTCGGGCTCGTGGTGGTACGGCCGGTTCGTCAACGAGATCAAGAACTTCGAGTGGGGCACGTTCCTGTTCCCCGGCAACAAGCTGCACCCGGGCTCGAGCGGCAACCTCTGGGTCGTGCCGGAGAAGAGCAAGGCCAAGGCGCTCGCGTACGACTTCATCGACATCACCATGAAGCCGGAGATCCAGGCGCTGCTCGGCAACAACGGCGGCGTGCCGGTGGCGGCCGACGTGTCCTCGATCACCGACGCCAAGAACAAGGAACTGATCGAGAACTTCAACAAGATCTCCAGCGAGGACGGTCTGGCCTTCTACCCCGACTGGCCGGCCCCGGGCTACTACGACGTGCTGGTCGCCGGCGTGCAGGGCCTGATCAACGGCTCCAAGACCCCGGACCAGGTGCTGACCGAGATCGCCAAGCCGTACGACGAGAACCTCGCCGACCTCGGCAAGTGACCCGATGCGCCGGCGGAGGCCGACCCCTCCGCCGGCGCCGGTGAAAGGGGCAACATGAGGCGCAAGGGATATTGGCCCTTCCTCATCCCGGGTGTGCTGGCGAGTGTCCTGGTCATCGTCGTGCCGCTGGTGATGACCGTCTACACGAGCTTCACCAAGTGGAACGGCGTCGGCGAGCAGCGCTGGATCGGCTTCGACAACTACACCCGGCTGTTCGACGACTCGCTGTTCTGGTCGTCGTTCGGCAACATCGTGCTGCTGATCCTGGCCATGGCCGTGGTGCCGACGCTGCTCGGCCTGTTCCTGGCGGCGGTGCTGTTCGACTACGTGGCCAAGAAGTTCAGCAGCCGCTGGGCGTCGCTGTTCCGCAGCGGCTTCTATCTGCCGCAGGTCATCCCGGTGGCGGTGACCGGCATCGTGTGGGGCTGGATCCTGCACCCGGAGTACGGGGCGCTCAACCGGATCCTCGACACGATCGGGCTGGGCTCGCTGGCGCACAACTGGCTGGGCGAGCCGGGCTCGGCGCTGTACAGCGTCATGGGCATCATGATCTGGGTCCAGCTGGGCTATCCGATCGTCATGTTCATGGCCGGCCTGCAGCGGGTCGACCCGGAGCTCTACGAGGCGGCCGACCTCGACGGCGCGACCTGGTGGCAGCGGTTCCGCAAGATCACGGTGTATTTGATCCGGCCCGAGTTCTACGTCGTGCTGGTGACGACCACGATCGCGGCGCTGAAGATCTTCGGCCCGATCTTCGTGCTGACCGGCGGCGGCCCGAGCAACGCCACGCTGGTGCCGTCGTACTTCGCGTACAAGAACTTCTTCGAGAAGGCCCAGGTCGGGTACGGCTCGGCGATCTCCACGGTGCTGACCGTGCTGATCATCGCGCTGTCCATCGTGTTCCTGCGCCTGCAGAACCGCGCGGAGCGTAAAGCATGACTCTCACCGCAAACCGGGCACCCGCCGAGCAGCGCACCCCCGCGAAGGCCGAGAAGCGGGCAAATCCGCTGAGGTTCGTCATCCTGGCGGCCCTGCTGGCGCTCCTCCTGATCGTCATCGCGCCGCTGCTGATCATCGCGATCAACGCCGTCAAGAGCCCGGCCGACTACGCCAGTGGCGGCCCGTTGTCGCTGCCGCCGCGCCTCTACTGGGACGGCATCGTCGACTTCTGGAACCGGGTCGATTTCGGCATGAAGCTCTGGAACAGCTTCATCACGAGCTTCACGGTGGCCGTGCTGGGCGTGCTGCTGTCGATCCTCAACGCGTACGCGCTGGGCATCGGCAAGGTCAAGGGCCGCGTCTGGTTCCTGGTGTTCTTCCTGGTGGCGAACCTGCTGCCGCAGGAGGTGCTGGTCTACCCGCTGTATTTCCTGTCCAAGGAGGCCGGCCTCTACGACAGCCTGATCTCGATCGTCATCATCTTCACGGTCATCCAGGCCGCGTTCGGGACGTACCTGCTGACCTCGGTCTATCAGGAGTTCCCGACCGAGCTGCTGGACGCGGCCGACGTCGACGGCGCCGGCAAGCTGCGCACGCTGTGGAGCGTCGTCGTGCCGGTCAGCCGGCCCACGCTCGGCGTGCTGTTCACGTTCTTCTTCATCTGGACCTGGAACGAGTTCTTCCTGCCGCTGGTCTTCCTCGTCTCCAACGACAACCAGACCGTGCCGGTGGCCCTCGGCGTGCTGCAGGGCGACCGGCTGATGGACGCCACCATGACCAGCGCCTCGGGCCTGATCGGCATCCTGCCGGCGATGCTCTTCTTCCTGATCTTCCAGCGCACGCTCACCCGCGGCATCACCGCCGGCGCCATCAAGTAACCCGGCCGCAGGCCTCGCAAAGGTAAAGGGACACCTATGAAGTTCACCGACGGGTACTGGCTCAAGCGCAAGGGCCTCACCGTCCTGCATCCGTCCCAGCTGCGGGACACCGATGCCGGCGAGAAGAGCCTCACCGCGTACGCCACGACCAAGCCGGTACGCGCACGCGCGGACACGCTGGACACGCCCCTGATCACCGTCAAGCTCGAGGGGCCGGCCCCCGACGTCGTCCGGGTGACCCTCGGCCACTTCCTGGGCGGCGTCGCCAAGGGCCCGAATTTCGCCGTAGCCGGACAGGACCACCCCGTTACCGTCGGGGAGCGGGAGCTGACCTCCGGCGCGCTCACCGCCCGCTTCAAAGAAGACGGCTGGGGGCTCGACTTCCTCGCCGACGGCAAGCGGATCACCGGCACCGGCTGGCGCGGCATGGGCGTGGTCGACACCGCCGACGGCGAGAGCTACGTGCACGAGCAGCTCGACCTGGGCGTGGGCGAGGCGGTCTACGGGCTCGGCGAGCGCTTCGGCCCCTTCGTCAAGAACGGCCAGAGCGTCGACATCTGGAACGAGGACGGCGGCACCAGCAGCGAGCAGGCGTACAAGAACGTCCCGTTCTACTTCACCAACCGCGGCTACGGCGTGCTCGTCGACCACCCCGGCAAGGTGTCGTTCGAGGTGGCCAGCGAGATGGTGTCGCGCACCCAGTTCAGCGTCGCCGGGCAGACCCTGTCCTACCTGGTGATCTACGGGCCCACGCCGGCCGACGTGCTGCGCAAGTACACGGCGCTGACCGGCCGCGCCGCGATGCCGCCGGCCTGGTCCTTCGGGCTCTGGCTGACCACGAGCTTCACCACGCCGTACGACGAGGAGACCGTCACGTCGTTCGTCGACGGCATGGCCGAGCGGGACCTGCCGTTGAGCGTGTTCCACTTCGACACGTTCTGGATGCGCGAGTTCCACTGGTGCGACTTCGAGTGGGACCCGGCGATCTTCCCGGACCCGCCGGGCATGCTGAAGCGCCTGCACGACCGGGGCCTGCGGACCTGCCTCTGGATCAACCCGTACATCGCCCAGCGCTCCGCGATGTTCGCCGAGGGTGTGGCCAACGGCTACCTGGTGCGCAAGGCCAACGGCGACGTGTGGCAGTGGGACCGCTGGCAGGCCGGCATGGCGCTGGTCGACTTCACCAACCCCGAGGCCCGAGCCTGGTACGCGGGCAAGCTCGCCGCCCTGGCCGAGATGGGCGTGGACGCGTTCAAGTCGGACTTCGGCGAGCGGATCCCGACCGACGTGGTGTGGCACGACGGCTCCGACCCCGAGCGCATGCACAACTACTACACGCAGCTCTACAACCAGGTCGTCTTCGACGTGCTCAAGGAGCACCGCGGCGAGGGCGAGGCCGTGCTCTTCGCCCGCTCGGCGACCGTCGGCGGCCAGCAGTTCCCGGTGCACTGGGGCGGCGACAACTCGGCCACCTTCGAGTCGATGGCCGAGAGCCTGCGCGGCGGCCTGTCGCTGATGAGCTCGGGCTTCGGCTTCTGGAGCCACGACATCGGCGGCTTCGAGGGCAAGCCCGACCCGGCCGTCTTCAAGCGGTGGATCGCGTTCGGGCTGCTGTCGTCGCACAGCCGCCTGCACGGCAACCACTCCTACCGGGTGCCGTGGCTCTTCGACGACGAGTCGGTCGAGGTGCTGCGCGCGTTCACGCACCTCAAGCACAGCCTCATGCCGTACCTCTGGAATGCCGCCCGTCAGGCGCACGAGGAGGGCCTGCCGGTCATGCGGCCGATGGCGGTGGCGTTCCCGGACGACCCCGCCGTGACCCACCTCGACCGGCAGTACCTGCTCGGCGGCGATCTGCTCGTGGCGCCGGTGTTCAGCGAGGACGGGCAGGTCAGCTACTACGTGCCGGAGGGGCGCTGGACGCGCTGGCAGACCGGCGAGACCGTCGAGGGCCCCGGGTGGCGGCACGAGACGCACGGCTTCGACAGCGTGCCGCTGCTCGTGCGGCCGGGCGCGGTGATCCCGATCGGGGCCGTCGTCGACCGGCCCGACTACGCCTACGAGGACGGCGTGACGCTGCGCGTCTATCCGGGTCTCTCGTCGCCGGTCGTGGTGCGCGCCGGTTCCTCCACCTTCACCGTTTCCGCGGTGGCCGGCGGCATTCGCGTGGAACGTGACGGCGCCGCGCTGCCCTGGCGCGTGGAGATCGTCGGCGGGGCGTCCGCGCCGGTGCCGGCCGGCGAGGCGACCTGGGCCGGATAAAGGTGAGCGGGGCCGCATCCCGGCCCCGCTACCAGCGGCGCGGCATAGGATCTCCAGATGACCCCGGCACTGGACCTGTTCGTCCCTGGTGTCGTCTACCTCGACATCATCTTCACCGGACTGGAGGGGCTGCCGGAGCCCGGCACCGAGGTGTGGGCCTCCGGCATGGGCTCCTGCCCGGGCGGCGTGGCCAACCTCGCGGTGGCCGCCGCCCGGCTCGGCCTGCGCACCGGGCTGGGCACGGCGCTCAACAACGACGCGTACGGCGACTTCTGCGCGAGCATCCTCTGCTCCCAGGAGAACGTCGACCTCACCGCGTCCCGCCGCGTCGACGGGCACTCGCCGGTCACGGTCTCGCTGGCGTACGACCGCGACCGCAGCATGATCACCCATGGGCACCCGCTGCCGGTGAACGCGGACGGGCTGGTCGGCGAGCTGCCCGCGGCCCGGGCGGCGTCGGTCAGCCTCACCAAGGACCGGCAGCCCTGGGTGCGCCGGGCCGCGTCCGCCGGCACGCTCGTCTTCGCCGACGTCGGCTGGGACGCCAGCGAGGAATGGCCCGCCTCGGCGCTCGACACGCTCGAGGACTGCCACGCCTTCGTGCCGAACGCGGTCGAGGCGATGCAGTACACGAGGGCGGCCACCCCCGACGAGGCGCTGCGCCGGCTCTCCGGCCTCGCCCCGCTGGTGGTGGTCACCTGCGGCGGCGACGGCGCGATCGCGCACGACTCGACCACCGGCGAGACCGCGCACGTCCCGGCCGTGCCGGTGCCGGCGCTCGACCCCACCGGCGCGGGCGACGTGTTCACCGCCGGGCTGATCCTCGGCACCCTGCGGGAATGGCCGCTGCGCCGGACCTTGGCCTTCGCCAACCTCATCGCCGCGCTGTCGGTGCAGCATTTCGGCGGCTCGCTCTCGGCGCCGGGATGGGGCGACATCGCCGACTGGTGGCGGTCCTCGGCCGCCGCGGCACCCGATTACGCGTTCCTCGACGACGTCATTCCGCGAGGCGAACAACGCACCGTGCGCCGCGCGGGAGCCACCATCGCGAGATTGTCGGATGCGCATGTCCACTGAGAAGCGGCTGGTCATTCTCGGCGGGGGCGGATTCCGCGTTCCGCTCGTCTACGGCGCGCTTCTGTCGCCGTCCTCGCCGATCGGTTCCGTGGTGCTGCACGACGTGGACGCGGGACGGCTCGCGGCCATCGCGCGGGTGCTGCACGCGCAGGCGGCCACCTCGTCGTCGGCACCCACCATCGAGACGACCACCGATCTGACCGAGGCCTTGAAAGGCGCCGACTTCGTCTTCAGCGCCATTCGCGTGCACGGGCTCGAAGGGCGCGTCATCGACGAGCGGGTGGCGCTCTCCGAGGGCATGCTCGGGCAGGAGACGGTCGGCGCGGGCGGCATCTCGTACGGGCTGCGCACCGTGCCCGTGGCCGACGCCATCGCCCGGCGCATCAAGCTTGTGGCCCCCGAGGCGTGGGTCATCAACTTCACCAACCCGGCCGGCCTGGTCACCGAGGCGATGGCGGCTCACCTGGGCGACCGCGTGATCGGCATCTGCGACTCGCCGTCGGCGCTCGGCCGCCGGGTCGTGCGGGCGCTGGGGCTGCCGCCCGGCTCGGCCCGCGTCGCCTATGCGGGGCTCAACCACCTGGGCTGGCTCACCGCCGTGCAGCACGAGGGGCGCGACGTGCTCCCGCGGCTGTTGTCCTCCGCGGAAAAGGTGGAGTCCTTCGAGGAGGGGCGTCTTTTCGGATACGACCGCATCAAGTCGCTGGGCGCGGTGCCCAACGAATACCTGCATTACTACTACGACCACAAGGCCCTGGTACGAGCGGAGCTGGCGGCCCCGGAGACGCGCGGCGAATACCTGCTCAAGCAGCAGCGCGAATGCTATGCGGTGCTCACCTCGCACGCGGCCGCCCCGCTGGAGGCGTGGAACGCGGCCCGGCGCCGGCGCGACGCCACGTACATGGCGATGGAGGGTCTGGGGGAGCGCGACGACGCCGAGGGCGGCGGGTACGAGGACGTGGCGCTCGCCCTGATGCTGGCCATCGCGCGCGACGAGCCGGCCGAGCTCATCCTCAACGTCCGCAACAAAGGCACATTGTCGCTGCTCGATGACGAAGCGGTTGTCGAAGTGCCCTGCGCGGTCGACGGCTCCGGCGCCCGGCCGCTGCCCGGCGCGACGGTGCCGGACCACGGTGCCGAGCTGGTCAAGCGCCTGAAGGCCACCGAACGGGCGGTCCTCTCGGCCGCCGCCTCCGGCTCGCGTGGGGTGGCCGTGCGCGCGATGGCCTCGCACCCGCTGATCGACTCGGTGCCGGTGGCCCGCCGGCTCATCACCGGCTACCAAGCCAACTTCCCCGAGCTCGCTTACCTGAGCTGAACGAGCCGGCGGACCCGCGCGGAGGCGGCCGGGCGCGCCGCGGAGAATGGGGCATGCTCGCAACTCAGCCGGTGATCGCAGCCGGGGCGCTCGGGGGAGGGCCGCAGCCGGTGCTCGCGGCACAAGGTGGTCTGGTGCTGCGGCCGTGGGAGGCGGGGGACGCCGCGGCGTTTCTCGGCGCCTACGCGGACGCGGCGATCCGGCGGTGGCACACGTGGCGGCCGGCGTCCGTGGACGACGTGCTGGGGTGGTTCGCGCAGTACCGCAGCGACTGGGAGCAGGAGCGCGGCGGGCACTGGGCGATCACCCGCGACGGTGCGGTGCTGGGGCGGCTCGCGATGCGCGGCTGGAACTTCGCGGACGGCAACGCGGGGTGCGCCTACTGGGTGCTGCCCGACGCGCGCGGGCTCGGCGTGGCCTCCACGGCGCTGAGCGCGCTGAGCGAGTGGGCGCTCGGGCCGGCGGGGTTCCACCGGCTGGCGCTCGACCACTCGACGCGCAACCACGCGTCGTGCCGGGTCGCGGAGAAGGCCGGCTATCCGCTCGAAGGGACCAAGCGCAGCGCGGCGGTGCACGAGGACGGGCGGCACGACATGCACCTGCACGCCCGCACCCGCTGAGGGTCTGGCCTGGCCGCACTGGCGGGCGGATTATGGGGTGAGGCCCTCCCGGCGTGAGGTGACGTGATGGACAAATCGCTCACACCGAGCGCGGAACGGTCCACGGGCCCTCCGCACGGCCTGGGGCCCCCGGCCGGGGTGGGGTGGCGCGTCTGGCGTGAGGGCGCCCTGACTCGGGCCAAGGAGATCGAAACGCTCTCCGCCTGGCTGGCCGCGGACGGCGTACGAGACGGTGATCGTGTCTTGCTCGAAGCCATCGGCAAGCACCTCGCCGAGGCTCGGCGGGCGGCCGAGAGCCGGTCGTTCTCGATCTGGCCAGGGTCGCGCAGCGGGCCGCTCATGGAGCGGGCGGCGAGCAACCTCGACGCCGCGGAGGCCGACCTGCTCGCGCTCGCACCGCCCTCGTTCGTGCTGAGCCAGATGCCGGGCCTGCTCCGCGAGGTGCGCACCCACCTGTCGCCGGACGACCCGCGCCGGCAGGAGTTCGAGGTCATCGCCCGCGAGCTCGGCGCCGGTGGTCCGGCACCCCGCGACGCCGATCTGACCCTCGTCGAGACCGAGCGCGGCAAGATCGTCAGTGTGGTGCGGGCGGTCCGTGCGGCGGCGATGCGAGAGCGGGTGCGGCTGCGCAGCTTCCGCAGCGTCGTGGTGGTCACCGGCCTGCTCATGGCCCTGCTCGCCGTGGGCATCGCCCTCCTCGGCCTGCTGCGCCCGAGTGCCCTCCCGTTGTGTTTCGCCCCGGAGCAGTCCGGCAGCGTGACGGTCGTGTGCCCCACCGCCCGGTCGGCCCCGTTCATCCCCGAGGACTTCCCGCCGCAGCGGGCGCTGCCCGTCCGGGACGTCGACGCCGTGACCGCCGAGACGGTGCGGCCCTTGGACCTGCTCGTCGTGGAGCTCGTGGGGCTCGCCGCGGCGGCGGTCGGCGCGGCGCTCGCCCTCCGCGGCGCCCGGGGATCGTCCGAACGCTATGGACTGCCGATCGCGCTCGCCGCGCTCAAGCTGCCGACCGGGGCCCTCACGGCGTTTCTGGGGCTGCTGCTCCTGCGGGGCCAGTTCGTCCCGGGGCTGGGCGCGCTCGACGCGCCGGCGCAGATCCTCGGCTGGGCGCTCGTGTTCGGTTACGGCCAGCAGCTTTTCACCCGCCTGGTCGACCGGGAGGCGCAGGTGGCCGCCGCGGCCGCGTACGACGCCGACGTTCGGCAGAGCCGGGTCGCCGAGCGGCGCATCGTGGAGCGGCGGCTGTCCGACCAGGCGCTGGAGCAGGTCGTGGGCACGGTCGGCGAGACCATCAAGACCGCCCTGAGCGGGCCCACGCTGGTGAACTTCGACGGGTGGATCGGCATCGAGATCACCGGCGAGGACGGTGCCCCGGTGCCGATCACGGACGAGCAGGAGGTGCCGCTGCTGCCGGATCACCGCTATGTCGCGGTCGTGGCGATCGCGACGGAGCAGCCGCCCGGATACGCGTCGCGACTGCGTATCACCGGCGGCGTCGAGGCGCACACGGCGGAGTTCAGCGTCGTGCTCGACAGCGACGATCCCGCGTCGCCGAAATCCTCAGGGCTGATCGCGGTGCCCACGCGTGCGGGCCGAGCCGGCGTCGAACTGCCCTTCGAGACCTGGCCGGACGGCACGCCTCCGTGGCTTTGGGTCCGGGTCGCCCAGCGCGGCCGCGTGGTGCAGAACGTGGAGCTCGTCGGGATCGCCGCCGACGCGGACGGGCGGGGCTGATGGCCACCGCCTCGGCCGCCAAGGCGCCGATCGCCACGTTGACCTATTCGGAGGGCCCGCCGCCGCGCATGAAGTTCGCCTTCGCGTCGGGCGACAAGGTGCCGGATGTGGTCTTCCGTGACCAGCGGGCCGTCCAACAGGCCTGCCAGCGTGCCGGGCTGTATCTCCAGCACCTGGTCCGCGATTCCCCGGAGCGCCCGCGCTCCGCCGAGGAGCTCGCCGCGCCACTGGAGGCCATGAGCAACAAGGGCAGGCTGCTCGGCCAGCGGCTCGCCGGTGGCAGCAGCGATCGTTTCGGCGAGATCCGGGCGGCCTTTCGCCGATCGTGGCCGGGCTGGGCCAACCCGTCCCGCGACGACATCCCAGTCGTCCAGTTCGTCGCCCACGACCCGAGCTTTCCGGTGGAGCTGCTGCCCGTCTTCAGCAACGAGGTCATCCACCACCTGGACAACGACGGCGAGCTGGCGACGGCGGCGCAGCGGTTCCTCGGCTTCTCGGCTGTCGTCCGCCGCGTGGCACCCGAGACCGGTTGCACGCCGGACGTCCTCCGCAACAAGCAGAGGCTGCCCATCCAGTTCCTCCGCTACCTCGAACCCCCACGTGGCCTCCGCAAGAAGCGCCAGTGGAGCGGCTTCGAGCAGGAGCAGGTCTTCCTGGCCTCGCTCGGCGAGGTGCTGGCGGTGGACGGCCCGTGGCCCATGTCGCCCGTCACGCGGGAGGAGGTCGCGGAGCGGGTGACCGCCGCGCTCTTCGACCCGAGCCGCGGCCTCGGCGGCGCCGGGGGAACACCCGCCGAGCTGATCCACTTCGCGTGCCATTGCGAGACGGAGGATCGCATCGACGACGACTACGAGCTGATCCTCACCGACGAGAAGGGCGAGCGGCTCCCGATCACCCTGGAGCAGATCCAGACCGGCTACGACAGCCTCGTGGGCCGGGGACCGAAGCCCGGCCAGCGCGCGCCCGTGATCCTCAACGCCTGCGGCACGTCGACGGTGAACCCGTGGTCCGGCCTGTCCTTCCAGCGGTGGTTCCTCGACAACGGGCATCGCGCGTTCATCGGCACCCAGGCCGCCATCCCGGACGACGTGGCGGCCGACTTCGCCGAGCGCTTCTACCGCTATCTGCTCGGCGGCCACACCTTCGGCGAATCGCTCGTCCTCGCGCGGCGGCAGCTGCTGGCCGACACCAGGAGCCTGCTCGGGCTGCTCTACGTGCTCTTCGGCAACGACCTCCTGCAGGTCGAGGTCACGCACCCTCAGCTGTTGCCCGTTTCGCCGCCGGGGTGACGCGCAGCACCAGCCCCTCCGCGAAGAGCCCGAACAGCAGGGCCGCCACGGCGGCGCCGATCGCCACGCCCTCCTGGTTGCCGGAGATGAGGGACCAGCGCTGCCAGCCGCTGAACGGCACGGTCAGGCTCCAGATTCCGAAGGCGACCAGGGCCAGACCGGCGGACACCCACGTGGGTGTGCCGAGCGGCTTGCCGGTCGCCCAGGCTCCGCCGATGACCAGCAGCGGAGCGACCACGGCCACCACCACGAGGAGCGGGACCGACGGCCTGCTCTGGGGCTGGGCGTGCAGGGCGGTCACGCCGGTGACGTAGACGGCGAGCGCGTCCCCGGGGATCCACTTCGTCAGGGTGTTCACGAACTGTTGCGTGCCCTGCCGCGACCCCGCCGTCTGCTCCCGCGTGCGGCGCTCCGGGGGCTTGGGGGTGGGTGGGCGTGATCCAATCTGCCAGGCGCTCATGGAGACCCCTCCTCGCCGGTGAGTAACGGATTTTACGTGTCGCGGCCCACTTCCGTGCGGACGCGAGCGGGGCGCGGCGAACCGTCCGATATGGTCAGAACGCACTTTCGCCCGGTTTGCGGCGCGGCGCGCGGGTAGCCTTGAACCCGCCTCGTGATAGGCGATTTCGGTCACACGGGCTTCTGATCTTTGTCGCTGCATCGACGCGCGGCTAGACTAGTTCTCCTATCTGCTTGATAGTAAATGAACCGGGGGTAAACGCGATGACTACGGCCGCCCACAAGGCGACGGAGCCGAGTTCACGCCGTCTCACCCAGGGGGAGCGCCCGAGTGACTCACGGCTCCGGGCCACCGCTGTGCGGGCATCGTCTTCGGACATCGACCGCGACGACATCTGGGGCCGCCTGGTCAAGCCCGGCGCCCACCTGCCCTCGCTGCCGCTCCTCGAGGCCGACCTCGGCCCGATCCACCTCGACCGCCTGCGCGAGACCGGTCCCATCGTGCTGGTCTTCTTCCGCCACGCGGACTCCGAGCCCTGCAACGCCGCGCTCGCCGACTACGAGCGCCGCCTCGTGCCGGCCCTGCGCGACACCGACGCCCACCTGGTCGCCGTGAGCCCGCAGGTCCCCGGCCGCCTCGCCGAGATCAAGCGCCGCCACGACCTGAGCTACTTCGTCGCCTCCGACCCGCGGCACATCCTGATCGACGCGTTCAACCTCGGCTTCCAGGAGCCCGGCGCCGACAAGGTCCTGGGCGCGCGCCGGTCGGTCCTGCCGTTCCCGGCCGTCGTCGTCGCCGACCGCTCCGGCGTGGTCCGCTACGCGAACATCCGTCCCGACGGCGCCTTCTACCCCGAGCCCTCCGAGATCCTCGCGGTCGTCAAGTCTCTGGTGAACAACAGGTGAACCAAGCCTGAGCCCCGGGTATAGCCTTGCGCATGTCCCGAGATCAGGAACACGCCCTCGAAGTGCGGCTGGCGGTCGCCGCGGCCGGAACCGTGGTGCTCCTGGTGCCGTTCGCGGTGCTCGCGGCCATGGTCGTCGGCGACGTGGACTGGCTGCACCGGATCGACCAGGACGTCTCCGTCACTGTGCACGACTATGCGGTCACCCGGCCCGGCCTGGTCGATTTCATGGCCGCGTGGTGCCTGGCCTTCGACCCGTGGGTGTGGCGGCTCGGGGCGCTCGCGCTGGTCGTCTGGCTCGTGCGGCGGGGCGCCCGGCCGCTCGCCTGGTGGGTCGCGATCACCATGGCGGCCGGCGGCCTGCTCGGCGTAGTGCTGAAGCTGCTCTTCGAAAGGCACCGGCCGTCGTTCCTCGATCCGGTCGCCTCGGCCGTCGGATACTCCTTCCCCTCCGGGCACGCGCTGAACAACGCCCTCGGCGCCGCGGTCTTCGTGCTGGCGCTGCTGCCGCTGGTGCGCCACCGCCCGCGCGCGCGGCTCGCCCTGCTGATCGCCGGCGTCGTCATCCCGGCGGTGACCGGCGCCTTCCGGGTCGGCCTCGGCGTCCACTACGTCAGCGACGTGGTCGGCGGCTGGATCTTCGGCCTCGCCGTGGTCGCCGCGACGACGACCGCCTTTCTGGCGCGCCGCCGTCGCCGCGCGACCCTGGCCGCCGCTATGGCCGAGTGAGCATGCGCCACAGGAAGCTCGTGGTCAGCGCCCAGACCGTGGCCGCCTGCTCGTTGTCGGCCGCCGCGCCGTGGCCACCCTCCACGTTCTCGTAGTAGAGCGCCTCGTAGCCCTGCTCGCGCAGCAGCGCCGCCATCTTGCGCGCGTGGGCGGGGTGCACCCGGTCGTCCCGGGTCGAGGTGATGAAGAGGATCGGCGGGTACGGCCGCCCGGGACGGACGTTCTGGTACGGCGAGAAGGTGCTCAGGAACGCCCAGTCCGCCGGGTCGTCCGGGTCCCCGTACTCGGCGATCCACGACTTGCCCGCGAGCAGGCGCGTGTAGCGGCGCAGGTCGAGGATCGGCACCATCGCGACGATCGCGCCGGCCAGCTCCGGATGACGGGTCAGCATCGCGCCCGTCAACAGCCCGCCGTTGCTGCCGCCCAGCAGGCCCAGCCGCCGGGGCGTGGTGATGCCGCGCGCCACCAGGTCGGCGGCGACCGCGGCGAAGTCCTCGAACGCCCGGACCCGCTTCTCGCGCAGCGCGGCCTGGTGCCACGCGGGGCCGTACTCGCCGCCCCCGCGGATGTTGGCCAGGACGTACGTGCCGCCGCGCGCCAGCCAGGCCCGGCCGAACACGCCGCTGTAGGACGGCGTCTGCGAGATCTCGAAACCGCCGTACCCTTCGAGCAGCGCCGGCCCGTCGCCCCCGGGATCGCCCACCACGAAGTACGGCACGCGCGTGCCGTCCGCCGAGCCGGCGAAGAACTGCCGCACCGTCAGCCCGTCCGCGTCGAAGAACGCCGGCTCCCGCTTGAGCACCTCGGTGCCGCCGCCGACCGTGCCGAGGCTCAGCGTGGCCGGCTCGAGGAAGCCCTCCGAGGCGATCAGGTACGCGTCGTCGTTGTCCGGGTCGGTGTCGACGATCCAGGTGCTCGCGAACTCGGCGGCGTCCGTCAGGGGCTGCCGGCGCCACCGCGGCGTGCCCGGGGTGAGCACGTGCACGTGGCTGCGCACGTCGGTCATCGTCACCAGCAGCAGGTGGTTGCGCGTCCACGTCGACGAGCTCAGCGACGTGCGCTCGTCCGGCCGGAACAGGACGGTCAGCTCCCGGTCGCCGGCCAGAAACCGTACGAGATCCGCCGCCAGCAACGCACCCGCCGGATGCGTCACGTCGCCCACCACCCAGGGCGACCGCGGCTGCACGAGCAGCCAGTCCCGGTGCACGCCGAACTCCGCGTCCGCCGGAATGCCGATCCGCACCAGCTCGCCCGACCGCAGCACCAGGTAGTTCTCGCTGCGGTAGAAATCGAGGTGCCGGCTGACGAAGTCGCGCTCGTACCCCGGCGTCGCGTCGTGCCACGCCCGCACCGAGACGTCGTCCGCCCGCCCCTCGAAGATCGTCTCGGCCTCGGCCAGCGGAGTGCCGCGCCGCCACCGCTTGACCACCCGCGGGTAGCCGGACGACGTCAGCGACCCCGGCCCGAAATCCGTGCCCACCACGACGGTGTCCCGGTCGATCCAGCCGACGTCGCTCTTCGCCTCCGGCAACACGAACCCGTCCGCGACGAACACCCGCCGCCCCAGATCGAACTCCCGCACCACGACGGCGTCCGCGCCACCCCGCGACAGACTGACCAGACAGCGGTCGTACGAGGGCCGCAGCACCTCCACGCCGTCCCACGTCCAGTTCTCGCCCTCGGCCACGTTCAGCGCGTCGACGTCGAGCAGCACATCCCACTCGGGCTCATCCAGCCGAAACTGCTCGGCGGTGGTGCGCCGCCACAGCCCGCGCGGATGGTCGGCGTCCGTCCAGAAGTTGTAGTAGAAGCCGTCCCCCCGCCACCCCGGAAACGGGATACGTTCCTTGCTGTCGAGAACTTCCCGGATCGCCTCCCGCAACGTCTCCTGACGGCGCAGCGTGCCCAGCGTCTCCGCGTTACGCTCCGCGACCCAGTGCATGACCTCTGGCGCATCGAGGCCCTCGAGCCACAGGTACGGGTCGTCCAGCGCCCTCACCCCTCTCGCCCTCCGTTCGACAATCCCACGCCACCGCACGATCCCGCCACGGCACGGGCGGGCTCGCACCCGGACCCGACCGCTCACCGATCCGATGGAACCGCGGTAACAGGGCGTCGATCGCCTCGGCGTCTCGGCCAAGATCGTGCATGCGCGATCCGCTGGTAGGCGATCGCCCTGGGCCGGTCGCTTGGCCCAGGGCCTCGGAGCGGCGGCCGGCCAGGCGGAGATCGACCGAGCTGTCCATTGTGGTCTCGCTGAGCGGACTGGTCTGTCGGATCACCGTTGGTACCGGCAGAGCGAACCGCCCTAGCGTAGAGGTCGGCGCATGCTTGAGATGATCAGCCGGTGACGTCGAAGATCGGGCGGCCCTTCGCGCGCAGGTGCCGGAGCGCCTCGAGAATCGAGTGACAGTCGGCGAGCGCGTTGTGTGTGGACTCGGCCGGGCCCGGGCGTCCCAGCGTGGCGGCCAGGCTGCCGGCGGCCGCGCCGTCGCGGAACTTCAGGAAGTCGTCGAGGGCGTCTGCGAAGCCGACGCCGCGTTCGGTCGCCTCCCGCTCGGTGATGCCGGTGAGCTCCTGGAAGTAGGCGCCCCGGGCGAACGGCTACGGACGCGGCGGCGTGGCGAGCCGGGCGAGGGCGAGGGCGCCGGCCAGGAGGCCGAAGTCGCGGAGCGCCACGTCGTAATAGGAGCCGAGGATCAGCAGGTTGACGATGATGCCGGCCAGCCACGCCGCGACGACCAGGGCGCCCCAGCGCGGCCGGAGGGCGACCAGCAGGCCGGCGGCGATCTCGATGACGCCGACGGCGTACATGGCCTGCTGTGCTGTGCCGGGGACGAGGCCGTCGATCCAGGGAGCCAGGTAGCCGGGCCAGTCGGTCAGCAGGTTGAAGAACTTGTCCAGGCCGAACGCGACGGGCGCGACGGTGAAGGCGGTGCGCAGGAGCAGGAACGCATGGTGGGCCGGGGTGCTGTGGCGGACCCGGGCGAACGCTGTGGTGGTCATCGGACCTCCTCTAAAGTACGTCTATACGACTTTTAGAGAACGTAGGACCGTGGCGGTTCTAAAGTCAACGCCTGCGTCCTTTAGAGTGGCGGAATGGCACAGCCGAGCCGGGACGAGCGGATCGCCTCCGTGGCGGCCCTCGACGACGCGATGAGTCAGGCGGTGTTCGACTTCGTGTCGGCGGCGGCCGCTCCGGTCTCTCGCGACGCCACGGCGGAAGCGCTCGGCGTCAGCCGCCGGATCGCCGCCGCCCACCTGGACAAGCTCGCCGGGCACGGACTGCTGGCGGTCGAGTTCCGCCGGCTGCACGACCGCACGGGTCCGGGCGCGGGTCGTCCGGCGAAGCTGTACGGCCGCGCCGCCGTCGAGATCGCGGTGTCGGTGCCCGATCGCCGCTACGAACTGGCGGCGACCCTGCTGGCGTCCGCCGTCACCGAGGCGATCGACACCGCCGCCGACGTCGGCGAGGTGGTGCGCCGCACCGCCTACGACGCCGGCCGGGCGATCACCGCGGACTCCGGTGACCTGCTCGGCACGCTCGTGGAGACCGGCTACGAGCCGCACGCGGACGGCACCGCGCTCGTCCTCGCCAACTGCCCGTTCCACCGGCTGGCCCGCCGGCACACGGCCCTGGTCTGCGACCTCAACCTGCACCTGCTGAACGGCATGACGGACGGCGCGGGCGCCCCGTACCGTCCCGTCCTCGACCCCGGCCCGGGGCGCTGCTGCGTCCGCCTCGACCACGGCCGGGGGTAGTGGAGGTCACGTCTGGCGACGCCGGTGCAGCAGTGAGGCAACCTCGATCCGGAACGGGAACGGCTCGTCCGACGCGAGCTCCTGGTCGGGGCCCACGACGGTGATGGTGACGTAGCGGCCGCCGGTCAGCCGCTGCAAGTGGAGCTCGACCGAGTCGTGCGGCTGCTCGACGCGCAGATACCAGCCGATGCCGGCAGCCGCATAAAGTTGCGGCTTGAGCAGTCGATCCGTGCCGGCGTTGCTGGGCGAGACCACTTCGACGACGAGTTTCGCCTCGCCGGCCTCGACCGTGACCCCCACGTCGTCGGTGTCCGCGACGACGATGTCCGGCTGGAGGACGCGCCCGGTGGCGAGCCGCAAGTTGACGTCCTGGAGCGCCAGCAGCCCTGCCCGCTCGGCCGCGTCATCGAGTCTCTTGGTAAGGAGGAACGCGATGCGCTGATGGCGCTTGCTCGGTGCCGGGCTCACCAACAGGCTCCCATCGACCAGCTCGACCCTGTTGGGGGTCTCGCCGAGCGCGAAGTATTCGTCCTCGCTCCACGGTTCCGGGTGCTCCAGCAGTGCCACGCTCATCGGTTCGCCTCACCTCTCGGCGGCAGATGCCTCAAGCGTGCCATGCCCAGCCCCGCGCGGACGACAGCAACCGGCGCGACCCACGTCAGTGACCTGCCGCCGCTCGAGGCGTCGGACCCGGATTGGGTTGTCACGGAGCATCTTGTCATACGACCGCAGGAATGCCAACCACGCGACTACAGGGTGACCCAGTAGCGCCGGACGGTTTTGCCGTCGGTGGTGCGGACGTCCTCGAGGACGCCGCCGGCTGATTCGATGGTGCGGGCCGACGCCTCGTTGGCCGGGTCGCAGGTGATCAGGACGCGGTCGAGGCCGAGCGTGCGGGCCTCGTCGAGCATGCGGGCCAGGGCCCATGTGGCGAGGCCGCGGCGGCGGGCGGACGGGCGGATGCCGTAGCCGATGTGGCCGCCGTAGTTGAGCAGGCCGTCGTTCAGGGTATGGCGCAGGGCGATGGAGCCCAGGTAGCGGTCGTCCTCGACGATCCAGCGGTACGTGCAGTGCACCCAGTCGTCCGCGACCGGCGCCGCCGGGTCCTCCTCGGCGTGCAGCCGGGCCACCCAGGTGGCGAAGCCCGCCTCGGTGTCGACGTCGTCCGTGGGGCGGTAGCCGGCGCCGTCCTGGTGGACGCCGCGGCCCCACTCGTCGCGGGACTCGAGCCAGGACGTGCGCAGGCGGGTGGTGGGTGCGATCAGCTCGGGCATGGCCCGACCCTAGGTCACGGCTCGGCGGCGACGGCCAGCAGGCGCTGGATCTGGGCCTGGCGGCGGATGGTGACGGTCTCGGCGAACGACTTGACCGGGGGGTACGCGCCGCCGGCGGACTCCATGCGGGCCGTCTCGACCACGTTTCCGAGGTGGCCGAGGAGCAGGCTGACCGCCGTACGGTCGAAGGTCTCGCCGGTGGCCGCCCGCAGCTCGCCGATGTCGGAGGGCCGCAGCATGTGCAGCTCGCCGTGCCCCTCGTGGGAGCCGGTCGGGGCGGTGAGCGGCCGGCTCCAGCCGGTCAGCCAGCGCTGCATCGTGCCCAGCTCCTCGCGCCACTGGGCGGCCAGCTCGGCCGCGAGGGCGCGCACGCGCGGGTCGGTGGCCCGTTCCGTGGCGAGCGCGACGACCTGCGAGCCCTCGGCGATCTGGGCGATCCCCATCTGGAGGTACATGACATCGGTGCCGTTGAAGGAGGTGGCGTTGAAAGAGGTGGCGCTGGAGGAGGTGCCGGTGGAGGCGGTGCCGGTGGAGGAGGTGGCGTTGGGGGAGGTGCCGGTGGAGGCGGGCGCGGGCGCCGGAGTGCCGGTCTCCGGCTGCGAGCCGCAGCCGGAGACCAGCAGGATCAGGACCAGCGCGGCCCGGACGGCTAGTTTCGCGTCCACAGGGCCGGGACGTTCGGCGGCTCCCAGCCGGTGAGCGCGGTGTGCGCCTGCCGGCAGGTGTACGAGGCGCCGTTGTAGGTGACGACGTTGCCGGGGACGTACGCGGTGCCGGCGCGCCACGTGCCGGTGGCCGGCGGGGTGGTGGTCGGCGGGGTGGTGGGCGGTGTCGTCGTCGGCGGGGTCGTGGGCGGCGTGGTCGGGGGTGTGGTGCCGCCGCCACCGCCGATGTTCAGGTCGACGCAGGCGTAGAACGCCATGGCCGTGTCGGCGATGTTCCACCGGGCGAGCACGGTCTGGCGGCCGGTGAAGCCGCGCATGCTGACCGTGTGGGACTTGGTGGCGCCGGGCTGCGCGCCGCCGTCGTTGAACGAGGCGAGCAGCGTGTTGCCGATGAAGTACTCCCACGTGCTGGTCGAGTGGCGGGCCGTGAGGACCCAGTTGAAGGTGACGGACTGCCCGGCGGAGGCGGCCGGCCAGCCCTTGCTGTTGTCGTTGAGCACGGCGAACCGGCTGCCGCCGCCGTTGCACTGCATCGAGCCCTTCGGCGCCTCGACGCTCTGTGGCTCGTACACGATGTCGCCGCAGCCGGAGACCGCGCCGCTCGCGCAGTTGGCCTGCCGGCTCGGCGGCGACGAGATGTAGCCGTGCGCCGCGGCGGGGGAAACCGCGACGAACAGGGAGGCCACGAGGGCTCCGACGGTGAGTGCGGGGAGGGTGAGTCTGCGTCTCATGAAGGACTCCTCTTCATGGGGGGATGCAGCCAACCTAATTTAAAGAGTGTTAACAGTAAAGAGACCCATCGATTTCTGACCCTTTAATTAAGGTGCGCCATGATCGGGACCCGCCTAGCTTCGGCCGCATGGAACCGCTCACCGAATCCGAGATCCGTGCGTCCTTCGTCAATTGCTCGAAGGGCGAGGCGAGCAGGATCCGGATGCCCGCCGACCTCGCCGAGACGCGCTGGCACGATCTCGACTTCCTCGGCTGGACCGACCCGGGCGCGCCGTTGCGGGCCCTGATCGTGGTGCCCGGGCCGGTCGGGGTGCTGCTCCGCCGGCCGGAGCCGCGGCGCTCCAGCAGCGCGATGCGCTCCAGCATGTGCCGCGTCTGCCTCACCGGTCACTCCGCCGACGGCGTGACGCTGTTCGTCGCCCCGCTCGCCGGGGCCGCCGGCCGCCGGGGCAACTCGGTCGGCGAATACCTCTGCTCGGACCTGGCGTGCTCGCTCTACCTGCGCGGCAAGCGGCAGCCCCGCGGCCGCCTCGTGCGCCAGGAGGAGTCGCTCAGCCTCGACGAGCGGGTGGACCGGGCGATGACCAATCTGGGCGCTTTCATCAAACGCGTGGTCGCATAGCCGATCAGATAGTCGTGCGCAACATCCATGACGTGCTCGACGCGCGAGCCGTGACGACCCTGTTCCAGCCGCTCATCGAGATCGCCACCGGGCGAACGGTCGGTTACGAGGCCCTCAGCCGCGGACCGGCCGGCAGCCCCTGGGAGTCGCCGGCCGCCCTCTTCGCGGCCGCGCGGGCGGTCGGCCGGGAGGGCGAGCTCGACTGGATCTGCCGGGCCCAGGCGTACCGGACCATCCTCGCGGCCGAGCCCGACAACAGCCTCACCTGGTTCGTGAACATGGAGCCCACGGCTGCCCGCACGGTGTGCCCGCCCGACCTGGCGCCGGTGGTGAAGCTGGCCCGCGGCCGGCTGCGGGTGGTCACCGAGATGACCGAGCGAGCCATCGCCGGCGACCCGTCCGGCCTGCTCTCGGCCGCGGCGGCCTGCCGCGACGCCGGCTGGGGGGTGGCCCTCGACGACGTCGGGGCGGACCCGCTGTCGCTGGCCCTCATGCCGTTCGTGCACCCCGACGTGGTCAAGCTCGACATGCAGTTGCTGCGCGAGCCGGGCGACCCGCACACGGCCAAGGTGGTCGCCGCCGTGGCCGCGTACGCCGAGGCCAGCGGCGCCGTGGTGCTGGCCGAGGGGATCGAGACGCCGGAGCACCTGGCCGTCGCCCGCACCATGGGCGCCACGATCGGGCAGGGCTGGCTGTTCGGCCGCCCGGGCCCGCTCGACCCGTCCCGGGCCGACAACGCGCGGATGCCGTTCATCCCGCCGCCGGCGGTCCCCGACCGCCGCAGCCCGTTCGAGATCGTCGCCGCCCGCCGTCCGCTCGTGCGCACCACCAAGGACCACCTCATGCCGACCAGCCGGCACCTGGAGGCCCTGGTCGAGGTGGGCGAGGAGGCGCCCGTGCTGCTGGCCTGCTTCCAGGAGGCGCGGCACTTCACGCGGGCCACGGCCCGCCGCTTCGAGCGGATCGCCACGAAGAGCCCGCTGGTCGCGGCGCTGGGCGCGGGTCTGGCAACCGAGCCGGTTCCCGGCGTGCGGGGGGCTTCGCTGGACGACGGCGACGCCCTGCGCGGCGAGTGGAACGTGATCGTGGTCGGCCCGCACCGGGCGGCCGCCCTGGTGGCCAAGGACCTGGGCGACACCGGCGCCGAGCGCGACCGTCGTTTCGACTTCGCGCTGACCCACGACCGGGCCCTGGTCGTGGAGGCGGCCCGGTCGCTGCTGTCCCGGGTGGCGCCCGCCGAGTCCCCGGCGATCGAGCTGCTCGCGGCGCGGTAGGTCAGGAGCGGCGGTCGAGGAACTCGTAGACGTCCTGGGCGTCGACGCCGGGGAACGTGCCGGGCGGCAGCGCGGCCAGCAGGTGTGAGTGCACGCGGGCGCTGGGCCAGGCGTTGCCGGCCCAGCGGTCGACCAGGTCGGCGGGCGGGCGGCGGCAGCAATCCGGGTCGGGGCAGCGCGAGACCGTACGCCGGGTGGTGTCGCCGCCGCGGAACCAGCGCGCGTGCTCGTACGGCGTCCCGACCGTCACCGAGAACTCGCCCGAGCGGGTCGACTCGATGTGGACGGTGCACCAGTACGTGCCCGCCGACGTGTCGGTGAACTGGTAGAACGACGAGTACGGGTCGTCGGCCTGGAAGATCGTGCGGGACGCCCACTTGCGGCAGATCGGCTGTCCCTCGATCGCCCCGGTGACGTCGCGGGGGAAGCGCACCCCGTCGTTCTCGTACGCCTTGTAGACGATGCCGTTCTCGTGCACGCGCGTGAAGTGCACCGGGATGCCGAAGTGGTGCGTCGCCAGGTTGGTGAACCGGTGCGCGGCCGTCTCGTACGAGACGCCGAACGCGTCCCGGAAGTCGTCGATCGCCAGCGCCCGGTCCGCCTTCGCCTCCCTCAGGAAGAGAACGGCGAACTTCTCGGGCATCAGCAGCGCCGCCGCGAAGTAGTTCGCCTCGACGCGCTGGCGCAGGAAGTCGCCGTAGTCGGCCGGCTCCGGATGCCCGAGCACGAAATGCCCCAGCGTCTGGAGCACCACCGCGCGCGGGTCGTGCCCCTTGCCGCTGGCCACCTGCGGCAGGTAGATGCGCCGGTTGGCGAGGTCGGTCACCGACCGTGTCGAGCCCGGCAGGTCGTTCACGTAGTGCAACGTGAAGCCCAGCTGCGCCGCGATGTCGAGGATGCCGCGCTGCGACAGCGGCCCGGTCGTGTGCTTGACCGACAGCAGCACCTTGGCGGCCGCCTGCTCGATCTCGGCGAAGTAGTTGTCGCGCTCGCGCATGTCGTCGCGCAGTTGCGCGTTGGCCCGGCGGGCCACCTCGGGCGTCGCGCTCTGCTCGGTGAGCAGCCGGTTGAGCTCGCGGTGCAGGCCCACCAGTGACTCCAGCGCGTCCGCCGGCAGCCGGCGCCCGCCACGGACCGAGGGCAGGCCCAGGCTTTCGTACGCGGGGGAGCGCTGGAAGTGCGCCAGCTCGATCTCGAGCCCGGCCCGGCGGCTCGGCGCCTCGGCGCGCAACAGCTCCTGCAGGCCGACCCCGAGCGCGCCCGCGAGGGCCTGGAGCACCGACAGCTTCGGCTCGCGCTTGCCGTTCTCGATCAGGGAGAGCTGCGACGGCGCCCGGCCGACCGCCTCGCTGAGCTGCTCGAGCGTCATGTTCTTGCTCTTGCGCAGGTGGCGGAGGCGCTGGCCAAGGGTCACCAGGTCGACGGCGCCGGGCTCGGCGGAAGGCGAAGCGGTCACGCGTTTGACGCTAACAGAAATTCCGCGTTTCTTCTCCTCACAAACGCCTTCAGAGGCCCATGCGCAATGCGCGACAGTCAAATTCTTCCACCGAGAAGCACGCGACAGGGCACGGAAGGGACTTATCACCATGACTGATCAGCTGACCGACGTTCGTGGCGGTACCGCATCGGACCTCACTCGAGCCTGGGCCGGCGATCCGCGGTGGCTGGGCATCAAGCGCAGCTACACCGCGCACGACGTCGTCAAGCTGCGCGGCACCGTCCAGGAACGGCACACGCTCGCCGAGCGCGGCGCGCAGCGGCTGTGGGACCTGCTGCACAGCGAGGACTACGTCAACGCGCTGGGCGCGCTCACCGGCGGCCAGGCCGTGCAGCAGGTGCGCGCCGGCCTCAAGGCGATCTACCTGTCCGGGTGGCAGGTCGCCGCGGACGCCAACCTGAGCGGCAACACGTACCCCGACCAGTCGCTCTACCCCGCCAACTCGGTGCCCGCGGTGGTCCGGCGCATCAACAACGCGCTGATGCGCGCCGACCAGATCGACACGGCGGCCGGCCGGCACGAGCGCGACTGGCTCGCCCCGATCGTCGCCGACGCGGAGGCCGGCTTCGGCGGCCCGCTCAACGCGTTCGAGCTGATGAAGGCCATGATCACGGCCGGCGCCGCGGGCGTGCACTGGGAGGACCAGCTGGCCAGCGAGAAGAAGTGCGGCCACCTCGGCGGGAAGGTGCTCATCCCGACCGCGCAGCACATCCGCACCCTCAACGCCGCCCGCCTCGCCGCCGACGTGCTCGGGGTGCCCACGCTGGTCATCGCGCGGACCGACGCGCTCGCCGCGGACCTGCTCACCACGGACGCCGACGAGCGCGACAAGCCGTTCCTGACGGGCGAGCGCACGGCCGAGGGCTTCTACCGGGTGCGCAGCGGGCCCGACGCGGCCATCGCGCGCGGTGTCGCCTACGCCGACTACGCCGACCTGATCTGGGTCGAGACCGGCAAGCCCGACCTCGACTTCGCGCGGGCCTTCGCCGAGGCGGTGCACAAGGAGCACCCCGGCAAGATGCTCGCGTACAACTGCTCGCCGTCGTTCAACTGGAAGCGCAACCTCGACGACGCCGACATCGCCCGGTTCCAGAAGGAGCTCGGCGCGATGGGTTACAAGTTCCAGTTCGTCACGCTGGCCGGCTTCCACGCGCTCAACCACTCGATGTTCGAGCTGGCCCGCGGCTACGCCGAGACCGGCATGACCGCCTACGTGAAGCTGCAGGAGGCCGAGTTCGCGGCCGAGGCCGACGGCTACACGGCCACCAAGCACCAGGCCGAGGTCGGCACCGGCTATTTCGACGCCGTCTCGACCGCGCTCAACCCCACCTCGTCCACCACCGCCCTGGCCGGCTCGACCGAAACGGAGCAGTTCTGATGGCTTCCGAGGAAATCACGATCACGGGTACGACCGACGGCCGCTACGCCGAGATCCTCACCCCCGAGGCCATCGACTTCGTCGTCGCGCTCGACCGGGAGTTCGGTGCCCGCCGCGTCCAGCTGCTGGAGCGCCGCCGTCGCCGCCGGACCACCCGTACCACCGAACTGGACTTCCTGCCCTCCACCCGGCACATCCGGGACGACGCCTCGTGGACGGTCGCCCCGCCGGCGCACGACCTGCTCGACCGCCGTGTCGAGATCACCGGCCCGCCCGAGCGCAAGATGACGATCAACGCGCTCAACTCGGGCGCCAAGGTCTGGATGGCCGACTTCGAGGACGCCACCGCCCCCACCTGGGAGAACGTGGTCATCGGCCAGCTCAACCTGCGCGACGCCCTCGACGGCACCCTCGACTTCACGTCCGAGGAGGGCAAGGAATACAAGGTCAACGGCTGGATCCCGACCATCATGGTCCGCCCGCGCGGCTGGCACCTGCCCGAATGCCACCTGCGCATCGGCGGCCGGGCGGTCTCCGCCGCCCTGTTCGACTTCGGCCTGTACTTCTTCCACTGCGCGCAGCGGCAGATCGACCGGGGCAGCGGCCCGTACTTCTACCTGCCGAAGCTCGAGTCGCACCTGGAGGCCCGCCTCTGGAACGACGTCTTCGTCTGGGCGCAGGAGACCTGCGGCATCCCGCGCGGCACCATCCGCGCCACGGTGCTGATCGAGACCATCACCGCGGCGTTCGAGATGGACGAGATCCTGTACGAGCTGCGCGAGCACTCGGCCGGCCTGAACGCGGGCCGCTGGGACTACCTCTTCAGCATGATCAAGAACCGTCCCGACGTCGTCCTGCCCGAGCGCTCCCAGGTGACGATGACGGCGCCGTTCATGCGGGCGTACACCGAACTGCTGGTCCGCACCTGCCACCGCCGCAACGCCCACGCCATCGGCGGGATGGCGGCGGTCGTCCCCAGCCGCGACCCGGTGGCCGCGAAGCGCGCCCTCAACCAGGTCCGCCAGGACAAGCGGCGCGAGGTCGGCGACGGCTTCGACGGCTCGTGGGTGGCACACCCCGGCCTGGTCGACACGTGCCGTGAGGTCTTCGACCAGTGGCTCGGCGACGAGCCCCACCAGATCGTCCGCAAGCGCGAGGACGTGAAGGTCACCGCGGACGACCTGCTGGACGTGAAGGCGGTCGGCGTCCAGGTCAGCGAGGTCGCGCTGCGCACCAACGTGAGCGTGGCGCTGCGCTACACCGCGGCCTGGCTGGGCGGGCGGGGCGCGGTGGCCCTCGGCGGCCTGATGGAGGACGCGGCCACGGCGGAGATCTGCCGCGCCCAGCTCTGGCAGTGGATCAGCACGGCGACGCCGACGGACTACGGGGTGCCGGTCAGCGCGGCCCTGGTCACCCGGATGCTCCGCGAGGAGCTGGACGTGCTGAGCGAGACGGGCGCCCTGGACGAGGACGCGGCCCGCCGCTTCTCTCAGGCCCGGACGCTGCTGACGGTGCTGCTCACCGAGCGCACCTGCCCCGAGTTCCTGACCCTGCCCGCCTACCTGCGGCACCTGTCGGGCGGGTCGGCGGCCCCCACCCCCGCCGAGGTTACTGTCGCGGCCTAGGCGGAGGTGAGAGGGAAACGGCGCGGCCCGGCACCGGTCGCGCCGTTTCCCGCTGCCCGCGCTCCTACGCGAGTGTTCTTCGGTGGTCAGTGCGATGCTGAGGGCGATCCCTGAACCACTGCTGGGAGGTCGTGGACCATGTTGCCCCTCACTCAAGCCAACCTGGCGTCGCTGCCCTCGGGCGTCGGCGTGCCGAGCTACGACCGGGCGCAGCTGCGTACCGGGATCGTGCACTTCGGAGTGGGCGGGTTCCACCGCGCCCACCAGGCCATGTATCTGGATCGGCTGATGAACGCGCAGGCCGCGCTCGACTGGGCGATCTGCGGGGTGGGGGTGATGCCGGGCGATCGGCGCATGCAGCAGGTGCTCGACGCGCAGGACCGCCTCTACACGCTCGTGGTCAAGGCGCCCGACGGGACGCTCGACGCGCGGGTGATCGGGTCGATCAAGGAATACCTGTACGCGCCGGACGATCCCCGGGCCGTCATCGAGAAGATGGCGCACCCGGACGTGCGGATCGTGTCGCTGACCGTCACCGAGGGCGGCTACAACTTCAACGCGGTCACCGGCGAGTTCATGGCCGACAACGTCGACGTGCAGCACGACCTGGCGCTGCCGAACGAGCCGCGGACGACGTTCGGGCTGATCACCGCGGCGATCGAGCGGCGGCGGGAGCGCGGGCTGCCCCCGTTCACGATCATGAGCTGCGACAACATCCAGGGGAACGGGGACGCGGCGCGGCGCAGTTTCGTGTCGTACGCGCGGCTGCGCGACCCGGCGCTCGCGGCGTACGTGGACGAGAGCGTGCGCTTCCCGAACAGCATGGTGGATCGGATCACCCCGGTGACGACCGACGACGACCGGGACGAGGTGCGCAAGCACTTCGGTGTGGAGGACGGCTGGCCCGTGGTGTGCGAGCCGTTCACCCAGTGGGCGCTCGAGGACAGCTTCTCGGCCGGCCGGCCGCCGTTCGAGGACGCGGGCGTGCAGGTGGTGCCGGACGTCGAGCCGTACGAGCTGATGAAGCTGCGCCTGCTCAACGCGTCCCATCAGGCGCTCTGCTACTTCGGCTACCTCTGCGGCTACCGGCTCGTGCACGACGTGGCGCGCGACCCGGTGTTCGAGCAGTACCTCCTCGCGTACATGGAACGGGAAGCGACCCCGACCCTGGCGCCCGTGCCCGGCGTGGACCTGCGCGAATACCAGCACCAGCTGATCGACCGCTTCTCGAACGCGCAGGTCAAGGACACCGTGGCGCGGCTGTGCGCGGAGAGCTCCGACCGCATCCCGAAGTGGCTGCTGCCGGTGATCCGGGAAAACCTGGCCACCGGCGGCGACATCCTGCTGTCCACCGCCGTGGTGGCGTCCTGGGCGCGGTACGCCACCGGCGTCGACGAGCACGGCCAGCCGATCGAGGTCGTCGACCGGCTGCGGGACCAACTGGTGTCGCTGGCCCGGCAACCCGACCCGCTCGCCTTCATCCAGAACCGGGAGCTCTTCGGCGAGCTGGCCGACAACGAGCGCTTCGTGGCGGCGTACAGCTCGGTCCTGGACAGCCTGCGCAACCGCGGAGCGAAAGCGACGCTCGAAGCCCTCGTGGCGGGCGCCCTCTAGGCGGGCACCGCCGACTTGGTGAAGACCGGGCGGGCCCAGCGCACCGCCCGGTCCAGGATCGAGCGGACCATGATGGCGACGCAGGCGAGACCGTTGAGGAACGAGGCCGTCACGTCACTGGGGTGGTGCATGCCCCGGTAGAGCCGCGCGGTCGCGACCAGGACGGGCACGAGCACGAACAGCCAGGCGAGGCGCTTCGCCCAGGTCTTCTTGAGCAGGACGGCGAGCACGACCGCGAGCCCGACGTAGAGGGCGACCGCCGCCGACGTGTGCCCCGACGGGAAGCTCGAGGTGGGCGGGGAGTCGTCCAGATGCGGTACGGCCGGCCGCCGCCGATCGATGACCAGCGTGGTGAACAGGAACACGAGCGCCTGGGCGCTGACCGCCGCGCAGAGGAGCAGCGGCTCCCGCCAGCGGTGCAACTTCAGCCGCAGCCCGATCGCCACCGCCGCCGTGATGCCGACGACGACCGGCGTGCTGCCCATCAGGCTGAAGAACTCGGACACCGCGTTGAGCGCCCCGTCCCGGTGCGCCGCGAAGTCCCGGTTGATCGCGTCCTCGGCGGTGAAGGGCCAGTCGTGCGCCCAGACCTTGGTGACGAGCAGCCCGAGCGCCACCATGACGCCGAACAGGACCGCTACGGGAAGAAGGATCCGCTTGACCACCTGCCCGATCGAGGCGGTCCACGTTGCTGATTCGGGGGGCATGGCCGGACGCTTTACCCGAACGATCGATGGCCTAAGCGCCGTACTCCCCGGTGTTGACAGTTAGAGTTCTAACGGTTAGCTTTCTAAGTATGGATACGCCAGAGCTGACCAGCACGCTCGATCTGATGCGCTGGGTCGGGTGGGCGCAGCGCAAGGCCGGCGAGGACTGGGTGCGGGAACGCGACCTCAGCTTCGAGCAGGCCTTCGCGCTGGGTTATCTGGTGCGCAATCCCGGGGCGATCCAGCGCGACCTGGCGCAGATCACCCGCACGAGTGCGGCGAGCGTGTCGAGCCTGCTTCAGGGGCTCGAGCGCCGCGGGCTCGTCGAGCGCCGGACCGAGCGCGGCGACGAGCGCAGCAAACGCGTCCATGCGACGCCGGCCGGGGCGGAGCTCGTCGCCGGGTTCGACACCGCGATGGCCGCCTCCGACGAGACGATCCTCTCCCCGCTCGACGAGAGCGAGCGGGCCACCCTGCACGCCCTGCTTCAGAAGATCACTGCGGAGCTGCCCCGGCCGACGCGGTCCTGACCTGCTGACCCTGCCGCGACGGTGACCGCCGTCGCGCGATCAGCCCTGCCCGAAATGTCGCAGTGGCCTGATCAACCATGCCCGAAATGTCGCTGCCCGGCCGGTCCGTGGTGGCGCGATCACACCTGCCCGAATGTCGCAGCGACGGTTTCGTGCCGCCGCGCGCTCGGTCCTGCCCGCGAAGGAGCAGCCATGAGCACCGTGCAAGCCGACGCCGTCGGCACCAACCGCTGGTACCTCTCCACCGCGCCGATCGCCCGCGCCCTCGTGCACCTGTGCGTGCCGATGGCCGCCGCGATGGTCGTCTCCGCCTTCTACAACGTCGTCAACGGCGGCTTCATCGGCTCGCAGCACGACACCGCGCTGCTCGCCGCGATCACCTTCGGCACCCCGCTGCTCGGCCTGGTCATGGCGTTCGGCGGCATCTTCGGCGTCGGCGGCGGCGCCCTCATCTCGCGGCTGCTCGGCGCCGCCGAGAACGACCCGGCGCGGGCGGGCGAGATCAAACACGTCTCGTCCTTCGCCGTCTGGGGCTCGGTGATCGCCGGTGCCGTGGTCGGCGGCGCCGGCCTGCTCCTGCTGCACCCGCTGGTCACTCTGCTCGGCGCTGACGCCGCCGCCGCGTCCGCGACCAGGTCGTACGTCGCCGTCATGCTGGCCTTCGTCCCCGTGCTGGCCGCCGCGTTCTGCCTCGAACAGCTCGTCCGCGCCGAGGGCGCCGCCCGGCAGGCCATGACCGGCCTGATCGCCCAGACCGTCGCCAACCTGGTCCTCGACGTCCTGTTCATCCTCGTGCTGCACTGGGGCGTCGCCGGCGCGGCCCTCGCGATCGGCTTGGCGAACGTGGTCAGCATCGCCTACTGGGCCGCCTGGCTCCAGCGCCGCAGCGAGCACATGAGCCTCGCCCCGCGCTGGTTCACCCTGCGCCCCGCCGTGCTCAAGCCGGTCTTCGGCGTCGGCGCCGGCCAGCTGTTCCAAGCCGCGTTCCTGATCGTCACGAGCCTGGTCCTCAACAACCTCGCCGCCGCGTACGGCGACAGCGCCCTCGCCGCGATGGGCGTGGCCGTCCGCATCGCCCAGGTGCCCGAGTTCCTGGTCATGGGCGTGACCATCGGTGTCCTGCCGTTGCTGGCCTACGCGTACGGCAAGGGCGACCGCGCCCGCCTCGCCGCGGCCCTGCGCGGCTCCACGATCGCCGTCGGCGCCGTCGTGCTGCTCTTCTCGACGACCGTCTTCCTCTTGCGCCACCAGGTGCTGGCCGCCTTCTCGGCCGACCACTCCGTCCTCACCGTCGGCGTCACCATCCTCACCGCCCAGCTCACCGCGATGATCGCCAACGGCTTCACCGGCCTGATCACGTCGCTCTTCCAGGCCACCGGCCGCGCCCTGCCGGCCACCGTGATGTCCACCGCCCAGGGCGTCCTGTTCATCCCGGTCGTGATCCTCGGCAACCTCTGGTTCGGCCTGACCGGCATCATCTGGGCCCTGACCCTCACCGAGATCACCGTCCTGCTGACCGGCGTGGTCCTGCTGCTCGCCTCGCGCCGCTCCATCGCCCGCGGCCTGGGCGAGGGCACCCCGGAGCGAGCCCTCGACATGGCCGACGCGTGACCCGGCCCGCTGGCGTGCGGCCGCCCCGTCGGACTCGGACGGCCGGAGGGCGGCAGCCCCGCTGGACCTGGACGGCCGAGGGCGGTCATCCGGGGGCGCGATGTCTCGCAGGGCCGCGCGGAGATCGGCCCCGGTGCGGCGATGGGGCGGATCCGTCCCGGCATCGCAACGGTCGCCTCGGGGGAGGGCCACGATTTCGACCGCCTGTCAGAGGAGGCCGAGGTCGAAGACCTCGAACGGGGCGCCGTAGCGCACGCCCAACCGGGAGCCGGCCTGGCGGGCGAAGCCCTGGAGGAACTCCTCGGCGTCGAAGGCGCCCGGGGTGAGGCCGTTCAGGTAGGCGGCGTGCGCCTCCAGGGAGCGGACGCCCAGCTCGAAGGTCTCCGTGGTGTCGGCGCCGTGGGTGGAGCGGGGGGAGCCGGCCGCCCAGACCTGGCGGACGCCGCGCCACCTCTCGAGGCCCTCGTTCTCGATCTGGTCGCGGAAGACCCAGCGGTTGGCGGCGTCGCGGGCCGCGTCGAGGACGGCTCGGCCGGTGACGATGTGGTCGGCCATGTTGAGGGCGCCGCCGGCCTCGTCCCAGCTCTCGCGGAAGTTGTTGGTGACGATGATGTCGGGGCGGTGGGTGCGGATGACGCGGGCCAGGTCGCGGCGCAGGGGCACGCCGTAGTCGAGCATGCCGTCCGGCAGGCCCAGGAAGTCCACCTTCGACACGCCGACGATCTCGGCGGACTCGCGCTGCTCGCGTTCGCGGGCGGGGCCGGCCTCCTCGGGCGTCATGCCGTCGATGCCGGCCTCGCCGCTGGTCAGCAGGACGTACGTGATCTCCTTGCCCTGGCGGGTCCAGCGCGCGACGGCGGCGGCCGTGCCGAACTCCAGGTCGTCGGGGTGGGCGACGATGGCGAGGCCGCGCTGCCACGACTCGTCGACGGGCTTCAGCGGGGCGGGAGCGGCGTCACTCATGAGGGCCATGATGCCCGTCCGGCAGGGGCAGTGAAAAGGTCAGCCGACCAGGCGGCGCTCCCAGGCCCACGCGGCGATCTCGACCCGGTTGCGGGTGTCGAGCTTGGTGTGGATGCTGCCGAGGTGGGTCTTGACCGTGCCGACCGAGATGTAGAGCTGGGCGGCGATCTCCGCGTTCGTCAGGCCGCGGGCGGTCAGCTTGACGACCTCCAGCTCGCGGGGGGACAGGCCGCCCTCGTCGGTGGCAGGCGCGGGCGGGGAGAGGTGCTCCAGCAGCCGTACGGTGATCGACGGGCTGATCAGGGCGTCGCCCGACACGGCCGCGCGCACCGCCTCGATGAGCAGCGCCGGGCCGGAGTCCTTGAGCAGGAAGCCGGCCGCGCCGTTGCGGAGCGCCTGGTGCACGTACTCGTCGAGGTCGAAGGTCGTGACCACGACGATGCGCAGCGGATCGGCGACGCCGGGGCCGGCCAGCAGGCGCAGCGCCTCGAGGCCGTCCATCTTGGGCATGCGGATGTCGAAGAGCGCCACGTCCGGCTTGAGCTTGCGCGCCAGCGCCACCGCCTCGACGCCGTCGGAGGCCTCGCCCACGACCTCCATGTCCGGCTGGGCGCCGATGATCATGCCGAAGCCGGTACGGACCATCGCCTGGTCGTCGGCGATAAGCACGCGAATCACTGAAGAACCACCTCTACGGAAGGGGGAAGGCCGCGTCGACCACCCAGCCGCCCTCGATGCCCGGCCCGGCCGTGATCCGGCCGCCGGCCGCGCGGACCCGTTCGGTCAGGCCCACGAGACCGTACCCCGGACGATCTCGTGGCGTGGCGGCGCGCGCCGGAACACCGTCGTTCGCCACCCGCACCAGCAGCCAGTCGGGGGTGCGGCGGATCCAGACGTCGGCGACCTGGGCCGCCGGCGCGTGCTGCCGCACGTTCGTCAGAGCCTCCATCACCACCCGGTACGCCGAGGTGGACACCTCGACCGGCAGGCCCTCCGCGTCGCCGTCGACGTGGAGGCGGGCGATCGGCCCACCGGCGGAGGTGAACTGGTCGAGCAGGCCGGGCAGGTCGACGAGGCCCGCGACCGGCGCCAGCGGAGCGTCCGGCGAGGACGAGGGGTCGCGCAGCACCCCGACCATGCGGCGCATCGACGCCATCGTCTCGGCGCCGGCCTCCTCGATCTGCTCCAGGGCGAGCAGCACCCGCTTCGGGTCCTGCTCGGCGATGAAGCGGGCGCCCTGGGCCTGCACGACGATGCCGGTCACGTGGTGGGCGATGAAGTCGTGCAGGTCGCGGGCGAACTCGGCGCGCTGCTCCGCCCGTACGGCGTCGACCGCCCGCTGCCGCGAGCTCTCCAGCGTGCGCAGGTAGATGCCGACGCCGATGGCGGCCGTGCCGGCGAGGGCCTGGATGAGGCCGAAGATGACGAACTCGGCGCTCTGGCCGCCGCGCAGCGGCTGGAAGCTGACGGCCGCGCCGACCATCACCACGGCGCCGACCGCCCAGCCGGGCGAGGCGCGCCGGGCCAGCACGAACAGGACGCCCAGCAGCGCCGTCGACTCGGCCAGTCCCCAGCTGGAGTAGCTGCTGTCGGGGTAGCCGCCGACGATCGCCAAGGTCAGCAGGAGCGAGGCCGTGCCGAGCCCGATTGCGACTTTCGGCAGAGTGGTGGAGCCCTGCCGGCGGGCGGGCAGCCAGACGGCCGCGGCGGCGATCGCCATGAGCACCTGGAGCAGGCCGAGCAGCTCCGAGTTGCGCAGCAGACCCTGCGCGACGTCGAAGAGTCCCAGCACGGCGAGCGCCGCCAGCGCGAGGAACTGCCCGAGGCGCAGCAGGATCAGCCGGTTCGTGTTCGTCTCCATCGTGACCCAGCGTAGTTGCAGGTGAGCGCGCCCCCATCGGCCGAAAGACAGATCCGGATCCCCGGCCACGGGCCGATGTGCCGCGGGTGCCGTCCCGGCGAGCATTTCCGGCGTCCGAAACGAAACAACTGCCCGTGGAGAGACCATGCAGACGCCCGTGCTCGAAAATACGATGGCGGCCGTCGCCGCCGTCGACCTGACAAAGGTCTACGGCAGCGGCGACACCGCCGTGCGGGCGCTGGACGGCGTGACCGTCGGGTTCGCCCGCGCCCAGTTCACCGCCATCATGGGCCCGTCCGGCTCGGGCAAGTCGACGCTCATGCACTGCCTCGCGGGTCTCGACACCGCCACCAGCGGGCAGGCGCTGCTCGGCGGCACCGACCTGACGAAGCAGTCCGACAAGGTGCTCACCAAGGTGCGCCGCGAGCGGATCGGCTTCGTCTTCCAGGCGTTCAACCTGCTGCCGCAGCTCACCGCCGCGCAGAACATCACGCTGCCGCTGGAACTGGCCGGCCGCAAGCCCGACCACCACCTCTACGCCCACCTGACCGAGACGCTGGGCATCGTGGGCCGCCTCGACCACCGCCCCGGCGAGCTCTCCGGCGGCCAGCAGCAGCGCGTCGCGCTGGCCCGGGCGCTGATGTCGCGCCCCGAGGTGGTCTTCGCCGACGAGCCGACCGGCAACCTGGACTCCCGCTCCGGCGCCGAGGTGCTGCTCTTCCTGCGCAACTCGGTGCGCGAGCTGGGCCAGACGATCGTCATGGTCACCCACGACCCGGGCGCGGCCGCGTACGCCGACCGGGTCGTGCTGCTCGCCGACGGCCGGGTCGCCGGCGAGCTCGACCGCCCCGACATCGCGAGCGTCACCGACGCGCTCCAGGGTCTGGCGGCCGCCCGATGAGCGTGCTCCGCACCCAGATGCGCGGCGTCGCGAGCCGCCCCACCCGGCTGCTGCTGACCGGCCTGGCCGTCCTGGTCGTCTCGTTCGTCGTCTACGCCGCCGTGCTCGCCCAGCAGATCACCGAGCGCAGCGTGCTCAACGGGCTCAGCGGCACGCCGGAGACCGTGGACCTGGTCGTCCGCAACGGCGACATCCCGGTGGGGCAGGTCGCCCGGATCGCCGGCACGGCCGGTGTCGCCGAGGCCGTCGGCCGGGTCGACGCCGGCGGCGAGGTCAACGGCGACTACCTCCAGCTGCTCTCCGACCCCGGCTCCGGGCCCCTCGCCACGGCCACCGTCACCCAGGGCCGCTACCCGTCGAAGGCGGGCGAGATCGCGGTGACCCCGCGCACGGCCGAGCGGATGGGCCTGAAGCTCGGCCTCACCGTCGGCGCCCAGATCCGCTACAGCGACGACGGCAAGCCGCTGGCCAAGTCGCGGCTCACGGTGGTCGGCCTGGTGCAGGCCCGCGACGACTACGGCTTCCAGGCGTACGCGCCCACGGCCGCCGTGGTCGCCCTCACCGGCGCGAAGCAGGTCAGCCAGATCGACATCAGGTACGCGCCGGGCGCGCGGGACGTGCAGGAGCGCGTCACCGCGCTGAGCAAGGGCGCCGAGGTGGCCACCGGCGAGGACGTGCGCCACGAGGAGGCCGAGCAGAAGGCGTCCGACGTCAACGCGGTCTTCGCGGTCATCGCCATGTTCGTCGCGATCGCCGTGGTCGCCGCCGGGCTGGTCGCCACCTCGACGTTCCGCATCGTCTTCGCCCAGCGGATGCGCCAGCTGGCGCTGCTGCGCGCGGTCGGCGCCGGGCGCGGCTCGATCAGCCGGTCGCTGGCCGCCGAGGGCGCACTGACCGGGCTGGTCACCGGCGTGGCGGGCGTGCTGCTCGCGCTCGGCGCCGGTCATCTGCTGCCGGTCGTGCTCGGCTGGTTCGGCAAGGAGATCTCCTCGCCCGGCGTGCCCGTGCCCGCGGCGCTCGGCACGGTCGCGCTCGCGGTCGTCATCACGGTGCTGGCGGTGCTGGCGCCGGCCGTCTCCGCCGCGAAGGTGTCGCCGCTGGAGGCGCTGCGCAGCTCCGGCACGACGGGGGCGCGCCGCGACATCGGCGCGCTGCGCTGGATCACCGGCCTGCTGCTCGCCGCGGGGGCGGCCGTCGTGGCCGCCTACGTCCTGCAGGGCCTGCCGGGCCGCGACCCCAAGGACTACGACCCGGCGCCGATGCTCTTCGCCGTCGTGGGCTCGGGCGCGCTCGCCTTCTTCGCGCTGGTCGCGCTCGGCCCGGTGCTGGTGCGGCCGGTGCTGGCGCTGCTCGGCGCCCCGATCCGCCGCTCCGGGCCCGTCGGCCGGCTCGCCGCCGGCGGAGTGGGCGCCGCGCCGCGCCGGGCCGCCGCGGTCTCGGTCGTGGTCGCGCTCGGCGTCACCCTGATCGCCGGGGCGCTGGTCGGCGGCGCGTCGATCCGGGTGCTCGCCGAACGGGAGAGCGCCACGTCGGCGCCGGCCGACTACGAGCTGACCGGCGCGGACCAGGCGCCGGTGCCGGTGGCGCTGGCCGACCGGCTGCGCGAGCGCAAGGAGCTGACGCACGTCACCCCGTACCGCCGGGTGGAAACGAAGATCGGGAACACCGAGGGGCTGACGGCGACCGACCTCGCGATGGGCGCCCTGCCGCGGCTCGGCAAGCTCGACGTGGCCGCCGGCTCGGTGCGGGACCTGGCACCGGGCAAGGCGGTGATCTCGGGCTACACGTCGGACATGACCGGGCTGCGAGTGGGCGACCCGATCACGCTCCAGGCAGGCAGGCGCAGCCTCACCGTGACGATCGTGGCGCAGCTGCCCGACTCGGGGCCGGTCGGCTCCGCGGTGGTGCTCGACCCGGCCGACCTGACCCGGCTCGGTGCGCCGGCCACGTACTCCGGTGTGCTCGCCGACGCGGCGGCCGACGGCGAGCAGGGCCGCACCGACGGCAAGCGGGCGATCGACGAGAGCGTCGCGGGCGGGAGCTTCCGCACCGATGTGCTCGCCGACCAGCGTGACCTGATCGACGACAACCTCACCATGCTGCTGGTGATCGCGCTCGGGCTCATCGGGCTCACCGTGGCGATCGCGGTGGTGGGCGTGGGGACGACGACGGCCCTCTCGGTGGTCGAACGGGTCCGCGAGTCCGGGGTGCTGCGCGCGGTCGGCCTGTCGCGCGGCGGTCTGCGGGCCATGCTGACGGCCGAGTCGGCGCTGTACGGGGTGATCGGCGCCGCGATCGGGCTGGCGCTCGGGATCCCGTACGCCATGCTCGCGGTGAAAGCGCTCGGGGTGAACGCCCCGCTCGCCGTGCCGGCCGGTCAGCTGGTGGTGGTCTTCCTGGTGCTGGTGGCCCTGACCGCCCTCGCCGGGGTGCTGCCGGCGCGCAAGGCGGCGAAGGTCAGCCCGGTGGCGGCGCTGGGAACCGAGTAGAAAGCGTCCATGGACTCTTACTGGCCGCTCTTCGGGCTCCGGCTGGTCTTCCGCGACGTGACGCTGCGTCCGATGCGCGAGGAGGACCTGCCGGGGCTCGCCGCCATGCTGCCCGGCGACGTCGGGCACGACCCGCGCCTGCCGATGTGGCCGTCGCAGAGCTTCGCCGAGAACGAGCGGCGGCTGTTCTGCCAGGGCTACTGGAAGGCGCTCGGCACGTGGGACCCGGCGTCGTGGGTGCTGCACTTCGCGGTCGCCCACCGCGGCGAGCTGGTCGGCGTGCAGACCCTCGAGGGCGAGAGCTTCCCGGCACTGCGCACCGTGGACACGGCTTCCTGGCTGGTGCCCGGGGCGCGCGGGCGCGGCGTCGGGGTCGCGATGCGCACCGCCGTGCTGGGCTTCTCGTTCGGCAGCCTCGGCGCCGTCGCCGCGGTCAGCTCGGCGACCACGGACAACGCGGCCTCGCTCGGGGTCTCCCGGCGCATCGGGTACGAGGAGAACGGCCGCAGCCGCATCGTCGACACCGGGGGAGACGTCGCCGAGTTGCAGCACTTCCGGCTCACCGCGGACCGCTGGCCGGGGCATTCGATCACGATTGAGGGCTTCGATGCCTGTCGCGCCTGGTTCGGGATGACGTAGCCGTCTCGCGTTCGGTACTCTCACGCGCGCCTATTCGAGATCAACGGGGGATCGCGTGAAACGCAAGCTGGCAATATCGATCGGCGCCGCGGCCGCGGTGCTCGCCGCGGGCGGCGGGGTGGCCGCGCTGACCTGGCCGTCGCAGACCCCGGCGGCCCTCGACTTCGTCGAGCCGACCGCGGCCGCCGTGCCCGCGGCCGCGCCGGCGCCGTCGTCCGCCCCCGAGCTGCCGAACGCGCCGGTCCGCACGGCCATCAAGAAGGTCGATCTCACCGGCCAGGTCGACCTGCCGCAGCAGGCGACGCAGCGCTTCAGCATGCTCAGCGTCAGCTGGACCGACCCGAAGGCGGCGCCGAAGGGCACCGTGCAGGTGCGCACCCGCAGCGCCGCGACCGGCGCGTGGACCGGCTGGCAGTCGCTCGGCGTCGCCGAGGAGGCCGCCGACCGGCCGGACGAGAAGGCCCGCGTGCGCGGCCGCACCGAGCCGCTGTGGGCCGGCCCGTCCAACGGCGTGGCCGCCCGCATCCTCGGCGCGTCGGTGACCGGCCTGCCCGCCGGGCTGCGGCTCAACCTGATCGACCCGGACGCCCGGCCCACCGGCGGCACGGGCGGCGGCATGCTGGCCGAGCCCACCCCGTCGGCGCCGGCCTCGACGACCCCCGCGACCCCCACGGCGACCACGCCCGCGGCCACCACCACCCCGGCCGGCACGCCCACCACCACGCCCACCACCACGCCGCCGGCCACGTCCACCGGCACGCCG
Source organism: Paractinoplanes deccanensis (assembly GCF_016862115.1). GTDB lineage: Bacteria > Actinomycetota > Actinomycetes > Mycobacteriales > Micromonosporaceae > Actinoplanes > Actinoplanes deccanensis. The sequence goes on from NZ_BOMI01000066.1 coordinate 55,695, forward strand.
GCGCCCACGACCACCACGGGCCCGGTGATCGCCAAGGCCGCGTTGCCGCCGATCGTCACCCGCGCGCAGTGGGGCGCCGACGAGACGACGGTGCGCGCCCCGGCCTCGGTCGCCACCGAGGGCGTCAAGCTGGTCTGGGTGCACCACAGCGGCTTCGGCAACAACTACACGTGCGCCCAGTCGGCCTCGGTGATCCGCGGCATCATGGCGAACGACATCGCCGAGGGCTTCGACGACATCGGCTACAACTTCATCGTCGACAAGTGCGGCACGCTCTACGAGGGCCGCAAGGGCAGCGCCACCAAGGCCGTCATCGGCGCGCACACGGCCGGCTTCAACACCGCCACCGCCGGCGTCGCGCTGCTCGGCGACTACACGTCGATCAAGCCCTACGACACGCCGGTCCGGACCATCTCCCAGGTGGCGGCGGCGCGGCTCACCGCCTACGGCTTCGACCCGGCGACGACCACCCAGCTGACCGAGGGCCTCGACGGCTACAAGTGGCCCAAGGGCTCGCTGGTCACCTTCCCGCGCATCGCCGGGCACAAGGACGGCGCCCAGTCGGCCGCCGGCTACCTCACCGAGTGCCCCGGCGACATGTTCTACCCGCTGCTCGGCGTCATCCGCGGCAAGGCGGCGCTGCCCGGCCTCGCGGTCAAGAGCGTCGCGGGCACAGTCTCCAGCGGCACGACGTACGTCCGCAACACGGCGACGGTCACCTGGACGCTCAGCGGCGGCAACGTCAACCGCTTCAACGTCCTGCGCGACGGAGCGGTGGTCGCGACCGTGGCCGGCACCGCCCGCAGCGCCACCGTGCCGGTCACGCCGGGCGCGCACACCATCGCCGTGCGGGCCATTCACGCCGCCGGGGTCAACTACGACACCAGCGCGGCCGTGAAGATCTTCTCCGACGTCACGGCGCCCACCTTCCCGTCCGCGCCGTCGGTGGTGCTGCGCACCGGCACCGCGTCCACGACCTCCGTGCCGGTGGCCGTGACCTACCGGGCCGCGGACAACGTGCGGGTCACCGCGCTGGCCGGCAAGTCGACCTCGCCCACGGCCGCGAACCTGGCCCCCACCTCGACGACGTGGAACAGCGCGGTCCGCCCGAACGTCTCGCTGACGTACACGCTGACCGCCCGTGACCTCAGCGGCAACAGCCGGGCCACCACGGTCACCCGCAAGATCACTCAGGTCGCCGAGACCTCGGCCGGTCGCGCCGGCACCTGGAGCACCCGGTCCGGGACGGCGTACCTGGGCGGCAAGGCGCTCGCGTCCGGCGCCAAGAACGCGAAGCTGTCGTGGACCTTCAACGGCCGCTCCGCCGCCCTCACCTTCGCCCGGGCCACCACCACCGGCGCCGCCTACGTCTACGTGGACGGCGTGAAGGTCGCCACCATCGACACGAAGGCGGCCGCCACGGCGTACCGCCAGACCCTGTTCGTGCGCAACCTGCCCGCCAAGGTCCACACGGTGTCCGTGGTCGTCGCCGGCACCTCGGGGCGTCCCACGGTGATCGTCGACGGCATGACCTACGCCAACTGACCCCAGGGAGCTAACCGGAACGCCGGGCCTGTGCCCGGCGTTCCGCTCCCGGGGACTCGGCCGTGCCGGCCGGCGGCAGGGTGAACCAGAAGGTGGCGCCCCGGCCGTTCTCGCCCTCGGCCCAGATGTCGCCGCCGTGGCGCTCCACCGCGCGGTGCACCGTCGTCAGGCCGATGCCGGTGCCCGGGAAGTCCTCGGCGTTGTGCAGGCGGGCGAACGGGCGGAACAGCTCGCCCGCCTTGCCCGCCGGAAAGCCCGCGCCGTTGTCGCGGATGTAGAAGCCCTCGGCCGCACAGCCGATCTCGACCGCGGGGTGCTCGACCTTGCGGGTGAACTTCACCGCGTTGTTGATCAGGTTCTCCAGGATGACCCGGACCAGGCCCTCGTCGGCGTCCGCGGTCATGCCCTCGTGCACCGTGAACTTCACCTTGCGGTCCGGGTTGCGGGCCTCCACCTCGGCTATCACCTCCCAGGCCGTGGTGGTCATGTCGAACCGCGCCCGGCGCAGCTCGCCCCGGCTCGCCCGGGCCAGGATCAGCAGCGACTCGACCAGGTCCGCCATCCGGCTCGCCGCCGCCTGGATGCGGCCCAGCCGGCGCCGGGACTCCGGGCTCAGCGGGTCGTCCTCGTCGTCGAGCATGTGCTCGGCGAAGCTGCTGATCACCTGGAGCGGGCCGCGCAAGTCGTGCGACACCGAGCCGGAGAAGGCCTCCAGCTCGCGGTTGCGCCACTCCAGCTCCTCGACCAGCGCCGCCCGGGTCTCGGCGAGCTGCCGCGCCGCCCGCTCCTCGGCCGCGTCGAGCTCGCGCCGCATCAGCTCCTCGCGGATGCGGCGGCTCTCGTCGTGCGACTGCTTGCGGCGGATCTGGGTGCGCACGTGCGCGCGCAGCGCCTCGGCGCCCGACTCCGTGCGCACGTAGTCGTCGGCGCCCGCCGCCAGGCACGCCAGCATGTCGTCGTCGTTGGCGCCGGTCATCACCACCGGGGTCTCGCCGATCACCGGCACCTCCTTGATGCGGCGGCAGGCGTCGCGCCCCAGGTCGCCGGAGAGGCCGAGGCCCAGCACGATGCAGTCGACCGGCTGCTCGGCGAGCAGGTCCAGCGCGTCCTCGGTGGCCGAGACCGGGACCACGTCGTAGCCGTCGGCGCGCAGCGACATCGCCAGGTCGCCCAGCCGGTCGCGGTCGGGGGTCAGCGCGAGCACCTTGCTGGGGCCGTGCAGGCTGCCGGTGACCTCGATCGGCAGCTGCTCGGCGCTCTGCCGCAGCACGGCGTTGAGCTTGGCCGGCACGATCGCGAGGTTCTGCTGCTTGCGGACGAACGCGTCGGCGCCGGCGTCGAGCATCTGGAGCTCGGTGGCGTAGTCGTCGGCGGCGGTCATCAGGATGCACGGGATGTCGCGCAGCGCAGGGTCGAGGCGCACCCGGCGGATGACCGTGGCGCCGTCGATGCCGGGCATCACGCCGTCGACGATGATCGCCTGGGGCCGGCGGTCGGCCGCCGTGCGCAGGCCCTCCTCGCCGCTGGGCGCGGTCAGCACCGCGTAGCCCTCGCCCTCGAGCAGCTCGCGCAGCTGCTCGCGGAAGGTCATGCTGTCGTCGATGACGAGGATCGTGGTGCGGTCGTCGGCGCGGGTGGGGCCGTCGCCGAGCAGCTGGCGGGTGCGCGCGACGACGTAGCCCGCGTCGTACGGCTTGCCGACGTACTCGTCCGCGCCGATCCGCAGGCCGGCCAGCCGGTCGGCGACCTCGTCCTCGCTGGAGAGCAGCACGGTGACCACGCCCGCCCGGCTCGGCATGCCGCGCAGCTCGGTGAGCAGCTCCAGGCCGTCGGCGTCGGGCAGCATCACGTCGAGCACCGCCACGTCGAACTCCGCGGTGACGAAGGCGGTGCGCGCCTCCGCCCCGGTGGCGCAGAGCAGGGTGGCGAACCCGTCCGCCTCGAACGCGTGGTGCAGGTCCATCCGCACGGTGAGGCTGTCGTCGACGATCAGCACCTGCCGGGTCATCGCCGGCTCCCGGTGGGCTGGAGGTCGGCGAGCCGGGCGGCGATCCGGGCCGGGGGCAGGACGAAGGCGGCCGCACCGAGCAGCGCCGCCTCGCGCGGCATCCCGTACACCACGCAGCTCGCCTCGTCCTGGGCGAAGGTGACCGCGCCGCGCGAGCGCATCCGCAGCAGGCCCTCGGCGCCGTCGCGGCCCATCCCGGTGAGCAGGCACCCGGCCGCCCCCGCGCCGTACTCGGCGGCGATCGAGTCGAAGAGCACGTCCACCGACGGGCGGCACGAGTGCACCGGCGGGGCGTGGCTGAGCCGCAGCACGCCGTCGCGCACGGAGAGGTGCCGGTCGGGCGGGGCGAGCACCACCCGGCCCGCCATCGCGGCCACCGGCGTGCCGTCGTGCGCGTAGCTGACGTCGCGCCCGGTCTGCCCGGCCAGCCAGTCGGAGAACGCCACCGCGAAGGGCTCGCTCGCCGCGATGTGCTGCACGCAGAGCACCGGCGGGCGGAACCCCGCCGGCAGCCCGCGCAGCAGCTCGGTCAGCGCGCCCGGCCCGCCGGTGGAGGCGCCCAGCGCGACCACGCGCAGCGACTGGGCGACCGGCGGCGCGGCCGGCGCCGGCTCGGGGGTGAGCCCGCCGCGCGGGCGGCCGTCGAGGCGCGCCCGCGGATGGGTGATCACCCGGATCCGGGAGACCATCCGCACGGTCCGGCACAGCCGACGGCCCCAGTCGGCGTCGCTGTCGTCGCCGCGCGGCTTCTCCATCACGTCGACCGCGCCGGCCGCGAGCGCGTTGTAGGTGCTGAACAGCTCCTGCCGATCGGCGGACGAGACCACCAGGATCGGCGTCGGATGCTCGGCCATGATGTGCTCGGTGGCGACCAGGCCGCTCATCGTCGGCAGCATCATGTCCATGGTCACCACGTCGGGGCGCAGCCGGCCGACCAGCCGGACCGCGTCGCCCCCGTCGGTCGCCTCGCCGACCACCTGGAGCTCCGGGTCGGCGGCGAGCGACTCGCGCAGGTGGTGGCGCATGGTCGCGGAGTCCTCCACGAGCAGCACTCGGATCATCGCAGGATCAGCCTCCGGATGTGCGCCAGCAGCTCTTCCTGGTTGAACTCGCCCTTGACCACATAGGCGGAGGCGCCCACCTCATTGCCGCGGCGGCGGTCCTCCGCACTGGCCCGCGAGCTGACCAGGATCGCCGGGACGTGCGCCAGTCGCGGGTCGGCGCGGGTCTCGGCGACGAAGGTGAACCCGTCGATGCCGGGCATGTCGATGTCGGTGAGGATCAGCCCGTACTCGCGCGCGCGGGCCCGCTCCAGCCCCTCCTCGCCGGAGGCGGCCAGGTCGACCTCGTAGCCGGCCGACTCGAGGATGCTGCGCTCCAGCATCCTGGTGGTCAGCGAGTCGTCGACCACCAGGATCGGCAGCTGCCGCTGGTCGGTGTCGGCGGCCGCGCCGGCGCTCTTCGGGCCCACCTGGCGGGCCTCGGCGATCAGGCCGTGCGGATCGAGCACCAGGCGCGGGTTGCCGTCCAGGTCGATCGAGACACTGCCGATCACCGGCGCGGCGGGCGCGAGGTCGGGCAGCGGGCGGGCGACCAGGGTGGTGGTGCCGGCGAGCCGGTCGACGCCGATCGCCGCGGTCTCGCGGTCGGCGGTGAGCACGATCGCCACGCCGGTGCCGGTGAGCTCGGCGTCCTGGCGCAGCGCGCGGCAGAGCGGCAGGAACGGCACCACGCGGCCCTCGTGGGCGAGCCGGCCGGTGTCCATCGCGGCGGCGGTCTCCTCCGGGGTGAGCCGCACGCAGCGGCGGACGGCGTCGAGCGGCATGGTGACCGTGTGCTCGCCGGTCTCGACGAGCAGGCCGTTCATGCTCAGCAGGGTGAGCGGCACGACCAGCTGCACGGTGGCGCCCTGCCCGGGCCGGTTGTCTATCGAGACGGTGCCGCCGAGCTGGTCGGCGACGTCGCGGGCCACGTCCATGCCGATGCCCCGGCCGGCGACGTCGGTGACCGAGGGCGAGGTGCTGATGCCGCCGCGCAGCACCAGGTCGATCAGGGTGCGCGGGTCGGGTGCGGCGCCGGGGGAGAGCAGGCCCCGGTCCTGGGCGGTGCGGCGCAGCGCGGCCAGGTCGAAGCCGCGGCCGTCGTCGGTGCAGCGGAACTCGGCCCACCTGCCGCGCCGCTTGACCTGCACCGTCACGGACCCCTCGGCCGGTTTGCCGGCGGCCACGCGCTGCTCGGCCGGCTCGATGCCGTGCACGACGGCGTTGCGCACCACGTGCAGGAACGCGCCGCTGACCTGGTTGAGCAGCTGCGGGCCCATGCGCACGTCGGCGCCGGTGGTGTGGAAGCGGACCCGCTTGCCCTCGGCGTCGGCGGCGTCGCGCACGGCCCGGCGCAGCGCGGTGAAGATGGTGCCGGCGGGCACCAGGCGCAGGCCCTCGGCCCGGCCGCGCACCTCGTCGAGCTCGCGCTCGACCTGGTCGACGGCGTCGATCAGGCGGCGTCCCAGGGCGCCCAGGTCGGCGGCGAGGCGCTGCACGCTGCTGCGGGCGACGGTGTCCGAGACGGCGACGCGGCCGGTGCGCAGGCGGTCGCCGAGGGTCTCGACGCGGCGGTGGATGCCGGCGAGCGTGCGGCTGCCCTCGCGCAGCGGGGCGATGCGCGAGGTGGCCTCGCCGATCGCGTCGAGCAGCTCGTCGAGGTCGGCGGTGGGGGCGCGCTCGGGCGGGGTGCCGCCGTCGGAGGCGGCGGCGCTGCCGCTGGGCCGCTCGGACGGCCCGGGCTTCTCGGGTGGCGCGGCGGGTTCCGGCTCGTGCGCCGGGAGCGCGGCGGGCTCGGGAGGCGTGGGAGGCGGGACCTGCGGTTGGGGCGCGGGGCTGCCCCGTACGATCGCCTCGGGATCTTGACTTTGATTGAGCGCGGCGACCCGGCCGGCGATCTCGTCGTTGAGGCGCAGCAGCTCGCGCATCTCGTCGGCCGGCAGGGGAGCGTCGTCGTCGCGGTGCGGGACCAGCACCTCCTCGAACGCGTGGGCCCGTTCCGCGATCTCCGGCTGCTTGACCACGCGGGCCGCGCCCTTGAGCGTGTGCGCGTAGCGCAGCAGCCGAGCCACCACCTCGGTGCCCGGCTGCTGGTCCAGGTCGAGGACGCCGGCGCTGATCTGGTCGACCAGCTCGGCGGCCTCGATCCGGAAGTAGCGCAGCGGATCGCGGTCGGCCATCAGTGACGCCCGGTGCCGACCAGGTCCAGCAACTCGCCGGAGAGCGTGCTCAGGTGGGCCGCCGTCTGTTTGGTCTGCACCGCGCTGGCCTCGGTCTCGCGGGTGACCCGGGCGGTGTCGGAGGCGGCCACGTTGACCTGCTCGACCGCGGTGGTCTGCTGCTTGGTGGAGAGCTCGATCTCGCGGGTGGCGTCGCTGGTGGTGGAGACCAGCGAGACGATGCGGCGGAACGAGCTGGTGGCGTCGTCGAACTGCCGGGAGCCGGAGTCCACCGCCTTCGCGCCGATCTCGGTGGCCATCACAGTGGTGTTCACCGCGCCGCGCACGTCCTCGATCAGCGCGCGGATCTCCTTGGCGGACGCGGCGGTCCGGTCGGCCAGCTTGCGGATCTCCTCGGCCACGACCGCGAACCGGCGGCCCCACTCGCCGGCGCCGCTCGCCTCGATGGTCGCGTTGATCGCCAGGATGTTGGTCTGCTCGGCCAGCTCCGAGACGAGGTCGACGACGCCGCCGATCTGCTGCGACTTCTCGCCGAGCGCGAGCATGTGCTGCACGATCTGGTCGACCTGGGTGCGGATCGCGGCGATCGACGCGCGGGTCTGGTCGATCGTGGCGTCGCCGGTGCGGGCCGCCTCCGCGGTCTCCTCGGCCACCTTGGAGACGCGCTGGGCGCTCTCCGCGATCTGCCGCGACGTGATCAGCAGCTCGCTGATGGTCGTGGTGATCTCGCTCATCGCGCTGGACTGGTCGCGGCCGCCCGCGGCCTGCTGCGCGGCGGCCGCCTCGAGCTGCGCGGACGAGCTCTGTATGTGCCCGACGGCGGCGCCGACCTCGCGCTTCAGGTCACGGCTGAGCTTCCAGGAGACGCCCGCCGCCCCGGCGATGAGCAGGGCGCCGATCACGATGATGAAGATCATCGACAGCGTGGCCCGGTCCGAGGCGTCGTCGCTCTTGGTGTTGACCGTGCTCTGCACCTGGGCGATGAGGTCGGCGATCGCCTTCTGCACGGCCTCGCGGGCGGTCTTCACCTGGCCGCTGCCGCTGAGCTGCGCGACGCTGGCCAGGTTGGTGATCTTCGAGCGCTGGCTCATCAGGCCGGACACGACGGCAGCGTGGGTGGACTCGGCGTCGGCGATGTCCTGGAGGAGCTCCTTCGAGGCCGGGTTCTCGATCGTGCCGCGCAGTGAGTCCAGCTTGGCCAGGAACTTGGTGCGGTCGGCGTTCGTGGCGTCGAGGTACTCCTCGGTGCCGAAGAGCATGTAGGCGCGGTAGTCGGCGATCCGCGACTCCATCAGCGCGCTCAGCGTCTCGGCGCCCGCCAGGTTGTCGCGCGCCGAGACGATGACCGCGTCCTTGGTGTGCAGCACGTAGCGCAGCGCCAGCACCGACGTCGCGGTCATCAACAGGGTCAGCAAGAGCGTCAGGCCGAAGCCGGCCGCCAGCTTGGTGCCGAAGGTGCGTCCCGCCATCATCGTGCGGCCTCCTCGTCGTTGCTTCGGTCGTGTCCGGTGAGCGCGTGCACGGTGGCGCGGGTGGCGGGCACGTCGATGATCGGCCGGACGCCGCCGGGCAGCTCGACCATGCCGCGCACGCTCCCGGTGGCCCCGCTGTCGTCCGCCTCCCGCACGATGTCGGCGTTCGCGACCCGCACGTGCCCGTCGAGGTCGTGGAACGCCAGGCCCAGCGCCGGGGTGCCGGCGGCGAGCACCAGCCAGCGCGGCCGCTCGCCGACCGGGTGGCCGAGCAGCGCGGCCAGGTCGTAGACGGGCACCACCTGGCCCGCGAAGCCGGCGAGGCCCAGCAGGGCGGGCTGCGGGCCGGGCAGGGGTGTCACGGGGCGGTCCGGGTGCAGGCCCGAGGTCTGGGAGAGGCTGATCGCGTACGGGCGGCCGCCCGCCCGGATCACCAGCAGCTCGACGTGCTCGGTGTCGTGGCTGCGGACCGGCTCGGCGAACGAGCGGTCGAAGTCGGCGCGCAGCCGGTCGCGCCGGCTGATCGCCTTGGCCATCGGTTTGGTCATGGCCGCACCCCGCAGGCGTCGAGCTCGGAGCGGCACACCACGGTCAGCGCGATCCGGCCGAAGCCGCCGCCGAACAGGGTGATCCGCTCTTCCTTCTCCTTGGTCAGCAGGTCGAGCGCGCGTTCCAGCTCGCCGGCCGCGGTCCGCTCGTCGCCGGAGCGGCGGGCGAGCTGGCCGAGCCGCATGCGGGGGAGGGCGAAGCCGGGATCGAGGTACGCGGCGAGGCGGTACTCGCCGATCGCCTCGGCCACCGCGGAGCCGCCCTCGAGGCAGACGCCGAGGAGCTGATGGGCGTCCGGGTCGAGGCCGTTCTCGTCGAGGAGGCGGCGGGCCAGGGCGATGGCCTCGCCGAGGCGGCCCGACTGGGCCAGCAGCACGCCGTGCAGCAGGCTCTCCTGCTGCCCCTCGATCGCGGCGAGCGCGTCGGTGAACCGCTCCTGCTGCAAGAGGGCCAGGGCTTTGTTGTACGCGGCCTCGGCGTCCGGTTCCGCCGGCGGCTCGGGCAGCGGCGCCGTCGCGGGCGGCGCGGGCGTGACGATCGGCTTCCGCTCCGCCTTGCGGTAGTAGAACGCGTGGTTGCTCTGGCGCAGATCGAGCCCGTCGGACGTGGCCCCGAGCGAGTCGGTGTGCCCGAGGAAGAGGAACCCGCCCGGCGCCAGCGCCCGGGACATCCGCTCGACCAGCGCCGAGACGACCTCCGGGGTGAGGTACATCAGCAGGTTCCGGCAGAAGATGACGTCGTAGCGGCCGGTGGCCCAGAGACTGTCGTCGGGATCGGCCACGTTGTGCCGGCGGAACCGCACGAGCCGCCGGGCCTCGTCGGCGATCCGGTAGCCACCGCCGTCGTCCGGCCGGAACCACTTGCGGCGCACGTCCTCGGGCGTCTCCCGCAGCGACCACGCCGAGTAGCGGCCGGCCTCGGCCTTGTGCAGCACCGCGGGGTTCGCGTCGATCCCGGTCACGTCGATGATCCAGTCGGCGGCCGGCTGGACCGTGCGGGCGGTGATCGCCAGCGAGTACGCCTCCTCGCCCGAGGAGCAGGCCACCGAGAGCATCCGCAGCACCCGCTGGCCGCGCCGGGCGGCCACCAGCTCGGGCAGCGCCTCGTCGCGCAGCGCCCGGAACTGCTCGCCGTGGCGGAAGAAGTAGGTCTCGGTGATGCTGAGCCGCTCGATGAGCACGGACAGCTCGTCGGGCCACGGCCGGGCGGCGAGCCGGTCGAGGTACGCGTCGCTGGTCATGGCGCGCGCCGCGGCCCGGTCCCGCAACGTGCCGGCGAGCTGCTCGGCGTCGTTGTCGGCGAAGGTCCAGCCGAGCCGACGGGCGAGCGCGTCGCGGAAGCGGGCGAGCTGCGCCGGCCCGATCACGGCGCCGCGCCCGCCGCCGCGGCGGCTTCCCAGACGTCGTCCGGCACCGCCCGCATGCTCTGCAGGAGCAGCAGGGGCTCGGCGCCGTACGTGCCGACCCCGGCGACCAGCCGACTGTTGCCGCCGCCGAGCAGCGCCGGATGCCCGCCCGACGGCTCGGCGTCGACCTCGCGCACGCCGAGCACCGGCCCGGTGCCGAACGCCACGGCGCCCCGGTCGGTGCGCACCGCGATGTATCGCTCGGGCTCCGCCGACCCGCCGCCCAGCAGCCGCGACACGTCGATCACCGGGGTGGGCACGCCGCGCAGCACGCTGATCCCGCGCACGAACGCCGGCGTCCCCGCCAGCGGCCGCGTCTCGAGCGGCCGCATGGTCTCGATGACCTCGTCCAGCCGCAGCGCACAGAGCAGGGGGCCGGCCCGGAAGACGAGCGCCGCGACCCCGGCGCCCTCCTCCGACGAGAGCACCGGCGCCTGTCCGTACTGCCGCATTCCGTCAGATTAGTAGTGATTCATCCGTCATTTCCGAGGATTCCTCGGGTCAGTCGGTGCGGTGCCGCGTGCTGAACCACTCCGTGGCGTCCTCGGGGCCGGATTCGCGGGCCTCCCGCGAGACGCCGAAGCCGTCCGGGAGGGTGGGCCGGGCGCCCGGGTCGCCGCCGTCGGCGCGGCGGCCGGCCACGGGGAGCCCGGAGTCGCCGGGACCGTCCGCGGCGGCGGGGCCCGGCGTCTCCGGGGCGGTTCCCGATCGGGGCTCCGGGGCCGTCGGCCGCGGTGGTGCCGTCTGCTGCCCGGGGTCCGCTTGCGGAAGCGGTGTCGTCTGCTGCCCCGGACCTGCCTGCGGCGGGGAGGCTGGCTGCGGTGTGGCTTCGGCTGGCTGCTGTGCGGGCTCGGGCGTGGTGGCGTCGCGGGGGATGGGGGGCCAATCGGCGGGCAGGCGGTGCATCGCCGCGGCGGCGCTCTGCTTGCGGGGCAGCGTGCGGCCGGCCAATGCGGAGACCGTGCCGCTGATCCGGGCGGCGCGGGACTCGGCGCCCGGGACGGCGAGCATGGTGGTGGCCGGCTCGGTTGTCCCGGCGCCGCTGCCGGGCGCGCCGGCCCCCTGCGTGCTGCCGCCTTGCCGACCGCCGCCCTGCGTGCCGCCCCGTGCCGTGGTGCCTCCGGCCGTGCCGGTCCCGGTCCCGGGTGCCGCTGTGGCCGTCGTGGCGTGGGTGCGGTCGCGGGGCGCGTTGGAGGTCGGCCAGAGGCGCGGCCGGCGCTTCGCGGCCAGGTCCTCGACCCAGCCGAAGGCGAGCACCGCCAGCGCGGTCAGAGCCAGGGCGGTGAGCAGGTCGCCCGCCTCGCCCATGCGGTCGCCCAGGTCGTCCAGGGCCAGGAAGGTCAGGACCGGCCAGACCGCGGCGATCGCGATGTTGTGCCAGAGATAGATGGTGACGGCCCGGTTGTTCACCAGGGTCACCGCATGGTCGAGCGGCTTGACGCGGGGCAGCCAGCCCATCGGCGGCTGCCAGCGGAGCGCGATCAGCACGAACGCCAGCGACCACAGCGCCTGCGACTCGGAGACGTCGTTGAGGTCGTACGTCCCGGCGTCGCGCAGGAAGTAGTACGCGCCCGCCGCCAGTGCCAGCGCGATCGGTGCGGCGATCCACGGCCGCACGCGCGCCAGGCGGCCGTCGTGGTGGGCGAAGCCGGCGATCCAGCACGCGCCGTAGGTGACGAAGTCCCACAGCGCCGCGTCGGCGGTCTCGGGGAAGCCGATGCCGGTGACGTCCAGCACCGCCATGATCAGCAGCGGCAGCGCCACCGCCGCCCAGCCGGCCTTGCGGTAGAGGGCGTACAGCACCGGCGAGAGCAGCACGAACCACAGGTAGGCGCGGATGTACCAGAGCGGCTCCCACGCGTCGAGCGCCTGGTCGCTGCCGGGCGGGTCGCCGATCGGCACGAGCCAGAAGAGCAGCCGCGGCACGCTGAACGGATGGGCGTTGTCGGTCTCCTGTGCCCACCCGGTCACGAGCATGACCGGCACGGCGACGAGCCCGAGCAGCCACAGCGGCGGCAGCAGGCGGCGGAGCCGTGACGTGACCACCTCGCCCGCCGCGCGCTTGTCCAGCGAGGCGGCGGTGAGCGAGCCGGCCAGCGCGAACATGACGCCCATCGCGGGGAGGACGATGGACAGCCACGGCCAGCCGTAGAGGTGGTACACGATCACCCGGACGATCGCGGCGGCACGGAGAAGATCCAGGTATCGGTTGCGCACCGCGACGAGGTTGCCAGTCCGGCCACTGTGGCGGGACCGTCCGGCCGGTTGCCAAGACGACCTCTCGGGCTTACCCCGTACGAATGAACTGTCCGGTTTGTCTGTGCGCTTGTGCGATGCCATCGCTCCCCTCCCGCGAGGAGTTCTTCCAGCTCAGGCCGCCTTGTGGAACCCTTCGCGCGGATCCGGCGGCGAGGTGCCCGGCCGAGGTCGTCAGTGACCGTGGCCGGGTCGTGACGTTGATCCCGGGCGAACGGCGCCCCGGTCGGGACGGGCGCCCACGGATCGATGGGGACTACGGGGCATGCGGAAACCTCTGGTGGTGGTCTGCGCGGCGGCGTCGGCACTGTTGCTCGCGGGCGGAGTGGCGGCGACCTCCGCGGATGCCGACGAGAGGCCGGACACGCAGGGCTGGGGCGGGTTCTTCCCGGGGTGGCCGTTCTTCGGAGGGGGCGGCTCGGACCTCTCCGGTGACGGCCGTTCAGATGTGGACGGCGGCTTCGCGGCGGACCGCGACCCCGGCGACCGCTCGACCGTAGGGGGCGACGGCAACTCGATCGCCGATAACGACGATTCGGGCGATTCCGATATGCACGGTGCCGGGCGTCCGGGGTTCGCGCCGGGGCCCGGCCACCAGCGGCCGGCGTTCGGCCAGGCGCCGGCCGGTCAGGCGCCGGCGGGCCAGGGGCCGGGCGGGGCGGCCCCTGGCCCGGGCGCTCCGGCGGCCGTGGCCCCCGGCGTGGCGGCCCCGGGCGTGGCGGCTGCGGGGCTCGCGGCCCAGGATCCGGCGGGGCAGCGCCCGGCGGCGCAGCGGCCCGCGGCGCAGCGGCCCGGCGCACAGCGTCCGCAGGCGGAGCGGCCCGGCGCCCAGGGGCCCGGCGGTCAGCGCCCGGCGGCCCAGCGGCAGCAGGCCCAGCCGGGCGCCGCGTTCCTCGACGCCGCCCGGCGCAACGTCACCGCGGCCGACGTCTCCGGGAACCCCGCGGCGCCCGTGCAGCAGAAGGTCCTGATCCTGGTGAACCAGAACCGCCGCCGGGCCGGGTGCGACGCGCTGCGGCTGGACCGGCGCCTGATCGAGGCGGCCAACCGGCACGCCGCCGACATGGCCCGGCGCGACTACTTCGAGCACGACTCGCCCAACGGGGACAACGCCGGCGACCGGGTGAGCCGCACGGGCTACGACTGGAAGCGCTACGGCGAGAACATCGCCCGCGGCGCGGACAGCGCGTGGGAGGTGGTCGACGGCTGGATGCACAGCCCGGTGCACCGCGAGAACATCCTCGACTGCGGCCTGCACGAGATGGGGCTCGGCCTCGCGATCGCGCGCGACCGCACCCCGTACTGGGTCCAGGACTTCGCCACGCCGATGGAATAGGTCTAATGTCCTTTTTGAACTCCTAACCACATACCGGTTTCGCGCCACGCTCCTTCCCCGGGATCTTTGGTTCGCGCATCTGTGCTTCGATGTGCGCACACAAATTCCTGGGGAGGAATGACATTGGGAGTGAGACGGGTGGCCGCCCGCCTCACCGGGACCGCGATCGCGGTCCTGGTCGGCGGGGGTCTCGGTGCCGTGGCACTGTCACCGGCCGGAGCCGGCGCCGCGGTGAGCAAGCCTGCCGCCGCGGTCGTGGTGACCAAGGCCGCAGCCGCTGGCTGCGCGACCGGTAAGTATCAGAAGTCCGTCGAGATCCTGCTCAACAAGCTCGGCGGCTTCGGCAAGATGACGGTCGACGGCAAGCAGTCCGCGACCGACTGCGCCAACATCAAGAAGTTCCAGCAGCGGTACGGCATTCGGCCGGCACAGGGTCTCGCGGGCCCGACCACCTACGACGTGGTCATGCGCCTCGCGGGCACCAAGGTCGCCGACTGCAAGGCCAAGAAGACCGGGGTCACGTTCTGCGTGAACCTCACCCGCCAGACCGCGTGGGTGATGAAGAACGGCAAGCGCATCACGCCGTTCACCGTCGTCCGCACGGGCATGAAGGGCTACCGCACGCCGGCCGGCACCTTCAAGATCAACAAGCGGACGGTCAAGGAGTGGTCGGACCCGTACGAGGTCTGGCTGCCCTACTGGCAGCGGTTCAAGGGTGGGATGGGCTTCCACCAGACCACCACGTACATCCACGACAAGTGGCGCGGCTCGCACGGCTGCGTCAACCTGCTGCCGCTCGACGCCAAGGCGTACTACAGCGTCGGCAAGATCGGGATGACGGTCAAGACCTTCGGCCGCCGCCCCGGCACCTGAGGTGATGCTGAGGCGGGCCGCGTCAGGCGGCCCGCCTCCGCGCATGCGTGGTGAGCACCTCGTTGGGCGCGAAATGACGCTCGACGCCACCGGCCGTGACCAGCCAGAGGCCGTCGCGGTTCAGCGTGTACCGCACGTCGGTGAACCGGCTCACCGTGTCATCGTGATGCACGACGGTCAGCTCGTCGGCGCTAATCATTTCCACCCCTTGTTCATCGTCGGCGGTGCTCCGTTCTTTACGGATCCGGCGGCACGGACGGTTCATCTCCCGCTTCGGCATAGAGTGGCGTGCGTGTCCCGCTCCCGCCCCCTGGTGATCGCCGTAGCGGTGATCTTCCTGGTCTCCTCGACGGCCGCCTCGTGCGGCGACGACAAAAGTGGGGTCAGTCTCGGTCAGGCGACCCGCGGCACAGTGGCCGAGATCGTTGAGGCACCCGGCGCGGTGACCGCGCGCGCCGCCGCCACCGTCAGCGCTCCCGCCGCCGGCACCCTGGCGGAGCTGCGGGTCGAGTCCGGCCAGCGCGTCTCCCGCGGCCAGGTCGTCGCCGTGATCGACTCACCCGAGCTGGAGGCCCGGCGCCGTTCCGCGGAACGGGCGCTCGACGAGAGCTCCGGCGGTCAGGTCACGGTGGGTGATTCCTCCGCTTTCTCGGCCGTACGCCATCAGACCGACACGAACGCCGAAAAGGCGTACAAGGATGCCCGGGAGGCCGCGGCCCGGATCACCGACCCGGCCCTGCGCCAGGCGCTGTTGCAGCAGGTGGACTCCGCGAAGCGCCAGTACAACGTGGCCTCCTCGGCGGCGGCCGCGGCCCTGCGCTCGGTCGAGCAGGGTGTGGCGTCGCTCGGTGACGCGGTCAACTCGCTCTCCTCCGCGCAGCGGCTGCAGGCCCAGCAGGCGTACGAGCTGGCGGACGCGGCCGTCGACGCGCTCACCGTGCGGGCGCCGGTCGCCGGTGTGGTGCAGCTCGGCGGGGTGGCCGGGGGAGGGGGCTCGCTCACCGACCTCCTGTCCGCCGGGGCGGGCGCCGCCACGTCCTCGTCGTCCGCGGGCGGCTCCCTGCCCGGCGTCGACGAGGCGGTCCCGCGCGGGGGGTACGTCGCCGCGGGCACGCCGATCCTCACCGTCGTCGACGTGAGCCGCCTCGGGCTGACCGCCGAGGTCGACGAGACGGACGTCCTGCTGGTCAAGGAGGACACCGCGGCGACCGTCGAGCTCGACGCGGCGTCCGGCGCCACCTACCGGGCGAAGGTGCGCTCGATCGACCTGCTCCCGACCACGTCGGCGCGCGGCGGCGTCTCGTACAAGGTGAGGCTCGACCTCTCCGGCGGCGAGACCGCCGACGGTGCCCCGGCGCCGACGCCGCGCCCGGGGATGAGCGCGGTGGTGCGCCTCGAGGTGCGCGAGGCGACGGACGCGGTCACGGTGCCCGCCTCGGCGATCATCAGCGTGGACGGCCAGGACACGGTCTGGGCGGTGCGCGGCGACCGCTACGAGCGCGTGCCGGTCACGCTCGGCGTGCAGGGCGAGGACGTCGTGCAGGTCACCGAGGGCCTCGACGCCGGCCAGCGGATCGCCGTCTCGGGCGCCGACGAGATCCAGCCCGGCGACAGAGCGCCGTGACCGGGTCCTTCACCGCGCCGGCCATCGTCGCCGACAACGTCAGTCGCACGTACGACCTCGACGGGGTCTCCGTGCCGGCGCTGCGCGGGGTGTCGCTGACCGTCGCGCCGACCGACTACGTGGCGATCGTGGGCACCTCCGGCTCGGGCAAGTCGACCCTCATGCACCTGCTCGGCGGCCTCGACCGCCCCAGCGGCGGCACCCTGCTCATCGGCGGCCGCGACGTGTCGACGCTCAACCCCGCCGAGATGGCCCGGCTGCGCAACGAGGTGATCGGCTTCGTCTTCCAGTCGTTCCACCTGCTGGCCCGCACCACGGCCCGCGACAACGTGGCGCTGCCCCTCGTCTACCGGGGCGCCGGCCGCCGAGAGCGCCGGGCCCGCGCCGCCGAGATGCTCGAACGCGTCGGCCTCGCCCACCGCCTCGACCACCGCCCCAACCAGATGTCCGGCGGCGAGCAGCAGCGCGTGGCGATCGCCCGGGCCCTGGTCACCGGCCCGTCCGTCCTGCTGGCCGACGAGCCCACCGGCAACCTCGACTCGGCCACCGGCCAGTCCGTCCTCACCCTCCTGGAGTCCCTGAACGCCGACGGCGTCGCCGTGGTCCTGGTCACCCACGACAAGGACGTGGCCGCCCGGGCCCACCGCCAGATCACCATGCGCGACGGCCTGATCGTCCCGCCTTCGGCCGCCTCGCCGTCGCCCACGTCCCCCTCGTCGTCTGCCTCCCTCTCGCCGTCGCCCACCTCCCCCTCGCACGCCTCTCCCTCACCGGCGCCACCCTCCCTCTCGCCGATCCCGACCTCGCCGTCCCCGTCCCCGCCGACATCTCCCTCGCCTACCCCGCCACCCGATTTATCCGGCACGGCGGGATTTGAGGGGACTCGCTCGTGAGGCTGGCCGAGGCGTGGCGGGTGGCGCTCGACGCTCTGCGGGCCAACCGGCTGCGCAGTGTGCTCACCATGCTCGGCGTGGTCATCGGGGTCGCGGCCGTCGTGGCGCTCGTGGCGATCGGCACCGGCACCAAACGGCAGATCGAGCAGCAGGTCGAGGGGCTCGGCTCCAACCTGCTGCTCGTCGTGCCCGGGCGGCTGGACCCCGGCGCCGCGCCGACCGCCTCGACGCTGACCATGGACGACGTCGACGCCGTCACGCGGGTCGTCGGCGACCGGGACCGGGTCGCCGTCACGATCAGCTCGGGGGAGACGGTCCGGGCCGGGTCGCAGTCCGCCTTCGCGAGCATGCAGGGGGTTCTCGAGACCACGCCCACCGTCTTCGTCCGGCGGCTCGACCGGGGCAGCTATCTCACCCGCACCGATGTCACCACCGGGCGCCGCGTCGCCGTGCTGGGGGCCGGGGTGGCGAGCACGCTGTTCGGCGAACGGGACCCGATCGGGCGGCAGATCACGATCGGCGGCGTGCGGTTCCGGGTGATCGGCACGTTCGAGCGGCTCGGGCAGAGCCTTGGCGTCGACCGCGACAGCGAGGTGCACGTGCCGGTCACCGCGGCGCAGCGGCTGCTCGGCACCGACCGCATCGACGGGCTGGCGATCCGCGCGCCCGACCGGGAACGGATCGACGCGCTCGGCTCGGCGGTCGTCGCGGCGCTGACCGACCGGCATCCCGACACCGACTTCAGCGCGGTCACCCAGGAGCAGATCCTCGGCGTGCTCGGCGACATCCTCGGCGTGCTCACCGGTGTGCTCGCCGCGATCGCCGGGATCAGCCTGCTGGTCGGCGGCGTCGGCGTCTCCAACATCATGCTGGTTTCGGTGCGCGAACGAACCAAGGAGATCGGCCTGCGCAAGGCCGTCGGTGCCCGGCCGCGCGACATCGGCGTGCAGTTCCTGCTGGAGGCCGTGCTCCTGACGACGCTGGGCGGCGTACTCGGCATGGGTCTGGGAATCTCGGCCGCCTTGATCGTCGACCGTCTGTCGCCCGTGCCGGCGGCCATCACCTGGTGGTCGCTCGCGCTCGCCTTCGGCGTGTCGGCCGCCGTGGGCATCATCTTCGGCGTCGTCCCGGCGCAGCGGGCCGGCCGGCTCGACCCGGTTGTCGCCTTGCGCACAGAGTGACCCCGGCGCCGCGGGGCCGCCGGAGCCGTCGGGGAGGCTCACTGTCATGAGACGCGAACCGCCGGCGCCCCTGCTCGTCCTCACGGCGATCGCCTCGGTGCAGGTGGGCAGCTCGATCGCGCACGGCCTCTTCGACGACCTCGGCGCGAACGGCGTCACCCTGCTGCGGCTGGCCCTCGCCGCGATCATCCTCGCCGCCGTCGCCCGGCCCCGGGTGCGCTCGTGGAGCCGGTCCGCGTGGCTGGCCGCCGCGCTGCTCGGCGTCGTCATGGCCGGCATGAACCTGATCTTCTATCAGTCGATCAGGACCGTGCCGCTGGGCATCGCGGTCACCGTCGAGTTCCTCGGGCCACTGCTGCTCGCGCTCGTGCAGACCCGGCGCTTGATCGACCTTTTGTGGGCGCTCATGGCGGCCGCCGGTGTCGCGCTGCTCGGCCTGGACGGCGGCGGTACGGCTCCGCTCGGCGGCCTGCTGCTCGCCTTCCTCGCCGGGCTCTTCTGGGCCGGATACATCGTGTGCAGCGCCCGCCTCGGCAGCCTCGTGCCCGGAACCGGTGGCCTCGCGGTGTCGCTCTCGGTCGCCGCGCTCATCGCGCTGCCCTTCGGCGCCGGGGGCGCGGCCGGGGTCGTCGAGCACCCGTCGCTGCTGATCGCCGCCACTGCTGTCGCGGTGCTCTCGTCCGTACTGTCATATGGCCTGGAGATTCACGCCCTGCGCAAGATCCCCACCCGGGTCTTCGGGATCCTGATGAGCCTGGAACCCGCCGCCGCGGCCGTCGCCGGCCTGATCATCCTCGGTCAGCGGCTCGGTGGCGCCGAGATCGTAGCGTTGGTGCTGGTCACCTTCGCGAGCGCCGGGGTCACGCTGGCCCGGCGGGAGAAGGCTCAGAAAGAAGTGGTCCTCGCCGAAGGGTCAGGGGACACGAGGAGGACGTAGGTTGCCGTTCACGATTCGCGACAAGCCGGGCGCCGCCCGCAGCGTCGCGTATCTGATGCTCGCCGCCGCGCCCGCCAACTTCGTCACCTGCGTCGTGCTGCCCGACTCGCGCCCGCTCGGCTGGGTCGTCACCACCGTCGTCGTCTGCATGTTCCTGGTCGTCGGCGGCCTCATGTGCCTGCGCCGCCCCGAGAAGGTCCCGCACGGGTGGTGGCTGATAGCGCCGTTCTTCGCGACCACGCTGATCACGACGCTCAACCAGCTGTCGAACGACGCCAGCACCGGCGCGCAGCTGTTCTACCTGTGGCCGGTCCTCTACTCGGCCAACTTCCTGAGCAGGCGCCTCATGGGTGTCACGCTCGCGACGATCTCGGCCGCGCACGCCTCGGTGGCCTTCCGGGTGCTCGACACCGCGCACGCCCTCTCCGACTGGTTCTCGCTGACCGTGGCGTTCGGCCTGACCATGGTGGTCGTCTTCAGCCTGCGCCGGCGCAACGACACGCTGCGCGAGGTGCTGGAGACGCAGGCGCTCGCCGACCCGCTGACCGGCGTGGCCAACCGCCGCTGTTTCGACGGCGAGATCACCCGGGCGGTGGCCTGGGCGCATCGTACGGAGGGCTCGCTCGCCCTGCTCACTGTCGACATCGACTACTTCAAGAAGATCAACGACACCTGGGGGCACGCGGTCGGCGACCAGGCCCTCCAGCAGGTGGCGGCGGCCCTGCGCGCGGTGGCCCGCGGCCCCGACGACGTAGTGGCCCGGCTCGGCGGCGACGAGTTCGTGATGCTGCTGCGCACCGACCGCATGGAGGCGCGCCGGGCCGCCGACGACGTGCGCACGGCCCTGGACGAGAGCAGCGGCCTGCCCGGCGGCACCCCCGGGCTCAGCATCGGCATCGCGCTGCTGCCCGACCACGCGGGCACGGCCGAGGAGCTGATCACGGCGTCGGACACGGCCCTGTACGAGGCCAAGGCGGGCGGCCGGGGACGGACGGCGGTGGCGCATCCGCCGGCCCCACGGCAGAACGTGGACCGGGTGCCTAGCTCGGTCGAGGCCTGACCACCGGCTGCTCGGCCGTGGGCTCGTCGAACGCGTCCGGTTCGCCTTTCGCCGCCGGCGCCTGCTCCGCGGGAGTGCCGACGCCGAGGATGTCCTCCCTGCGGCGGGGGTACGGGCCCCAGCCGTCGCGCAGCACGTGGATGTAGACGGCCTCCAGGCACACACCCACCCGCGCGGCCAGCTCGCTGTCGTCCGGCCCACCCAGGCGTACGGCCTTGGCGAAGTGATCCAGCGCCTCCATGTGCCGCCCCTGGTCGAAGCAGCTGCGCCCGGCGTTCTCGTGCACGACGCTGCGCAACGCCTCGGGCACCTCGTCGCCCGTGGCCTTGGCGAAGAGCCGGTCCGCCTCCTTGAAGTCGCCGCGCAACCGCAGGATGTGCGCCAGCTCCGCCTGAGCGATCACCATCGACTGAAGGTCCCGGGCCGACTCGGCGTGCGCCAGCGCCAGCCGGCTCGCCGCGGCGGCCATGCCCAGCTCGCCGAGCAGGCGATAGACCTCGGCTCGTACGCTCAGCAGCCCGGCCTTGGCGACGTTGTCGACCTCGTCGGCGAGCGGGCCGTCGAGCTTCTCGCCGAGCGCGCGCAGAGCGTCCCGGTCCTCGACGACCTCCCGCAGGGTGCCGCCGTCGAGCCGCCAGCGGATCGCCTCCAGGTCGGCCGCGGACAGCGTGGGCCGGGCGGGCTCGGGCGTGATCTCGGCCGCCTGCTTCCGTTCCGCGGCCTCGGCGAGCATCCGGCGTTCGATCTTCTGCCGTACGGCCTCCGCGTCCATGGTGGGCGGGCCGTCACTGTCGTCGGCTTCCGGAGTGTCCGCCTCGTGCTGTTCCAGGGGCGGCTGTGCCGTTTCTTGGCCGTTTGCGCGGGCCATGGCCTGGAACAGTCCCGTGACGTCGAAGTCGATGACGACCCGATCGTTCACCCGGGACGGGCGCGGTGTCGCTTCCGTTGCCTTTTCGGCGTCCGCTTTCTCGTTTTTGTCTGCGGTGTCCGGCTTGGCGGCGAACCACTTGCCGCCGAACTCCGTGTCCGCCGGCCGCGCGGCCGGCGTATCCGGCCCCGACACGTCGAGACGCGCGATCGGCCGCAGGTTGTGCAGCGTCCCGTCCGCATCCATGTACGGCGCCGCGTGCGCCCCCAGCCGCTGCTCACCCGGCTTCTCGGCCGCGCGCTGCTCCTCCTCCGCCGACCGGGCCGGCCCGGCGTGCCGCGCCGGCGACTCACCCTCGGGCCCGGCCGAGGGCGGGGCGCCGGCGGGCGCGGAAGACTGCGGCGCCGGACTGTCCACCGGCGGCCGCTGGGCGGGCACGCCCCTCGCCCGGCCGCCGGCGGGCGCGCTGACCGGCGCGGACGCGAGCGACGTGGGCCGTCCCGGAGCGGTGGGCTGCCCACCCGCTTCGTCGAGCGAGGCGGGGCGGGGCGCGCCGGGACTGGCGGCTGCCGTGCCGGGTCGGTGTCCTCCGCCGGCGACGGTCTGTGCCTCAGCCGCTCCGCCGGGCTGTGCCGCCGGTGCGGGCGCCGCGTGGCCTGCCGGTGCGACAGGCTGGCTCGGCTGGCTCGGCTGCCTCGGCTGGCTCGGCCTGAGGCTTTGGCCTGGCGTGCCGTCCTGGCCGGGTGTGGTGAGCCGGCCGGGCGCGGCGGGGTGGGCCTGGCCGGGGGCGCCGTGGTTCTGCGGGGCGCTGTGGCTTGGCGGGGCGGTGTGGCTTGGCGGGGCGGTGTGGTTCTGCGGGGCGGTGTGGTTCTGCGGGGCGGTGTGGTTCTGCGGGGCGGTGTGGTTCTGCGGGGTGGTGCGGCTCGGCAGGGTGTTGTGATTGGGCGGGGTGCTGCTGCCCGGTGGGGTGCTGTGGTTGGGCGAGGTGGTGTGGGCCGACGGGGTCGCTTGGCCGGGGGTGGCTTGGCCCGGGATCGCTTGGCCCGGGATCGCTTGGTCCGGGGTCGCGGCCTGGCCGGGCGACACATGACCCGACGTGGGAGATGCGCTGTGGTCCGGGCCGTAGGGCGCCGGCGGCAGGGGCCATTCCGCGGGACTGGCCGGTGATGTGGGCGCTACCGCTTCCGGGTTCGCCGACCCCGGGGTGAGCGACGTGGGCCGGTGGGTTGCCGGCCCCCGACCGTCGTGTGTGACCGAGGACGGCGCGATCGGTCCGCCGGGCACCGGCCTTTCGCCGGCCGGCGTCACGGGCGCGGTTGTCGGCGCCGCGCCGCCGGCAGCCTGGGCGCCGTGGGGCGGCAGGGCAGTGCCGCCAGGTGCCGTGACAGGGCCGTAGGCGGCCGCGGCCGTGGGGCCGAGCGTCGTGCCGGGGTCGCTGGGTGCCGAGGTTGCGCCGTTGGGTGCCGAGGTCGCATAGCC
>NZ_BOMI01000067.1 GCF_016862115.1 Paractinoplanes deccanensis
GCGGTTGCGTCGCTGGGTGCCGAGGTCGCGTAGCCGGGTGCCGAGGCTGCGTCGCTGGGTGTGGGCCGGCCGTCGCTCGTGGGCTGGGCAGCCGGAGGCGCTTGCGTCGGACCGCCGGGCGTAGGAGCGGGGCCGCTGGGTGCGGGTTGGCTGTCGCTCGTGGGCCGGGCAGCCGGAGGCGCTTGCGTCGGACCGCCGGGCGTAGAGGCCGGGCCGCTGGAGGCGGGGCGGCTGTCGCTCGTGGGCCGGGTCGCCGGGGATGCCTGTGTCGGATCGCTGGGCGTCGTGGCGGGGCCGCTCGGTGCCGAGGTTGCGCCGTTGGACGCGGGCCGGCCCTCGCTCGTGGCCGGAGGTGCCTGCGTCGGACCGCCGGGCGTCCGCTGCGCATGCGTTGCCGGCGCGGGCCCTTGCTGCGTCGCGGGGACTGCGGGCGGGGTCGCGTAGGCGGCGGGCACCCCGGTGGGTGCCTGCACACCGCGCCCCTGGCCCCCGGAAGGCTGCGGCGGAACACCGGGAGGCGCCCACGGCGACCCACTCTGCGGCTGCGCCGACGGCGAGTTGGGCTGCGTGGTGCCCTGCGGGTAGACCTCCGCTGCCGGCCGGCCTTGGTCGTGCCGCTGGGGCCGAGCCTGCTGCGGCTGGCCGTGCTGCGGCTGGGCCTCCGGTGCTGCGGCGGGCCGGCCGTGTTGCGGGTGGGCCTGGGGTGCTTCCGGCCGGCCGTGTTGCCCGTGGGCTTGGGCTGCTTCCGGCCGGATGTGCTGCGGCGGGTAGGACTGGGCAGCCGCGGGCTGGCTGTGCTGTGGGTGGGTCTGCGGCGCGGTGGGCGGGGCCTGCTGCGGGGTTGCACCGGGCTGGACCTGGTGCGGGTGGGCGTGCGGTGCGGCGTAGTTCTGCGGTGCCGGGGTCTGCTGCGGGATGCCCGAGGCCGGATAGCCGTGGCCGGGGGCCGGGCGTGGGCCCGCAGGGGACACCGGTGGCGTGAGGCCGGTCATGGGCAGCGAGGGCGGCGGTGCCTGGTCGGGCACCATCGACCACGGTGTCGCCTCGGAGTCCGACAGCATGACGTGGGCGGTGCGCGGGCTGCGGCGGGGGCGGTGTTCCGGCTGGCCGTATCCGGGGTGGGCGGCGTCGCGAGGCGTGAACCCGTCTTCACGCTGCCGTGGCGGGACGCCAAGCCGCGAATTGGTGTCGGCGGGCGAGTCACCGCCCGCGGGACGACCCTGGACAGAAGGGGTATGACCGGCCGGCGCCGCCTGCGCAGCAGGGCCGGAGGAAGCGAGGGGCTGCGTCGGCATCTGTGCCTGCGCGGCCGCGCCCGGCGGCGGTGCGGGCGCTTGACGGCGGTCGCCGCCGTCATGAGCGGGCCGGCGGGACTGCGTGGCCGGACCGGCAGCCGCATGCGGCGCAGGAGCCGCCGGGCGTGCCGGGGAAGCCGCGGGCGGCGGCTGCTCTCCGGGCTGCGCCTGCGTCGCCGGGCGCCGATGCGCTGCGGGTTGCGCGACGGCCGACGGCTGGGACGGCCCCGCCTGGGACGTTGTCGGCGGCCCCGCCTGGGCCGCGGGCTGCGCCTGCGTCGCCGGGCGCCGATGCGCTGCGGGTTGCGCGACGGCCGACGGCTGGGACGGTGCCGGCGGCCCTGGCTGGGCTGCGGGCTGGGGCTGCGCCGTCGAGGGCGGCCACGCCGCCTGAGCCGCGGGCTGCGCGGATGTTCCGGCTCCCGGCGGTGCCAAGGGCTGTGTCTGCGCGGATGGGGCCGACCTCGGCGGTGCCGAGGGCTGCACCTGCGCCTGAGCTGCCTGCCCCGGCTGGGCCGAAGGCTGGGCGGACGATGCGCATCCCGGCGTTGCCGAGGGCTGCGCCTGGGTCGCGGGCCGGGCCGGCGTTGCCTGACCGGACTGGACCGAGGGCTGCGCCGGCGTTGCGGGCCGTGGCTGGGACTCTGCTGCGAGCGCCGCAGGCTGAGCCGGGGCCGCGGGCTGCGACTCTGCCGCCGGGCGCGCCTGCGCCGCCGGCTGGGCCTGGGCCGGGGGAGAGCTGACCACCCGGGCCGCCGGCGTCGGAGCGTGGGTGCCCACGACGCGGGGTGTCGTCGGCGGGTCGGCCTTGACCACGCGCGGAGCGGGCGGCGGGGTCTCCTTGCCGATCACGCGGGGCTGGGTGGGCGGCGCCGCCTTGCTGATGACGCGTGGGCCGCCGTCCTGCTCGCCGCGGTCCTCGGTTTCCGTGGTGTCTTCGCCGTCGGCCGTGGAGGGACGCGGGTCCGCGCGGTCGAGCTCGGGCTCGGGAGCCGCGGTGCGGTCCTCCGCGACGGGTTCGGGGATCTCCTCGTCGTCGTCGCGCCAGGAACGGTGGCTGCCGACGACCAGCTCGCCGTCGATGGTGCGCGGGGGACGCTCGTCGAGCACCTCGCCGTCGATCGTGCGGGGGTGCCGGGCGGGAGCCTCCTCCTCGACCGGCCAGCGCTCGTCCAGCGGATCGCGATCGCCGGGCCAGGCCCGCTCCTCCGCGGGCCACGGGCGGCGGGAGTCGGCACGCCGGGACTCGTCGTAGCCGTCGAGGGGACGCCGGCCGTCAGCGCGGTACCGCTCGTCAGCGGCGTAGCGCTCATCGGTGACGGAGCGCCCGTCGCCGACATACCGCCCGTCGTCGGCGTAGCGATCATCAGCGACATACCGCCCGTCGCCGGCGTAGCGTTCATCAGCGACGTACCGCTCGTCGCCGGTGTAGCGCTCGTCGTTGGCGTACCGCTCATCGGCGTAGCGCTCGCCGGCGTAGCGTTCGCCGGCATGGCGCTCGTCGGTGACGTAGCGCTGGTCGGCCGCGTAGCGATCGCGCCGCTCGTACCGCTCGTCGATGTCGTAGCTCACCCGCTCGCCGGGCCGGCGAGAGCCGGTGCGGTGGTCGTACTCGTCCCGCGCGGGGGGCTCGTCCCAGATCATGGCCGTGCGTTCGCCGGTGCGGCGCCCGCGCTCGTCGGTCGGGAAGCCGGGCGCGAAACGGTCGTCGCCCTCCACGCGCCGTCCGCGCCGTTCGTCGGCGTCGCCGGGCCGGCGCGACTGCTCCCACCCGTCGTCGCGGCGGCGCACCTCCTCGGCGCCGCGATGCTGCTCGGCCCGGCGCGGGTCGTCCGGCGCGCGCCGCGGCTCGTCCGGCGAGTATCGGGGGTCGCCACCCGACCGGCGCAGACCGTCGGGAGCACGGCGCGGATCGCCGGCCCCACGCCGCGAGTCTTCGGGCGCGTGCCGGAGATCGTCGGGCGAACGACGCGCCTCGACAGTGGCCCGCCCACGCCCCGCCGGGTCTTGGAAGGACTCCCCAGGGCGGCCCGGACGGCGCTCCCCGCGCACCGGTCCCTCACCGTCGGTGACCCGGCGCTGCCCACCCTGGTCGGGCCGCCGGTAGAGGTCGTGCGCCTCGCCCGGAGCCGGCGCCTCGGGCACCCGCGCCCGGCCACTCGCCGCCGGCCGCATGTCGCCCTGGCCGCGCCCATCTGCCGCCGGCCGCATGTCACTGTGGCCGCGCCCGCCCGCGACGGGCCTGCTGTCACCCTGCTGCGACGATCCACGAGGATCGGCCTCGGGAGCCCGCCGGCCCGGCGGCTCCGCACGCCGATCATCCGAGCCGGGACGCCCGCGCCCCCGCCCGCCGGAGGGCGTGACCTTGCCCGCGAGGCGGCGCCAGCGGCTCCCGGCCGGGCGCTCCTCTTGCTCGTACTCCTCGTCCCAGCCGACCGTCACCGCGCCCGCGTCCGGGCCGTGGCCGTACGCCACGAGGTCGCGGTGGTCGTACGGCTCGTCGATGTCGTCGGGGTAGTCGCCGAAGCGCTCGTCGCGCCGCCGGGCACCGCCGTCGCCGATGGGGAACTCGGGGTTCTCGAAGTCGGCGCCGAGCTCGGGGCGGTTGAAGTCGACGTCGTCGAAGTCGTCGCCGGCCAGGTTGGGCCGCGACGTGTCGACGGGCGAGAACTCGGGGTCGTCCAGCCAGCTCGGGCGCTGCGTGTCGAAGGCACTGTTCGTCGCGCGGCGCCGGCGGCGGGCCGCGAGCTCGTCGACCGGCTCGCCGGCGTCGGCGGGGCGCTTCGTGGGGATCACCGGCTCGGGGCCGTCACGGCGTACGTACGGCCTCTCCTGCACGACAGCCGCGTTGGGAACGAGGGAGTACTCGGAGTATTCCTCGTCCCAGTATTCGTCGTCCTCGAAGCTCATGCGGCGGCTCCCGTGAGCACCCAGGACGCACGGCGCCCGGAGTGCCGGTCACCCCATCGCCGCATGCTGCCCCCCGTCTGTCACGCGTGCCCGGATCGTCCCCTCCCACGCGGTGGATGTGGAAGGTTAACCACGGATTTGCGAACGGCGCTACCGCCCCCGGAGCGCCCCCCGAGGCCGTCGGGGCGTGGTTCGTCGAGGGAGAGTACGGAGAACGCAGGCGCGGGGTTCAAACGCCGCCCGGGGGAGATCGCTCAACTTAAGCCATTCTTAAACACGTATTGAGGATCCCCACGGATTGACGGACGACCCCGTTGGAGGGACCCCCGGTAGCTACGCCCGAGTAACAACGTGGCGAAGCCCACGCTGGCTTCCCACGGATCATGGTGCTAGCGGATGTCACGGTGGATGAGCGCCCGGGACGACGGGGTCCCGGATGGAGCTTCACGACACCGACCGAAAGGAGCGGGATCATGCCGCGCCTCGACCTCGGCGCCGTACGCGCCACCTGGCGGGCGGCCCTGCGCCGCCTCGACGCCTGGACGCTCGAGACCCTCAACTCCCCGGCCGGCGGCCGCCGCCCCCGTTTGTAAGGCCGCCACCGCGCTGACCCAGGGCTCTCACACCGAATTGCCCCCCATGACGGTGTGAGGGAACTTTTGCGCGGCATGGCCGGGAGGAACGGCGGTGGGAGCGCGCCCCACCGCCGTTCCGCATTTCTGTCACACCCCGCGAGTAGCGTCCCGGGTGTGAGTAGCTACGAAGCGGATCCTGAAGTCGGCCCGGCCGCACCGGCTGCCTTGGAGATGCTCGAGGGCGCGCCGGTCGCGCTCGGCGGGCCGCGCGGCTTCGCCGTCACGCGCACGCTCCCCAACAGACAGCGGCGCACGGTCGGCGCGTGGTGCTTCCTCGACGCGTACGGTCCGCAGGACCTCACCGGCAGCGCGGGCATGCGCGTCGGCCCCCATCCCCACACGGGCCTTCAGACGGTGACCTGGCTTCTCGCCGGCGAAGTGCTCCACCGCGACACGCTCGGCACGGTCCAGGAGATCCGCCCCGGCCAGCTCAACCTCATGACCGCCGGCCGCGGCATCGCCCACTCCGAGGAGACGCCGGCCGTCCACTCGCCGATCCTGCACGGCGTCCAGCTGTGGGTGGCCCTGCCCCACGCGGCCCGCGACATGCCACCCGCCTTCGCCCACCACGCCGACCTGCCCGTGGTCTCCGACGGCGGCCTCACCATCACCGTCCTCATGGGCACCCTCGCCGGCGCCACCTCCCCGGCCGTCTGCCACACCCCGCTCGTCGGCGCCGAGATCTCCCTGGCCGACGGCGCCGAGGCCGAGCTACCCCTCGAGCCCGCTTTCGAATACGCCGTCCTCGCCCTCGACGGCGCCCCCACGATCGACGGGGTCACCCTCAAACAAGGCCCGTTGCTGTACGCGGGTGAGGGCCGCCGTTCGCTCCGCCTGTCCACCGAGTCCGCCTCCCGGCTGCTCCTGCTCGGCGGTGAGCCCTTCGACGAGCGCCTGGTCATGTGGTGGAACTTCGTCGCCCGCGACCACGACGAGATCGTCCAGATGAGAGCCGACTGGGCCGACCACACCCCACGCTTCGGCGAGGTCCACGGCTACGACGGCCCTCCGATGCCGGCCCCTCCGATGCCCATCGCCCGCCTGGTCCCGCGAGGCCGCGTCCGCTGACGGCCCCGCCGGCGAGGTTTGCGGCTGCGGCGGCGCCGTGAGGTGGGCGCCGCCGAGGCTCATCACTCGCCTGGTGCCGCGAGGCCGCGTCCGCTGACGGCCCCGCCGGCGAGGTCCACGGCTACGGCGGCGCCGTGAGGTGGGCGCCGCCGAGGCTCATCACTCGCCTGATGCCGCGGCGGCGACGGTGGTCAAGGCGGGGAGGTCGAGGATGACGATGCGACGGTAGGCGGTGCCGATCAGGCCGGTGGTGCGTAGCTCCTGGACGGCCTTCTGGATGGTGGCGCGGGAGACGGCGATCATGGCGGCCAGTTCGGGGTGGCTCAGGGGGACGGCGATCTCGACGCGGCCGTTGTCGAGCTCGCGGCCGCAGGCGTCGGCTATCTCGACGAGCAGGCGGGCCAGGCGGATGTGGGCGGGGAAGGCGGCGAAGTCGCTGCGGCGGCGGTTCGCCCAGGTCAGCTGGCGGGCGATCATCGCCATGACCAGGGTGGACGCCTCGGGGTGGCGGCGCAGGAAGTCCTCGAACGCCGGGCGGGTGACGATGCCGCCGTGGACGGTGCCGCACGCGGTCACCGTGGCGTTGCGGGGGCTTCCGGTCAGCGCGCCGATCTCGCCGACCAGCTCGCCGGGCAGGCGGATGCCGAGCAGCGTGCCGAAGCCCTCCACCGCCGTGGTCACCTTGACGAAGCCGCTCTCCAGCACCACCACGTGGGTCGCGTGGTCGCCTTCGCGCAGGATCGGGCGGCCGCTCTCGTAGCGGTGCCGCACCGTCATGCCGAGCAACTCGTCGGCGGTCGCCGGCGCGAGCCCACCCAGGAACGTCGCCCGCGGCCACCCACCGGCACGCCTCGGCACCCTCTCGGCCATGCCCCCATCATCGCCGAGAGCACGCCGCCGGCCCAGGCGCGAGCCGAGCGGGCGCCGCCGGCCCAGGCGCGAGCCGAGCGGGCGCCGCCAGCCTAGGCGCGAGCCGAGCGGGCGCCGCCAGCCTAGGCGCGAGCCGAGCGGGCGCCGCTGGCCCAGGCGCGAGCCGAGCGGGCGCCGCCAGCCTGTGCGCGAGCCGAGCGGGCGCCGGCAGCCCGGGCGCGAGCCGAGCCGAGCGGCTGCCGGCAGTCCGGGTCTGAGCCGCGACTGCCGGCAGCCGTGATGCGGGCCGGGCGGGCGCTGGAACGTCCGCCGGGGCTAAGGGTGGAGGGCCTGCCGGATCACGTCCGTCAGGCGGCCCTCGGCGCGGGTTGCGGCCAGCCGGCCCCTGTGGAGGAACGCCAGGTCCTCGACCGCCACCGCCGGGGGGCGGTAGGAGTTCGCCGCCGCCAGGGCCGGGTAGCGCTGGGCCCACGCCACCAGGACGTCGCCCAGTTCCGCCGGGACCAGGTCGGGGGGCGGCAGGGTGGCCGCCCGTTCCGCGAAGCTCTGCCGGTACGGCCAGAAGGCCCACACCTTTGTCTCGTCGACGAGTTGCTCGACCGGGTCGGGCCGCTGGTAGCGCACCGCGATCTCGATGGAGCGCATGCTGCCCTCGGCGATCAGCTCGCCGATCATCGCGTGCCGGGCTCGGACGCCCGTCACCTCGTAGAACGTGCTGCGGCAGCCGTGCGGGCGGGCCGCGCCGACGATCGTCTTCCAGGTGAGCGGGCGTTCGGGCCGGGCGGCCAGCAGTTCCGCGACCGCGCGGTAGTAGATGACTTTTGTCTGCCAATGGTTGCGCCGGGGGCAGGGGTTGCCGGCGAGCCGCATGTACCAGCCGGCGATCGTGGTCCGCCCCAGGTCGTCGGTGAGTGTCGTTGACATCGTCCCTCTGTCCGTTCCCGCCGTTGTCCGTTCCCGATGGGCTGGGAGATGTCGAGCCTCGCCGCAGGGCTCCGTCCGCCGCATCACGCGTTCTCGTATAACTGGTGTCGCACGCCCGTCACCTCGTCGAGGACGCCCTCGCAGTCCGGCGGCGGCCCGTCGGCCCGCCACGCCACCTGCTGGTCGGGGCGGATCAGCACCAGCCGGCCCGACCAGGCCGCGGGCATCGGCGCGCCCGCCATCGGCAGGTGCCGGATGGGCACGCCGCGGGCCCGCGCCGCCGTGACCAGCGGCCAGCCGCCCTGGTCGTCGGTGAGGTCCACCAGGGTGAGCTGCGGGCCGAGCCGGTCGAAGAACTGGTCGCCGCCGGCGAGCCGGAACGCGGGCGGGCGGAAGCCGGGCGTGCCCGCCATCCCGGCCGGCCCGGTGCCGGCCGGGTCGAGCTGGGGCGCCTCCTGCCGCAGGATGTCCACCAGGGTCTCCCGGGCCGCGCCGGCCGCCACCAGCCGCTGGAACCGGCTGCGGGTCTGCCCGGCCCGGCGGGCCAGTTCCCGGTCGAGCCGGGCCTGCCGGCGGCGTTCGGTCTCGTATGCGGCCAGCAGGTGTTCACCGGCCCAGCCGTGCACGGCCGCGGCGAGCCGCCAGCCCAGGTCGACGGCGTCGCCGATGCAGGTGTCCACGTCGTTGCCGGGCGGTTCGGCCAGGTGGGCGGCCTGGCCGGCGAGGTGCACGCGGCCCCGGCGGTAGGCGCGGGCGATCGAGGGCGCGCCGGCCCGCTGCGTGACGGCGTGGATCTGGGGCGGGTCGCCGTCGAGCCCGAGGCGCCGCGCGAGCAGGCCGGCCGGGTCGGCGACGGCCTGCTCGTCGTCCTCGCCCAGCGGCAGGTGCGCCACGCACAGGTCGCCGTCGTGTCCGGTGAGCACGGTGCTTCCGCCGGTGATCACCGCGGACGGGTTGGCCCAGCGGCCGGCCGTGGCGCCCCCGCGGAACGCCACGGTGAGGTGCGAGGCGGACGGGCCGAGCTTCTCCATGGTCAGGCCGGCGCAGCGGCGTACCGTGCTGTCGGCCCCGTCGCATCCGGCCAAGTAGGCGGCCTCGACCACGTGCCGCCGGCCCGCCCCCGCGTCGATCACCGTGGCGGCCACGCCGTCCGCCTCCGGCCGCAGGTCGGTGAGGGTCCAGCGGCAGCGCAGGTCGATCAGTGGGTGGTCGCGCAGCGCCCGGTGCAGCCGCTCGGCGAGCCCGGTGCACGAGATCAGCAGGTAGGGCTCGATCGGTGCGGTGCCGTCGGCGGTCGCCGCGTACGCCCCGCGCAGCTCGGTGACCGAGGGCAGCCGCCACACCAGCACGGGCGGCTGGTCGACGCCGCGTGCCCAGACGACGTCGACCGGGCTGTCCGGGTCGACACCGGCCGATCGCAGACCGGCGGCGAGCCCGAGGCGTCGCAGCAGCTCCATGTTGCGCCCGTTGATCAGCAGCGGGTCGGCGAACCGGGGTGGCACGCCGGCGCGTTCCACGACCATGCTGGGCACCCCGTGGTGGGCGAGCTCCAGCGCGGTGAGCGAGCCGGTGACCCCGGCTCCGGCCACGAGCACCGGCGTCCGGAACGCGGCTGTCGGCATCGGCATCCCCTTGGCGGTGGGGAGGTGGGCGGATTACCCCGCCATCCTCGGCCGCCGCGGCGCCGGTGCGCATCACGCGTTCACGTGGTTCACCCTGCGCACTCGCGGGCCACGACGGCGGCGAGCTCCGCCCGGCGCCGGATGCTCAGCTTGCCGAAGATGTTGCGCAGGTGCGCGTCCACAGTGTGCTTCGAGATGTAGAGGGCCTCGGCGATCTGGATGTTCGTGCGGCCCTTGCCCACCTCGAGCGCCACCTTGCGCTCGGCGGGGGTGAGCTGCGGCAGGCACGTCTCGGCCGCGGCGGCGGGCTCGGGCGGCACGGCCACCCATCCGCCGAGCACGTCCTCGATGCGGCCGCGAGCGCGGTGGGCGCCGCAGTCGGTGACGATGGTCAGCGCTTCCTCGCACCACGAGCGCACGGCACGGTCGTCGCGTGATCCCCGGCCGAGCATCGCCGCGTCCTCCAGCGCCGCGGCCAGCGGCAGCGGCCGTCCGACCGCCCGGAACAGGTCGGCGGCCTGTTGCAGCCTGTCCAGATCCTTGTCCTGTACGCCGCGCGCGTGCGCGGCGGCGCCGGCGGCGGACCGGGAGCCGGGGTTGCGTGCGGCCAGCAGCTCGGCCGCGCGCACGGCGGCCGACGCCTCCTCGGGCCGGCCGGCGTCGCGGGCGATGCGCACCAGCTCGGCCGCGGACGCCGGGTCGCCCGCGAGCAGCGCCGGCCGCTCGGGCAGCGCCGGGTAGAAGTCGCGCAGCAGCGAGAACGCGGCCGACGGCGCGCCTTCGGCGTCCAGCAGCAGGGCCTCGGCCCACAGCACGTCCTCGGGCACCGCCGTCACGCCGCCCGCGGCCAGCCGGCGTACGTGATCGAGATGGTCCCGGGCGGCCGCCAGGTCGCCGCGCAGCACGGCGACGCGCAGCAGCATGCCCAGCAGCGGCATGGCCAGCGCGTGCGCGTTGTGCCGCTCGGCCACGGTGAGCCCGGAGTCCGCCTCGACCGCGGCCTCCTCGAGCCGTCCTCTGGCGTACAGCAGGGAGGTCTGGAAGTAGTGCCACAGCGGCTCGGCCCAGGAGGATCCGTAGCGGTCGGACTCGCGGCGGCCGGCGCGGATGACCTGTTCGGCCTCGTCGAAGTGGTCGAGGACGGTCAGCGCGCCGCCCAGCCAGATGCGCGGGTGCCGTTGCGCCGCGTCGCCGCCCTCCCGATCGGCCAGCGCGGTCGCCGCACGCGCGTGCTCCAGCGAGTTGGCCAGCCGTCCTTCGGCGTACGCGACGAGGCTGCGGCCCGCCGTGCCGAAGACGGCGGCGCCGTACTCGCCGCCCTGCCGGCCGAGCTCGTCGGCGCGCGCGCCCGACTCGTCCGCCTCGGCGAGCCGGCCCAGATAGCAGAGCGCGTGCGCTCGTACCGCGTGAAGCCTCGCCTCCACGGCGAGCGGGAGGCCCTCGTGGCGCAGGGCCTCGCCGGAATAGCGGACCGTCATCTCGTTGAGGCCGCTGTGCTTGCACGCCTCGGCCAGGCCCAGCAGCAGCAGCGCCTCGGTCTGCGGGTCGAGGCCCGCCTCCAGCGCCTGACCGCCCAGCTCACGGGCCTCCTCCAGGCGTGCGGCGGCGGCGAGCAGGCCCACCGTGTCGGCGATCAGCGCCGGCCGGCCCGGGTCCGCGGGATCGGCCGCCGCCAGCGCGCGCAGCATCAGGTCGGCCGCCGCGCCGGGGGCCACCCGGGCGATCTCGCGGGCCATCGAGCGCACCATGCGGACCGCGTCGCCGGCTCCCGTGCGGCCGCTCTTGAGCTGGTGCTCGGCGACCTCCAGGGCGGGCCGGTCCGCGTCGCGGCTGATCGCGGCGACCTGGCGGTGCAGCTGCTCGCGCATGGCCCGGGGCAGGGTGTTGTAGACGGCCTGGCGCACCAGGTCGTGCGCGAACGCGAGCCCGCCCCCCGCGTCCTCCACCAGGAAGTCGGCCATCGCCTCGCGCACGAGCGGGTAGAGGTCGGCGGGCGGGTGGGCGGTCAGCCGGCCGGCCTCGTCGAACGTGAACGGGCGGCCGAACACCGCCACCGAGCGCAGCAGCCAGGCGGCCGGCTCGGACAGCGTGTCGAGGACCTCGCGGACCGAGTCGACGAAGCTGGACGGCAGGTCGTCGCCGACCACCGAGCCGATGCCGTCGGCGACCACGAGCTGGTGTGTCGCGACCAGGGCCTTGATCAGCTGCTCGGTGCGCAGCGGGTTGCCCAGGCAGGAGGCGGCCAGCGCCACCACGGTGTTGTCCACATCGGCGCCGACCACGTCCGCGCTGAGCTGGGCGATGGCGCTGTCGTCGAGCACGCCGAGGCGCAGCGGCGAGACGCCCTCGCGCTGGAGCCACTGCATCAGCTGGTGGCCCGGCGTCTCGCGGTCGTCGCCGGCCGGCGGCCGGTGGGCGAAGAGCCAGCGCACGGGGGAGGACGCGAGGGCGGGGATCAGCTCGCGCACGGCGAGCGCGCTGAGCTCGTCCATCCACTGCGCGTCGTCGATGACGATCAGCAGCGGCCGCTCGCGGGCCGCCTCCTCGAGCGACGCCCGCAGCCGTTGCAGCGCCCCGAACGGGTCGGCCCGTTCCGGCGCCCGCTCGGCGAGCCAGGCGAAGGCCGGCGTCGCGGGGGAGCAGTCGCGCAGCGCGCCGGCGAGGGTGACCAGCGGCGCGGCCTGGTCGAGCCGGAACGCCTCGCGGGTCGCGACCGCGACGCCCTTGCCGGTGGCGAGCCGGATCGCGACGTGCAGCAGCGCCGACTTGCCGATGCCGGGCGCGCCGGTGATCGCGTGGCAGCCGCCGGCACCGGCCGCCGTGTCGTCCAGGACCCGGGTCAGGAACGCGACCTCGGCGTCCCGGCCGACCAGCCGCCGGCTCACGTCGGGGGTCCCCCGGCCGGCACGGCCGGTCATCGCCAGATCCTCATATCGCCTCATACGTATCACGAAGCCGGGCCGGGCGCATCGGGCACTTCCGGGCAACTACTCATCCGAACAGGTCAATGGCTCCCTTCCGGGGCGAGCTGCGTTTTCGCGCGTTCACCGAGGTCGCCACCCGGACGAGCAGGATCCCGGCGCGTCGCACCGCCGATAGCTTTTCGCCGTCATGAAAGACCCGAACAGGGGGGTTCCGCGATGTACGGAAACGAGTCCTTCGGGCGGCGCCTGAGGCTGGCGCACCTCGGCCGCCGGGACGGCTCCGGCCTGCTGCTGGTGCCGCTCGACCACGCGGTGGGCGCCGGCCCGCTGCGCGCCGACGGCGACCTGGACACCTTGGTGGCGCGGCTCGCCGAGCACGGCGCCGACGGGGTGGTGGTCCACAAGGGCGCGGCGCGCCGGATCCGCCCGGCCCGGTTCCGCGACCTGTCGCTCGTGGTGCAGCTCAACGCGAGCACGGCCATGGCGGCCGACCCGGACGCGAAGTATCCGGTGGCCACGGTCGAGGAGGCGCTGCGCCTCGGCGCGGACGCGGTGAGCGTGCACGTCAACGCCGCCTCCCGCACCGAGGCGGCGCAGATCGCCCACCTGGCCGCCGTGGCCGAGGAGTGCGAACGCTGGTCGGTGCCGCTGCTGGCGATGATGTACGTGCGCGGCCCGGCCGTGCGCGACGGCAGGGCGCCGGAGCTCGTGGCCCACGCCGTCGCGGTCGCCGCCGAGATGGGCGCCGACCTGGTCAAGACCGCCCTGCCCGACGATCCCGCCGCGACGGCCCGGATCGTCGCGGGCGCGCCGGTGCCCGTGCTGGCCGCCGGTGGCCCGCCCGAGCCCGGCGCCGACGCCGTGCTCGGCCGGATGGCCGCCGCCATGCGCGCCGGCGCCGCCGGGGTCGCGGTGGGCCGCCTCGTCTTCACCGCCGCCGACCCGGGCGCGATGCTGCGCCGCCTGGCCGCCGTGGTGCACGACCGCACGCCGGCGGTGATCCGATGAGCCGGGCCGATCAAGCGCGCGAATGCTGGCTCGACCTGCGGGAGGCCGGCCCCTGGCGTGCCGGCGTCGCCGAGGAGGCCGTGCACCTGCGGTTCGAGGCGATCGTCTCGGACGACCCGGCCGAGCTGGCCACGCTGCCGCCGACGGTCTGCCGGGTGCTGGCCCCCGCCGATCTCCCGGGCGGCCTGCCGGCCGACTTCGGGGCCGCCGACCTGGTGCTGGTCGACCCGGTGCGGGACGGCGACCCGCGCGAGCTCGCCGAGCGGCATCCGGGCGTGCGCTTCGGCAGCCGGGTGGACGTCACCGACGCCGAGAGCCTCGACGTGGCCTGCGAGCGGGTGCGCCGCGACGAGATCACGGTGCTGCGCTTCCACGACCCCACGCACATCCCGCTGGAGATCGTGCTGGCGGCCGCCGACGGCTCGCTCGGGCGCATCATCACCGAGGTCGGCGGCGTCGACGAGGCGTCCGTGCATCTCACCGTGCTCGAGCGCGGGCCGGACGGTGTGCTGCTGCGGCCGGGCGGGCCGGGGGAGGCCACGAAGCTGAGCGAGGTGGTGCGGCGCAGCTCACCCGCGATCGACCTGGTCACGCTGACCGTCACCGGGGTGCGGCACTGCGGCTCGGGCGAGCGCGCCTGCGTGGACACGTGCTCGCACCTCAACCCGGACGAGGGCATCCTGGTCGGGTCGCGCTCGCGGGGGCTGCTGCTCTGCGTCAGCGAGACCCACCCGCTGCCGTACATGCCGATGCGGCCGTTCCGCGTCAACGCCGGGGCGATCATGTCGTACACGCTGGCCGACCACGAACGGACGCGGTACCTGTGCGAGCTGAAGGCGGGCTCGACCGTCCTCGCCGTCCGGGCCGACGGCCGCACCCGGCCGGTGACCGTGGGCCGCGTGAAGATCGAGACGCGGCCGCTGCTCGCCGTCGACGCGGTCGCACCCACCGGCGAGGAGCTCAACCTGATCGTGCAGGACGACTGGCACGTCCGCGTGCTCGGCCCCGGCGGCAAGGTGCTCAACTCGACCGAGCTCAAGCCGGGCGACGAGGTGCTCGGCTACCTGCCCGGGCGCGAACGCCACGTCGGTTACCCGATCGACGAGCTGTGCCATGAGCTCTGACCTGTTCACCGGTCTCGCGAAGGCCCAGGACGCGCTGCTGCCCGCCACCCTGGCGGCGGCAGCGGCCTCCCGGTTCTACCGCTCACGGCGCGACGGGGTGCCGGCGAGCCGCGAGGAACTGGCCGGCTACCCGCTGACGACCAAGGCGGACCTGCGCGACGCGTACCCCTTCGGCATGCTCGCCGTGGACCGCCGGCGGCTCGCCACCTACCACGAGTCGAGCGGCACGACCGGCACGCCGACGGCCTCCTATTACACGGCCGCGGACTGGGCCGACCTCGTCGAGCGCTACTCCCGGGTGCGGGTCGGGATCAACCCCGAGGACACCTTCCTGGTACGCACCCCGTACGCGCTCATGCTCACCGGCCACGTCGCGCACGCGGCGGCGCTGGCCCGCGGGGCGACCGTGGTGCCGGCCGACAACCGGTCGCTCGCCACCCCGTACGCCAAAGTGGTCCGTCTGATGCACGACCTGGACGTGACGCTGACCTGGTCGCTGCCGACCGACACCCTGCTGTGGGCGGCGGCGGCCGAGCGGGCCGGCCTGCGACCCGGGCACGACTTCCCGGCCCTGCGCGCGCTGCTGGTGGCGGGCGAGCCGCTGGGGCAGGCCCGGCGCGACCGGATCGCGGAGATCTGGCGGGCGCCGGTCGTGCAGGAGTACGGCTCCAGCGAGACGGGCGGGCTCGCCGGCGAATGCCCGCACGGCACGCTGCACCTCTGGGCGGATCGGGCGATCTTCGAGGTGTACGACCCGGCGACCGGCCGCACCGCGGAGGAGGGCGCCGGCGAGCTCGTCGTGACGCCGCTGGCCCGCGAGGCGATGCCGCTGCTGCGCTATCACATCGGCGACCGGGTCGAGGTGTCCTACCGGGACTGTCCCTGCGGCTGGGAGCTGCCGGCCGTGCGGGTGCTCGGGCGGTCCGGCTCCGCGCACGCCGAGCTGGAGGACGCCGTGTTCCGGCTGCCCGCGGAGTACGGCGTGATGTTCTGGCGGGCCCGGCTGCTGCCGGCGCGCGTCCACCTCCAGATCGAGGTCGCCGAGCGCTTCCGGCACGCGGCGACGCGCGAGCTGACGGCGGCGACCGGCGCGTACGTCGACGCGGTGCCGCCGGGCACGCTCGTCTCCCCGAGCGCGCTCACCGCCACCGGCGAGATCATGAAGCCGCGCAGCCTGTTCACGGCGGACGAGAACTGGGACCGGGCCCTGCGGTACTACTGAAAGGCGGCGACCGTGCGCCGGATCGCGATCGTCGGTGCCGGGGTGGGCGGCCGCACGGCCGCCCTCGCCCTCGGCCGGCAGGGCCTTTCCTGCGAGGTGTACGAACGGCAGGCGTCGCTTCCGTTCGAGGGGT
Source organism: Paractinoplanes deccanensis (assembly GCF_016862115.1). Taxonomy (GTDB): domain Bacteria; phylum Actinomycetota; class Actinomycetes; order Mycobacteriales; family Micromonosporaceae; genus Actinoplanes; species Actinoplanes deccanensis. The sequence goes on from NZ_BOMI01000067.1 coordinate 15,736, forward strand.
ACGGGATCCAGATCTCCCCGAACGCGGCGGCGGCGCTGCACGAGCTGGCCGGCGAGCGGGTGTTCGCGTCGGCGGCCCGGCCGGCGGTCCGCGAGATCCGGCGGTGGCGGGACGACTCGGTGATCACCCGAGCCGATCTGGGGCGGTACCGGGCTCCGTACTACACGATGCGGCGGGGCGCGCTGATCGCGGCGTTGCGCGCTCCGTCCGTACACGTTGGCCGTCGTGTCTCCGCGGTCTCGCCGGAGGGCCTGCTCTTCGCGGACGGCTCGTCCACCCGGGCCGACGTGGTGATCGGTGCGGACGGGCTGAGCTCGGTGGTCCGGGAGTTCGTCGGCGCGGCGCCGCTACGGGACAGCGGGTACGTGGCCTACCGCGCGGTGGTGCCCGACGTGGGCCTCGACCGGGTGGTGGTGTGGCTGGGCCCCGGAGCGCACTGCGTGGCGTACCCCGTCGATCGGTCCTGCCGCGACGTCAACGTGGTCCTGGTGACCCGGCACCTCTCGTTCGGCGGCTGGCACCCGTCCGTGCTGCGGCTCGTCGAGCGGATGGGGCCGCTGACACCGCACAGGCTGCGCGACCGGCCACCGCTGCCGTCCTGGCATCACGGGCGGGTGGTGCTCATCGGGGACGCCGCGCATCCGATGCTGCCGTTCGCCGCGCAGGGTGCCGCGCAAGCTGTGGAGGACGCTGTGGCGCTCGCTCGATGCTCCGGGTCCTTCGACGCTTTCGAAGCGTCGCGCCGCTCGCGGGTCACGCGGGTCGTCGACCTGTCCCGGGCCGGGCTGCGCACCTACCACCTCCCGGACGGGGAGGAGCAGCGGCAGCGGGACAGCGCCCTGGCTTCGTCGCCGCCGGGCGCCATGGACTGGCTCTACGCCGTTTGAGACTCGCGCCGTCCGAGGACGGACACCAGCTCCACCCGCGACGCCAGGCCGAGCTTGCGGAAGATCTGCCGCAGGTGATAGTTGACGGTGTGCGGCGACCGGCCCAGCCTGGTCGCGATCTGCCGGTTCGTCAGCGCCTGGCCGACCAGCTCGGCGATCTCCAGCTCGCGCTCGCTCAGCAGACTCCAGTCCGCCGTCCGCGGCGCCTGCCGGGCGGCCGGGTGCGCGGCGGCCGTCGCCCGGGGGCGGCCGGGCCGGTGCTCGTGGCGCAGGGCGGCCGCCACCGCGTGCGGCATCGACGCCTCGGCCACCGCTCGTACGAGATCGTGGCTGAACCCGAACCCCTCACCGGCCGGGACGAGCAGGCCCGAGTCGAGCGCCTCCTCGATGTGCGGCACCAGCCGCGCCACACCGTCCCCGAGAAGCGCACTCAGCCGCGCGGGCGGGAACGGCGACCGCAGCGCCGTGGCCACCTGCACCAGATGCCGCGCCGCCGGCGAGAGACCGGCGAGCCGGTGGGCCAGCCGCGCCCGGGTGCGCTCGGGCAGTCGTACGGCGATGACCTCGCCACCCCGCAGCAGCCCCTCCTCCCGCAGGTCGGCGACCAGCTCGAGAACCGCCCCCGGCCGTCCCGCCGCCACCCGCACCAGGTCGAGCAGCCGCTCTCCGGCGACGGTCCCGAGCCGCGCCTCCACCAGCCGCCGCACGTCCGCCCGCCCCAGCGGCCCGAGCACCATCCGCTGCACCTCGGCGGGGGTGTCCGCGGGCACGTGCTGCCTCGCGGCCACGATCAGGTTCTTGCTCACCTGAACGGCGCGGCCCGTGCTCACCGCCTCGCTCATGTCCCGTCCCGCGGTCGCCATCTCCCGCAGCAGGCGCCGGCAGCCGATGCCCGGCGGCCCGTCGAGCACCAGCACCGTCGGCCGGCCCGCCGCGGCCCTGCTCCGCCGGAGCAGCGCGGCGAAGCGCCGCATCTCCTCGTCCCGCCCGATCATCTCCATGGCTCCGATCGTGCGGGCGATCGCCCGCCGAGACCCGCTAGAAGTAGCGCGTTCCCGAAGATCGCGAGTCGGCCATCCAACACATTTCGCGGTGACTGCACACAGCCTGTCCGGCGGCCGCAATCGCCTTGACGGTCTGCTGGACCGGGCGGATCGTCGAACCGGAAGGGAGCCCGCAGTGTCCGTCCTCGACGTCGGGAAGCTAGCCCTCATAGTCGCCGCACCGACCCTGATCGGCGCGGCAGTCGTCTACGCCCCCCGCTTCTGCGGCGCCGTCGCCGACCGCTGGCGCGCCCTGCACCCACCGCCGCCCCAGCCGTTCGGCCCCCCGATCGAACAGCTCGCCGCCGACCTGCGCCGCCTGCTGCGCCTGCACAGCGACCTGACCGCCTCGGCCCACCTGGCCATGCGAGCCCACCGCCTCTGGGCCGTCGAGGCCGCCATAGCCACCCGCGCGGTCGAGACCGCCAAGGCCCTCGGCGTGCCCCATCCGGACCCGCCGACCCCGGGCGCCCTCACCCGGCGCGAGCTGCTCGACCTGCTCACGGCCCTGTCGGCGGCGGGCTTGGTCCTGCCGGCCAAGGTCGGCCCCTTCACCTCGGACGGGCGCCTCTGATCGGGAGTCGTGGTCGGACTGGGCAGGCCGGTCTCGCCGTCCACGAGCGTGGCGAGACCGGCGTGGTGGCGGCGTGGCGCGAGGGCTACTGCATCTGGTCGGCCACGTCCTCGGCGGTCAGCCGGCCACGGTCGCCGGCCGCCGTGCGCGATCGGGCCGACGCCGCCGGGGCGACCGGATCGACCGGCCGCCGGTGATGCCAGTCGGTGAGCGCCTGGTAGGCGCCGACCACGGACAGCAGCCGGTCCTCCTCGTACGGCGCGCCGCCGAGGATCGTCCCGATCGGCACCCCGGCCGCCGTGACGCCGATCGGAAACCCGATCTCCGGCAGCCCGAGGATGTCGAACGGCACCGGGCTGGTCTGCACCACCACGTCGCACTTGGCGAAGACCTGGTCGAGCACCCGCTCCAGCAGCAGCAGCTTGGCCCGCTGCCCGGTGATGAACTCGCCGGCGCCGAGCAGCGCTCCCTGCAGCCACCCGGTCACCGAGACGCCGAAGCCGCGCAGGTCCGACCGCAGCAACGGCATGAACGGCTCGCTGCGCTCGGGCAGCCGCACGTTGTTGAACTCGGTACCGGTCAGCAGGTCCCACTGCTCAGGAAACGGCACGTCGACCAGCGAAATGCCGTCGATCTTGTCCAGAACGGCGAGGAATGCCTGGCGTGCCGGGTCGGCGGCGTAGCCTGGCAGGACTCCGACTCGGACCTTGGCGCGGACCCGGCACCGGCCCCGGGACACGACCGGCGTGGCCGCGCCGATCAGGTCTGGCATCTCGGGCAGTCCCTGCGTTCGCGGGTCCGCCGGGTCCTCGCCCGCCATCGCGGTCAGCATGATCGCCGCGTCCCGGGCATCCCGGGCCAGCGGGCCGGGATGGTCACGGGTGTAGCTGAGCGGGATGATCCCGGCGAGCGACACCCGGCCCATCGTCGGCTTCAGCCCGGTCAGGTTCTGGGCGTTCGACGGCGCCGTGATCGAACCGCCGGTCTGTGTGCCGGTTCCGGAGGTCGCCATCCGGCCGGCGACCGAGGTGGCCGTGCCGGTGGACGACCCACCCGGGTCGGTGGCCGGGTTGCCGGGCGTCCACGCGTTGACCGTCGTGATCCGGCCGTCCGGGGTGGTCGCCCGGGTGGTGGCGAGCGGGCCCATCTGGGTCTTGCCGAGCACGATCGCGCCGGCTTTCTTGAGACGGGCCACCGCGGTGGCGTCGTAGGGCGGGACGAAGTCCTGGAACAGGTACGAGTTGGCGGTCGTCCGCACTCCCTGCGTCCAATAGTTGTCCTTGATGGCGAGCGGGATGCCGTGCAGCGGGGTGCTCGGCGTCCGCCTGCCGGCGGCTTCCGCGGCGGCCCGGGCCTGGTCCGCCAGGACCGTGTTGAACGCTTGGTAGACCGCGTCGTAGGCGCCGATCCGGGACAGGTACGCCTCGACCAGGGCGGCCGGCTTGAGCTTGCCGTACCGGATCATCCAGGCGGCCTCGGCGACGGTCAGCTCGGTCGGGTCGGCAAGGGCCTCGGGGCGCGGCCTGGCGTAGGCGGCGTCGCTGAACTTCGGCGTCCTACCGGACCAGGCGGACGCGGCGGCGGGTAGCGCGGCTGCCCCGGCCGCCGCCGCGGCGGTGATCGCCGCAGTCCGGGCCAGGAAGAGCCGCCGGTTGAACGCGGACGTGGCGCGGTCCGCCCCGGCGGCCGGGACCTCAGCGGGCCGGTTCATCGGCGCCACGCGGTGCTGATCGAGGGGTAGAGCATCGGCGCGGGCTGCTGCGAGAGAGCGGCAGCATGCGCCGGGTCGCTGCCGGCGGGGGCGGGCAGCTGGAAGGAGGCGAGGGTGGTGACGCTGCCGCGCACGAACGAGCGCAGCGACGCGAGGACCGAGTCCCGTCCGGGCGACCCGGTCGCCGGGTCGGCCGTGGTCCCGGCCGGCAACTGGTCGAGATCAATGCCGAGAGACGCGAGACGAGCACGGATCATGGTGTTGAGCTCGGCGTCTGTAGGGGGTGTCGCAGCCATGATCGACACTCTTGGTGCCGACCGTATCGGGCCCGTGTCTGCAGGATCACGCTCTCGTTTCCGGCCTCAAACAGCCATCGCCGGCGGATAGACCGCCGACCTCGGCTCATACTCTCCCCACGCCACGGCCAGCCTCCGCACCGCCTCACTCAGCTCCTCGGGCGGCGCCAGGAAGTGGATCCTCAGATGCTCGTCGCTGCCGCCCGTCGCGTCGAGCCCCGGCCCCGGCAGCACCGCCACCCCGTGGCGCAGCGCCTGCTGGGCGAAGGACCGCGCGTCCCCGTGCGGCAGCCGTACCCACAGGGTCTGGCCACCTTGGACGGCCGGCGCGTCCCACGTCGGCAGGTGCCGGGCCAGCGCGGCCCGCAGGTGGTCGTGGCGTTCCTGGCGCAGCCGGGCCGATCGTTCCAGCTCGGGTGCCAGGCGGGGGAGCAGGTGCGCGGCCGCGAGCTGGGCCGGGATGTTGCCGCCCAGGTCGGCCACCGTGCGCATGCGGGCGAGGCGGGCGATCAGCGGGGCGGGGGCGCGCACCCAGCCGACGCGCAGGCCGCCCCAGACCAGTTTGCTCAGCGAGCCGATGGTGATCACCCGGTCGTCGTGGACCGCCAGGGGTGGCGGCGCCTGCTGCCCGGGGAAGCCGAGGTCGGCCAGCGCCTCGTCGTCGATCAGGGGCACGCCGGTGCGGGCGACGCGACGGCGTTCCCCGGGTGGCAGGACGGCGCCCGTGGGGTTGTGGAAGGTGCTGATGACGTACGCCAGAGCGGGGTCGTGGGTCCGCACGGCGGAGGCGAAACCGCGCAGGTCGACCGGCAGCGGGCGCAGCACCGCGGACTCCTCGCGGAACGCCTCGAGCGCGCCGAAGTAGGTCGGGGTCTGCACCAGCACCCGGTCGCCGGGGCGGACGAGGGCGCGCGCCAGCAGTGTCAGCGCCTGCTGCCCGCCGGTGGTCACGAGGATCTGGTCGGGGGTCGTCGGCAGCCCTCGCTGCTCGTAGCGTGCGGCCAGCGCGCGGCGCAACGACGGGTGGCCGCTCGGGTGGTAGCCGATGTCGCCGGTGATCGCGGCCAGTTCGTCCAGCGACGACGCGTACGCCGCCACCAGCGCCGGCGGGGGAGCGTCCGGCGCGGCGCAGGCCATCATGAGGACGCCGTCGCGCGGCTCCAGCAGGTGCAGGAATCCGGGTGCCTCCGTCGTCGGCCGGGACGCGCCCGCCGCCGGTCCCGCCACTCTCGTGCCGCTGCCTTGGCGCCGCACGATGCGGCCTTCCGCGACGAGCAGGTCGTACGCCGCGACGACCGTGCTGCGGCCCACCGCCAGCGCCGCCGCCAGTTGGCGGTCCGGGGGCAGCGGCGTGCCGGGCGGCAGCTCGCCGTCGTCGATCAGCGCGCGGATCCGCGCCGCGAGCAGCAGGTACAGCGCACCGCGCCCGGAGGCCCAGCGGCCCAGGCGCTCCACGATCCCGATTGGCTCCATCGACAGACCAATCTAGGGGCATTGGCCCTCCTCGCGCGAGCCCTCCGGACCCGACGATGAACGTATGAGCGCGATGACCGCCCTGATCGACAGCACCGTCCGCTACGACCTGGCCGAGAGCACCTGCCCGCCCCTGCGGCTCACCGACGACGACCTCAAGGGCCTCACCGAGATCCCGCTCGGCTACGGCACCAGCCGCGGCGACCCCGTCCTGCGCATGCTGATCGCCGAGAGCACCGGCGTCGGCGCGGACGACGTGCTGATCACGGTCGGCGCCATCCACGCGATGTCGCTGATCCCCGCCCGCCGCGTCCTGCTCGTCACGCCGTGCTTCCCGCCGGCCCGCACCCTGCCCGCCTCGCGCGGCGCCCGCGTCGACGTCGTGCCCGCCCGCTTCGACGAGGGCTACCGCCTGCCCCTCGACCGCATCGAGGCCGCCCTCGCCCCGGACACCGACCTGGTCTCGCTGGCCTCACCCCAGAACCCTTCGGGGGTACGCCTGACAGCGGCCGAGTTGGAGGCGCTGCTCACGATCGTGTCCCGCCGCGCCCCCGGCGCACTGATCCTCGTCGACGAGACGTACCGCGAGTCGGTCTACGGCAACACCGCCGTCCCGCCCTCCGCCGCCGCGCTGTCGCCGCGCATCGTCACCTGCTCGTCGCTGTCCAAGGCGCACGGCGCCCCCGGCCTGCGCACCGGCTGGCTGACCACGACAGATCCGGGGCTGTACGACCGCCTGCGCGCGGCGAAGTTCGACACCGCCATCGCCTGCTCCACGATCGACGAGCACCTGGCCACCCGCGTCCTGCAGCGCGGCACCACCAGCGGCCCGTTCCTGCGCGAGGCCCTGGACCTGCTGCTCGGCTGGGCGGACGAGCACCCCGTCGAGATCGTCGTCCCCGACGGCGGCCCGCTCTGCTGCGTGCGCCTGCCCGCCGGCATCGACGTCCCCGCGTTTCACGCCGCCCTGCGGGCGTCCGAGACCCGCGTGGCCCCGGGCTCCTGGTTCGGCGAGGACGACCGCGTCGTGCGGGTCGGCTTCGGCCATCTGAGCCTGGCCGACCTGCGCACCGCCCTGGAGCACGTCGCCGCCGCCCTCTGAGCCGTCGAGGCCGCGTCGCCCGGGAGGGTGCGCTTGTCGGGCATCATGCTGGGCCATGGATCATCAGGGACAGTTCCGTCGCGCGGCACTCGAGCTTGGCATCCCCGGCGACGAGATCAGCACGTTCACCTCGCATCTGCGCGTGACGATCCGCCTGGGCGGACGCGGACGCTCCGGCGGCGCACCGGTCGGCCAGTACGGCGGCCGCCCCGTGGGCGTCGACTCGTCGTTGCCGTTCATCTTCTCCGTCGACTGTGCCGCCCTGCCCGAGGTCGACGGCTTCGCCCTCCCGGCCGACGGCACGCTGCTGTTCTTCCTGGACCACGAGAAGGATCACCTGGACGACGCCGCCTGGGAGCACCGGTACGCCCGGGTCGTGCACGTCCCGGCCGGCACCGATCTCACGTTCGAGGGCAAGGAGTACGACCTCACCGCCACCCTCGTCGCCGATCTGCCCGACTGGATCGACCCGGACGAGGATGAGGACGAGGACGAGGACGATCTCTCGCCTTTCCAGGAGCAGCTGGCCCGGGACCTCGAGCGCGACCTGCCCCACCTGGACGACCTCCGCGCCCTGGCGGACGAGCTCTGGCCGCGGGACAGCGGCCTGGCCACCGCCTACCTCGGCGGCTACCTCGACGACGAGGTCATCACGAGCATCGCCGAGCAATCCCTCGCGACCCGCGAGAAGGCCGGCGAGATCACCGTCCCGGTGGCGAAGTGGTACTCCCACCTGGAGCGGGAGAAGCACCGCCTGTCGAGCGAATGGGTGTCGCTGGCCCGCTTCACCCTGTCCGACGACTTCTATCGCGGAACCTTCGTCATCCGCCACGACGACCTGGCCGCGGGCCGCGTGGACAGGGCGCTTTCGGTAACGGAGTTCAGCGAGTAGCACCAGCGGCCCCGGGGGCGGCGACCTCGCTCGCCGCCGGGGCCGTCCTCAGCGACTGCCGTCATCCCCGCCGGCCGCACGCACCATCGCGTCCAGCTCGGGGTCCGGCATCAGCTCCCGCACCTCCTGCGCGCACCGGCACGCCCCGGCGATCTTGGCCGCCCACGTCAGCGCCTCGTCCCGGGACGCCACCTCGACAACCACGAACCCGCCGAGGACCTCCTTGGTCTCCGGGTACGGGCCATCGGTCACCATCGCGTCCGTGGCCACGACACTCGCCCGCTGACGCTCGATCCCCCCACCGGCCACGAACACGCCGGCGCTGACGGCCTCCTGCATCACCGCGTGCGCCGCCTTGCCCACATCCGGCAGCTCCTGCTCCCCGATGTGATCCATCGCGCCGTCCGGAAACGAGATCAGGTAACGCCCCATCCCACAAACTCCTTCATCCCGGCGGCCCCATCAGCCACCCCTCACCCCTTCCACGAACCACCGCCCCCGGATCCGACACCCGCGCGAAATTTCCCGCAGACACGATGTTCGCGTGCCGGCGCGGGCGGCCCGCGGGCGCGTGGCTGTAGCCTCGCCGCGTGGGTCTTGATGTTGAGCTTCTCCGGATCGAGCGGCAGGGCACCAGCCCGCGACGGCGCCGGTCGGCCGAGCTCGCGGTGGTCGGCGACTGAACGCCCGGCCGTCTCCCGCCCGGAGGCGATGGCGTGCCCCCAGCGCCGGTTGCGGGGGCGCAGATGGCCCGCGTGAGGCGAGTCCTACAGGCCGCGCGCCTCCCGGACGGCCTCCAGGGCCGCCACCGCCGCGCCGCGGGCGCCGGCCATGTCGAGGTCGGCTACCAGGGCGAAGGTGGCGGCGGCCTGCTGTTCGGCTCGCAGGTCGGTGCTTTCGCGTACGGCGTTGAGGAACCACTGGCGGAAGTGGGGGGCCGCCTCGACGACGCCGCCGCCGAGCAGGTAGGCGTCCGGGTCGGTGAAGTTGGCGGCGATCGTGAACAGCTTGCCGATGGCCTTGGCCTGCTGGCCGAAGACCGCGAGCGCCAGCGGGTCGTCCTTCTCGCCGTAGCCGCGCAGCATCTTGGCGGCGGTCGGGATGGGCTCGGCGGCGAGCGGGTGGCCGGGGAACTTCGTCAGCCAGTACGGCAGCAGGTTCTTCTTGATGCCGGTCAGCGACGCGATGCTCTCCACGTCGCCCTCGAAGCCGCAGTTGCACTGTGGCACCGGCTGGTCGTTCTCGAGGACGCCGTGCAGCGGGATCTGCACGTGGCCGAGCTCGCCGGCCATGCCCGCCGCGCCGCTGACGACCTTGCCGTTCTCGACGACGCCGCCGCCGAGGCCGGTGCCGACGATCGCCGCCACCGAGGACCTGGTCGTCGAATCGGCGCCGAAGAGGCGGTAGTGGGCGTAGAGCGCGGCCGCGTTCGCGTCGTTCGCGTAGTAGACCGGCAGGCCGATGCGCGCCTCCAGCGCGCCGCGGATGTCGAAGCCGTGCCAGGACTTCTGGTTGAAGTTCGTCGAGCCCTTCGACGAGATCACGCCGGTGGCGCTGGCCGGGCCGGGCGTGTCGAGGCCGACCGCTCGCACCAGGGTCAGGGGTGTGCTGGTCAGATCGAGGATGTTGTGGAACGCCTCGGCGAGCGCCTCGATCGCCGACTCGGGGCCCTCGGTCACCAGGCTCGGACTCTCCACCAGGTGATCGACCAGGTATTGACCCGTGGCGTCGAGCACGGTGGCGTTGTTGCAGGTCCCGCCGTTGTCGAGACCGACGACGACCCAGGAGGACGGGGTGCGTACCGATTCAGCCTGATCCACAGGCCTGAGCGTACGTCCGAGTCGTCTCCCGCGGTACGGGTGCGCGCGGATTGCGGGTCCGTTAGTCACGGTTGCAGCGGCGACTCGCAGCCGCGTACGGGCCGATGGGCCTGTCATGACGACCCGACGCACGCTTCTCGCCGCCGGTGCCGCCACCGCCGCAGGGCTCGCCGTGGCCGCGGCACCCGCCTCCGCGGCGACCACGTCCGCCCTGTCGCTCGGGACTGACCAGGGAGCGCACTTGCTGCGCCGCGCCGCGTTCGGCCCCACGCCCGCCGCGCTCGCCGAGGTGCGGAAGCGGGGCGCCGAGGGCTGGCTCGACTGGCAGCTCGACCCCGCGAAGATCGACGACGCGGCCTGCGACGCCCTCATCGCGCGGCTGCCGCTGGCCGGCGCCTCGATCGCCACCGTGCGCGCCAAGCTGCCGAAGCACTCGTACGACGCCTTCAAGCAACTGGGCCGCGCCGCCGTGGCGCGCGCCGCGTGGAGCAACCGTCAGCTGTTCGAGAGCACCGTCGCCTTCTGGTCGAACGTCCTGCACGTCACCGCGCCGTCGAGCGGGGTGTGGGACAGCCGCGCCGACTACGACGCGCAGGTCATCCGCAAGCACGCGTTCGGGCGCTTCGCCGACATGCTCAAGGCGTCGATGCGGCACCCGGCGATGCTGACGTACCTGGACAACCGCAGCTCGACCAAGGCGCACCCGAACGAGAACTACGCGCGCGAGCTGATGGAGCTGCACACCGTCGGCCTGGTCTACACCGAGGCGGACGTGGCCGCGGCCGCGCGGCTGCTGACGGGACTGACGGTGACCACGGCCGGGCTCTACACGTACGACGGATCGAAGCATGTCACCGGCGCCGTGGACATCCTCGGCTTCAGGCACGCGAACGCGACGGCGGGTGGCGGTGAGGCCGCCGCCCTCGCCTTCGCCGACCACCTGGCGCGGCACCCCGCCACGGCTCAGCAGATCGCCACCAAGCTGTGCCGCCGCTTCGTGGCCGACCAGGCCCCGGCCACGCTGGTGACCAAGCTCGTGAAGGTCTACCTCGACAACGACACGGCCATCAAGCCGGTGCTGCGCGCGCTGTTCACCTCGCCGGAGTTCGCCGCGTCGATCGGGGCGAAGACCCGCACGCCGTTCGAGGACCTGATCGCCACCATCCGCGCGCTCGGGCTCGGCCCGGAGAGCTCCGGCGTCAAGGCCCTCGACGCGCTCTACAACGCCCTGGTCAACGCCGGGAACGCGCCGTTTCGGTGGAGTCCGCCGAACGGTTTCCCGGACGTGGCCGAGGCGTGGGCGTCGCCGTCCGGCTTCCTGCTCAGATGCAACAACCACCTCAACCTGGCCGCCGGCTGGTATCCCAAGGAGCTCACCCGCCCCACGGATCTGCTCAAGTCCCTGGTGCCGACCCTGCCCAAGACGTACGGGGCGCTGGTGGACGCTCTCGCCGTACGGCTGATCGGGGTGACGTTGCCCGCCACGCACACGGCCGCCGTGCTCAGCGTGGCCGGAAAGCTGCCGACCAGTCCTCTGACCTCGTCCGACAAGTCGCTCGCCGGCCACGCGCCGTACCTGATCGCCACGGTTCTCGACGCGCCGTCCTTCCAGCTGAGGTGACCATGTTCTCGTTCGACTGCCGTGAGAAGCCCGTCCGCCGGCGCACCGTGCTCGGCGGCGCCCTCGCCGGTGCCGCCGCGGCCGGGGTCTCCACCCAGATGGCGTACGCCGCGCCCGGCTACACCGGTGACACGCTGGTCGTGCTCTCGCTGCGCGGCGGCTTCGACGGGCTCTCCGCGATCGTGCCGATCGGCGATGCCGACTACTACAAGGCCCGGCCCACCATCGGCGTGCCGAAGAGCCAGGTGATCGCCGGAGACGGCACCTTCGGCCTGCACCCCGCGCTGGCCCCGCTGCTGCCGCACTGGCAGAACGGCAAGCTGGCCGCGGTGCACGCCGTCGGGCAGCCCAACCCGACCCGTTCGCACTTCGCCGCGATGGAGGCCATGGAGAACGCCGCGCCCGGCACGTCGGTGCGCACCGGCTGGCTCGACCGGATGCTCGGCGTCACCGGCGCCGCCGGGGCGCTCGCCGGCGTCTCCGTCGGCGAGGCCATGCCGAAGCGGCTGTTCGCCGGCCCGTCCGCCGACGTGTCGATGGCGTCGATCGACCAGTTCACGCTGGCCGGCGAGTCGGCCAAGCGCCCGCGGGCGGCGGCATTGCGAGCCATGTACGGGGACGCGCCCGCGCCGCTGTCCGGCCCGGCGCTCGCCGCGGATCGCGCGCTGGCCGCGGCCGCGCCGCTGAAGGCCGCCGGCTACACGCCCGCCAACGGCGCCACCTACCCCGACACCGAGCTCGGCGCGGCCCTGCGCGACGTCGCCCGCCTGATCAAGGCGAAGGTGGGCCTGGCGACCGCCGCGGTCGACTGCGGCGACTGGGACATGCACGAGGGTCTCGGCACCGGGGTCAAGGGCCAGCGCATGTACGACAACCTGACGGAGCTGGCGCTGGCGCTCGCCGCGTTCGCCGCGGACCTCGGGCCGGACGGCATGGCGTCGGTGACCCTGCTGACGATCAGCGAGTTCGGCCGCCGCGTCGCCGAGAACGGCTCCCGCGGCGTGGACCACGGGCACGGCAACGCGATGTTGCTGCTGGGCGGAGGCGTACGGGGAGGAAAGGTCCACACCCGCTGGCCCGGGCTCGCGCCGGGCGCGCTGGTGGCCGGCGACCTCGCGGCGACCACCGACTACCGGGCGGTGATCGGCGAGGTGCTGCAGAAGCGGTGCGGCGTGGGATCGCTGTCCCAGGTCTTCCCGGGCGTGGCGCCGTCCTCCTTCGGGGTGGCCGCGGCGCGCTGATTCCGCTGACGTTTCCCCGTGCGTCACCTTCCCGTCGCTCGTACGGGTTGTGCTGGGTGAGTGTGCGCTTCCCGCCCCCTCTAGGCTGGCCCGTGATGCAACAAGGTAACGGGCACGTCGTGGTGGACGTGGGACAGGACGACGGCTTCGTCTCGCTGCGGCGGCAGGCGCGCCCGCGCGCCGAGCGGTACGAGTTGGGCCGCTCGCTGCGCGAACGCGCCCACCGCTCGGAGATGGCGTTCTGGCGGCCGGCCGCCGACCGGGCCGACCCGGTCCAGCAGGTGATCGAGGCGAACCAGGGCCGCCAGCCGTGGCTCGTGCCGATCCGGGTCGGCCGCATGATCTCCTCGCCGTACGCGTTCCTGCGCGGCTCGGCGAACGTGATGGCCGACGACTTCGCCGGGCTGCCCGCCACCGGCATCACCCCGGTCATCTGCGGCGACGCCCACCTGGGCAACTTCGGCTTCTACGCGTCGCCGGAGCGCGAGCTCGTCTTCGACCTCAACGACTTCGACGAGGCGCACCCCGGCGCGTGGGAGTGGGACCTGCGCCGCCTCGCCGTCAGCGTGCACGTGGCCGGCCGGCAGAACGGCTTCCGCGAGAGCGCCTGCGCCGACGCGGTCGAGCACTGCGTCGAGGAGTACCAGGTGCAGATCGCGCACCTGGCCGAGCAGCCGCTGCTGGCCCGATCCTTCGACCAGCTCGACGTCGACCGGCTGCGCTCGGCGGCCACCCGCGCCAGTTTCAAGGCCGAGATCGAACGGGCGGCACGCCGCGCCCGCCGGCGCACGAGCGACCGCGCGCTGCCCCGCTTCACCGAACGCCACGACGGCACGGCCCGCCTCGTCGAGGAGCCGCCGCTGATCACCCGCCCCAGCGACGAGGAACGCGACCGGCTCGCGGAGGCGCTGGACGGCTACCTCACCTCGCTGCCGCCGCACTGGGCGCGGATCCTGGCCGGCTACCGCATCGTCGACATCGCGCACAAGGTGGTCGGCGTCGGCTCGGTGGGCCTGCGCGCCTACGTGGCGCTCTGCGAGGGCAGCAGCCCCGACGACGTGGTCTTCCTCCAGCTCAAGCAGGCCCGGCGCTCGGTGATCGCCCGCCACCAGCACGGCGACTCGGCGTGGCACCGCCACCAGGGCCAGCGCGTCGTCGAATACCAGCAGGCGCTGCAGACGGTCTCGGACCCGCTGCTGGGCTGGACGACGGTCGGCGACATCCAGTTCTACGTGCGCCAGTTCCGCGACATGAAGGGCGCCATCGTCGTCGAGGGCATCGACGCGGGCGCGCTCGCCGACTACGCCGGCATCTGCGGCTACCTGCTGGCCAAATCACACGCCCGGACGAGTGGCGCCTCCATGATCGCCGGGTACATCGGTGGCAGCGGCAAACTGGCCGAGGCGATGTGCCGCTTCGCCCGCACCTACGCCGACCAGGTCGAAAGCGACCACGCGGCCCTGGTGAAGGCGGTACGACAGGGCCGGTTGCCGGCCGAGACCGCGTGAGAGGAAAGCCGTTGAGCGGGCGAGTGTCCCTGGACAACCAGGAACTGCTGGACTTCTGGACCGAGCGTCACCTGTGCACGCTGACCACGCTGCGGGCCGACGGCTCCCCGCACGTGGTGGCCGTCGGTGCCACCCTCGACCCGCCGGCCGGCCTGGCCCGCGTCATCTCGTCGGCGACGTCGGCCCACGTCCGGCACGTCCGCAACGGCCAGACCCGCGTCGCCATCTGCCAGGTCGACGGCCCCCGCTGGACGACCGTCGAAGGACTGGCCGTGGTCAAGGACGACCCCGGCGCCGTCACCGAGGCGGAGAAGCGCTACGCGGTCCGGTACCGCACGCCGCGCCCCAACCCGCAGCGCGTCGTCATCGAGGTCGCGATCACCAAGATCCTGGGGGCGAGCCGTTTCACCGCGTAGGCCGCAGGCCGTTCCCGGCGGCTTGCTGTTCGAGCATCGCGACACCGGCGCGAGCCTCGTCGACCGTGTCTGGCGGACCGCCAGCGACGGCGCGGGCACGATGACCTCCGCGGCGCGCACGTGCTGCCAGCTGATCGTCACGCGGGTCCGCGGGCACCTGCACGTCAGCCTGCGCGGACCGGAGACGAGGGCGACCACCGCGCCGGTCCCGGCGGACGCCGAGTTCCTCGGCATGCGTCTCACGCTCGGCACCGGCCTGCGGCCGCATCCCGCGGCCTCGATCGTCGACGGGGCCGTGTCGTTCCCGGTGACGGACCGCGGCCGCGTCGTCATCGGCGGCGCGGAGTGGGAAGCGCCGACGTACGAGAACGCCGAGCAGTTCGCCCGGCGCCTCCAGGACGCGGGCCTGCTGGTGCGATCGGCCCTCGAAAGCCCGCGGCGCCCGTCCCGGCGGACCCTTCAGCGGCGATACCGCGCGATCACCGGCCTGTCCGAGACCGCCGTGATCCAGATCGATCGCGCGAACGCCGCGGCCACGATGCTGCGCGACGGCCACGACTGGCGCACTGTCGTGCCGGAGCTGGGCTATTTCGACCAGGCGCACCTGGCCCATGCGCTGCGGCGGTACGTCGGGCACACCGCGCGAGGGCTCCGGGCGGGCGGCAACGCGCTGTCGTTCTTGTACAAGATCTCCCCGCGACCGGGCAGCTAGCCTCCGTCCATCTGGACTTTCGGAGGATGATCGTGCTGCTCAGTGTCAACGTCTTCGTCAGCCTCGACGGCGTCGTGCAAGGACCGGGAAACCCCGGCGAGGACCGCTCCGGCGGCTTCGACCGCGGCGGCTGGCTCGTTCCGCACGCGTCCGCGCACACCGACGAGATCGTACGAGGCTGGTTCGGTGAGGCCGGGGCGTTCCTCTTCGGCCGTACGACCTACGGCCTCCTCGGCGGCCACTGGCCGAACGTCACCGCGCCGGGCGACCCGATCGCCACACCGCTCAACACCCTGCCGAAGTACGTCGTCAGCACCACGCTGACGGACGAGCAGGCCGCCTGGACCCCGGCGACGGTCCTCCGCGGCGATGTGATCGAGCGGGTACGCGGGCTCAAGGCGCTGCCCGGCAAGGAGCTCCAGGTGCACGGCAGCTGGAAACTCGTGCAGACGCTGCACCGGGCCGGTCTCGTCGACCGCTACCGGCTGCTCCAGTACCCGGTCGTCGTCGGCGCCGGCAAACGCCTGTTCCCCGACGGAGCGACCCCCGCGACCTTCGCCGCCACGGACGCGAGCACACGCGCCCTGCCCGGCGGCGTCGTCTCGCTGACCCTGACTCCCACGGCGCTCGGCACGCCGGCCGCGGGCGCGTACACCGTCGACGGGGGCCGCTCGACGACAGTCCTCGACTGACACCACACACCGCACGCTCGGCGGCTCGGCCATGATGGCGGCGTGGGCTACGAACTGCACATCACGCGGTCCATCCGCGCGCACGAGAGCACCCGCTTCCCCCTCGCCGACGCCGAGGTCGTGGCCGCCGTGGACCTGGCCGTCGCCCTGGCGGCCCGGGTGGCGGACCCGGACGAGCCGGAACGCCGCTGACAACCGGCGCGCCCCGCAACCCGAGGTCGTCCAGCCCGCCGAGGAACCGCGGCACGGCCCGGCGTCTTACGATGCTGGGCTCTGCTCGTCGGCTGACGGTGCTGTCAGCCCGAAGAGGCGCGCTCGGCGCCTGCTCAGGGCTTGGAGCGCCGCCCGGCCGTCAGTGCGCAACCAGTCGGCGGACGGCACGTCGGCGAGCAGATGCGTGTGTGCGTCGCTGGCCAGCGACTGCCAGGCGGCCGACATGGCCGTGTGGTGTTCACGGTGCCGGGCGCCGTCGAGAAAGGTCGCGGCCGCGCCCAAGCCGGCCGCGACGAGGGCGATGATCGCGGCGGGGATGCGACCGCTGGTGCTTGCCAGGCCGGTAGCACCGGCTACGCCGGCCAGGACGGCGGACGGCAGTCCGAGGGCGAAGTAGACGCGCCCCCACCGGCGCGCCCAGCGTGCGTGCCAACTGGCGGCGTCCACGCTCGCGGTGCGCACCTCGATGATGCCTTGTCGTATCCCCTCTTCGGGATCGGCCACGGTGACGTCGGTGTAGACGAACTCACCGGGAGGCTTCCGCCGTCGCGCCACACCGGCATCGTGCCTCCGACTCGCTGCACGTGCAGTCGGGCCGGTGACCACGCGTGAGCCGATGGCCGACACCGCCTTGAACAGCCTGGTGAAAACGCGGCGTTGACAAACCCTGCCGAGCGGCACGCCGGCGCCCCTGAGCCTCCCGGCGCTCTCGGGCTTCAGGCGCCGGGGTCTCGTGCCGATTGGTAACGGTGCGGGACCACATGGAGCGCTAGGGAGAAGCTTCGTGATCAAGCTGGGCCGATGGAGGCGGGCGAGTGCCGCGGGCGCCCCGATGCTGGGACAGCTGCGGTTGCTGTTCCTGCTGTTCTGCCTGCTCTGGTCCCTGATCGGTCTCTTCGGTGTGGAGCACGACACCGACACCGCGACACGCGTCGCGGCTGCGGCCGCCATCGTGGTGGTCGAGCTGTGTCTCGTCTGGGGCTATCGGCGCGGCAACTTTCCCCGGGCGCTGTGGCTTGTCGAGGCGCCCTGTGTGTGCCTGGTCGCGGCGGCGTCCGACTACGGGATCACCGTCGGGCTGCTCTACGTGTGGATCAACTTCCGGGCGCTGTACGGCAACCGCGTCGACCAGGTCCTCGGCGGCCTCTGCGTCATGGCGATCATGGGCGTGGGCGTGGTTTTCGAAGGCCTGCCCGTGTCCGACGCCGTGCCGTTGACGGCGACCGCCCTGATCGGCCTGATCATCAACCACACGCTGGCGCGGGGTATCCGGGCGCGGGACAGCGCCGCGCTGCGCGAGCGGGTCGTCGCTGCCGCGGGCGCCAGCTTCGCCGCCGTCACCGACCGTGGCCAGGCCGCCCAGGCCGCTGCCGGGGCGGCGGTCGCCCTGGACGAGCGGATCAGCGCGGCCGTGGTCGCCACGATCGCGGCCGGGCGGCTGCGGCCGATCGGCCATGCCGGCGCGGCCGGACCGGAGACCCTCGACCGCACCGTGGAGCTCGCCGCTGCCGGGCCGCAGCATCAGCAGGCTCTGCGGCCGGGCGGCTCCGCGCGGATCACCGGCGCGGACGCGACCGCGTTCGCCGGGCTGCTGGGGCTGCCGGCGACGGACCGGCTGCATCTGGTGCCGCTCGCCGCCCGGGGCAAGGTCTTCGGGATGCTCGTCGTCGCCTACGACCGGGCACCGCAGGACGACCTCGCCCCCTCCCTGTCCACGCTCGCCGACGAGGCGGCGCTCACCCTCGACCAGCTCCTCACGCGCTCGCGGCTGAACGTCGTGGTGGACCACTCATACGACGCGCTGCTGCTCTGCTCGGCGCAGGGAACGATCCGGTTCGCCAACCCGGCCGCCGCCCGGCTGCTCGGCGTGCCGCGCGACGCGCTCACCGGCCGGGAGCTGCACTCGCTGATCCACCCCGACGACCTCGCCGACACGCTGGCGCCCGGCCAGAAGGGCGCCCAGATCCGCCGGCTGCGCGGTCCCGGCACCGAGGCGTGGATCGAGTTCGAGGTCTTCGTGGCCTACGTGACCGAGCACGACGGCTCCCGCAGCCTCGTCCTCAACGCCCGGGACATCTCCGAGCGGCAGCGCCTGGAGCTGGAGCTGCGGCACGCCCAGAAGCTCGAGTCGGTGGGCCGGCTGGCCGCCGGCATCGCCCACGAGATCAACACACCGATGCAGTTCATCGGCGACAACGTGCGGTTCCTCGACGAGTCCTTCGGCGAGCTGCTGGAGTTGATGGCCGAGGTGCGGGACCGGCTCGGCTCCGCCGACGACGACCTCGCCCGGCGGATGCTCGAGCTCGACGTCGACTTCCTGCTGGAGGAGGCGCCCATGGCGATCCGGCAGACCCTGGAGGGCGTCGACCGGGTGGCCACGATCGTGCGGGCCATGAAGGCGTTCGGCCATCCGGGCACGGACGCCAAGAGCCCCGCCGACCTCAACGAGGCCATCCGCAACGCGCTGATCGTCGCCGCCAACGAGATCCGGCAGGTGGCGGACGTCGAGACCGACCTGGCCGAGCTTCCTCTGGTGATGTGCCACGTCGGCGACATCAATCAGACGATGCTCAACCTGCTGGTCAACGCGGCCCACGCGATCGAGGCGGCGGGCCGGGGCCGCGGCCGGATCCGGGTGAGCACCCGGCTCGACGGGCACGAGGTGGTCATCGAGGTGGCCGACACCGGCACCGGGGTGCCGCCGGAGATCGCCGACAAGCTCTTCGACCCGTTCTTCACCACCAAGCAGGTCGGCAAGGGCACCGGGCAGGGCCTGTCCCTGATCCGCAGCCTCATCGCCGAGCGGCACCAGGGCTCCATCGGCTTCACCAGCGAGCCCGGCGCCGGCACCGTCTTCACGGTCCGGTTGCCGGTCGAGGCGCGCGTCGCACCCGAGTACACGCAAGCACAGGCGGAGGTTCCCGTATGACCGGCAAGCCGCACGTGATGTTCGTCGACGACGAGCCGCGCATCCTCGACGGCCTGCGGCGCATGCTGCGCACCGAGCGGACCCGGTGGGACATCTCCTTCGCGCCGGGCGGCGCCGAGGCCCTGGAAGCCATGCGGGACCGGCCGTGCGACGTGGTGGTGACCGACTTCCGGATGCCCGGCATGGACGGCGGCGACCTGCTCAACGAGGTCCGCTCGCGCTATCCCGGCACGGCCCGGGTGATCCTGTCGGGGCAGACCGGCGAGGACAACGTGCTGCGCGTCGTGGCGCTGTCGCACCAGTTCCTGAGCAAGCCCACCAGCCGCGAGCAGCTGGTGCAGACCGTGGACCGGCTCCTCGCGGCCCAGGCGGCATCGGGCGACGACTCGGCGCGCCGGGACGCCTCCATCGTGCAGTCGCTGCCGAGCGCGCCGGCCATCCTGCCGGAGCTGATCAGGGCGCTGGACGCGGAGGACTCGTCGGCGGGCTCGATCGCGGCCGTGGTGGAGCGGGACCCGGCCGCCGCGGCGAAGGTGCTCCAGCTGGCGAACTCCTCGGCCAGCATGGTGGGCCAGCAGATCAGCAACGTGTCGCAGGCCGTCGCGCTGCTGGGCCCGCCGACCGTGCGCGGGCTGGTGCTGATGCACGACGTGGTGCGCAGCCTCGACCCGGCGGGGCTGCTCCCGGCGCGCTGGATCCAGGAGCTCAGCGACCATTCCGTACGGACGTCGCACCTGGCCCGGCTGCTCGCCGGCGGCGCGCCGTGGGAGCACGAGGCGTTCACGGCCGGGCTCCTGCACGAGGTGGGGCAGCTGGTGCTGGCCTCCTCGCGGGGCGACGGCTACCCCGCCGTGCTGGCCGTGTGGGCGGACGGCGGCGCGCCGGAGCCGGCCACCCTGGACGCCGCCGAGACCTCCGCCTTCGGCACCTGCCACAGCGAGGCCGGCGCCAACCTGCTGCAGCTGTGGGGCCTGCCTGCGCAGGTCGTCTCCGCGGTGGCGGAGCACGCGAGCGCCGACACGTGGCAGAAGGTGCACGACGCCACCTCCGCGGTCGCGCTGGCGCACCGTGTCGTGGAAGCCGAGTTCGGCCCGATGTGTGACGCGCCCGGCCACCAGGAGAGACTCGCCGAGCAGGATCTCGGCCCGGCGGAGCGGGAGGCCGTCGACCGCTGGCGGGCGTCGCTCACGCGGTGACCGGGCGGTCAGTGGAGGTCGGCGAGGCCGGTCAGCAGGGTGCTCGGGCTGGCGTCGCCGCCGTAGTAGGGCCCCTGCGCGGCGGTGCATCCGGCGGCGACGGCCCGGTGGTGCTCCTCGCTCGTGCGGATCCCGTCGATCGCGAGCCGTAGGCCCCGTTGGCGCACCGTGGCGAGCACTCCGGCGCTTCCCGGCGAATCGATCAGGGCCACGTCGGTCAGCTTGACGCCGCCGAAGGCGATACCGCTGGTCAGGCACGCCTCGAGCAGATCGTCGCGGGAATGGACCAGGCAGAGGCCGACGCCCCAGACGCCGAGCGCCCGCAGCCGCTGCTCGACCTCGGCGTCGCCGATCGTCACCGTGTCGTCGATCTCCATGACCACGCGCTCGGGCGGCAGTCCGCTGAGGACGAACGTCCGGGCCAGGTCGTCGGCCATGAGCGGGTCGTTCAGGTGGTCCGTGCCGATCCGGAGATGGACGCGCATGCCGCCGGCGGCGGTGAGCGGCGGCCAGGAGGCGACCTCCTGGCAGGCGGCGGCCATCACCCACCGGCGCAGCGGCATGGTCGGCTCCGCGGCCGGCCATCGCCGCGCCGGCGGTCCCGGCTCCGGCCGCGGCTCACCCCCGTGCAGCACAGCCTGGACGGCCGTGACCTGACCGGCGGGAAGGCTGACGATGGGCTGGTACCACAGCTCGTACTCGGTGCTGCCCGGCCGCACGAGCGGATCGGCGGCGCCGGCGAGGACGTGGCGGTCGCTGATCGCCGACGCGAGCAGGCGGTGCTCCTCGCAGGCGGTGCGGTAGCGCGTGACCCCGTCCTCCAAGGCCCGGTCCAGGACCTCGGGCGGGCACGGTTTGTCGAGCAGCCGGAACACCTGCCCGTCGTTGATGGCGCGGATGGCGGCGCTCAGCTCCGTCTGGCCGGTGAGCAGGATCCGGGTGGTGCGGGGCGCGGCGGCGCGCATCTCGGCCAGGAACGTGGCCCCGTCCATGCCCGGCATCCGCATGTCGCTGATGACCACCGCGAACGGGTCCTGGCCGGCGATCGCCGCGAGCCCTTCCTCGCCGCAGGGCGCGGTCACCACCTCGTACCGGCGGTGCAGTTGCCGCCGAAGGCCCGCCAGGATGCGGGGATCGTCGTCCACGAGCAGCACGCGCGGCCGGGCGACGGTCATCCGGCCTGGCCTTCCGGCACGAGCGGGATGGCGACGGTGAACGTCGTGCCGGCGCCCGGGCTGGAGTCCACGTGGATGGTGCCGCCGTGCTTCTGCACGATGCTGGCGTACGCCATGCTCAGCCCCTGACCGGTGCCCTTGCCGACCTCCTTGGTGGTGAAGAACGGGTCGAAGATGCGCTGCCGGACGGCCTCGTCCATGCCGGTGCCGTCGTCGCTGACGGCGATCTCGACAGTGGACGGGGTGCGCGAGGTGCGGATCCTGATGTGCCCGAGCCCGCCTCCGCGCTGGGGTGCGGCCGCCTCGATGGCGTGCGCGGCGTTGACGATGAGGTTGAGGATGACCTGCTTGAGCTCGCCCTCGTAGCAGGGCACCAGGCCGACGTCGTCGCCGAGCTCGAGGGTCAGTTCCGCGTGGTACTTCCACTCGTTGCGGGCGACCTGGGAAGTGCTCTCCACGGCCCGGTTGACGTCGACGTCGCCGCGGCCGTGCCCGGGGTGGGAGAAGTCCTTCATGGCCCGCACGATCTGCGCCACCCGGCTGAGCCCTTCGAGCGACTCGGTGATCGCCGTCGGCACCTCGGCGAGCAGGAACTCCAGATCGATGTCGCGCAGCCGCTCGGCGAACGCCTCGTCGGTGCCGGCGAAGCGGGTCTCCGCCTCCTGGAGCACCTCCAGGATCTGGCCGAACGACTGCTCGATGAAGCGGGTGTTGTCCGACACGAACTGGATCGGTGTGTTGATCTCGTGGGCGATGCCGGCGGCGAGCTGGCCGATGGCCTCGAGCCGGTTGGCCTGGTTGAGCTGGCGCTCGAGGTCGCTGGCCCGGGTGACGTCCGCGCCGATGCCGATCACCCCGCCGGCGTCGGGCTGCGGCAGCACGCTCATCAGGATCGTGCGCGGGGGGCCGTCCCCGCCGGAGACCGTGACGTGGTGGTCGACCACGGGCTCGCCGCTGGCCAGCACCTGGGCCTCCAGCTCGGCGAGGATCGGCCCGAGGTCGTCCTGCACGCCGATGTCGGTCTCGAGCTTGCCGGTCAGGTCGGTGTCCGCGGTGAGGCCGCGCATGGACAGGAACGCGGTGTTGTGTCCCTGGTAGAGACCGCGGGCGTCCTTCCAGAAGATCAGGTGCGGGATCGACGAGATCACGCCGGTCAGGACGGCCTTCTCCACCGACAGCTCGTGGGCGAGCGCCTCGGCCCTCTCCTTGGCGGCGAGGCTGGCCTGCTCGGCGTTGCGGCGGACCGTGACGTCGCGTTCGATGGTGACCCAGCGCACGATCCCGTCGTCGTCGACGACGCGGTAGAGCGCGACGCGCAGCCAGCGCCGGCGGCCGTCCTTGGTGCGGGTCTCGAACTCGGGGAACACCTGCGATCCGCGCTCGGCCAGGGCCTCGATGTCCACCTCGGCCACGTCTTCGGCGCCGAGCATGTCCACCCGCTGGCGGCCCTCGCATTCGGCAAGGGTGTAGCCGCTCATCTCGGTGAACGCGTCGTTGACCCACTCGATGCGGCCCTCGGCGTCCGAGATGACGACCGCTTCCTCCATGTGCCGGGCGACGGGCGCCAGCCGGGTGGCCTCCCGGGTCGCCCGGCGCAGCTCCTCCTGCGTGTGCACCGCCTCGGTCTCGTCGGTGAGCGTCAGGACGGCCCGGGCGGCCCCGTGACCACGGACCGGATCGACCCGCATCCGCCACCAGCGCGGTCCCTGCCGGGTTTCGACCTCGTGGCTGGGCGCGGGACGGCCGGGCTCTCCGGCCAGCACGTGACGGACGTCGTCGGCGGCATCGCGCAGCAGGGCACCCAGCCCGTCGGGACGGTCGGCGGCGAGATCGAAGAAGCAGGTCTCGTCGAACGTCCCGCCGGGCACGCGGGCCAGCATGGCGCCCCATACCTGGTTGGTGTCGACGATCCGGCCGTCGTCGTCGAGGATGCACAGCCCGGCGTCGATGGAGTCGGTGACCGCGCGCAGGAGCTGCTCGGCGGCGCGGATGCGCTCGGTGCGCTCGACGAGTCGCCGTTGGAGCGTCAGGTTGCGCTGCCAGGTCGCCAGCGCGGCGCTGTCCGGCTCGGCCGTGGTGCGCCGTTCGGCGGCGATGACGAGCGCCTCGATGGTGCGCCGCTGTTCCTCGACGGTCCGCCGCAGCTCGTCGGCCGACTGCGCGCCGGCCATCGTGCCGGTGTCCACCATGTTCGTCGGCTCCTCAGGCGAAGGCCACGGCCACCAGGGTCTGATTCATGTGCATGCCGTTGAACTGCTCGCCGTAGGTGCTGAACCCCACGGCGCCGTGCTCGGCGAGGAGCGCGCCGACCCGGTCGGCGAGCTGGTGCTCCTCGAACTCGAGGCGCCGCAGGACGCAGTCGAACGCGAGCATCCCGCTGATCGGGCCGAGCTCGGCCTCGATGTCGGTGAACTGGCGCTCCAGCTTGTCGAGCATGCCCATCGGGCGGCCGACGCGCAGGACGTCACCGACCTCCACCCGCGCGAACATGCTCAGCGAGCCGTCGGCGTTCGCGGCGGCGATGCTGCGGACCCAGCTGGACCCGCCCGCGTTCAGCAGCAGCGGGTGCTTCGAGTAGATGGTCGGGTTCAGCTCGGTGACGTGTGTGCCGACCGCGTCCGCGTACGCCTGCGCCGCCGGCCGCCCGTTGAAGGCTCGGATGACGCGCAGATCGGGGTCGACGTCGGTGGCGATCAGGATGGTGTCGGTCGTCTCGTGGTGCTGCAGGCGGATGAGCCGGAACGGCGCGTCGGTGCAGACGATGGTGACGGTGGCGAGGTTGGCCGTGAACTCGCCGTCGTGGTAGACGGCCGTGTGCCGGAAGGTCAGGTCGTCGCCGGCCGACCCGCCGATGATCGGCACGTCGCCGAGCGCGGCCATCAGGTTCGCGGCGAGCAGGTCCTCGTTGCGGATCAGCCCGTCGGTGAGCAGGATCGCGAAGCTCTCGCTGTCGCCCACCCCGGAGCGCAGGTCGGCCAGGTCGGCGGCCGCCCGCTCGACCGCGCCCGGCGCGTCGTCGAGGGGCCCGACCGTGACGGTACGGGCGCGCAGGCCGCCGGTGAACGACACGGCGCAGATCCCGGCGCGGTCGTAGCCGTGCGGTCCGATGTTTCCGGAGCTGGTGCAGCCGATCACCCGGTCGCCGAAGTGATCCTTCAGCGCGGCGCCCATGGAGCCGAGGTCGTAGCCGGGTGCCACGAAGACCGCGTACAGGTCGGCCCGGGAGCCGAGCGCGGCGGCGAGCTCGGCGACGGCGGCCGACGGGTCGCTCTCGTGCGAGACGGCGGACGCCACGGCCGTGTGATGGCCCGTGCGGGGTGCTGTCAGCGTCGACATGTCTACCTCCGGAGTAGCCGTGGTCCCGGATTTCCGATCGGCCGCCGCCGCGGAGAGTTGAGGACATTCCGCAACATGCCGGAAGGCGGCGGACATATGCTGCCCGCGTGGCCGAGCGCATCCTGATGGTCGACGACGAGCCGAGAATCCTCGACGGGCTGCGGCGGACGCTGCACGGCCGCTACCAGATCGACCCGGCCACGTCCGGCGCCGAGGGCCTGACCCGCATCGCCGAGGTGCCGGAGCCGTACTCCGTGGTCGTCTCCGACATGAAGATGCCGGGCATGGACGGCGCCGAGTTCCTGGCCCGCGCCCGCGTGGCCAGCCCCGACTCGGTCCAGATCATCCTCAGCGGCCAGGCCGAGCTCACCTCGACCATCGCCGCGGTCAACGACGGCAACCTGTTCCGCTTCCTCACCAAGCCCTGCGACCCCGCCGACCTCACCCGCGCCCTCGACGCCGCCCTGGAGCAGCACCGGCTGGTGATGGCCGAGCGCGAGCTGCTGCAGCGCACCCTCGACGGCGCGGTCGAACTGCTCACCGACCTGATGAAGGCGACCAACCCGCTCGCCGCGTCGCGCACCGAGCGGCTGCGCGTCCTGGTCGACGCGATCGCCCCGCCGGAGGCGTGGGAGCCACGGATCGCCGCGATGCTCGGTCAGGTGGGCCTGATGGCCATCCCCGAGCCGGTCCTGGCGAGGGTGCGCAGCGGCGAGGAGCTCGACCCCGAGAACCTGGAGCTGTTCCGAAGCCATCCGCGGCTCGCGTACGACCTGATCCGGCGCATCCCGCGGCTGGAGCGGGTGGCCGGCTGGGTCGCCGAGCAGCCGGTCGTCTTCGGCCCGGAGCCGCCCGAGGGCATGGACGAGGACCAGGCGCCGTACGCCACGGCCGTCGCGTTCCTCGTCGGTGTGGACGGCGGCCGGCCGCCGGTCACGGCGGCGGCCGACCTGACCGGATATCCGAAGCAGCTGGTCGACCGGATCCTGAAGGTCTACGCCGCGGCGCAGGTCCGCAAGCCGCGGCGGGTGACGGGCGCCGAGCTCATGGTCGGCATGGTCGTCGACCAGGACGTGCTGACCACCAACGGGCTCGTCCTGATCCGCCAGGGCGAGGTGCTCAGCGAGTCGATGGCGATCCGGCTGCGTCACTTCGCGTCGGGGGTCGGCCTGGTGGAGCCCATCGCCGTGCTCGTCTGAGCGGCACGGGAGCAGAGCGCGCGGTCACGCCGGCAGGAACGCCTCGATGCCGTCGGCCACCAGCGCCGGCGAGTGGACGGGCAGGTCGTGCGAGGCGCCGGGGACGATGCGCACCTGAGCGTGCGGCATGACCCGGGCGAGGCGCTCCGCGACGGTGGGGGCCGGGTAGAGGACGCTGTGCTCGCCCAGCAGGATCAGCGTCGGGGTGGCGATGCGGCCGAGCTCCTCGTCGGTCAGCGCGGCGGGCACGGGCAGGCGGCGGCGGAACGCCATGGTCAGCGGGAGCAACGGCATCAGCTCGTCGTCGCGCAGGGTCGCGTTGCGCACCGGGCCGGCGAGGCGGCGGCGGACGGGGCGGGGAGTGAGGCCGGCCAGCCCGCCGGCGATCAGCCAGGCCCAGAAGCGCGCGCCGACGCGGCCGAGGCCGCCGGGGTCGAGCAGGGTGAGGCTGGCCGCGCGGCCGGGATGCTCCAGCTCGTGGCGCAGCGCCGTCCATCCGCCGTACGACATGCCGACGAGGTGGACGCGCTGCTGTCCGAGCGCTTCGAGGGTCTCGGCGAGGGCGGTGGCGGCGTCGTGGGCGTCGGCGATCGGGCGGGTCTGCCGGGCGCGGCCGGGTTCGCCGACCGGGTCGAGCGCGATGACCGGGTGGTGGCGGCCGAGGCGCTCGACGTACTGGTACCAGGTGAGGGCGCTGCCACCCGCGCCGGGGAGCAGGACGATCGGCGTGCCGTCGGCCCGGCCGGTGCGGTAGGCGACCGCCTCGCCGTAGCTGGTCCGCAGCGGAATCGGGGTCGGCGGCTCGGGCCAGAGCCGGGCCAGCGCCTCGTCGTAGGCGGTATGGAATCGTTGCCGGGCGCGGTCGTTGGTGAAGTCGCTGATGCGGTCAACAGCCTTCATGGTACGAACGTATCATGAAGGCCGAGGGGGTGCGGGGTGCCGAAGCGCGTCGATCATGAGGAGCGCCGGCGGCACATCGCCGGCGCTCTGCTGCGCATCGCCGAGGAGCGAGGGCTTCAGCACGCGAGCATGCGGGAGGTCGCGACCGCCGCGGGAGTCTCCCTGCGGCTGGTGCAGTACTACTTCCACACCAAGGACGAGCTGCTGCTCGGCGCGCTCGGCTATCTCGCCGAGGAGCTGGGCGAACGGGTGCGCGCGCGGCTGCTGGCGCTGGGCGGGCCACCGCCGCCGCGCGAGTTCGTCGCCGAGACGCTGCTCGCCGTGCTGCCCCTGGACGCCGACGGCGTGCGGCTGGCGCGCACCTGGGCGGCGTTCTACAGCCTGGTGCTGGCCGAGCCGGAGCTGACCCGGCACGGCGCCACGCACCCGGATCGGCTCGAGCACCTGCTGGCCACGCAGCTGCGGGCGGCGGGCCGGCCGGAGCCGGAACTGGCCGCGGCCGCCCTGCTCGCGCTGACCAACGGGCTCACGTCGAGCGTCCTCGGCGGTCAGCGTGACGGGGACGCGGCGGTCGCCGTGCTGCGCCACCATCTCGATCTGGTGTTCGGGCGGGAGTAGTGGAACGCCGGAGCGCGGCGATACACGTGTGTTAACCATTATCGACATACATAGATATTGATGGTCGTCTTCAGTAACGTCCTGATTGCCGGCCGTGGCGGGGGCCACGGCCGGGACGAAGGGGGACCTGAATGCGACGAAGCATCGCCGCCCTGTCCGCTGCCGCGCTCGGCCTGGCGCTCATCACGCCCGGCGCGGCGAACGCCGAACCGGCGCCCGGACCCGGCGAGCTCAGCCCGGCCGACAAGGCGTCGCTCGCGGTGGGCGTGGGCATCGTGCCCAAGGCGCCGTACGGGGCGAGGCCCAAGGGGCCCAACCCGTACCTCGCCGAGGTGGAGGACGCGGCCACCGTCGACTACTCGGGCTGGGCCAACTACATGAAGACCCAGGCCAAGGCCAAGCAGGCGCAGCGCGCCAAGACCACCGCCGCGCTGAAGGCCGCGACGCCCGCCGTCGTGGTCGACGAGGACGAGCTCGACGGCACGTCCGGCGGCAACGACGTGCCGGTCAACGCCCAGCGGATCACCGGGTACGGCACGGCCGCCGGGCAGTATCCGAACATCCGCATCCTCGGCAGCCTGGACAACGAGGCCGTGTCCACGCCGTCCGTGGCCGCGCCGCCGGAGGACAACGGCGCCATCCCGCTCGCCGGGGACACCGGCATCGGCTCCGGGCGCAGCGGTGCGACCATCGAGTCGCAGATCGGCGACGGGCCGCACGGGCGGCAGACCGGCGACGGCAGCAACGACTTCGACTTCTACAAGCTCACCGCGCCGGCGGGCAAGGTGCTGACCATCACGACCGCGACGCCGACCGGGCCGCTGGACACCGTGCTCCAGCTCTTCGCCCCGGACGGCACCGTGCTCGCCGTCAACGACGACTTCACCGGCATCGACAGCCGCATCTCCTACCGGGTCACCACCGGGGGCACGTTCTACCTGGCCGTCTCGGCGTACGGCGGGCTGCCGGCCGACCCGTTCGACTCGGGCAGCGGCGGCGGGATCGGCGACCCCACGCCGCCCACCGAGGGCCCGTACACCCTGACCCTGACCTCGGGCGGCGTCGACCAGGACTTCTTCGCGGTCAAGCTGCGGCCCGGCGACATCATCGGCGGCTCGGTCAAGGGCTCGGCGACCTACCTGACCGTGTACGACACCGTGCCGCGCGAGGTGCACGGCTCCGATCAGGACGCGTCGTTCATCTACCCGGTGGACTCGCCGCTGCCCGCGGGCGGCAACGCGGTCACCGACTACGTGGCCACCAAGGCCGGATGGCACTACATCGGCGTCGCGAGCGGTTCCGGGGCGTACGACGTCACGGTCGAGGCGTACCGGCCGGTGCTCCAGGGCGCGAAGCCGGTGCAGACGCTCTACCTGGACTTCGACGGCGCGCGGGTGAACACCGGCGTGTTCGGCGGGCCGGGCAACCGTGACCTGACGGCGTTCTCGGCGTTCCTGACGAGCTGGGGCCTGACCCGCGCCGACGAGGACGCGGTGATCGACGCGGTGGTCGCGGGCGTCACCGAGAACATCAAGCACGACCTCGAGGAGAGCGGCCTCAACACCCGCTTCAAGATCAAGATCGCGAACAGCAAGGACAACGCCGACCCGTGGGGCAAGGCGAACGTCAGCCGGGTGGTGGTCGGCGGCACCATCGAGGAGTCCGGCGTCGACACGATCGGCATCGCGCAGAGCATCGATCCGGGCAACTTCGAGACGGAGGAGACCGCGCTCGTGCTGCTCGACGTGCTCAGCGCGCCGGGCACCGACTCGGCGGCCTCGCTCAACCGCTACCTCACGCCGCAGAGCGACCGGATCCGCTTCGTCGCCCAGGCGCTGAGCAACGTGATCTCGCACGAGGCCGGGCACTTCTTCGGCGACTTCCACACCGACAACCAGGACGCGCTGCCCAACCTGATGGACGCGGGCGGCACCGGCTTCGCCACGCTCTTCGGCGTCGGCCCCGACGGGGTGGGCGGCACCGCCGACGACCTCGACGTCGACTTCGGCGAGAGCGCCTTCCTCCCCGCCGAGGGCTTCACCGGCACCGAGGACACCCTCGGCCGCATCGTTTTCGGCGTGACGAGCTGACCCTTCCCGGCGTGGAGGCTCCTACTCCTTGAGGGCGGCCTCCACGTCGGGATACAGCGCCAGGTAGTCGGTCAGGCCGAGCGTGTCGAACAGGCGCCGCAGGAAGGCCGACGGCGCGGCCAGCCGCACCCAGCCGTCGCGCTCGGTGGCCCGGGCGTGCGCGTTGACCAGTACGCCCACGCCCATCGAGTCGCAGAAGTCGAGCCCGGACACGTCCACGACGATCCGGGGCGAGGGGCGCTCGACGAGCCGGTTGAGATTCGCCTTGAGCGCCGGCGCGGTGTCGATGTCCAGGGAACCGCGGAGCACCAGCACGGCCGTGTTCGGGGGGTGGTGCGCGACCGAGACCTGCATGGGGGGTGTCGCTTTCGGTGGGGCTTCGATGGAGTTCTCAGCCTAGGGGAGGCGGGCACCAATGGCCGAATCGGCTACCGGGCAGTAGCTTGTTGCCATGGCAAACAAGGGTGATGTCGTCGACGACTTCGAGCTCCCTGACCAGGACGGGGTGCCGCGCCGGCTCAGCACGCTGCTCGCCGACGGTCCCGTCGTCCTGTTCTTCTATCCCGCCGCGCTCAGCACCGGCTGCACCGCCGAGGCCTGCACCTTCCGCGACCTGGCCGCCGAGTTTCGCGACGCGGGCGCGCAGCGTGTGGGCATCAGCCGCGACGCCGTCGAGAAGCAGAAGCAGTTCTCCGACAAGCACGCCTTCGACTACCCCTTGCTCAGCGACCCGGAGAACAGCGTCGCCGCGAAACTCGGCGTCAAGCGCAAGCTTCCGCTGGGCCCGCTCAGCACGAAGCGGATGACCTTCGTGATCGATACCGACCGTACGATCCTCGAGGTCATCCACTCCGAGACCAACATGAACGACCACGCGGCGAGGGCCCTGGAGGCCCTCGCGGCGCGCAAAACCGCCTAGATGCTGTTCTTCCAGGCCCGGCCCGAGCGCCCGATCAGGCGGTCGGCGTCGGCCGGGCCCCACGAGGCGGCCTCGTAGGTCGGGATCGGGGAGTGGTCGTTCTCCCAGTGCTCGATGATCGGGTCGACGATCCGCCAGCACTGCTCGACCTCGTCGGTGCGGATGAACAGCGTCGGGTCGCCGAGCAGGGCATCGAGGAGCAGCCGCTCGTACGCCTCCGGCGACTCCTCGGCGAACGTCTGCTCGTACGAGAAGTCCATGCTCGCCGTGCGCACCCGGAACGAGTGCCCGGGCACCTTGGCGCCGAACCGCAGCGAGATGCCCTCGTTGGGCTGGATCCGCAGGATCAGCGCGTCGGCCTCGAGGTCGGTGAGCTGGTTGGCCGGGATCGGCAGGTGCGGCGGCCGCTGGAACTGCAGCGCCACCTCGGTCACCCGGGCCGGCAGGCGCTTGCCGGTGCGCACGTAGAACGGCACCCCGGCCCAGCGCCAGTTGTCGACGTTGAGCCGCATCGCCGCGTACGTCTCGGTGCGCGACAGCGGGTCGACGCCGACCTCCTCGCGGTAGCCGGCCATCAGCTCGTCGCGGGTGCCGCCGCGGGTGTACTGGCCGCGCACCGCGAGGTCGGCGATGTCGCGGTTGGTGGGCAGCCGGATCGCCTGGAGCAGCTTCGCCTTCTCGTTGCGCAGGCCCTCGGCCCCGAACGACGCCGGCGGCTCCATCAGCGCGAGCGCGAGCACCTGGAGCACGTGGTTCTGCACGATGTCGCGCATGGCGCCGGCGTGCTCGTAGAAGCCGCCGCGGGTGCCGACGCCGAGCGTCTCGGCGACCGTGATCTGCACGTGGTCGACCCAGGAGCGGTCCCAGATCGGCTGGAAGATCGAGTTGGCGAAGCGCAGCGCCAGCACGTTCTGGACGGTGTCCTTGCCCAGGTAGTGGTCGATGCGGAAGACCTGCGGCTCGTCGAACGCGCCGTGCACCACGGAGTCGAGCTCGCGCGCCGTCGTCAGGTCGCGGCCGTACGGCTTCTCGATGACCAGCCGCGAGAACGAGCCCTCGCGGGCCCGGTTGAGCCCGGCGCCGGCCAGCCCGTTGATCACCGGCTCGAACGCCTCGGCGGGCGTCGAGAGGTAGAACAGCCGGTTGCCCGACGTGCCGCGCTGGGCGTCGAGCTCGTCGAGGGTCTCGGCGAGCCTCTTGTACGTCTCCGGGTCGTCGTAGCCGCCCGACACGTACCGGATGCCGCCCTGAAGCTGCGGCTTGTCCGAGAGGGAGGGGCCGGTGAGCGCGCTGGACGCGAACTGCTCGTCCTCCATCGGGGTGCGGGCCACGCCGACCAGGGCGAACTCGCTGGGCAGGCGGTTGTGCCGCGCGAGGCTCTCCACGGCCGGGAGCAGCTTGCGCCGGGTCAGGTCACCCGACGCGCCGAAGATCACCAGCGTGGCGGGTGGTGCGCTGCGCTCCTGGATGAGCTGAGGGACGTTGTCCATGATTGTGCGTGTCCTCCGACCGTCGTGACCGTCCGGGAAAACCCTACGCAGACTTGACCCCGTGCGGTTCAGATCCATCCCTCGATGCGACGCGGGATACAGCGACAAAGGTGGCAAAATAGGGTGAACTAGTCCGCGCGCCTGAGGGGGCCCCCGTGAAGTACCGGCTCGTGACCCGTAGCGACTTCGACGGATTGGTCTGCGCGGTGCTGCTGCGCCACCTCGACATGATCGACGAGATCAAGTTCGTCCACCCCAAGGACGTCCAGGACGGTGAGGTCGAGGTCACCGAGAACGACATCCTGACCAATCTGCCGTACGCGCCGGGCGCGCACATGGTGTTCGACCACCACCACTCCGAGACCCTGCGCAACGAGGGCAACCTGGCGAACCACGTCATCGACGCGGACGCCCCGTCGGCCGCCCGGGTGATCTACGAGCACTTCGGCGGCGCCGCCCGCTTCCCCAAGGTCTCCGACGACCTGATGCGCGCGGTGGACCAGGCCGACTCCGCGCACTACGAGCTCGACGACATCCTGCACCCCGAGGGGTGGACCCTGCTCAACTTCCTGATGGACAGCCGTACGGGGCTGGGCCGCTTCCGCGAGTTCCGGATCTCCAACTACCAGCTCATGATGCAGCTCATCGACGCGTGCATCGAGCACCAGGACGTCGGCGAGATCCTTGCCCTGCCCGACGTCGCCGAGCGCGCCGAGCTCTTCCAGAGCCAGTACGACCTCTTCGTCGAGCAGCTCAAGCGGGTCAGCCGGCTCGACGGCGACGTGGTCGTGGTCGACCTGCGCGACGAGGAGGTCATCCACGCCGGCAACCGGTTCATGGTGTACGCGCTGTTCCCGGAGTCGCGCGTCTCCGTGCACGTGATCTGGGGCCGGCAGAAGCTCAACACGGTCTTCGCCTGCGGCAAGTCGATCCTCGACCGCAGCTCACCGGTCGACGTCGGCGAGGTGATGCTGCGCTACGGCGGTGGCGGTCACGTCGCGGCGGGCACCTGCCAGGTGCCGCACGAGGACGCCGAACGGGTCGAGCGCGAGATCGTCGAGGCCCTGAAGTCACCCCGTACCGTCTCCGTCTGAGCGTGCTCGAGGGGTGGGGTCACGAAACCCCACCCCTCGTCCGCGAGTCGCGGGCCGTGCCCAACGGCCCCACCCGCCGGTCGTGAGCCGCGCCCCACGCGCGTCGTCACGACGGTTTCCCGCGTCCACCAGCGCGGGAGTCTTCTGTCAGCCCTTGTAGGCCCACTTGCCGGAGCCGGCCGTGACGGGCTCCTTCTGGTCCTCGGCCTTGGTCTCCTCCTCGTCGGGCTCGTCGTCGTCCTCGGCCGCGCGGTGCCGGCCGCGGAACATCACGACGGCGCCGCCGAGCAGCACCAGGCCGGCGACGACCCAGCCGCCGATCGCCCAGAGCGACGTGCCGCGCTCGGCGTCCGCGACCGTCTGGGCGAAATATTGCGCCTCGGCGTCGCTCGTGCCGGTCGTCGCGGTGCTCCCGCCGTGGGCGTTGTGCCCGGCCGGCGCCCCGCCGGTGCCCGGCGTCAGCTTCAGGTCCGCCGGCGGCATCGCGGGGCCGGCCTTCCCGTCGGCGTACGTGGTGGCGACCGTGAACCGCATCGACGACAGGGTGGGCAGCGGCCCGATCGCGACGCGGACGTCGGTGCCCTTGCCGGGGGCGAGGTCCTTGCCCGGCATCGCCAGCCAGGTGATCGACGCCGCGGTCTCGGTGGCCTTCGTGTCGCCGTGGATGGTGGGCAGCGGCGTCGAGAGGTCCTTCATCTCGATCTTCGGCGCCCAGTTGTCGACGGAGAGCGGATAGACCTCGGCGACCGGCGTGTCCGCCGGCAGCCTCAGCGTGATCGTGTGGATCGGCTGGGTGCCGGTGTTGGTGACGTGGAAGGTCAGGTTCTCGCCCTCGCCCTGCGGGGCGGTGGCGGGCGAGACCGTCACGTCGGCCAGGGCCGGGGTCGCGATCAGCGCGCCGAGTAGCGCGGCGGCGGCGGGGACGCCCGCGCGGCGGGCCAGGTGGCGGTGTGTCAGGAGAAAGGGCCTCACGGGGGGTAGTTCGGATCACACGCGGGAAAGGTTCAACGAGTCCGGCAAAGTTTTCGTCGCGGCACGCGGCATGATGGCCCCATGCGAGACGTTCCCATCGACGGCGACATGATCAGACTCGGACAGTTCCTCAAGCTCGCCGACCTCATCGACACCGGGGGAGAGGGCAAGGTCCTCATCGCCTCCGGGGACGTGACCGTGAACGGCGAGGTGGACACGCGCCGGGGCCGCCAGCTGCACCCGGGTGACGTCGTCGCGGTCTTCGGCAACGAGGCGCGGGTGACCTCCAGTTAGGACGTCCGCCCCATCCGCTTTTGCCCGTTCCTTCAACGTAACGTGACGAACGGTTGACATTGTGTCGATCTCAGGCATCTACTGAGGTCCGGTGTAACCGGCGTCACAGGGCGCCGGGCCTCGATGGGGAGGCCCCATGTCAGGCAGGCAGATCCGCGCTGTGCTCGCCGCTTCCGCCGTTGCCACGCTGGCCCTGACCGGGTGCGCCGGCTGGGGTGGCGGCCCGGGCGGCGGCGGCCCGAACAGCATCAACGTCCTGATGGTGAACAACCCGCAGATGATCGATCTGCAGCGGCTCACCGCCGACCACTTCACCCGTGAGACCGGCATCAACGTCAACTTCACGGTGCTGCCCGAGAACGACGTCCGCGACAAGATCAGCCAGGAGTTCTCCAGCCAGGCCGGGCAGTACGACGTGGCCTCGCTGAGCAACTTCGAGATCCCGATCTACGCGAAGTCGAAGTGGATCGCCCCGCTCGACGGCTACGTCGCCGCGGACACCGCCTTCGACCAGGGCGACATCCTCGCGCCGATGACCCAGTCGCTGACCGCCGACGACGGCAAGCTCTACGGAGAGCCCTTCTACGGCGAGTCGTCGTTCCTCATGTACCGCAAGGACGTGCTCGACGCGGCCGGCGTCCAG
This sequence comes from Paractinoplanes deccanensis, assembly GCF_016862115.1. Classification (GTDB taxonomy): domain Bacteria; phylum Actinomycetota; class Actinomycetes; order Mycobacteriales; family Micromonosporaceae; genus Actinoplanes; species Actinoplanes deccanensis. The sequence continues at coordinate 50,792 of NZ_BOMI01000067.1, forward strand.
ATGCCCGCCGATCCGACCTGGCGGCAGGTCGCCGAGATCGCCGCCCGGGTCGACAACCGACAGCCCGGCATGCGCGGCATCTGCCTGCGCGGCCAGCCCGGCTGGGGCCAGATCTTCGCCCCGCTGACCACGGTGGTCAACACCTTCGGCGGCACGTGGTTCGAGAAGGACTGGACCGCCAAGGTCGACGCGCCCGAGTTCAAGCAGGCCACCCAGTTCTACGTGGACCTGGTGCGGGCGCACGGCGAGAACGGCGCCCCGCAGGCCGGCTTCACCGAATGCCTGAACAACCTGATCCAGGGCAACGTCGCGATGTGGTACGACGCCACCAGCGCCGCCGGCTCGCTCGAGGCGGACGACTCCCCGGTCAAGGGCAAGATCGGGTACGTGGCCGCGCCGGTCGAGCGGACGAAGTCCTCCGGCTGGCTCTACGCCTGGTCGTGGAGCATCCAGCAGGCCAGCGAGAAGAAGGACAACGCCTGGAAGTTCATCTCGTGGGCGTCGAGCAAGCAGTACGAGGAACTGGTCGGCCGGCAGGTCGGCTGGTCCAGCGTCCCCGCCGGCAAGCGCGCCTCCACCTACGAGAACCAGGACTACCTGGGCGTGGCGTCCGCCTTCGCCGAGCCCACCAAGGCCGCGATCGAGAGCGCCGACCCGCGCAACCCGGGCGTGCAGCCGCGTCCCGCGATCGGCATCCAGTTCATCGACATCCCCGAGTTCACCGACCTCGGCACGCAGGTGTCGCAGTACGTGAGCTCGGCCATCGCCGGCCAGATGAGCGTGGACGAGGCGCTGGAACGCGGGCAGCGGCTGGCCGAGGACGTCTCCGAGCGTTACCAGTCACGGCAGGAGGGATGACCATGACTTCCGTCGCCGAGAAGTCCCGGGCCGGCACCGCCGAGACACCGCCACCCGGCGTGGCCCGCCGCACCTCCGCCTGGGCGCGCCGCGCGCCGCTGATGCCCGCCCTGATCTTCATGATCGTGGTGACCCAGCTGCCGTTCGTGGCCACCCTGGTCATCTCGTTCATGGACTGGAACGCGTACTACCCCGACGAGCGCGGCTTCGCCGGCTTCGACAACTTCGTGCGCGTGTTCACCGACGTGAACATGCGCGACGCGGTGTGGACGACGATCCTGCTGACCGCCGGCGTCGTCCTGATCAGCCTGATCCTGGGCCTCGGCATCGCCCTGCTGCTCGACCGCAAGTTCCGGGGACGCGGCGCGGTGCGCACCATGATGATCGCGCCGTTCCTGGTCGTGCCCGTGGCGGCCGCGCTGATCTGGAAGCACGCGCTCTACAACCCCGAGTACGGCCTGTTCAACGGCGCGCTCACCTGGGTCTGGGGCCTGTTCGGCTCGGACAACCCACCCCAGCCCGACTGGATCAGCAACATGCCGCTGTGGGCGGTCATCTTCTCGCTGGTCTGGCAGTGGACCCCGTTCATGATGCTGATCCTGCTCGCCGGCCTCCAGGGCCGCCCGCTCGACGTGATCGAGGCGGCCCGCATCGACGGCGCGAACAACTGGCAGATCTTCACCAGCATGACGCTGCCCCACCTGCGGCAGTACCTGGAGCTGGGCGCGCTGCTCGGCTCCATCTACATCGTCCAGAACTTCGACGCGGTCTTCACGATCACGTCCGGCGGCCTCGGCACGGCCAACCTGCCGTACACGATCTACCAGATCTTCTACCAGGCCCACGACTACGGCAGGGCCTCGGCCGCCGCGGTCGTGGTCGTCCTCGGCACCATCATCATCGCGACGTTCGCCCTGCGTACGGTCTCGTCGCTCTTCAGGCAGGAGGCGGGTCGATGAGCGTCACCACCACCGGTCCCGTGCCCGCCACGCGCGACCAGCGCGGCGAGCCCGTCAAGAAGCGCCGCGAACGCGGCGGCGCCTGGCTCACCCTGCTCGCCTGGGTGGTCGGCATCCTCTTCGTGCTGCCGGTCCTCTGGATGGTCCTCACGTCGTTCCACTCCGAGGCCGACGCCGCGACCAACCCGCCGTCCGTCTTCGCCCCGCTGACCCTGGAGGGCTACCGCGAGTTCTTCTCCGGCGGCGCCTCACCCTGGCCGCCCCTGCTCAACTCGCTCACGGCGAGCATCGTCTCCACGGCCCTGGTGCTCGTGCTCGCCATCCCCGCCGCGTACGCCCTGTCGATCAAGCCCGTGCAAAAGTGGAGCGACGTCCTGTTCTTCTTCCTCTCCACCAAAATGCTCCCCGTCGTCGCGGGCCTGCTGCCGCTGTACCTGTTCGCCCAGAACACCGGCCTGCTCGACAACATCTGGCTGCTGATCGTCTTCTACACGTCGATGAACCTGCCCATCGCCGTCTGGATGATGCGCTCGTTCCTCTCCGAGGTCCCCGTCGAAATGCTCGAAGCGGCCTCCATGGACGGCGCCGGCCTGATCAAGACGCTGCGCTCGGTCATCGCCCCCGTCGTCACCCCCGGCATCGCCGCCACGGCGCTGATCTGCTTCATCTTCAGCTGGAACGAGCTGCTCTTCGCCCGCGTGCTGACAGCCACCGTGGCGGAGACGGCACCCGTCTTCCTGACCGCCTTCGTCACCAGCCAGGGCCTGTTCCTGGCCCAGCTGTGCGCGGCCGCCTTCGTGGTGTCCCTGCCCGTGCTGGTGGCCGGCTTCGCCGCCCAGGACAAGCTCGTCCAGGGTCTTTCCCTGGGCTCGGTGAAATAGAGCCTTCCCTCCGCCCCCTCGAAGAAAGGTGGCCGGCCCGCTTCGCGGACCGGCCACCCGGCGCGTCAGACACGCCGCGGCGCCGAGTCAGGCAACTGGTCACCGGTCGATCGTGGCCTGGCGTCGGTAGCGGTGTGGTCGCACGGCCATAGCGCGGCGAACCCTGGAGCCCTGGCGGGCTGCGCCGGCCCGACCGCTCCCGCCCCGCACGAGACAGAACGTTCGTTCTGTCTCTCGGCACGCCGGAGCAGGGGCGCGCCCAGAGGTGGACAGAACGTTCGTTCTCGCTTAGCGGAGCGCGCTCGGTCCGGCGAACCCCAGCGAGCCGTCGACGGTGCGCAGCGTGTCGGTGCGGGCCCATCGTTCCCAGGCCCGCGCGGACGGGTTGCGCGACTCGAACGCCGGCGTGGCACCCGGCAGGAGCGCCCGGTGCAGGTCGTCCAGCGCGCGGGACCAGTCGGCACGCGGAGTATGCCCGAACGGCGGGCATGCACCGGGCGGCGTGCGCCGAACTGGTGCATAGTGAGTCATGGGCACCCATGACGAACAGCATGATCGCGCGGCGGAGTCCTTCGAGAGCCTGGCGGATTCCGCGGAGATGGCGGCGCGTACGGCGGAGATGAGCGCGCGCGTCCACGACCAGATGACCGACCGGGTGGCCGGGGCCGCCGAGCACGCCGAGCGGGACCGGACGCTGGCCGCGGCGGAGTGGGAGGCCGCGGCGGCGTACCGAGCTCATGAGGTGCCGCCGGACGAGGTGCGCGAGACCATCCGGCGCGCGGGGACGCCGCAGGACGCCGGCTGACGTCCTGCCGACAGTTCCCGCCGGCCGGCGCTTGACCTGCGGCGTCGCCCGGCGGTCGGGAAGTTGCCCCCTACCGGGGATTGGCCGCCCCACGAGGGCCGTGATATGCCCGGTCCGTGGGTCGACAAGCTGACGTCGAGGCGGTCACGGCTGTCCTGGACCATGACACCGGCATCATCGAGATGGCGGTGCGGGGACGCTGGAACCGGCAGGTCTGGCTCGAGTCGTACCGGATGATCAACAAGTGTCTCGCGGGCCATCCGGCGGGGCTGGTGCTCGACCTCTCCGCCTTCGAGGATCCGCGGGGCGCGAGCACGTCGCTGTGGCTGACCGCGGCCGCGCAGGGCGAGCGCATGGAGCCGCCCGTGCCCGTCGTGGCGTGCATGGCCTCCCCGCAGCTGGCCGTGGGGCTGCGGCACATGCCCGGATACGCGTCGATCCGCTCCGCACGCACCGCGATCACCAGCCATCGGACCACGACCTCGCAGGTGCGCCTTCAGCTGCATCCCCGCCCCTCGTCGGCGGCCACCGCCCGCCAGCTGGTGACCGCGGCCTGCGAGGAATGGGGCATGCCGTTGCTGCTGCCGAGGGCGCGGCTGGTCGCCACCGAGCTGGTCGGCAACGCCGTGGTGCACGCGGGCACGCCGATCGACGTGGTGATCTCGCATCGCGGGCAGGTGCGCCGGCCGGTCACCCGCCGCAGCCCCTACCTGCACCTGGCCGTCTACGACCGCAGCCCCCGCATGCCGGCGACCGGCGACGGGCGCGGCCACGGGATGCGCATCATCACGGCGGCCGTGCAGGGCTGGGGCGCCCTGCCCACCCGCGAGGGCAAGGTCGTCTGGGCGATGCTGCGCGAGCAGGACTAACGCGGCGCCAGCCCGCACTCGTAGCCCACGATCACCGCCTGCACCCGGTCGCGCAGGCCCAGCTTGCCCAGGACGCGGCCGACGTGGGTCTTGACGGTGCTCTCCGAGACGAAGAGCGCGGCGGCGATCTCGGCGTTGGACAGGCCGTGGGTGACCAGCGCCAGCACCTCGCGCTCCCGGGTGGTGAGGGCGGCGAGCCGATCGGCGGCGGCCGCGCGGGACGGGCTGCTGCCGAGGTAGTGGGCGATCAGGCGGCGGGTCACGCTGGGCGCCGCCACCGCCTCGCCGGCGGCGACGACCCGTACCGCCGAGATCAGGTCGTCGGCGAGCGCGTCCTTGAGCAGGAACCCGCTGGCCCCGGCACGGAGGCCGGCGAGCACGTACTCGTCCAGGTCGAAGGTGGTCAAGATGATGACCTTGGGGGGGGTGGGCGGCGGACCGCAGGCGGCGGGTCGCCTCGATGCCGTCGAGGCCCGGCATGCGCACGTCCATCAGCACGACGTCCGGCCGGGTGCGCGCCACCACGTCCAGCGCCTGGGCGCCGTCGGCCGCCTCGCCGACCACCTCGATGTCGCCGGTCTCGTCGAGCACCAGCCGGAAGCCGGTGCGCACCAGCGTCTGGTCGTCGACCAGGACCACCCGCACGCTCACCGGTCGGCCGCCAGCGGATCGCGGACGGTCAGCGGCAGGGTCGCGGTCACCCGGAACCCGCCGCCGGGGTCGCGGCCGGCCGCCAGGTCACCGCCGAGCATGGACACCCGCTCCGCGATGCCGCGCAGGCCGTTGCCCCGCCCGTCCGCGCCCTCGGCCGGGCCACGGCCGTCGTCGGCGACCTCGACGAGCAGCCGTTCGGCGCCGAACGCGAGCCGCACCCGCGCACCGGCGCCCGGGCCGCCGTGCTTGAGCGTGTTGGTCAGAGCCTCCTGCACGATGCGGTACGCCGACAGGTCGACCGTGGCCGGCACGGCCGCCGGAACGCCCTCGACGTGCAGTTCGACCCGCATGCCCGCGGAGCGTGACCGGTCGACCAGCGCCGGCACCGCGCCGATGCCGGGCAGCGGCGCGAGCTCCGGGTCGCCGGCCGTGTCGCCGCGCCCCGCGGCGAGCAACCGGCGCATCTCGGCGAGCGACGAGCGCCCGGTCTCGATCACGTGCCGCAGCGCGGTGGCCGTGCGGTCCGGATGGCGGTCGAGGGCTGCCGCCGCGCCCTGCGCCTGCACCACCATCACGGACATGCCGTGGGCCACGACGTCGTGCAGCTCGCGGGTGATCCGGGCGCGCTCGGCCGCGACGGCGAGCGCCGCCCGCTGGCGCTCCTCGCGGGCCAGGTCGGCGGTCCGCTGCTCGACGGCCGCCAGGTGGGCGCGCCGGCTGCGCATGCCGTCGCCGGCGGCGACCGCGACCGCCAGCAACAGCCACATCTCGAGCACCGCCTGGCCGGCGTCGGCCAGCGCGTCGGCCGAGAACCGGTGGCCGGCCACCGGCGCCGCCTGCTTGCCGGACAGCTTCGCCTCCCGCCGCTGCACGTCCGCGCGACCGGTCAGCATCGCCGCGTAGGTCAGGAGCATCGTGACGCCGAGCAGCGCGAGAGCCGTCCGCCGGCGGCGGGCGACCGTCGCCACCGTGTAGAGCACCAGGGGCAGCGCCAGGTCGAGCAGCTGGAGCTTCGTCTGGAGGACCAGATGGCCGGCGGTGCCGGCGGTGGCGAGCACCAGCGCCGCGACGGGCCGTTGCTGCCGGAGCAGCACGCCGGCGAGAACCAGGCCGGCGAACAGCCACCACGGGGCGTCGACCGGCACGCCGAGGCGCTCCAGGAGGCCGAGCCCGGGCTTGCCGTCGACGAGCAGCCCGGTCCCCGCGCCGGGCCCCAGGGTCAGCGCGAGGAGCGCCAGCGCCAGGGCGGCGTCGACGAGAAAGCGGCGCGGCACGAACCGGGGCACGCCCTCATCGTAGGAAGCGCGGGCGCTCGCGGCGTCCGACTCAGGTGCTACATCCGTGGTACGACCGGGGCGCGGAAGGACCGACCGCGGGCGGACGAGATGGGCCCTCGCCGGGGCCACCGTGGAGCCATGACAAAAACGACGTCCACTGTGCTGATCACCGTACTGCTCGGGGCCGTCCTGTCCGGATGCGACTCGGGCGACCCCGCAAGCCCTTCGCCGTCGGCCTCCGCCGGCCGGCAGGAGCTGCTGGCTCTGGGCCAGGAATGGGTGCAGTGCCTGCGCGACAAGGGCCTGACCCGGATGCCCGACGCGGACCTCACCCCCGAGGGCTATCTGCAGTTCCCGCCGCAGGACGGCTACAACTGGAAGGACGACCTGCGCACCCGTCCCGCGATCATCGAGGCGTGCAAGGCGATCGAGGACCGGTATCCGGCGAACGCCTTCCGCCCGCGTCAGCAGTTCTCCGCCGACGACCTGCGCAAGCTCGCCGAGTTCGCCGAGTGCGCCCGGCGCAACGGTCTGCCCGGCTTCCCCGACCCGAACGCCCAGGGCGAGTTCGATCTCGGCGGCACCCCGTTGGCGAACGGCGTGCCCGGCGACAAGATCAACCACGTGTCGGAGGCCTGCCGGACCGTCTGGGACGGCGACGTCCGGATCACCGGTGGCAACGAGGTGAAGAAGTGAGGCGGGTGACCGGCGCCGCGCTCGCGATCGTGGCCGTCGCACCGCTCGCCGCCGGGGTGGCGTACGCGTCCCGTGACGAGCCGGAGGCCCCGGTGGCCGAGGTGGCCACCGGCACCGCCGAGGTGGTGCGCGGCACGCTGAGCCGGCGCCTCCAGATCGGAGGCATGCTCGGGTACGCCGGCTCGTACGCCGTCGGTCATCGCGGCGCGCCCGGCGTGCTCACCGCGGTGCCGGGGCCCGGCGAGCGCGTCGGCCGCGGCGGCATCCTCTACCGGGTGGCCGACGTGCCGGTGCGCCTGCTGCTGGGCGCCGTGCCGGCCTATCGCGACTTCCGGTACGGGATGAGCGACGGCCCCGACGTCCGCCAGCTCGAGCAGAACCTGGTCGCGATGGGCTTCGATCCCGATCGGCGGATCACCGTGGACCGGCACTTCGGCGCCGCGACGGCCGCGGCGATCCGGCGGTGGGAGAGATCGTGGGGCCGGCCCGCGTACCGCCGCACCGGACGGCTCACCCAGGCCCAGGTCGTCTTCCTGCCCACCCCGCTGCGGGTCACCGGATCGCCGGTGCGCCCCGGCGCGACGGCCGGGCCCGACGCGACCGTGCTCACCGGCACCTCCACCACCCCGGCCGTCGTCGCCCAGCTCGAGACCGCCGACCGGGGCGCCGTGCGGGCCGGCGACCGGGTCGAGGTCTCGCTCCCCGGCGGCGGCCCGGTGCCCGGGCGGGTCACCTCGGTGGGCGATGTGGCCGCGGCACCCTCCGAGGGCCCCGCCACGGTGGCCGTCACCGTCGCCGTCCGCCTGCCCCGCGGCTACGGGCTCGACCAGGCGCCGGTGACGGTCGACATCGTCACCGACAGCCGGCCCGGCGTGCTGCTCGTGCCCGTCGCGGCCCTGCTCGCCCGGCCGGGCGGCGGCTACCAGGTCCGGCTCGCCGGCGGTGTGCCGGTGCCGGTCGAGCCGGGCGCCTTCGACGACGGCAGCGGCCAGGTCGAGATCGTCCGGGGACTGACCGCCGGCCAGACCGTGGAGGTGCCGGCGTCATGACCGCGGTGCTCGAGCTCGCCGACGTCCGTAAGGTCTATCCCGGCACGCCGCCGGTGGAGTCGCTGCGCGGCGTCACCTTCACCGTCGACGCCGGGGACCTGGTCGCGGTCGCGGGACCGTCCGGCTCCGGCAAGACCACGCTGCTCCACGTCGCCGCCGGCCTGGACCGGCCCACCGGCGGGTCGGTGCGCATCGCCGGTGAGCCGGTGGAGAAGCTGGGCGACCGCCGTCTGTCCGCCGTGCGCGCGTACCGCCTCGGCGTGGTCTTTCAGCAGTTCGTCCTGATGGAACGGCTGAGCGCGCTGGAGAACGTGGCGACCGGGCTGCTCTATCGCGGGGTGCCGGCCGAGCAGCGCCGGGTGGCCGCCCGCGCCGCCCTGGAACGCGTCGGGCTGAGCGGGCGCGCGGACTTCCGCGCCGCCCATCTCTCCGGCGGCGAGCGGCAGCGGGTGGCGATCGCCCGCGCGCTGGCCGGCCGGCCGGCCGTGGTGCTGGCCGACGAGCCCACCGGCAACCTGGACTCGGCGAGCGGCGAGGGCGTCGTGGCGCTGCTGCGCGAGCTCAACGCCGGCGGGGTCACCATCGTGGTGATCACGCACGACGAACGGGTCGCCGCGGCCATGCGGCGGCGCGTCGAGCTGCGCGACGGCGTGGTCGTCCGGGACACCGGGAGGCCGTCGTGAGGTCCCGCCTGCGCGCCGCGGACCTGGTGCCGGTCGGCACCGTCGGCCTGCGCTCCCGGCCCGGCCGGGCGGCGCTGTCCATCCTGGGGGTGGCGATCGGCGTCGCCGCGATGGTGGCGGTGCTCGGGGTGACCCGGTCCAGCCACGCCGACGTGCTGTCGCGCATCGACCGGCTCGGCACCAACCTGCTCACGGTGGCCAACGGCAAGACGCTGCGCGGCGCCGAGGCCGAGTTGCCGGTCACGGCGGGTGCCGCGGTGGCCCGTACCGACGGGGTCCTCTCCGCGGCGGCGACCGCGACCCTCGACGTCCGCGTCTATCGCACCGACCGGATCCCCAGCGGCCGGACCGGCGGCCTGTCCGTCCGGGTCGCCGATCCCGCCCTGTTGTCCACGTTGGACGGCACCATGACGCACGGACGGTTCCTCGACGCGGCGCTGGCCCGCTACCCGGCGGTGGTGCTCGGCCACTACGCGGCCACGGTCTTGGGCATCCGGGACGTCGCCGACCGTCCGCGCGTCTATCTGGGCGAGCGATGGTACGCGGTGGTGGGCCTGATGGCGCCGATGGAGCTGGCGCCCGAGCTGGACGCGGCCGCGCTGATCGGCGCCCCGGCGGCGACCGCCGACTTCGGCTATCAGGGCAACCCCACGAGGATCTTCGTACGGGCACGGACCGACCGCACCGACGAGGTGGCCGGGCTCATCGGGCGGGCCGCCAACCCCGCTCATCCCGAGGAGGCCGCGGTGAGCCGGCCGTCGGAGGCGCTCACCGCCCGGCTCGCCGTCGCCAGCGGCACCACCGTCCTGCTGCTCGGCCTCGGCGCGGTCGCGCTGCTCGTGGGCGGCATCGGCATCGCCAACGTGCTGGTCGTCTCGGTGCTCGAGCGGCGCACCGAGATCGGCCTGCGCCGCGCCCTGGGCGCCACCCGGCACCACGTCGCGGCCCAGTTCCTGCTGGAGTCCCTGGTGCTCGGCGCGGCCGGCGGCGCGGCCGGGGTGCTGCTGGGCGCCGCGGTCACCTCCGCGATGGCCACCGCCCGAGGCTGGCCGGTCCTGGTGCCGGCGACCGCCGTCGGGGCCGGCCTCGCCACGGCCGTGGTGATCGGGGGATGCGCCGGCCTCTACCCGGCGCTGCGAGCGGCGCGGCTCTCACCCACCGAGGCCCTGCGCACCGTCTGACCGAGCGGGCCGGCTCAGGGACCGGCGAGGTGCGGCCGGTCCCAGTCGCCCGGCAGGCTCACCGGCTGCCAGGCGGGGTCGGGGCGGTACGAGGTGAAGCGCCCGTCGAACGGCGGCTCGCCGGCGGCCGCGCGCGCGATCAGCTCCTCGCCCGTGCGGTGGATCCCGGCGGCCTGCGACGCCGGCCAGCGCCCCGGGCGGCCGGTCAGCTCGGCGAACTCGTCCTCGTCCTTCCAGCGCGCCACGCGATCCGGGGTGATCACCACGTCGAGGGCGCGGTCGCTGCTGTCGACCCCGCCCGCCCACCGCACGCGCGGCGACTCGAGGTTGACGTACCAGCCCTCGAAGTCGCCCTCGCCGGTGAAGAACCACCAGACCGACCAGTCGCCGCGCGCCGGGGCGAACTGCACGATGCCGGGGCCGCGCCAGGTGGTGCGCTCGCGGACGCGTTCGACCTCGAAGCGCTCGCGGACGGGCCGGTCGCGCAGGGGACGCCCGTCGACCGGGACGGACTCGATCTGGGGTGAGCCGGGGCCGATCCAGAGCGCCAGGCCGTCGCCGTCGTCGGCGATCACCCGGCCGGTGCGGACGAAGCCCGCGCGCCCGTCACGGCCGTAGCGGTAGAGGATCTGAGTCCCGTACGGCCACATCTAGCTCTTGCCGAGGCTGAACTGGAGGCGCCAGCCGGCCTCGGCGAGGGCGGACGTGTGATGGGCGAGCACCTGCTCGACGCTGCGCGTGTCGCGGCCCTCGGCGGCGCGGCCGACCTCGACGTCGAGCTCGGCGAGGCCCTGGTCGAGCGAGGCCATGTAGGTGGCCCACTCGCGCTCGCCGGCCAGGTCGCACTTGTCGTGGGCGCGCTCGAGCTCGTCGCGCAGCTTGCCGAGAGAGGCGCGGATGGGCGCGGCGTACGCGGTGTGCCGCGCCGCGAAGGTGCGCTCGGCGCCGCTGACCCGTCGGACGACCTTGTCGACCCGCTCCTGCTTCACAGATGTCACCGCGCCACGTTACGACCCCTCGGCGCCGTACCGGAAGATTCCCGGTGAACAGAGAGTGCTTCCTCACGCACGTAAACGGAATCGCGCCCCGACGCGTCGCCGAGCCGCCGCGCACGCCAAGCGGGTGCGCCTCGCCCTCACAGAGTGACGACCAGCTCCGGGCAGACGCAGCGGATCACCCAGTCGACCACGTTGCTCTTGTGAACCAGCACCACCTGAGTGCTCTCCCGCAGGCTCATGATCTCGCGGACGCCGGGCACGCCCAGGAACGTCACCCCCGCGAGGTCGAGCTCGGCCGTGCGCACCCCGCCGGTGATCGCCTTGGCGGCCTCGGCCCGCAGGCGAGGAGCCGTGGCGGCGTCCAGCTCGCCCATGACAGTGATCCGGACAGTGGCGTCACCCTTGCGGACGCTCGTGACCAGCATTCCCATGAACGCCAGCCTGCGGGACCGCCCCGGCCTTGCGTATCGGAAGAAATACCGATGCCGGAATGTAGAGCCCGGCCCGCAGCGCCCGGGTCGCCGCGACCGTGCGGGACGTGACGCCCAGCTTGGCCATGACGTGCTCGATGTGCGTGACGGCCGTCCGCACGGTCACGTAGAGCGCCTCGGCGATGCCCGCGTTCGTGTACCCCTCGATCAGCAGCCCCAGCACCTGCAACTCACGCCGGGTGAGGCCGGTGCCCGGCGGCGGCGAGATCAGCAGTACGGCGCGCAGGTGCCCCGGCGGTTGCGGCGGGCACGCGAGCGCGGTCACCCGGACCACCCGGTCACCGTCCGGGCACAGGAACGACCCGCTCACCTGCCCCTCCGCAAGCACGGCGAGGGCCGCCCGCGTCGTCGGCGAGTCCGGGGTCAGCAGCCGGTGGCCCGGCAGGCCGGCCAACTCCAGCGTCTCTCCCGCACGCGTGAGCACCCGCCCCGCCACAGCGTCGGCCACCACCTCCGCCAACGCCGACACCGTGCGCAGCGGGTCGACCGCGTGCGCGATCAGCGGCACCAGCCGGTGCAGCACCATGCGGTTCTCGTCCGACAGCGGGGCCGACTCGCTGTTCGCGATCAGCGACCCGAGGAACCGCCCGTCCGAGGTGAACAGACCCACCCCGAACCCGTCCCCGAACCCCGCCGGCAGCAGATAGTCGCGCCACACCGGCACGGTCTCCGGCGGTACGGGCACATCCTCCACCCGCACCGGCAGCGCGTTGCGCCGCAGCCCCACGGTCTCCAGATCCACCGCGAACTCGACCCCGCGCATGTACTGCCGCATCTTCTCGGGATAGCCCTCCCGAGCCAGCGTCACCTGCCGCCGCCCCACCGGATCGAACAGCGTGACCGCCGCCGCGTCGAACGCCATCAGCCTGCGCACCGGCTCCAGCAGCGCCCGAGCACGCTCCTCGGGCCCCGCCGCGAGCGTCGCCACAGCCGAGATCTCGGCAGCCAGGGTTCTTTCGGACAGCACGTTTCCCTCCGGAGTCGCCGGCCCACCCACGCCATCTTCGAACGCCGCGGCGCCCACTCGAAACACAGTCACCCGACCGTGTGGCTGACGCGTCCGCCGCCGCATTTCGCAGAACGAACGTTCTGTCCACCTCTGGGCGCGCCTCTGCTCCGGTGTGCGGGGAGGCAGAACGAACGTTCTGTCCACCTCTGGGGCGCCTCTGCTCCGGCGTGCCGACAGGCAGAACGAACGTTCTGTCCACCGTCCGCCGCCACCCGAGGCGCGCGGTGCGCCCGCCATGACAGCGGATTCTGTCGATGTCGGCTACGGTCGCGCAGATGGGGCACACGGGTGCTGACGGGCGAGGCGGCATGGCGCGGGTGCAGATGCAGGCGAGCCGCTGGGCGGCGGCAGCGGCGATGATGATGGCGCTGGCCGGATGCGCCGCCCCGGGAACCGGCCGGCCCGGCTCCACGCCGGCGAGCGCCGTCACCGTCACCGTCACCGGAGAGATGCGGGCTCCATCCGCCGGCGCCGTCCCGCGGTCCGCGATGCCCGCGTCCGCAATGCCGCTGCCCCCGCCGCGGCGTGATGAGGCGACCTGCGCGCGGGGCGCCCTGCCACGCCCCACGGTGGACCCGTCCGCCTCCTTCGACCTGAACGACGCGCGGGAGCGCGCACGCCGGGCGCTGGCCCAGCAGAACCCCCCGACCGCCCGGCGCGGCGTGGTGCCGGAGGCAGCCGTCCCCGGCGCCGAGGCGTGCGTCCACGCGCTGCGCATCCAGTTCTCGCTGCTCGAAGCGGCCGGCAGCGAACGGCCCGACCTCGGCGCGGCGCTGCGCTCGGCCGGCCTCACGCAGATCGTCGTCGCGTCCCCGTCGTTCGCGGCGTCCACCGGCTCCGCCTGCCTCTACGGCACGCTCACCCCGGCCGGCCCCACCTTCGCCATCGGCCCGGTCACCGCCGGAAAACCCTGTTCCCCGTGACGCACCGATTCCTTTCGGGCGCCTCCGCTGTCTGCACTCACATGGACGCGATACGAGAGATGTACGCCCGCTGGGCCGCCGGCGACATGGGGCAGGACGACCAGTGGGGCGATGTGACCGCCGAGCCGCGCGGCGTGGACTATCTGGAGGTGTCGGCGGCCGGTGTGCCGGCGATGTGGCTCGTCCCGCACGGCGCCGCCGACGGCGCGGTGATCGTCGCGCTGCACGGTGGCGGCTTCGTGGGCGGGTCGCTCTACACCCATCGCAAGATGTACGGGCACCTCGCGAAGGCGGCCGGCGTGCGGGTCCTGCTCGCCACGTACCGGCACACCCCCGAGTTCCGGTTCCCGGCGCAGATCGAGGACGCGCTCACGGCGTACCGCTGGGCCCTGGACCATTCCCGGAGGGTGGCACTGGCCGGCGACTCGTCCGGCGGTGGCCTGGCCGTGCAGGTCGCCCTGCGCGAGCCGCGCGTGGCCGCGCTGGCGCTGCTGTCGCCGTGGATCGACATGGACCCTGAGCAGACCTCGATCTCGTACGAGGTGAGCGCCGGCACCGACCCGTTCTTCACCCGCCCGATGGTGCGCGCGCTCATCGAGCAGTACCTGCCCGACGGGATGAGCGGCCTGGCGCCGGAGGTCAACGCCTTCCACGCCGACCTGTCCGGGCTGCCGCCGGTCTACGTGCAGTGCGGCGGCGACGAGAGCGGCCGGGGTGACAGCGAACGGCTGGCGAAGCTGACCGGTGCCCGGCTCGACGTCTTCGAGGGACAGCAGCACACGTTCCAGATGGCCGCCGGGCGCGCACCGGTGGCCGACGAGGCGATCGGGAGGCTGGCCGCATGGGTGCGCCCGAAGCTGGGGCTCTGACCGAGGCGTTCGAGGCGGAGCGCCGCGGGTTGCTCGCCCACGCGTACCGGATGCTCGGGGCCTTTCACGAGGCGGAGGACGTCGTGCAGGAGACGTACGTGCGCGCGCTGCGGGGGTGGGGCAGCTTCGAGCGGCGGTCGTCGGTGCGGACGTGGCTCTACCGGATCGCCACGAACGTCAGCCTGAACGTCATCGAGGACCGGGAACGGCGCGCGCTGCCGCCGCGGTTCGAGCCGTTCCCCGCCGACCCGCTCGACGTGGTGACCGAGCGGGAGAGCGTACGGCTCGCGTTCGTGGCCGGGCTGCGGCACCTCGCGCCCAGGCAGCGTGCCGTCCTGCTGTTGCGCGAGGTGCTGACCCTGTCGGCGGCCGAGACCGGCGACGTGCTGGGCATGTCGGTGCCGGCCGTGAAGAGCGCCCTGCAACGCGCCAGGGCCCGGCTCGCCGAGGTGGCCCCGGCCCGCGACGACGTGCTGGACGCCTCGTCGCCGCGGGCTCGCGAGCTGCTGGCCGCCTACATGGCGGCGTGGGAGGCGTCCGACCCGGGCGCGTTCCGCGAGGTGCTGCGCGCGGACGCGGCCATCGACCCGGTCGGCGCGCCCGTCTCGTACACCGGCCGGGAGGCGTGCCTGGCCTTCGCCACACCGTCGATGGGCGTGCCGGGGGAGTGGCGGATGGCGCCGGCCGAGGCCAACGGCCAGCCCGCCGCGGTGGCGTGGTTCCGCGGCGAGCCGTACGGCGTGGCCGTCCTGACGGTCGCCGAGGACGGCATCGTGGTGATCACGCTGTTCGGCGACCCGTCGCTGGCCGAGACCTTCGCGCCGGAGGGAGAGCCGCGCGCGGGTCGGTCGACGCCGCCGGCCCCGAGCGCGGCCACCAGGCCGGTCAGGGCCGCCCGTTCCGCGACCTCGCCGGTCGTGCAAGTGCGGGCGTCGACGCGGCGCAGGGCCTCGTCGTAGCGCTCGGCCGTGAAGCCGCGACCTGGCATGGCACCGCCTATGGTGTGCGGCTGTGCGCACCGTTTATGTCGTCGCCCATCCCGAGGCCGCCCACCACCTGGAGAACGTCGTCGGCGGCTGGCACGACTCGCCGCTGACGCCCGCGGGCCGGCGGGCCGCCACCGCCATCGCGGGAGCTCTGCGTGAGGTCGTCCCCGCCGGCTCGCGGGCCGCGCTCTTCTCCTCCGATCTGCGGCGGGCACGGGAGACCGCCGCCGAGGCCGGCCGGGTGCTGGGCGCCGCGCCGGCCTTCGATCGGCGGCTGCGGGAGAAGTCGTACGGCGTCGCCGAGGGTCGGCCGCAGGCGTGGCTCGACGCGAGGTTCGTGCCGCCGCCGGCGGTGGGCGACCGCATGAACCACCACGAGGGCGTCGACGGAGCGGAGACCAAGGCGGCCTTCGCGGAGCGCGTCTACGCGGCGATGGACGACATCCTGCGGCAGCCCGGCGAGCACGTCGTCGTGGTCACCCACGGGTTCGCGCTGACCTTCGTCGTCGCGGCGTGGATCAAGATGCCGGTGGAGTCGCTGGGCTACGTCAATCTGCGCGCGCCCTCGGGCAGCATCACGACGCTGCGGGAGGACGACTACTTCCACAACCGCCAGGTCGTGGCTCTCGGCGACACGCGGCACCTCACGCCCTGAGCCAGGAGTGGACGGCCGCGAAGTCGGCCGGTGTCAGGCCGGTGCGGGGGTCGACGCGGTGCGGCAGGGCGCGGCCGGGATGCTGGTTCTCGATCCACCAGCGGTCGGTCTCGGTGATCTCGTCGTCGAGCCAGATGAACGGGCGGCCGGCGGCGTGGGCGGTGATCGGGGCCGTCTTGCAGTGCAGGCCGTGCAGGGGCGGGCGGGACGCGGCCGGCGGGTCGAGGACCGGCAGCGTGGGCAGGCCGAGGCGCGGGGCGATCACGTCGTTGGCCTCGGCGAGCCAGGTGGTGGCCCAGACGAGCCGGCACGACAGCGCGAGCAGCGCCGGACCGTCGGCGGGGTTCAGCCGGCCCAGCAGCGGGTTCGCCGGGTCGGCGGGGGAGAGGGCGCGCGGGCCGAACGGTAGCAGGACGCCGTCGACGTCCAGGTAGAGGAGCGCCCGCACTAGTAGCGGCTCCGGTAGGCGCGGGGCGTCTGGCCGGTCACACGTTTGAAGGCGGTGCTCAGGGCGCTCTCCGAGCCGTACCCGACCTGGTGGGCGATGGCGGCCAGGGTGCCGTCGGAGCGGCGCAGCCGGGCGGAGGCGAGTTCGATGCGCCAGTGGGTCAGGTAGTCGAGGGGGCCCTGGCCGACGGTCCGTTTGAAGCGGGCGGCCAGGGTGGAGCGGGAGACCGCCGAGACGGCCGCGAGTTCGGCGACGGTCCACTGGTGAGCGGGGCGGGCGTGCAGGGCGCGCAGGGCGGGGGCGACCACGGGGTCGGCGAGGCCGGCCAGCCAGCCGGTGGGGGTGTGGTCGCGCAGGTGCAGGCGGAGCAGGTGGATCAGCATCACCTGGGCCAGGTGGTCGGCGACCAGGCCGGCGGCGGGCGGGTGGTCGCGCAGTTCGGCGTCGATCTGGTCGAGGGCCCAGCGGACGGTGGCGGCGGCGGGGGAGGCGCCGGGCACGTGCACGACGGGTGGCAGGGCGTCGAGCAGCAGGTCCTCGGCGCGTTCGCCGAAGCCGAAGCGGCCGCCCAGGATGAAGACCTCGTCGGCGGTGCCGACGCGGGCGACGCCGTCGACGGCGGCGGCGAAGACCGGGTGGGCCGGCTCGGGCGGGAGGTCCGGGGAGCTGGCGAGGACGAACGCCCGCGGGCGGGTGAGCAGGAAGCAGTCGCCGGCGGCCAGCGGGATCTGCTCGCCGTCGACCATCAAGAAGCATGCTCCCCGCCGTACGGCGTTGAACTTCACGGCGGGCGGCGGGTCGAAGGCGAGCGCCCAGGGACCGCCGGCGGCCAGGCCGACAGAGAGGTGACTCGTGGTGCCGACGAGGGCGAGCACGTCCTCGAGAGGGTCCGCGGTTTGGATGCTCACGAAACTATCCTGGACTCTGAACTATTCATCGTCCAGCCGCCCGGGCCGAGACTGGGAGCATGACAGACATCACGATCCCGTTCAGCGCCGCCGGCACGGCCGCCGAGGTGCTCGCCGGCGTCGACCTGACCGGCAAGCGCGTCCTGATCACCGGCGGCACGTCGGGGCTCGGCGAGGCGGCGGCGAAGGCCCTGCGGGACGCGGGCGCCGAGGTGGTCACGCCGTCGCGCCGCGAGCTCGACCTCGCCGATCTGGAGTCCGTGTCCGCGTACGTGCGGAACTGGACCGGCCAGATCGACGCGCTCATCGCCAACGCGGGCATCATGGCCGTGCCGGAGCGCCGTACCGCCGCCAACGGGTGGGAATTGCAGCTCGCGACGAACTTCCTCGGGCACTTCGCGCTGATCCGAGGGCTCGCCGGGCACTTCACCGCGGACGCCCGGATCGTGCTGGTCAGCTCCGGCGCGCAGCTGCGCGCCGGCGTGGACTTCGACGATCCGCACTTCGAGCGGCGCCCGTACGACCCGTGGGTGGCGTACAGCCAGTCGAAGGCGGCCGAGGTGCTGCTCGCGGTGGCGCTGAGCCGGCGCGGCATCACGGCGAACGCGATGACCCCGGGCCGCGTCCACACACGGCTCCAGCGGCACATCGACGCGGCGACCATGCGGGCGATGGGCGCCATGGACGACGACGGCAACCTGATCCACGCCGACGGCTTCAAGACCCCGGAACAGGGCGCCGCCGGCGAGGTGCTGCTCGCCGCCTCGCCGCTGCTCGCGGGCGTCTCCGGGGCCTACCTCGACGAGGACAACCAGATCGCCGAGGTGGTCGCGGGCGGGCCGGAGCCGCTGATGGGCGTGGCCGCCTGGTCGGTCGACCCGGCCGCCGCGGACCGGCTGTGGGACTACGCCGAGACGGCGATCGGCGCGCTGGCCGGGCCCTCGTTGCCCGACCTGTCCAGCGCCGACAGGCAGTAGGTGGCCGCTCCGGGCGGCGGCGCGGGGTCGGTGACCTCGGTGCCGCCGCGGCCGGTGGCGACCAGGTCGGCCGTCTTGCCGTCCACCCGGTAGAGGGCCCAGCCGGTGGCCGAGCTCGACGCCTCGAAGCGCACGGCACCGTCGTCGCCGCGCGTGCCGGCGATCAGCCGCGGCGCGGGCGGGGGAGCGGCCGGGAGCTGCTTCATCACCGGGACGAGGGCGGGCGCCGCGTAGTGCTTGTCGCGGTAACGCGTCACCGCGCCGAGCCGGTCGGCCCGGACCTGCTTGGCGCTGTAGTGCACCTGGCCCTGCACGCCGTACCTCTCGTTGAGGGCGAGCTGCCGGTCGAGCTCGGCCGGGTCGCTCCATCGGCCCTCCTCGCCGACGCGGTAGTCGGCCTGCCCCACGTAGAGCTGCACGCCGGTGCCCTTGACCAGCGCCGACCACCACGGGAGCAGCTTGGCGTAGTCGGCCTTGCCGAAGCCGGCGTACCAGTAGAGCTGCGGCACGATGTAGTCGAGCCAGCCCTCGCGCACCCACTTGCGCGTGTCGGCGTAGATGGCGTCGTACGCCTCGAGGCCCTTGGAGTCGGAGCCGGCCGGGTCGCTGGCGCTGTTGCGCCAGATGCCGAACGGGCTGATGCCGAACTTCACCCAGGGCTTGAGCTCCTTGATCCGCGCGTCCATCTCGCGGACCAGCGTGTTGACGTTCTCGCGCCGCCAGTCGGCCCGGGACTTGCCGCCGCCGTACTTGGCGTAGCTCGCGCCGTCGGGGAAGTCCTGGCCCGCCACCGGGTAGGGGTAGAAGAAGTCGTCGAAGTGCACGCCGTCCACGTCGTACTTCTCGACCGCCTCGAGCATCGAGTCCTCGACGAACTTGCGCGCCTCGGGAATGCCCGGGTCGAAGTAGAGCCGCGCGGCCTTGCCCTGGGGGTAGGCCAGGGCCCACTCGCTGTGCTGGATCAGCGGGTGGTTGGGGGCGAGCTTGCGGAAGTCGGCGCCGGGCCCGGACGGCGCCGGCTGGGTGCCTCGGTACGGGTTGAACCACGCGTGGAACTCGAGGTTGCGCTTGTGGGCCTCGTCGACCATGTACGCCATCGGGTCCCAGCCCGGTGACTTCCCGTCGCGCTTGCCGGTGAGCCACTCGGACCAGGGCGCGTACGCCGAGGGCCAGAACGCGTCGCCCGACGGCCGCACGTGCACGAAGATCGCGTTGTGCCGCTGGGCCACGGCGAGGTCGAGCCAGCCCTGGTACTCCGCTTTGACCTGCGCCTCGGGCAGCCCCGGCCGGCTCGGGAAGTCGATGTTGATGACGGTGGTGAGCCACATGCCGCGCAGCTCCCGAGTGGCCCTCGTCGGCACCGTCCCGCACAGGCCCGCGCTGGAGGCGGCGGCAGTGCCGGAGGGTGTGGGAAAGACGGGCGCGGAGTAGGCGGCGGGCGCGGAATAAGTCGCCGCTCTCAGCAGTCCCAGGCCCAGGACCGAGGTCGCGATGACGACCGCGGTGAGGATCAGGGTCAGTCGTACGGGTGGGCGGCGGACGCGGAGCATGGGGACCAGTGTGCCGCACGTAGAGTTCTCGGGTGTGACGGTCGTGGTGGTGGGAGCCGGCATAGCCGGGCTGGCGTGTGCTCGTGAGCTGGTCGGAGCGGGTGTGCCCACGCGCGTCCTGGAACGTGCCAACGTGGTGGGCGGACGCCTGGCGAGTGAACGGCGTGGTGACCGCCCGGTCGACGTCGGCGCCGCGTACGTCACCGCCGACGACCCCTCCTTCCAGGGCCGCCTCCAGTCGTGGCGCATCGCCGGGCTCGCTCATCCGTGGACGGACACGTTCCGCGGCCAGCGCGGCGAGGCGCCGATGCGCTGGTCGGCGCCCGGTGGCCTGCGCAGCCTCGCCAAGGACCTCGCGGACGGGCTCGACGTCACGCTCGGCGCGGAGGTGACCGAGCTGCCCGAGGCGGACGCGGTGGTGCTCGCGATGCCGGGACCCGAGGCGCTGCGCATCGCCGACCTGCCCGAGGCGCGGGAGCAGTCCTGGTCACCCGTGCTGACGGCCGTCCTCACCTACCCGCGGCGGGCCTGGCCCGACTTCCACGGCGCCTTCGTCAACGACCACCCGGTGCTGGCCACGGTCTGCGACGACGGCGACCGTCGCGGCGACCTCGCCCCGGTCCTGGTGGCCCACTCGACGCCGCATTACTACCGGGAGCATCCGTACGGGGGTGAGGCGGCGCTCGCCCGGGCCGTCGGCGACCTGCTCGGCATCGCCGACGAGCCCACGGCCGAGTTGTTCCGCTGGCCGTACGCGCAGCCGCGCACCGGACGGGACGGCTACGCGCGGCACAAGAACGTCTACCTCTGCGGCGACGCCTTCGGGCGGCCCCGCGTGCAGACCGCCTGGCTCAGCGGCCGGGCGGCCGCCCGGGCCGTCATCGAAGAACTGAGCGGTAGACCTTGAGGGTCTCCTCGGCGATGTGCGACCAGCTGAAGTGCTCCACCGCGCGCCGCCGGCCGGCGAGGCCCATCTGCCGGGCCCGCTCGGGGTCCTCGATCAGCTGAGTCATCGCGGTCGCGAGGTCGGCGACGAACTGCTCGGGGTCGATCGGCGTGCCCGTGCCGTCCTCGACCTGCTCGATCGGCACCAGGATGCCGGTCTCGCCGTCGCGGACCACCTCGGGGATGCCGCCGGTGGCGGTGGCCACCACCGCGGTCTCGCAGGCCATCGCCTCGAGGTTGACGATGCCCATCGGCTCGTAGATCGAGGGGCAGACGAAGACCGTGCCGTGCGTGAGCACCTGCACCACCTCGTGCTTGGGCAGCATCTCCTGCACCCAGATGACGCCCTTCTCGTCGCGGGCGGCGCGCAGCTCGCTCGCCAGCGCCTCGACCTCGACGGCGATCTCCTTGGTGTCGGGGGCGCCGGCGAGCAGCACGATCTGGGTCTCGGGCGGCAGGCTGCGGCAGGCACGCAGCAGGTACGGCAGGCCCTTCTGCCGGGTGATGCGGCCGACGAAGACCACGCTGGGGCGGCTCAGGTCGATGCCGAGCCGCTCGATCACGTCGGTGCCGGTGTCGGGCTGGTAGATCGCGGTGTCGATGCCGTTGTAGACGACGTGCACCTTGTCGGGGTCGACCGAGGGGTACGCGGTGAGGACGTCGCGCCGCATGCCGCCGGAGACCGCGATGATCGCGTCGGCGTTCTCGATGCCGACCCGCTCGCAGAACGACGACAGCGCGTAGCCGCCGCCGAGCTGCTCGGCCTTCCACGGGCGCAGCGGCTCCAGGCTGTGCGTGGTGACCACGTGCGGCACGCCGTGCAGCAGCTTGCTGGTGTGGCCGGCGAAATTCGCATACCAGGTGTGGCTGTGCACGAGGTCGGTGCCCTCGGTGCCGGCGGCGATCTCGAGGTCGACCCCCATGGTCCGCAGCGCCGCGTTGGCGCCGGCGAGCTCGGCGGGCTCGGGGTAGGCGGTCACGCCCGGCTCGGTGCGCGGGGCGCCGAAGCAGTGCACCCGCACGTCGGCGAGGGCCCGCAGATCCCGGGTCAGATATTCCAGGTGCACGCCGGCTCCGCCGTACACCTCCGGCGGATATTCACGCGAGATCAGGTCGACTCGAAGCACCCCCGCAGCCTAGTACTCCCTACCCCGGAACGCTCAAGATCAGGTATCCTGGCCGTCCCGCCGGGACGATCACGGCGAGTTGCCCTCTTCGGCTGGCGTTCGGGCTGGCGGAAAGTTAGCGTCCTTCCATGGCTGTCAAGGTCCTTGCAATCGTTCTGGCCGGTGGTGAGGGCAAGCGCCTGATGCCCCTGACGGCGGACCGGGCCAAGCCCGGCGTCCCGTTCGGCGGGATCTACCGGATGATCGACTTCGTGCTGTCGAACCTCGCGAACGGCGGCTATCTCAAGATCGTCGTCCTGACGCAGTACAAGTCGCACTCGCTCGACCGCCACATCTCCAAGACGTGGCGCATGTCGACGCTGCTCGGCAACTACGTCACGCCGGTGCCCGCCCAACAGCGCCTGGGCCCGCGCTGGTTCGCCGGCTCCGCCGACGCGATCTACCAGAGCCTCAACCTGATCAACGACGAGAAGCCCGACTACGTCATCGTCTTCGGCGCCGACCACATCTACCGCATGGACCCGAAGCAGATGGTCAACGACCACATCGCCTCGGGCGCCGCGGTCACCGTCGCCGGCATCCGCCAGCCCAAGTCGCTGTCCGACCAGTTCGGCGTCATCGACGTGGCCGAGGACGGCAAGCGCATCCGGGCCTTCCGCGAGAAGCCCCGCGAGGTCGACGGGCTGCCCGACGCGCCCGACGAGATCTACGCGTCGATGGGCAACTACGTCTTCACCACCCAGGCGCTCTGCGAGGCGGTCACCAAGGACGCGAAGGACCCCGACAGCAAGCACGACATGGGCGGCAACATCATCCCCATGCTCGTGGAGCGCGGCGAGGCCAACGTCTACGACTTCCGCGAGAACGAGGTGCCCGGCAGCACCGACCGTGACCGCGGCTACTGGCGCGACGTGGGGACGCTCGACTCGTTCTACGACGCCCACATGGACCTGATCGCCACGCTGCCGATCTTCAACCTCTACAACCACGAGTGGCCGATCTTCACGAACTACGGGTCGTGGCCGCCGGCGAAGTTCGTGCACGGCTACGACGACCGCCAGGGCCGCGCGATCGAGTCGATGATCTCGCCCGGGGTGGTCGTGTCCGGCTCCCTGGTGGAGCGGTCGGTGATCTCGCCGAACGTCCGGGTCAACTCGTGGGCGCACGTCGAGGGCGCGGTGCTGATGGAGGGCGTGTCGGTGGGCCGCCGCGCGATCATCCGCAACGCGATCATCGACAAGAACGTGGTGATCCCCGAGGGCGCCCAGATCGGCGTCGACCTCGACCGCGACCGCAAGCTCTACACGGTCTCCGACAACGGCGTCGTCGTCATCGGCAAGGGCCAGACGGTCGAGCTCTAGTCAGCGCCGTTCCCGCAGGGTCTGTGACGGCGGTACGCCGTACCGGGCCTTGTAGGCGCCCGCGAACCGTCCGAGGTGGGTGAAGCCCCAGCGGTACGCCACCTCGGACACGTTCACCTGCCACGGGTCGGAGCGGGACAGCTCGGCGTGCACCCCGTCGAGCCGCAGCCGGCGCAGGTAGGTGAGCGGGGACATGCCCACGTGCTGCCGAAAAGCCTCCTGGAGCACCCGCACGCCCACGCCCGCGATCGCCGCCAGGTCGTTGGCCGTGTACTGCCGCCAGGGCTCGGCGTGCATCGCGTCGAGCGTGCGCTTCACCGTGCGGGGACGGTTGGGCCCCGTCATGCCGGCGGGCTCCTCGCCGTACGGATGCTCGACCGTCATCGCCAGGCCGCTGACCAGCAGGTCACGCCAGCGCGCCGCCATGCGGGGCTGCACGGCCAGCCCGTCCGGGTGGCGCAGCTCGGCGAGGAGCAGCCGCACCAGCGACGCCCACGTGCGCCCCGGGCCGTCGATCAGGTCGAAGCTCGCGCCGAGCAGCAGCGGCGACACGATCTGCTGGTCGAGGGCCGCGTCGAGCTCGCGCTCCAGCGCCGCCCGCTCCACCTTGACGCTGAGCAGCCGGCAGGTGCCCGGCCAGTCGAGGTCGATGTCGCCGACCGGCCGGAAGACCGCGGCCCGCGTCGGGTCGGCCAGCACCACCGTGCCCCGGTGGCGCGAGCGCAGCGTGCCGGTCAGCGGGGCGAGCACGTGGTACGCCGTCTCGAGGTCGGCGATGCTGACGTGGATGTCGGCGCCGTAGCTGATCTCGCCGACCGTGATCGGGCCGAGCATCACCACGTCGCCGCTGAACGCGAACCGGGACAGGTCGCCGGTCGGGCTGACCTGGAGCGGGCCGTAGAACAGCTTGCGGCAGAACGACCGCGCCTCGTCGACGTCGGTCGTCGACAGCGCGACGTGGACCGGCTTGTCCACGCCCGGGGTGACCGGACGGGGTTGTCGTGCGCCCACCATGGCGTCCACCCTAAACCGCCCCCGCGGCCGCGGAACAGGTCACGCGGCGAGCGCGGTCACCGGCCAGGTGAACTCGGCGACCCGGTCGCCCGGCACATCGATCTCCGCGAGTGGGGTCACCGGGTCGCGCCAGACCGTGTAGCGACCCGGCCGCAGGCAGTCGACGACGACGCTGTAGCGGACGCCGCCCCGCACGTACCGGGCCCGGACCGTGGCCTGCGTGCGCAGCGCCGGGTCCTCCACCGGGCTGACCTCGATGTCGTGGCCGTGCATGCAGTCCGGGGTGTAGATGACGAGCGCGCCGATACCGGCACCGATGTTGAGCACGATTAATTGCTGCCCGGACGGCGTCACGGCAAAACCTCCGGCGCGCCGAGGTAGGGGAAGATCACGCCGTGCGCGCGCGGCCGGGCCTCGGCGCTCGCTCGGGTGGCCGCGTCGTCCGGCTCGTACGTCTCGTCGACCATGGGAAAGGTCGCGCCGGCGATGGCGCGCAGCACGACCGAGGTGACGTCGTCGCCGATGCGCCGTCCGTTCGGGAAGCCGGCGAAGTCGCCGCCGAGCAGGCCGAACGGGTTCTCCTCGGCGGACGGCGGCACCGTGGTGTCGAGCCGCAGCATGTCGGCCTGCACGTCACCGGTGAACGTGCGGAAGCCGTCGACCAGCCCGTCCGGCACGCCGGTGAGCAGCATCGCGACCAGGTCGGCGCGCCGGGCGAGCAGCTCCTCGAGCCGCCCGAAGCGACCGGGGTGCAGCGTGGGCAGCTGCCTGGCCAGGGCGGGGTGCTCGACCAGGTCGGCGAAGCGCTTGTCCTCCGACGGCGGCATGCCGTTCCACCGGGCACGGTCGGCGGCCGGCACGAAGAGCTCGGCGAACAGCGGGTTGGCGCGCCGGGCGACCTGCACCATCGGGCCGACCAGCACGTCGTCGCCGTTGCTGTGCAGCTCGCGGCGGCTCGCGGTCGTCCACACGCCGATCATCCGGCCCGGGTGGGGCAGCTGGATGGCGATGCTGTTCACGGTCGCCGGGCCGGTCGCGAGCGCGTGGCCGGCGCCGTCCAGCTCGAACACGGCTGCCGGGTCGACGAAGAACGCGTCGGCGCGCTGGCCGGCGAAGACGCGCTCGCCGTCCGGCAGCTCGGCGATCGCGGCGGTGGCCAGGGCGTCGTACCCGGGGGTCGTCGCGTCGCCCAGGTTACGCGGCGGGCAGGGCAGGCCGGTGGCGAGGACGGTGCTCTTGCCGTACGCGTCGACCCTGGTCACCGAGTAGAACTGCCGCCGGTTCCAGTTCTCGCTCGTGAGGGACTCGATCGGGCCGGTGTTGTAGTGGAACACCTTGCCGTCGCGCAGCTCGGTGCGGAACCGGAACTGGTACGTGAGATCGGGCCGGGCGTCGCCGTTGTAGTCGATGTGGATCTCGTAGAGGACGTCGTCGCCGAACTCCAGGTTGAGGAACCCGTAGTTCGCGATGATCGTCACGGTCTCCGGCGCGTCCGGGCTGACGAAGGCGTACAGGTCGGAACACTCCGCGTCGGGATCCGCGGGACCGTGTGACGCCTCTCCGTAGCCAACTCGACTCATGCTCGGCCTTCCTCTGGCTGTGTCGACGACCATCAGTACGAGGCGG
The DNA here is from genome assembly GCF_016862115.1 of Paractinoplanes deccanensis. GTDB lineage: Bacteria > Actinomycetota > Actinomycetes > Mycobacteriales > Micromonosporaceae > Actinoplanes > Actinoplanes deccanensis. The sequence goes on from NZ_BOMI01000067.1 coordinate 76,591, forward strand.
CTCTCGTGGTGGTTCAACGGTTTTCGCGCCGCTTGCGGACGATGCCGGCGACCACGGCGTACGCCACCGCCCCGAAGCCGAGGACGAGCGCACCGATGATGATCTGATGACCCAGCGTGATTTTGCTGGTGTCGGCGACGGGAGTGGCCGCCGGCGGCTTCGCCGCTTTCGTCTCGTTCACGGTAGTCGGCGGCGTGGTCGGCGGTGTCGTTTTGGTCGCCTTTATCGCTTTGGGGGCGGGCCTTGGTGTCGTCGTTGTCCTGACCGCCGGTGCCTGCTTCGCCGGCTCCGCAAATGCCAGGTCGGAACAGGAGTAGTACGTGTCCGGGGTGCTCGACGTCTCCCAGACGACGTAGAGGATGTGCCGCCCGGTCCGTGCCTCCGGGAGCGTCACCCGCATCTCGTAGGCACCGTCGTCGAGCGGGGGGTCGGTGATCGTGGCCAGGGGCCTGGTACCCAGGTCGGCCCAGGTGAGCCGCTTGGTGGGATCGAAGCCGGTCTTCGTGAGAAAAATCCGGAACTGTCCGGCGTGGGGGATCGTCGCCCGGTACCGCACGCTCAACGTCGTACCCGCGGTGACCTTAGTGGCCGGGTAGTCGTCCCGGGGCAGGTCCAGGCCCTTGAAGGCGTCGAGCCCGCCGCTGCACAACTCGCCGTCCGGCACCACCTCGCGGTCGCGCCCGCCCACGTCCGCGATCCGCAGGTTGTCGAACGAGCCGAAGCCGCCGCCGTTGGCCTTCCGCGCCGCCACGCAGGCCGCGGTGCCGGTGTCCTCGCCGCCCCTCGCGCAGGCGGCGGTGCGGCTGATCGGGGTGGTGGGCGCGCCGTGCGCGGACGCCGGCGCGGCCGGCCAGACGAGTGCCGCGGCGACTGCGCACGCCGCGAGACGGAGAATCCTCACGTCCCTGGAGTACGCAGATGAGGCGTGAGTCGTTCAGCACGTCACTGCCGGTGCGTTCGGGCACCTGTGATTGAGTGGCAGGGTTCGCGAACAAGAAGGAGAACCCATGGACAAGCCCGACGTCGGCCCGATCGAGGGCGCGCCGCCCGCCGACCTCGTCATCGAGGACCTCACCGTCGGTGACGGCCCCGAGGCGAAGCCCGGCCAGTACGTGAGCGTCCACTACGTGGGTGTGGCGCACTCGACCGGCCGGGAGTTCGACGCGTCGTACAACCGTGGCGAGCCGTTCGAGTTCCCGCTCGGCGGCGGCCAGGTCATCGGCGGCTGGGACCAGGGCGTGGTCGGCATGAAGGTCGGCGGCCGCCGCAAGCTCACCATCCCGCCGCACCTGGGCTACGGCTCGCGCGGCGCGGGCGGTGTGATCAAGCCGAACGAGACCCTCATCTTCGTCGTGGATCTCCTCGGCGTGCAGTAAGCCCAGGCCGGCAGGCCGAGCGGGCCGGGACAGGCGTCGTCTGTCCCGGCCCTTGCTCTTCCCGCTCGTCGCGATCGGGTTCGATCGGCTCACCGATCGGCGTCATCGGCTCCCCTTGGTGATGGCGAAGGTCTGGCAGCCCGACTCGTCGGGCAGCAGCGGACGGAAGGTGATGGCGTACTTCTTGCCGCCGTCGGTCCACGGGGTCATCGCGTTGGCCTCGCGCGCCGCGGCGAGCACCGTGTCCATCTGGTCCCCGGTGACGGTCAAGCAGCCGATCTTGAACGCCTCGTTGAGGTAGCGGCCGGGCAGCGCGGGCCCGGGCCAGGCGACCTCCGGGCTCTTCGGCTCGGCGTTGCCCTGCTCGGTGTACGGCCGGGCGAGGACGGCGAGCTCCTTCGGCTCGTACGCGACGGTCGTGCCGGTGATGCCGGTGAGCTTGTCCACGTACGACGCGAGCTTGCTCCGGGCCTCCCGCTGCGGCTTGGTGAGCATGGGATCGTTGGCCTGGCTCTCGCGGAGCGCCTCGACCGCGACGGTGTGGGTGCCCTCCGGCCCGCGCACGGTGACCCGGGTGGTCGGCGCGTCGGCCACATTGGGCCGCCCGAAATCGGTGCCGTTGCGCACGCCGGCGTCGAGACCCTGCTGGGTGAGCTGCTGCACCTGCTCCGGGCTGATCTGGGTGACCTGCACGTTGGGCAGGGCCGGCCCCGGATAGATCGCGGGAACGGGCCCGTCGGTGATGACCCGGCCGTCGGCGTAGACGCTGACCGCCGGAAGCCCGCCGACCGTGCGGTCGGGCGGCACGAAGCCACCGGACGACTCCGTGCGAACGACCAAGTAGTTCGCGCCCTCGCCCTGGGTGGGCGCGCTGGCAACGGGACTCTCGCTGCCGGTCGCGGCGCCGGCGCCGTCCGGCTGCGCGCAGGCGCACAGCAGGGCGAGGGGAGCGGCGGCGGCGAGGAAGGTGGTGCGGAGACGAGTCATGCCGGATCAGACGATCCGGACGTCGGCGAGGTTCCGGTTTCTCCGCAAATTGCTCCACCCGGGTGTTGTGCGGATGCCCACGCGCGCTCTGTGGTTGTGCGTGGCCGCTGCTCGGCGGCTCTCCCGTGCTCGGTGGCTCTCGCCGTCGGGCCACGGCGTTCCCGGAGGTGGCGGAAGCGAAGGGATCCGCCACCACCGGAGCGCACGTCGATGCCGTGGCCGGCACCACATTCACCGAGGCACACAACGTACAAATGCATCCTGCACCGAGTCAATGTTTCGCCGCGGTGAACCACACGTTGACACCAAGCCTTGACATTGCAGTTGTATTGGAAAACGGCTACGGTGGATGCAATACAGCTGCATTGCCAACCGCTGGAGGTGCCGACCGTGCTGGTCATCGGGCTCGACGAGTGCTCGGCCGCGCTGCGCGCCACGGTCGGCGGCAAGGCCGCGGCCCTGGGCGAGCTGCTCAGCCTGGGGGAGCGGGTCCCGCCCGGCTTCTGCGTGACCACCGAGGCGTCCGACGTGCCGCGCGCCGATGTCGCCGCGGCTTACGAGGCTCTCGGCGGCGGCCGGGTCGCCGTCCGGTCGAGCGCACCCGACGAGGACGGCTCCGACGCGAGCTTCGCCGGCCAGTACGAGACCGTTCTCGACGTCGAAGGCGTCGACGCGGTGCTGGCCGCCATCGACACGTGCCGCCGATCCGCCGAAGGCGCCCGCGCCGCCACCTATCGCGCCGGCCTCGCTGCTGGTGGCACCGCTCCCGATCGCGCCGGCGTTGGGCCGCCTGTTGCCGATGTTCCTGATCGCGCCGGGCTTGCCCTTGGTGGCGCCGCTTCTGATCGCGCCGGCGTTGGTCCCAGTGGCGCCGCTCCCGATCGCGCCGGCGTTGCCCCCAGTGGCGCCGCTTCCGATCGCGCCGGCGTTGGCCCCAGTGGCGCCGCTCCCGATCGCACCGCAGCCGACGCTGGTCCCGGCGGCCGCGGCGTCGCGCCGGCTTCTGCCGATCCCGCGGTTGAGGGGCCGCCGGACGGCGACCCGTCCTTTGTCCACAGCGCCGGGTTATCCACAGCCGTCTCCGCAAGATCCTCAAATTCTCGCCATACTGACCGACGGGGGCTCCCCCTGGGAGGGCGGGACCGGCGGGTTGGCGCTCCGGCGACAGAGCACCCACCCCCGATCGCGGTGATCGTCCAGCGCATGGTCGACACCCACCTCGCCGGCGTCCTGTTCACGGCCAACCCCCTCACCGGCCGCCGCACCGAGATGACCGTCGAAGCAGCACCCAGCGCCACCGTTGTCGACGGCACCGGCCCGGTCGAGCACTACGTCCTCAGCGACCGTCCGAGCGCGCCCCCGCTCGCCGGCCTGACCCCGGAGACGCGAGACGCGCTGCGGGCCGCCGGCGAGCGCGTCCAAGCGCACTTCGCCGCCCCTCAGGACATCGAGTGGGCCGTCGACAGGGCGGGCGACCTCTGGCTGCTCCAGTCCCGCCCGATCACCACCCTCTTCCCGCTGCCGCCGCAGACCGCGGACCTGCGCGTCTACCTGGAGTTCGGGCATGTGCAGGGCATGCTTCAGCCGGTCACCCCGATGGGCATGTCGACGCTGAAGGCGCTGGTCGCGGCCATGCTGCGGCCGCTCGGCCTCCAGGTGGAGATCACCGACATCGGCGGGCGGCTCTACGGGGACATGACCGATCTGGTCCGCGATCCGAAGGCTCGCAAGCGCCTGGTCAAGCTGCTGGCCGTCGACTTCGGTCCCCGGGCGCAGGCAGCGATCCGCCACGTGATGGACGATCCGCGGTTCGCCCCGACGGCAACGCCTGCGAAGAAGCGCACGAAGCACCAGGTCGCCACGGCGGCGGCAGGGGTCGCCGGGGTGACCAGGGCGCTGGCCCGTCCGGCGGCCGCCCGACAGCGGCTGGCCGCCGCCGTGGAGCGGATTCGTGTCGCGGAGCCGCCGGCGTTGGACGAGTGGGACGCCGGCGACTCGCCGGGCGATCTGGTCTGGCCGATCGCGGCGGGCATGCTCGCCTCCGCCGTGCCCGAATACCTGCTCAGGGGCAAAGCCGATCCGGAGGAGATCCGGACGGTGCTCGGCGGCATGCCGCACAACGTCACCATCGAGATGGACCTCGCGTTGTGGCGCCTCGCCCAGGGCGTGGGGGAGCACCGCGACCTGCTGCTCGGCACCGAGCCGCGGGAGCTGGCCGAGCGCTTCCGGAGCGGCACGCTGCCGGACATCGGCCTGGCGGGCTTCCTTCAGCGGTACGGCCACCGCGGCGCCGCCGAGGTCGACATCGGGGTGCCGCGGTGGGCCGAGGATCCGGCGCCGGTGTTCGCCGCGATCCGCAACTACCTGCGGGTGACGGATCCGGAGCAGGCGCCCGATCGCCGGTTCGCGCGGGCCGCCGAGGCTGCCGAGGCCGCCTTGCGGAACGTGCGCCGCAAGAGCCGCCTCGCCGGGTTTCTGCTGGGCCGCGCGCGCGAGCTGGCGGGCCTGCGCGAGTCGGGCAAGTTCGCGGGGCTCTACCGGCTCCAGCAGATGCGGCGCGAGCTGCTGCGGATCGGGGCGGAGCTCTTCGACAACCCGGCGGACGTCATGTTCCTGACGCTCGACGAGGCCGCGCGCGGGCCCGTACCGGACAAGCGTGTGATCGAGGCCCGCAAGGCGGTGCACCGTCGGGAGATGCGCCGCCGGGTGGTGCCCGTGGCGCTGCTGTCGGACGGCACGGACGTGGAGGCGACGCTGCCGGTCGGCCCCGGCGCCGATCTGCGGGGTGTGGCCGCGTCGGCGGGGCGGGTGACCGGGCCGGCGCGGATCGTGCGGGATCCCGCGACGGCGCACGTCGAACCGGGTGAGGTGCTGGTGACCGCGACGACCGATCCGGGCTGGACCCCGCTGTTCCTGACGGCGGCGGCGCTGGTCACCGAGACCGGCGCTGTCATGGCGCACGGGCCGACGGTGGCCCGGGAGTACGGCATTCCGGCCGTCATCTGCGTGCCGGGGGCGACCGAGAGGATTCGTACCGGGGAGATCGTCACCGTCGACGGCCGCGCCGGGACCGTGACGAGGGGATGATCATGTCGGTGCTTCGGCGGGCGGCCGCGATGGAGGCCGCGATGTGGCGCAATCTGCTGGGCCGGCCCGAGCCGCTGCGCGCGGGCGAGCGGGCGTTCAGCTCGCACGGGGTGGTGAAGCCGATTCTCGGGATCTTCATCGGGCTGTCGGCGGTCGAGATCCCGATCTTCGACCTGATCGTGAGCCGGGTGGTGCCGTGGGCGCCGGCGCGGTGGATCGTGCTGGCGCTCGGGGTGTGGGGGCTGCTCTGGATGATCGGCTTCGGCCGGGGGCTCAAGGGGCATCCGCACGTCGTCGGCGAGGACGGGATCCGGGTGCGGCTGGCGAACAGGGTCGACTTCACGATCCCGTGGGCGGACGTGATGGCGGTGCGCAAGCGGTACCGGTCGCTGCCGTCGAACAAGTCGGTGCAGGTGGAGGACGGCGCGATGCACGTCGTCATGGCCGGTCAGACGAGCGTCGACATCGTCCGCAGGGACCAGGACCAGGTCCGCATCTATGTGGACGACCCGGACGCGTTCGTGAGGGCCGCGACCCGGATCAAGGATCCGGCGTGAGCGCGTGAAAGCATCGCTGACATGCCCAAGAAGGTCGACCACGCCGAGCGCCGCCGGCTCATCGCCGACGCGCTGATGCGGGTCGCCGCCGAGCAGGGGCTCGAGGCGGTGAGCCTGCGGCACGTGGCGGCGGCCGCCGACGTGAGCGCCGGCATGGTGCAGCACTACTTCCGCACCAAGGACGAGATGATGACCTTCGCGCTCTCGGTGGTGCAGGAGCGCAGCCGGCGGCGGGTCGAGGCCGCGATGGCCCGGCTCGGCGACGACCCGGCGCCGCGGGACCTGCTGCGGGCGATGGTCGTGGCGCTGCTGCCGCTCGATGAGCCGAGCCGCGAGGACGGCCGGGTGGCGCTGGCCTTCCTCGCGTACACGGCCGTCCGCCCGCAAACGGCGCTGCGCTCCGAGACCCAGCAGATGGTGGGCTTCATCGAGAGCCTGCTGCCGGGCGGGAAGAGCGGCGATGCGGCCGCGCTTCTCGCCCTGATGGAGGGCCTGGGCCTCTACCTGCTCGGCGGCCAATACACCCCCGAGCAGGCGCTCGCTGCCCTCGACGCGCAGCTCGACCGGCTCTTCAGCGCTTGACGGTACGGGTGAAGCGCGCCCGGTAGGTCGACGCGCTCAGCCCGTAGTGCGACTTGAAGCGCCGCGCGAAGTAGTTCTGGTCGGGCCAGCCGACCGATTCGCCGATCTTGTTGATGGGCTGGTCGGTGTGGAGGAGCCGGGCGGCGGCCAGCTCCACACGGTGGCGGGAGAGATAGGCCATCGGCGGCAGCCCGGTCGCCGACTTGAAGAGGCGCACGAGATAGCCGGGCGCGAGGTGCAGCTCGGCGGCGAGCTCGGTGAGCGTCCACTGGTGTGCCGGGCGGTCCTCCATCATCCGCATCGCGTCGAGCACCGCCGGGTGGATCGCGGCCGCGTCGCCGGCCGCGTCGTCGGAGTCGGCGACCTCGCGCGCGAGCGTGCTGAGGAAGAGCACCAGCCGGCCGACCATGTCGCCCCGGTAGGGCCCGGCCGGCTGGGAGCGGAGCTTCTGCAGGCCGTCGAGGTGTTCGAGGCAGGCGGCGAGCGCGTCCGCGCCGAGGTGGGCGTAGAGGATGCCGCGCCGCTGGCCCGCGTACGGCCCTGTCCACAGCAGGTGGCCGAGCTGCGGGTCCTGCCGGGTCCAGGCCAGCTCGCGCTGCATCAGCTCGGTGGAGAAGCAGCAGTTGTACAGGTCGAGCCGCACACAGTCCTCGTAGCCGTGCCAGACGCCGGGCCGCAGCAGCACCACGTCGCCGACGCGCAGCTCCTGGCGGCCCGCGAGGCTGTGGTGGGTGCCCTCGCCGCCGGTCACCACCGCGATCTCCACGAAGGCGTGCGTGTGCACGGGATGGACGTCTTCGTGCAGGTAGTGCCCCGCGTACGCCACCGACCCGTCGATGAAGTGCAGCAGCGTCCGGGTGTTCTCGACGGGGGGTTCGTCGGTCATGCCTCACCGTAGGCCCCAGGTGAATTTCGTGCTACCACCGGTTCACCACGGGCTATGCCCCGGCCAGCGGCGGATCGCAGGATCGAGGCCAAGCGAAACGGTTTCGCCATCAGTCCGAAACATTGGTTCCGACATACCGCCGCTCGTTCTTGAATCGTTTCATCGTTCCATCGCCCTCTGCGCAGGAGAGAAATGCCGGACATCGCCGCACCCACCGCCCTCCGCTTCGAACACCACCCCGGCCCCGTGACCGGCATCGGCACGGCCACTCCACGGCTCTCCTGGCAGGTGCCGCACGCGCCCGCCGGCTACACGCAGACCCGCTACGCGATCGAGATCGTCCGCGACCGGTCCGCCGAGACCTTCGAGGCCGCCTCCGGCGAGCAGATCCTGGTGCCCTGGCCGGGTGCGCCGCTCACGGCCCGCGAGATCGCGTCCGTACGGGTACGCGCCGGCGACGACGCCTCGTGGAGCGACTGGAGCGACCCCAGCACGGTCGAGGCCGGCCTGCTGAGCGCCGGCGACTGGACAGCCCGCTTCGTCAGCCCGCGCGAGATCGGCGCGTGGGGCGACCCGGCCCCGGTGCTGACCGGCGTCGTCGAGGTGCCCGCCGAGGTGGTGCGTGCGCGCCTGTACGTCACCGCGCACGGCCTCTACATCGCGAGCCTCAACGGCAAGCGGGTCGGCGACGAGCAACTGGCCCCCGGCTGGACGGCGTACCAGCACCGCCTGCGCTACCAGACCCACGACGTCACCGAGCTGATCACCACGGGCGCCAACCACGTCGAGGTGCTCCTGGGCAACGGATGGTTCCGTGGCCGCCTGGGCTTCCAGGGCAAACACGGGTTGTACGGGGACCGCCTCGCCCTCCTGGCCCAGCTCGAGGTCGTCACGGCGGACGGCGCGACCCACGTGCTCGCCACCGACGGCTCATGGACCGCTCGGCAGAGCGCGGTGCTCGCCGACGACCTGTACGACGGGCAGACCGTCGACCTGCGCCGGGAGCCGGGCCCGGAGACGCCGGTCGACGTGATCGACGCCGATCTGTCGCTGCTCGTCGCGCCCGACGGCCCGCCCGTACGGATCACGCAGGTCGTGCCCGCCGTCTCGGTGAGCGCGTCGCCGTCCGGCAAGACGCTCGTCGACTTCGGGCAGAACCTGGTCGGCTGGGTGCGGCTGCGGGTGCGCGGCGGCGCGAGCGGCGACGAGGTCGTCGTCCGGCACGCGGAGGTGCTCGAGAACGGCGAGCTGGGGGTGCGGCCGCTGCGCACGGCGCGCGCCACCGACACGTACCTCCTGGCCGGCCCGGAGGAGGCCACGCTGGAGCCGAGCCTCACCTTCCACGGGTTCCGCTACGCGGAGGTGACCGGCGTCGACGGGCTGCGCGCCGAGGACCTCGAGGCGGTCGTGGTCGGCTCGGACCTGCGCCGCACCGGCTGGTTCTCGTCGTCGCACGAGCTGCTCGACCGCTTCCACGAGAACGTGGTCTGGGGCATGCGCGGCAACTTCGTCGACGTGCCGACCGACTGCCCGCAGCGCGACGAGCGGCTCGGCTGGACCGGCGACATCCAGGTCTTCTCGCCGACCGCGACATTCCTCTACGACACCGCCGGTTTCCTCGGCAACTGGCTCGCCGACCTCGCCGCCGAGCAGCAGAAGGACGGCTCGGTGCCGCACGTGGTGCCCGACGTGATCCGCCGGCCCGGACCGGCCGCCGCGGCGTGGGGCGACGCGGCGACCGTGGTGCCGTGGGTGCTCTACCAGCGCACCGGCGACGCGGGGCTGCTGGCCCGGCAGCTGCCGAGCATGCGCGCCTGGGTCGACCGGATCGCCGGGCTCGCCGGCCCGGACCTGCTCTGGAGCGGCGGCTTCCAGTTCGGCGACTGGCTCGACCCGGCCGCGCCGCCCGAGGACCCGTTCCGGGCCAAGGCCGACCCGGACGTGGTGGCCACCGCCCACCTGGCCCACTCGGCGTCGCTGGTCGCGAAGGCCGCGGCCGTGGTGGGCGACGAGGAGGCGGCCCGCTCCTACGGCGAGCTCGCCGAGCAGGTGCGCGCGGCGTTCGCCCGCGAATACGTGACCGCGGGCGGGCGGGTGCTCAGCGACGCGCCGACGGCCTACGCGCTCGCCCTGCAGTGGGCGCTGCTGCCCGGCGAGGACCAGCGCCGCCGGGCGGGGGAGAGGCTTGCCGACCTGGTACGCAGGTCCGGGTTCCGGATCAGCACCGGGTTCGTCGGCACGCCGCTGATGACCGACGCGCTCGCCGACGCGGGCGAGGCCGGCCTCGCGTACCGCCTGCTGCTCCAGACCGGATGCCCCTCGTGGCTCTATCCGGTGACCATGGGCGCGACCACGGTCTGGGAGCGGTGGGACAGCATGCTGCCGGACGGCTCGATCAACCCGGGCGAGATGACCTCGTTCAACCACTACGCGCTCGGCGCTGTCGCCGACTGGCTGCACCGGCGCGTCGCGGGCCTCGCGCCGGCCGCTCCCGGCTATCGGCGCATCGAGGTCCGGCCGGTGCTCGGCCCGCGCCTGACCCGCGCCTCGGCGCGCCACCTCACGCCGTACGGGGAAGCGTCCGTCTCGTGGGAACGCGGGGACGGGACGGTCCGCCTCGACGTGGTGATCCCGGTCGGGGCCCGCGCGGTCGTGCTCGTGCCGGGCGACGACCACTCGGTCGAGGTCGGCCACGGGCGGCACTCGTGGACGGCTGCCGACCCGTACGCCCAGCAGAGCGCCACCCCCGCGGACCTGACCATCCGGCAGCTGATGGACCACGAGCCCAGCTGGGAGAAGGTCCTGGCCGCCGCGCGCGAGGCCGGCGTGGCCGACGACGAGGCCGTGCTGGCCGACCGGCTCGCGCCTTTCCTCGACGCGCCCGCCGCCGAGTTCGTCGACGCCGCGACCGCGCACGGCTTCATCCCCGGCGGGTCCGAGCTCGCCGCCCGCCTGAACACCCTCCTCACCACCGCATCCTGAAGGAGTCACGTCTATGAAACGACGCACGATAGCGATCTCCGTGCTCGCCGCGACGGCGATGGCGCTCGGCGCGTGCAGCGCGGGAAGCCTCGGCAGCAGCGACGACGAGGGTGGCGGCAAGGTCACCCTGTCGTTCCTGACCGACAACCAGCCCGAGACGGTCAAGATCGCGGAGGGGCTGGCGAAGGACTTCACCGCGAAGAACCCGGACATCACGATCAAGGTGGAGACCCGGCCGCAGGGCACCGAGGGCGACAACATCGTCAAGACCCGGCTCTCCACGGGCGACATGACCGACGTGTTCCAATACAACACCGGTTCGCTCTTCCAGGCGCTCGCCCCGGCGAAGAACCTGACCGCGGTGGACGGCTTCACCGACCGGCTCGACGAGAACTTCGCCAAGACGGTCACGGCCGACAGCAAGGTGTACGGGGCGCCGTTCGGCAACTTCATGGCCGGCGCGATCCTCTACAACAAGGACGTCTACGCCAAGCTCGGCCTCCAGGTGCCGAAGACCTGGGACGACTTCATGGCGAACAACGCCAAGATCAAGGCGTCCGGGGTCGATCCGGTGATCCAGACGTACGGCGAGACGTGGACCTCGCAGCTGTTCATCCTCGGCGACTACCACAACGTCGAGGCGGCCGAGCCGGGCTGGGCCGACAAGTACACGAAGAACCAGGCCAAGTACGCGACGTCGCCGGCCGCCCTGGCCGGCTTCCAGCACCTTCAGCAGGTGCACGACGAGGGCTACATCAACAAGGACTTCGCCTCGGCGAAGCTGACCGACGGCCTGAACAAGCTGGCCAAGGGCGAGGGCGCGCAGTACCCGATCCTGTCGGCCATGCTGAGCCAGCTCATCGCCGACAACCCCGGCACCGAGAACAAGATCGGCCTGTTCGCCATCCCCGGCTCCGACGCGGCCAAGAACGGCCTGACGGTGTGGAGCCCGTCGGCGGTCTACATGCCGTCGAGCACCACCGGTGACAAGGCCGAGGCGGCGAAGAAGTTCCTCGACTTCGTCGCCAGCGCCGACGGCTGCGCCTCGCAGGCCGCGGCGTCGCAGCCGACCGGGCCGTTCGCGGTCAAGGGCTGCAAGGTCCCGGACACCGTGCCGCAGGCGGTCAAGGACATGCAGGCATACATCGACCAGCAGGGCGGGTCCAGCCTGGCGCTCGAGTTCCTGTCGCCGGTGAAGGGCCCGGCGCTCGAGCAGATCTGCGTCGAGGTCGGCTCGGGCATCCGCAAGGCCGACGCCGGCGCCAAGCTCTACGACGAGGACGTCAAGAAGCAGGCGCAGCAGCTCGGTCTCGAGGGCTGGTAGGTCCCGTTGACCACGCTCATCGAGAAGTCGTCCGCCCGGTCGCGCAGCCGCGCGGCCGGGCCGGCCGGCAAGCGCGCCAAGAGCCCGTACCCGCACTGGTTCTACCTGCCGGCGGCGGTGGTCTACGCCGTCCTGTTCATCGTGCCGACGGTGACGTCGTTCTACTTCAGCATGACCCGCTGGACGCTGTTCGACTCGAAGTTCATCGGGTTCGACAACTACGTCACGTTCTTCCAGGAGCCGGCGCTCGTCTCCGGCCTCACCCACACGATCGTCTACGCGGTGGTGACGTCCGGGCTGAAAGTGGTGCTCGGCCTGCTGCTGGCCATCCTGCTGACGTCCCAGATCATCGGGCGCGGCTACCTGCGCTCGGTGGTGTTCTTCCCGGTGCTGGTCAGCACGATCGGCGTGGGCCTGACGTTCACGATCCTGATGGACCCGGAACAGGGCCTGATCAACGAGTCGCTGGCGCTGATCGGCATCGACGGCCCAGGCTGGCTGACCGACCCGTCGTACGCGCTGCTGTCGGTGGCCCTGGTCGACGTCTGGAAAGGCGTCGGGCTGGCGACCCTGATCTACATCGCCGGCATCGTGTCGATCCCGCAGGAGTACTTCGAGGCGGCCCGCGTCGACGGCGCCTCGTCGTGGCAGAACTTCTGGCGGATCATCCTGCCGCTGGCCCGGCCGGCGACGTTCACGGTGATCCTGCTGTCGCTGATCGGCGGCCTGCGCTCGTTCGACCTGATCTGGGCGATGACCCGCGGCGGTCCCGGCTTCACCTCGGACGTGATCGCGTCGGTGATCTACAAGCAGTACCAGGCGGGCTTCTACGGACTGTCGACGGCCGGCAACGTGGTGCTGTTCCTGCTGGTCACGGCGATCATCTTCCCGCTGTCGCGGTACCTGAACAAGAAGGAGGTGGACCTGTGACCGCGGTGGCCTCCTCCACTCCCAGCCCCGTGTCGCGCCGCCCGCGGAAGAACCTGGTGCTGAGCGTCGTCGCGATCCTGCTGTCGGTCGTGGTGTTCCTGGTGCCGTTCGCGTTCATCCTGCTGACCGCGGTGAAGTCCCGGCAGCAGGCGTCGCGGCTGGACTTCTCGTGGCCGACCCAGTTCCAGTTCGTGCAGAACTTCCTGGACGTGGTGCAGGCCCGCGACTACATGCTGATCATCGCCTTCATCAACAGCACGATCCTGACGGTCGCCAGCGTCTCGATCCTGGTGGTGCTGTCGGCGATGGTGGCGTTCGTCCTCCAGCGCCGCCGCACCCGCTGGACCGGCCTGATCAACTTCCTGGTCCTCTCCGGCCTGATCATCCCGCCGGCCGTCGTGCCGACGATCTGGGTGCTGGAGAAGTTCGGGCTCTTCCGCACGATGCCCGGCCTGATCCTGGTGGAGGTGGCGTTCGGGCTGTCGTTCTGCGTGCTGCTCTTCCGCGCCTTCATCGCCACGATCCCCCGCGAGCTCGACGAGGCCGCGGTCATCGACGGCGCGGGCCCGCTCAGGCTGTTCTTCCGGGTGATCCTGCCGCTGTTGCGCTCGGTCATCATCACGGTGGTGGTCGTGCAGTCGGTGACCATTTTCAACGACTTCGTGAACCCGCTGTACTTCCTGCCGGGCGACCAGAACGCCACCGTGCAGCTCACCCTCTACAACTTCTCGTCGGCCTATTCGACCCAGTACAACCTGCTGTTCATGGACATCCTCCTGATCACCATCCCACCCCTCATCATGTTCCTGTTCTTCAACAAGCGCATAGTCGCCGGCATGACCGCCGGCGCCGTGAAAGGCTGAGGCTCTTTCCCCCTCCGTTTCTCTCCTCCGTGCCATTCCCGTCCCCCCTCCGCCCCGCCTTGCCGCTTGCCTCCCTTTTCGCCCCCGCCTTGCCGTCTGCCTTCCTTCTCCGCCCCCGCCTTGCCGTCCGTCTTCCTTCTCCGCCCACCCGCCTTGCCGTCTGCCCGCCTTGCCGTCTGCCCGCCTTGCCGTCTGCCTTCCTTCTCCGTCTCCGCCTTCGTCGTTTGCCGCGCCGCGCCGGGCCCCTTGGTCCGGCGCGGCTGGTTATTCGATTGAGAGCGGTGCGGGTGGTCCCTAATGTAGGGATCACCCCAGCGGTGCAGGTCTGATTCCTACCCGTTCGGGGCAGGGCTTTCTTTTGTTTTTCCGGAGCGGGGGAGACGGCAACCCGCGCGCCTTGGGAGCGTGAGACACCCCGTTCGACTCGGGGGCTCCGGACAATTACATAGTGGCGCCCGTGAGGCTGAGGCAGGGAGACCGCCGGACTCTCGATCCGGAAGACCGGGTTCAACCCCCGGACGGGCGACGGTTCCCTTTGGCAGATTCGGAGAATCGACGTGAACGACGTGCTGGTGATAAACGCGGATCTGGGCCCGCTGCACCGGGTCAGCCTGCGGCACGCCGTCCGCATGCTGGTGCGGCAGGTGGCCGAGGTCCACGAGTCCCGACCCGACGCGGTGATCGGCGTCTGGCCCGTGCCCACCGTTGTGCGCCTGGTGTCGTACGTCGTCACCCGCTGGCGGCACAGCCGCGGCCCGGCCTGGTCCCGCGCCGGCGTCCTGACCCGCGACGGCCGCCGCTGCGCCTACTGCGGCCGAGCCGCTTCCACCATCGACCACGTCCTGCCCCGCTCGCGCGGCGGCGCCAACTCCTGGACCAACACGGTCGCCGCCTGCGGCGGCTGCAACCAGCGCAAGGGTGACCGCACCCCCGCGGAGGCCCACATGCCCCTCCGGGTGAGCCCCAGACCCCCGACGTGGGCAGCCTTCGCCGCGCTGTAACGGACGGCCGGCGGGCCACCACACCACACCACACCCGCCGGCCGTCCCTCCCACGCCCGCCTACCAGCCGCCCTCTTTTTCGGGATCGCCCCCACCCCTCCGCCTCCACCAATCCGCCCTCGTAGCCCAACGGCAGAGGCACGACGTCGAGAACGTCGGTAGTGCGCGTTCGAATCGCGCCGAGGGCACCGCCCTGTCTCAGGAAACCGACAGCGAAGTCACAGTTGGTGCTCGACAGCGCCACGTACCGTTGATGGTCACCAGGCAGGGAGGCTTGACACTCATGAGCGGTGGATTCAAACGGTTCGTCCTTTCGATGGTCGCGTCGAAACTCCAGAAGCGCGCCCACGGAGGCGGCCACAACGCGGTCGTCGACGGCATGCTGCGCGAGGTGAACCACCGAATCGCCCGCAGCCAGGGCCACCACGGCCACCCCGGCGCATACGGTCACCCGGGCGCATACGGTCACCCGGGCGCATACGGTCACCCGGGCGCATACGGCCAGCCGGGCGCATACGGCCAGCCGGGCGCGTATGGCCACCCGGGCGTCTACCCCGGCGGCTACGGTCACCACGGCCACTACCGCCAGGCCGGCCCCTACGGCTACCACGGCCACTACCGTCATCACGGCCACTACCGCCACCACGGCCACTACCGCCGTCGCCGCTGGTTCTGACCGACGCTTCTGACCGACACCCCAGCCCGGGTCGTGGCCGGTAGCCTGGCGCGGCGCACCCCGGCAACCCACTCACCGATCCCGGCGCCCACCGATGCGCCGGGATCGTGCGTCGCGCGTGTCAGAGGTCCAGCAGCTCGACCGTGACCGCGGCCGTGTCGCCCGGCTCCAGCTTCTGCGCCTTGCGGATCGCCCGCTTGATCGGCAGGACAAAGGCTCCCTTCTGACTGTCCGGAAAGATCGAGGTCGTCCACGTGCTGCTGCCCACGGAGGCACGCACCCGCAGCGATCCGAACCCCCGCCGTATGCCCTCGGTCAGATCGCGGATCTCGTCGGACGCGTCAACCGGCAGGGTGACGAACGTCCAGCTCTCGTCCTTGCGCGCGTCCCAGATCCACAGCTCACTCTCGAAGTCCACCTGCACGCCCCGAGCATGGCACGGGGGTACGACATCTTCCGCCGCGCGCCCGCCGCGTGACCGCCGCGCGCCCGCCGCGTGACCGCCGCGCGCCCGCCGCGTGACCGCCGCGCGCCCGCCAGCCGGGTGACCGTCGGGCCCTCGACCGTCGGGTCGCGTGACCGTCACGCCGCGCGAGCCCCAGCCCGCGCGAGCCCCGGCCGCGCGAGCGTCACCACGCCGGATCCCTAACCGACGCGGTACTGCTCCACGAGCCCGGCGAGGATGGCGCGGGTCCGGTGCAGGTCCTCGATCTGGGCCTCGACCCGTTCGAGCTCGGCGGTGAGGCGTTCCGCCAGCCACGGCGTACGGATGGCCTCGTTGTTGATGCACGGCAGCACGTCCTGGATGGTGGCGCTGTTGAGCCCGGCCGAGAGCAGCGACTGGATCAGCCGGACCCGCTCGACCGCCGTCTCGGGGTAGTGCCGCTGGCCGCCGCCGCTTCGTGAGCTGGTCAGCAGCCCCTGGTCCTCGTAGTAGCGCAGGGAGCGCGGACTGGCGCCGGTCGCCGCGGAGAGGTCGCCGATACGCATCTCGAAATCTCCTCTTGACCCTCACATGGGTGTCAAGTTTTACCGTGGCTGCATGATGACCACAAGCGCTCTGATCGAGCCGGTCTCGCTGGCCGGCCTACCGTTGACCAGTCAGTTCGTGATGGCGCCGATGACGCGCGCGCAGTCGCCCTGCGGACAGCCCACCGAGCGGACCGCCGCCTACTACCGGCGGCGCGCCGAGAACGGCGTCGGGTTGATCATCACCGAGGGTGTGCTGATCGATCACCCGTCGGCGGGGCACGAGACGGACGTGCCGCGCATGCACGAGGCCGGCTGGCGGCGCGTCACGGACGAGGTGCACGCGGCCGGCGGCAAGATCGCGGCGCAGCTCTGGCATCTCGGCAGCCAACGCGAGCCCGTCGACGGCGTGCTCGCCTGGACGCCGTCGGCGGTGCCCGAGCCGGGCCGCCCCGCGACCCATGCCATGGCCGGCCGCGATTTCCCGGTGCTTCTCGACGCGTACGCCCGAGCCGCCCGCGCCGCGGTGAGCGCGGGTTTCGACGCGGTCGAGATCCACGCGGCCCACGGTTATCTGCTCGACGAGTTCCTGTGGCCGTTCACGAACCGCCGGACCGATCGCTACGGCACCGACCGGGCGGCGTTCCCGGCCGAGGTGATCCGGGCGGTCCGTGCGGAGATTCCCTCCTCGATGCCGCTGATCGTCCGGTTCTCCCAGTTCAAGGAGCGCGACTACGCGGCCCGGATCGCCGAGACGCCGGACGAGCTGGGCGAGATTCTCACCTCCTTCGCGAGCGCCGGCGCCGACGTGCTGCACGCCTCGCAGCGCCGCTTCTGGGAGCCGGCGTTCGAGGGCAGCCCGCTCAACCTGGCCGGCTGGGCCAAGCGGCTCACCGGCCTGCCCTCGATCACCGTCGGCTCCGTCGGCCTGACCCGCGATTTCGTCGGCTCGGGCCGCATGACCGAGCTGATCGAGCGGCGCCGCCGCGGCGAGTACGACCTGATCGCCCTGGGCCGGGTCCTGCTGGGCAACCCGGCGTGGGTGCGCCTGGCCGACGAGGGCCGGCTCGCCGAGATCAACGACTACCGGAAGACGGATGAGGACCAGTACTGGTGATTCTCCGGCGAACGTGAGCGCCAGTTGGTGAAATGTGATGCATGTCCGAGTTGTCTGCGGAGCGGGCGGCACTGCGCGCCTGGCGTGACGGTCTGGTCAACCTCGACGCCGGAAACCGGCTGCTCAACTTCAAGCGGTCCGAGACCGGCATGGTGGACGTCCAAGGGCCGCCCGCCGACGACATCGTCCGTGCCATCCGGGACGGCCGCGAGTACGGCTTCCTGGCCTTCGGCGCGAAGCCCGAGGCCGGCGGCCTGTTCCGCACCGAGCTCACCGCGTCGGCGCTCGGCGGCCAGCTCCGCCGCCTGCTGCGCAAGTCGCGCCAGGACTTCCTCGACCGCGGCGTGCCGGTGCTGCATCTCGCCGCCGGCATGCTGCGCTGGCGTGACGAGGAGGACACCCCGTTCACCAGCCCGATCCTGCTGCTCCCGGTCGAGCTGACGTCGCTCGGCCCCGGCGACGTGCCGAAGCTCCGGGTCACCGGCGACGACCCCGTGGTCAACCCCGCTCTGTCGGTACGCCTGCGGCGGCTCGGCGTGGAGCTGCCGGCCGTCGCGGACATCGCGGAGCTGGACGTCGCCGCGTACCTCACCCGCCTGCGCGAGACCGTGGCCGGGCGCGACTGGCACGCCGACGAGACGGTTGTGCTCACCACCTGCTCCTTCCACAAGGAGGCGATGTACCGCGACCTGCTGGACAACGAGGAGCGCGTCGCGGCCCACCCGCTCGTCCGCGCGCTCGTCGGCCGCGACGCGGGGACCGGGTTCGAGCCGATCGCGCCCGCCGACATCGACCGCGTGGCGCCACCCGAGGACATGCCGCTCGTGCTCGACGCGGACGCCTCCCAGCGCGCCTGCGTCGCCGCGGCGGTCGAGGGCCGCAGCTTCGTCCTCGACGGCCCGCCCGGCACCGGCAAGTCCCAGACGATCGCCAACATGATCGGATGCCTGCTGTACGCGGGGAAGAAGGTCCTCTTCGTCTCGGAGAAGGCCGCCGCGCTCGAAGTGGTCCGCAACCGGCTCGCCGGCGCCGGCCTGGGCGGCTACCTGCTCGAACTGCACAGCCACAAGGCGACCCGCAAGGAGGTGGCCCGGGACCTCGCCGCGGCGCTCGACGACCTGCCCGTGCCGGACGCCGGCCGTGCCGTCGACCGCGACCAGCTGCGCGAGCGGCGGGAACGCCTGACCGGCTACGCGACCGCCATGAACGAGATCCGCCGGCCGCTCGGCCGCAGCCTCTACGACGTGCTCGGCACCCTGGACACCGTGGAGGTGCCGCTGCCCGACATCTCGGTCAACTCGCTGACGCCCGAGTCGCTCGAACGCGCGGGCGAGGCGGCCGACGAGCTCGCCCGCTGCTGGCGCCCCACCGCCGATGGCTTCCTCTGGCGGGACGTGACCGAGCAGGAACCCCTCGACGACCGCCTCCGCCGCGCCCGCACGGCGCTGCGTGCCCTGGCCGACGTCGCCGCCCGCAACCAGGCCGTGGCCGAGGCCTTCGGCGTCACGAAGCCCTCGCAGGCGGGGAAGCTCGCGGCCGTGGTCACCCACGCCGCGCACCGCCCCGCCGGCGTGCCGGGCGAATGGCTCTCCGCCACCACCCTGGAGCCCGTCGGCCGGGCCGCCGAGCGCCGGAGCCGCGACCTCGCCGCTGTGCGGCAGGCCCGCACCGCCGTCCGCTCAGCCGCCGGCGTGGAGTGGCACGAGCTGCCCGACGTCGTGCCGCCCGGGCTCGAGCCGCGAACCCTCACCGCGGACGCCGCCGAGGAGGCGGCCCACCGCCACACCGAGGAGGCGAACCTTCTCGACGAGGCGCTGCACGAAGCCGGCCCGGTCGCGTCGCGGCTCGGCCTGCCCCCGGTGACCACCTTCGCCGACCTGTCCCGGCTCGCCTCGATCGCCGAGCTGGCCGCCCGGCCCCACCGGCCCGAGCCGTTCTGGTTCGGCGCCGGGGTGCTCGCCACCGTGTCCGCGGCCTCGACCGCGCTGCGCCGGGCCGCCGAGGCGGTGGCCGCCGCGGAGGCGCAGGCCCGGCGCTACTTCCACGAATCGATCATCGACCAGCCCGTGGAGCAACTCGCCGACCGGCTCACGAACGTGCATCGCGGCCTTCGCAAGCTGTTCAAGGCGTACCGCCGGGACTGGGAGGCGGTGGCCGCCTTTGCGCAGCCGTCGATGGCGCCCGCCGAGGCGGTCGCCCACCTGGGCACGGCCGTGGCGTGGAAGGTCGCCCTGCGCGAGCAGGCCGCGGCCGAGCGGCAGTACGCGCCGCTGCTGGGCCGCTACTGGCGCCGGCAGGCCACCGACTTCAACGCCATCCACGAGGCGTTGCAGGTCGCGGGGGAGGTGCTGCGGCTCTCGCCCCCGGAAGCCGTCCAGCAGATCGCCGACCAGGTGTGCAAGCCGTCTCCCGGGCTGGCCCGCATCGCCGGGCACGGCCGCCGAGGACGCGGTCAGGAGGCTGAGACGATCCGCGAGGAGATCGCCGCGCTGCGGGCCCGCGTGGAGCCGCTGAAGGCCGTGGCGTCGGCCCTGCGCGCCTACAGCCGGGCCTGCGGCCGGGACGTCGACCTCGCCGAGGCGCTCCGGCTGTCGCGGCTGCGCCGGGCCGTCGTCGAGACCGAGGACCAGCTCGCCGCCCGCGCGGACGAGGACCCGGCGCTCACCGGCCTGGGCGAGGCACTGGACGAGGCGATCGGCTGGGCGTCGGCAGCGCGCCGGCTCGCCACGGGCGCCGACCGGCCGTTGACCGCCGAGCAGGCGGCGGCCCTGGGCGACTGTGCGCCCGCGGGTGATCTGGCCGAGCGGGCCGGCGCCTGGGAGCACGCGCGGGACGCGATCATCGCCGCGTTCGCCCCCGAGCGCCACGAGGAGATCGGTGCCGCGCTCGACGCGTACACGAGCACGTTCCTCGACGATTTGATCCAGGACCGGACCGGTCAGCAGGAGTGGTTCGGGCACCTCGCCGCCCGTCGCGTGCTCGCCTCGCACGGGCTCGGCGCCGCCGTGGACCACTGCGCCGAACAGGGCGTGCCACCCGGTGAGATCCGCGCGCTCCTCGACCGGGCGCTGCTGTCCGCGTGGGCCGACGCGGTGATCCGTTCCGACCGCCGGCTGCACCCCGGTGGCTCGGCCGAGCGTGACCGCCTGGTCGAGGAGTTCCGCCGGATGGACGCGGCGCTCGCCGGCGGCGCGCCCGCGACGATCGCCGGCTCCCTGCGGGAGCGGAAGGCCGCCGCCCGCAGGCCGGACGACGTGGCGCTGCTGCGCCGCGAGGGCATGAAGGAGACCCGGCACCTCGCCGTGCGGGAGCTGATCGGGCGCGCGCGGGACACCGTGCTCGCCGTGAAGCCTTGCTTCCTCATGTCGCCGCTCGCCGTCAGCCAGTTTCTCCCGTCCGACCTGAGCTTCGACGTGGTCATCTTCGACGAGGCCTCCCAGATCACGCCCGGCGACGCGGTGAACTGCGTCTACCGCG
This sequence comes from Paractinoplanes deccanensis, assembly GCF_016862115.1. Lineage (GTDB taxonomy): Bacteria > Actinomycetota > Actinomycetes > Mycobacteriales > Micromonosporaceae > Actinoplanes > Actinoplanes deccanensis. The sequence goes on from NZ_BOMI01000067.1 coordinate 97,405, forward strand.
CGTCGGCGATGATCGCGGCGGGCGACGACAAGCAGCTGCCGCCGACGTCGTTCTTCTCCGTCTCGGCGGAGCCCGACCGTGACGAGGAACCGGCGGACGACACCACGACCGACGTCAACGACTTCCAGTCGGTGCTCGAGCTCGCCAAGGCCTGCGGCGCCTTCCGCACGCTCGGGCTCGCGTGGCACTACCGCAGCCGGCACGAGGCGCTGATCGCCTTCGCGAACCACACCTTCTACCAGGGCCGGTTGATCACCTTTCCCGGCGCGAACGAGTCCGACCCGGACGCCGGCGTCGAGCTGATCCCGGCGGGCGGCGTCTATCGCCGCGGCACCACCCGGGACAACCCGGTCGAGGCCGAGCGGGTCGCCGAGCGGATCGTGCACAGCCTCACCACCCGGCCGGACGAGTCGCTCGGCGTGGTCACCTTCTCGGTCGCCCAGGCCGAGGCGATCGAGGCCGCCCTCGAACGCGCCGTCGCCAAGCATCCCGGCCTGGAGCGCTTCCTCGACGGCGACCGCCTCAACGGCCTCTTCGTCAAGAGCCTCGAGTCGGTGCAGGGCGACGAACGCGACGTCATGATCTTTTCCATCGGCTATGCCCACGACGAGGACGGGAAGATCAGCACCAACTTCGGCGCGCTCAACCAGCGCAACGGCTGGCGGCGGCTGAACGTGGCGATCACCCGGGCGCGGCGGCGCGTGGAGATCGTCTCGTCGATCCGGGCGCGGGACATCCCGGCGTCGGCCAACGAGGGCGTACGCCATCTGGCCGCCTATCTGGAGTACGCGGAGCGCGGCCTGGCGCCGGCGCCGCGCACGTCCACGGTCGACCCGATGGTCACCGCGATCGTGGAGACCGTGCGGTCCTGGGGCTACCGTGCGCGGGCGTCGGTGGGCGCCGACGGCTACCGCGTCGACGTCGGCGTGCGGCACCCGGCGCACGACGGTGAGGTCTACGCGCTCGGCATCCAGTGCGACGGCCCGCGGTACGCGGCGGTGCCGGCGGCGCGCGACCGCGACCGGCTCAGCGCCGAGATCCTCGCCGGGCTCGGCTGGCGGCTGTACCGGATCTGGGGAACCGCCTGGCACCGCGACCGGCGGGGTGAGGAGGCCCGGCTGCGCGCCGCGATCGAGGAGGCGGTGGGTGCGCTTCCGGCGGCCTCCGGCCAGTCGTACCGAAGAGTGGATTTGGTGCGGCTTCAGCCCGTCTCCTGACCGATTGCCGTATTGACTCGCTGCTGCTTCGTGTCCAGCATGGGTCGGGTGACAACAGGGAGCGCCGCGGCACAGGCCGCGCCGGTCAGCTGTGTCGCGTTCCGCGCCGACGGTCGGCGGCTCGCCAGCGGCACGCACGGTGGCAGCGTCCTCGTCCAGGACACGAGCGACCCGGCCAGACCGACGAGGTTGACCGAATTTGCCCATCGGTCCGCCGTGCTCGGCATCGCCTTCAACCCGGCGGCGGCCGACCTGCTCGCCACCGGCTCCGCCGACGGCACCGCCGCGGTCTGGCGGGTGGTCGACGATCGCCCGCCGGCGCTCATGAAGGTCCTCAGCGGTCATCCCGCGCCCGTCGTCGCCGTGCACTGGATGCCCGACGGGCAACATCTGCTCTGCCGGCTCGGCGACGGCCGGGCCGCGGTCTGGCAGGCGTTCGGCGAGACGTACCTCGGCGAGGTAGATGACTGCCTGCATCTTGATGTGAGCCCCGCGAGCCTGGTGGCCTCGGTCGGCGCCAGCGGCATGGTCTCCGTGCGTGATCTGGCCGGCGACCCGAACCCGCTTGCCGCGCGGCAGGCGCCCGCGGTCGAGGCCTGCGCCTGGGCGCCCGACGGGGCCACGCTCGCCCTGGCGCGGCGCGACGGCGCGATCGAGTTGCGGACCGCGCAGCTCGACCCCATCCGCACGCTTCGCCCGGGCACGGCGCCGTTGCGGGCGATCACCTGGTCGCCGGACGGCCGATACGTGATCGCCGGCAGCTACGACGGCACCCTCGCCGCCGTCGACACCTCCGACCGCACCCTCTGGCGGCACGCCGACCCGGCGATCCGGCCGCGCTCGCTGGCGGTGGGCGGCCCCGCGATCGCCACGTCGTCGTTCGGCGACCGGCCGTACCTGCTGGACCTCTTCTCCGGTGGCCAGTCGCGGCAGGAGGCGGGAGACCCGTCGTCCCCGGCGGTCGCCTTCCGCGACGGCATGGTCATCGCGGACGGCCGCACGGTCACGGCCGGGCCGCTCGGCGACCGCACCGTGATCGTCGAGCACGAGCTGCCGGTGCGCGCGGTCGACGCGCTCGGCGACCGGATCGTGGTCACCGCGGCCCACCAGGCCATCCGCCTGATCCGTGTCGGCCCGGCGGCCTACGAGGTCGAGCTCGGCGTCACCCTCCGCGCCCCGGAGCCGGTGCGGACGGTGGCGCTGCTCGGCTCGCCGGAGGCCACGGTGGTGGTCGCCGCCTCGTACGACTTCCGGCTCTTCGCGTGGACGGTCGACTGGTCGGGCCCGCCGGTCGGCCCGCGCCTGGCGGGCGAGTTCGGCGCCGGGGTCGCCTCGTTGCAGCGCCTGGACGATCAGCGTCTCACCGCCACGGACCACCGCGGCGGCCTCGTGATCCTCGCGCTGGGCGCGGACGGGGCTCTTTCCGCTTAATGCCGGGCGTCGCCTCTTGTCGGTCATGGACGGCCTCCTGTCGATCGGATGGCGCAGAACATAGGCCGCGCCGGACCCGGCCGGTGTGCCAACCGCCTCCCCTGTGGATAACTCCGGGCGTTGCCGCATTGTGGATAACTCCGGGACGGGGCGGCGCCGGGTCTATGGTCGAGGGCGCACGTGTCGGTGGCCGAGGCTTCGGTGAGCGTTCGGACCACCGGTTTGACAACAGCACAGTGAAGATCTGAACTCTGGAGCGCGGCCCACGTCCTAGGGGTGCGAAACGTTCCCGACCCCTCCAGGACAACTCCATGAAGATCGCCCGGCGGCTGCTCGGCGCTGTTCTGATCCTGCTCGTCGCCGCGATCGCGACGATCTACCTGTGGCCGCTGCACAGCTCGCGCCTGACACACGCCACGGAGGCCACGCTGCCCTTCGCCCAGGCACAGGCGAGCGCCAAGGCAGCCGTCAGTGCCGACACGGCGGACACCGACGTCACGGCCCGCTGCCGGACCAAGGCCCTGCTGCACCCTGAGCGCACGGCGAAGGCCGTTCTGATGCTGCACGGATACACCGACTGCCCGGCGCAGTTCGACGCGCTGGCGCAGTTCTACTACGACAAGGGCTACAACGTGTACGTGCCGCGCGCGCCCCGGCACGGCGTCAGCGACACGAAGGCCCACGCCGGACTGCACGCCGACGAGCTGGCCGACTACGCCGAGCAGGCGCTGACCGTGACGTCGGGCCTGGGTACCGACGTCGGCGTGGTCGGCGTCTCGGGCGGGGGCGTGCTGGCCACCTGGCTCGCCGAGTACCGCCCCGACGCGGTGGCGCATCTGCTCGCGCTGTCGCCGTTCTACCAGCCCGCCGCCGAGCAGGCGCCGGCGTGGCAGGTGAAGCCGCTGATGGTGCTCTACGGCAACCGGCTGCTGCCCGATCACTTCAACGGCCAGGGCTTCTCGTACGCGGCTCTGTCGCAATACCTGCGGATCGCGCGCAACTACCGCGACGACCCGGCGAACCCCAAGCTGCGCAGCGTCGCCGTGGTCACCTCGGCGAACGACACCTTCATCGACCGCGGCAGGGCGGCCGAGATCACCCAGGGCATCGCCTCGGCCAACAACCTCCAGCTGGGGCGCTACGAGATCCCGGCCTCGTGGGGCGTCGGGCACGACACCGCCGACCCGGCCGGACTCGGGAGCCACGCCGCCGAGCTCGAGACCACCTACCTCGCCCTGTACGAGGGCGCCGGCTCGGCGGGCTGACCGCCGCTCAGGCCCCCATGCGCGCGGCGGCCGCCACGGGGTCGAAGCCGAAGGGCAGTTCGAGGCGGTGGGCGCGCAGCAGGTCCTCGTCGGCGAGGAGGTCGCGCGTGGGGGCGTCGGCGACGATGCGGCCGGCGTCCAGGATCACCGAGCGGGGGCAGAGCTGGAGGGCGTACGGCAGATCGTGGGTGACCATGAGCACCGTGACGGGCAGCGGCTCCAGGATCTCGGCCAGCTCGCGGCGGCTTGCCGGGTCGAGGTTGGAGGAGGGCTCGTCGAGGACCAGGATCTCCGGGCGCATGGCCAGCACGGTGGCGACGGCGACGCGGCGGCGCTGGCCGAAGGAGAGGTGATGGGGCACCTGGTCGCGGTGCTCCGACATGCCGACGGCGGCGAGGGCCTCGTCGACGCGGGCGTCCAGCTCGGCGCCGCGTACGCCCAGGTTCTGCGGACCGAAGGCCACGTCCTCGGCGACCGTGGGCATGAAGAGCTGGTCGTCCGGGTCCTGGAAGACGATGCCGACGCGGCGGCGGATCTCGGCGAGGCCGGCGCGGTCGGCGGGGTCGACGCGGGCGCCGGCGACCTCGATGGTGCCGGCGCCGCCGTGCAGGATGCCGTTGAGGTGCAGGACCAGGGTGGTCTTGCCGGCGCCGTTCGGGCCTAGCAGCGCCACCCGCTCGCCGGCCGGGATCGTGAGGTCGACGCCGCGCAGGGCGACGTGGCCGTCCGGGTAGGCGAAGTGCACGCCCGCCACGCGCAGGGCCGTCTCTGTCGTTTCCATCATGGTGATCATCCCAGAGCGGCGGCGAGGGCTATTCCGGCGGTGGCGACCGGCAGGGAGGCCGCGGCGACCCACTGCGCGGTGGGAGCACGGTCGTCGGCGCGGCGGGGGAGGCGGCCCTGGTAGCCGCGGGCGACCATCGCCAGGTAGACGCGCTCGCCCCGCTCGTAGGCCCGGAGGAAGAGCGCGCCGACGCTGACCGCGAAGGCCTTGACCTGCCAGAGGAAGCGCGGGTCGTAGCCGCGGGCCAGGCGGGCGACGCGCATGCGGCGGGCGTCGTCGGCGAGCACGTCGAGGTAGCGCAGCATGAAGGTGGCGATCTGGGTGAAAACCGTGGGGCAGCGCAGCCGGTCGAGGCCGAGGATCAGGTCGCGCATGGTGGTGGTCGCGGCCAGCAGCAGGGAGGCCAGGACGCCTAGGGTGCCCTTGGCGAAGATGTTCCAGGCGCCGTGCAGGCCGTCGACCGACAGCGACAGGCCCAGCCAGGTGACCCGCTCGCCGTGGCCGAAGAAGGGCAGGGTCACGGCGAGCAGCACGAACGGCAGCTCGATGGTGGCCCGCTTCGCGAGCCACGTCGCGGGCACGCGGGCCGCGATCGCCACGGCGGCGAGCAGCACGAGGTAGCCGCCGAACGCCCAGAACTCCGTCCGCGGGGTGATCACCACGATGATCGTGAAGAGCAGCACCGCGACGATCTTGACCTCGGGGGCCAGGCGGTGGACGGGGCTCTCCCGCTGAAGGTGCAGCGGGTGGGCGTGGCCGGCGCCCATCAGCGGCCCTGATCGGTGTCGGTCGCGGTGGCCGCGGACTGGCCACGGCGGCGCACCAGCCAGAAGACCCCGCCCCCGATGGCAAAGGTGATCAGCACGCCGAGGACGCCGGAGAGGCCCGTGGACAGGTATTCGTTGTCGATGCCCTTGATGCCGTAGTCGGCCAGCGGGCTGTCGGCGAGCTGGTGGTCGCCCTCCTGCTGAGCCATGCACGTACCGCCGGTGATCTCGCCGTCGGCGTTGAACGTGCAGCCCTCGCGGGCGGTGTAGTCGAGGCCGTCGGGGCTGCCGGAGGCGAAGCTGCTGACCACGCCGGCGAGCAGCAGGGCGACGAGCAGGCCGCCGGCGAGGAACCATCCGAGTCGCTTGCTCATGCCGCCGCTCCCACCTCGACGTTCACCGGCTTGCGGAAGCGCCGCAGCGCGTACACCAGATCGGGCCGGACCCGGGCCACGGTCGCGACCGTCGTCGCCGCGATGACGCCCTCACCGATGCCGATCAGCACGTGGACGCCGGCCATGGTGCCGGAGATCCACGGCAGCGACAGCTCGGTGGTGCCGCCGAGCGCGTATTCGAGAACGAAGCCCTGCGAGGCCACGACGACGGAGATGATCGAGGCGATCAGGGCCGTGGTGCCGAGGCCGGCCGGGGTCTTCGGCAGCAAGCGCAGCAGGGCGACGACGAGCACGTAGCCCGCGGCCGTGCCGAGCAGGGCCATGTTCGTGATGTTGAGGCCGAGGGCGGTGAGGCCGCCGTCGGCGAAGAGCAGGCACTGCACGATCAGCACCGTCGAGACGCAGAGCGCGCCGACCCACGGCCCGACCAGGATGACGGCCAGGGTGCCGCCGAGCAGGTGACCCGAGACACCCGGCAGCACCTGGAAGTTCAGCATCTGCACGGCGAAGATGAACGCGGCGACCAGGCCGGCCATCGGGGCCAGCCGGTCGTCGAGATCGGCCCGTGCCTGCCGGACGCAGAAGGCCAGCGCCACCACCGCGAAGACCGCGAAGATCGCCGACACCGGTCCGTTCACGATGCCGTTGGCGATGTGCATCGCCGTCGTGTCCATGACGGGCCTCCTCTCAGATTGTTCCCAGCGACGGAAGCATATTGGCGCGAGGATGCTGTTGCAAAGAGTTGGCAACAAGACGTCACACTGAAGATCAAGTTAAGAGCCGGGTGTATGAGCGGCCGCTCAGAAGAGGGCGAGCTGGCCGGGCGTGGGGTCGCGCCGTGCCGAGAGGCCGCCCCGGAAGACCCACGGGCGCACCTCGGGAATGGGGTCGGCGCCGGCCTCGACCACGGGCGGGGCGCCGCCGGTCAGAGCCCACAGGGAGGGGCCGAGGTTGATGCCCCGGGCGCGCAGGGCCTTGCGCATCACGGCCATGCTCAGCGGCAGGCGTGCCGAGGTCAGCGGCGGGATCGGCAGGTCGTGGCGCATGCTCATCAGGGCCCGGTTGCGCTCGACGATCTCGCGGGCGGAGGGGTCGGTGAAGTGCTGCGCGGCGTGGGCGCCGACGGCGTCGCGGATCAGGGCGGCGCCCGCTTCCCAAGCGGCCTCGATGGTGCCGAACGCGGACAGCAGCTTGGCCGCGGTGGTGGCGCCGAAGCGGCGTACGCCATGGAGATTGTCGGAAGGATCACCGCGCAGCGCGGCGAAGTCCCGGTATTGCCACGGGTGCACGCCGTAGAGGTCCGCCAGGCCGGCCGCCTCGACCAGGACGGCCTCGTCGAAGCCGCCGTTGCGGACCCGCAGCACCGACGTGTGCTCGTCGAGCAGGGCGAAGGCGTCGCGGTCGCTGGTCATCAGCACGGAGCGCCAGCCGGAGTCGCGCGCCGCGGCCGCGGCGCTGGCCAGCACGTCGTCGGCCTCCCAGGACTCGTGGACGACGGTGCAGACGCCGGCGTCCCGCAGCAGGGAGGGCGCCTCCAGCAGCTGCGCGGTCAGGTCGGGCGCCTTGTCGGGGCGGTGCGCCTTGTACGCCGGGTAGGTGACCCGGCGCGCCGAGGACGAGGGGCAGTCGAAGCCCACGACGAGCGCGTCGGGCCGCAAGTGGGCCGCGGCCCGGGCGAGATAGCCGAAGAAGCCGCGCAGGGCCCAGATGGGGCGCCCGTCGGCGTCCACCCAGCCGTCACCGGCGCCGGCGTGGTAGGCCCGGTGCAGGAGACTGTTCCCGTCGAGGACCAACAGCAGCGGCACCCTCAAGAGGGTACGCGGACCCGGCCTCCCGGGGGAGCGACGCTCTCCCGGGCCACCAGCGACGGCGCGATGGTCCGCCGGGCGGCGACGTCGGCGCCGCGCTCCTCGATCTGGGCGAGCAGCAGTTCGAGGCTCGCCCGGGCGGCGGCGTCGAAGTCGGGCCGCACGGTGGTCAGGGGCGGGGTGTAGAAGGCGGCCTCGGGCACGTCGTCGAAGCCGACGATGCTCACGTCGTCCGGCACCCGGCGGCCGTGCTCGCTGAGCGCGCGCAGCAGGCCCAGGGCGATGTGATCGTTCGCCGTGAAGATCGCGGTCGCCTCCGGCAGCCGGGCCAGCAGCTGCCCGTTGCGGTAGCCGGACTCGGCGCTCCAGTCGCCGGTCAGCAGCGGCGGGATCTCCTTGCCGGCGTCGCGCAGCGCCGACTCCCAGCCGCTCACCCGGCCGGCGGCGTCGAACCAGTCGGACGGGCCCGAGATGTGCCAGACCGTCTCGTGCCCGGCGGCGAGCAGATGCTCGGTCGCCGCCCGCGCGCCGGCCACCTGGTCGACCGTGACGAGGGTGCTGGTGCGTTCCGGGTCGCCGTCGATGGTGACCAGCGGCACATGCTCGGGGAGCTGGGCGAGGGCCGGGCCGGCGCTCGCCACGGGGGCGATCACCACCAGCCCGGCGACCCGCTGGTCGAGGTGGCGCTCGACGGCGTCGGCGATCGAGCGCTCGTCGAGGTTGCGCACGCTGCTGACGTTGACCGCGAAGCCGGTCGCCAGGGCGGCCTCCTCGAACGCGGTGAGCATCATCGCGGGGCCGTAGAGCGCCGTGTTCTGCGTGACCACGCCGATCACCTTGGAGGTGCCGGTGACCAGGGCACGCGCGGCCCGGTCGGGCCGGTAGCCGAGCTCGGCTATCGCGGCCTGCACCTTGAGGCGGGTCTGTTCGCTCACGTTCTTGTGCTCGTTGAGCACCCGTGAGACCGTCTGATGGGACACCCCCGCCAGCCGAGCCACGTCCATCATCCCGGGCGGCCGTCCGCGCTTCACGCTCACCCGGGGCAGGATATCGTCTTACCTCAGCCCGCCTGCGAGCAGCTGATATGCGGCATTCCAGCGGAGCTCCTTGCGAATGTGCGCGGCCGTGGCGGTTTCGTCGATAAGCACCAATTCCGTGCGGGTCAATTCGGCGAACTGGTCGACCGTGGCGGCGTCGAGCGCCGTGCTGAGCACCGTGTGGTGCGGCCCGCCCGCCGTCAGCCAGCACTCGGCCGACGTGGGCAGGTCGGGGTGCGGCTCCCAGACGGCGCTCGCGACCGGCAGCGCCGCCAGGTCCTCGTCCGGCGGCACCACCGTGATCGTGTTGGCGACCAGACGGAAGCGGTCACCGAGATCACAGATGCCGGTGACGATGCCGGGACCCGGGGCGGCGGAGAACTTCAGGCGTACGGGGTCCTCGCGGTTGCCGATGCCCAGCGGGTGGATCTCGGCGCGCGGGCGGCCCGCGGCGATCGACGGGCAGACCTCGAGCATGTGGGCGCCGAGGATGCGCTGCGGGCCGGGGCCGAGGTGATACGTGTAGTCCTCCATGAAGGACGTGCCGCCGGGAAGACCGTGCCCGGCCGCCTTCAAGGTGGCGAGCAGCAGTGACGTCTTCCAGTCGCCCTCGCCGCCGAAGCCGTAGCCGTCGGCCATGAGCCGCTGGACCGCGAGGCCGGGGAGCTGGCGCAGCCCGCCGAGATCCTCGAAGTTGGTCGTGAACGCCCCGAAGCCGCCGCTGGTGAGGAACTGCCGCAGGCCGGCCTCGATCCGGGCCGCGTACCGCAGGGAGTCGTGCCGCTCGCCGTCCTTCGCCAGCTCGGGGGCGACGTCGTACAGGTCGGCGTACTCCGCGACGAGCGCGTCGACGGCGGACTCCGGGACCGCGTCGACGACGGCGACCAGGTCGTTCACCCCGTACGTGTTGACCGAGGCCCCGAAGTGCCGCTCGGCCTCGACCTTGTCGCCCTCGGTCACCGCCACGTCCCGCATGTTGTCGCCGAAGCGGGCCAGCCGCAGCGAGCGCATGGTGGCGACGCCGATCGCCGCCCGCGCCCACGAGCCGATCCGCTGCCCGGTGCGCGGGTCGGAGGCGTGGCCGGCCACGGTCGTCCGCGGCACGCCGAGCCGGGTCTGCACATAGCCGAACTCGCGGTCGCCGTGCGCGGCCTGGTTCAGGTTCATGAAGTCCATGTCGATGGTGGCCCACGGCAGCGACAGGTGGGCCTGGGTGTGCAGGTGCAGCAGCGGCTTGCGCAGCGTGTCCAGCCCGCTGATCCACATCTTGGCCGGCGAGAAGGTGTGCATCCAGGCGATGACACCGGCGCACTTGTCGTCGGCGTTCGCGGCGACCATCGTCGCCTTGATCCCGGCGGAGTCGGTGAGCACGGGTCGCCACACGATCGGCAGCGGCACCGCGGCCGAGTCGTCGAGCTGGGCGACCACCTGCTGCGACTGGGACGCCACCTGGGCGAGGGTGTCCTCGCCGTAGAGACCCTGGCTGCCGGTGAGGAACCAGATCTCGCGGCCCTCGAATGGGTTCATGCTCATCTCATCTCCGAGAAGTTGCCGTAGTAGGCGTCCGGGCCGTGCTTGCGGCTGTAGTGGCGGCGGACCAGGTGCTCGGGCGGGGCCGCGGCCGGGTTGAGCCCGAGCGTGCGCAGCGCGATGCCGGCGACCGCCTCGCAGATGATCGCTGTCTCGAGCGACGCCATCGCGGTGGCGCCCCACGTGAACGGGCCGTGGCTCGCCGCGAGCGCGGCCGGCACCGCCTCCGGGTCGTCGCCGATCGCCTCGACGATCGCTCTGCCGGTGTTGCGCTCGTAGTCGCGCTCGCACTCGGCAGGGGAGAGATCGCGCGTCACGGGCACCGGGCCGTTGAACGTGTCGGCGTGCGTGGTGCCCAGCACCGGGATGACCCGGCGCGCCTGGGCGAAGGCGACCGCGTCCGCCGAATGGGTGTGCGTGATGCCGCCGATCGACGGGAACGCTTGATAGAGCAGGCGGTGCGTCTCGCTGTCCACCGAGGGCTTCAGGCGGCCGCCGACCACCTCACCCGTCTCGAGCGAGACGGTGACCATCGACTCCTCGGTCAGGTCCGGGTACGGCACGCCGGACGGCTTGATCACGTAGACGCCCGCCGCGCGGTCGACCCCGCTCACGTTGCCCCACGTCAGCGTCGCCAGGCCGGCCTCGGGTATGCGCCGGTTGGCCTCCAGGACGTCATGGGCCAGGCTCATCGCAGGGCCTCCCGCCGGATCTTGCGCAGGCGGCGCATGACGTCGTTGCCGTGCCGGCCGAAATAGTCGACCAGCGTCAGATATTCGGCGTAGAGCGCGTCGTAGCGGTCGGCGTTCGCCTCGTTCGGCGTCCAGGCGCCGCGCACCACGCGGCCCATCGACGCGGCGGCGGCGCGGATGTCCGGGTACGCCCCGGCGGCCACCGCGGCGTGCAGTGCCGAGCCGAGCGCCGGGCCCTGCTCGGAGTCGAGCACCGCGAGCGGCATCCGGGTGACGTCGGCGTAGATCTGCATGAGAACGGGGTTCTTCTGGAGACCGCCGGTGACGATCAGCTCCTCGACCGGCACGCCGGAGTCGCGGAACGTCTCGATGATCAGCCGGGTGCCGAAGGCGGTGGCCTCCATCAGCGCGCGGTAGCCGTCCTCCGGGCGGGTGGCCAGGGTCTGGCCGATGATCACTCCGGACAGTTCGTGATCGACCAGCGGCGACCGGTTGCCCGAGTGCCAGTCGAGCGCGATCAGGCCGTGCGCCCCGACCGGCTGGTCCGCGCAGAGCTCGCTGAGCACCTGGTGCAGGTCCTCGCCGCGTTCCTTGTAGGACGCCGGGACGCAGTTCTCGACATACCAGCCGAAGATGTCACCGACACCCGACTGGCCCGCCTCGTAACCCCAGAGGCCGGGCACGATGCCGCCGTCGACGACCCCGCACATGCCGGGCACCTCGCGCAGCTCGTCCGAGCTCATCACGTGGCACGTCGACGTCCCCATGATCGCGACGAGCTGACCGGGCGCGACCGCCTGAGCGGCGGGCGCCGAGACGTGGGCGTCCACGTTGCCGACCGCCACGACGACGCCGGTGTGCAGCCCGGTCCAGGCCGCCGCCTCCTCGGTGAGCGTCCCGACCGCGTCGCCGAGCTGGCCGATCGGCGCGTCCAGGCGGGTGGTGGTGAAGTCGGCGAACTCGGGGTTGAGCTCGCGGAAGTACGCCTCGGACGGATACGAGCCGTCGACGAACTGGCCCTTGTAGCCGGCCGTGCAGGCGTTGCGCACATAGCGCCCGGTCATCCGCCACACGATCCAGTCGGCGGCCTCCACCCAGTGGCGCGTGGCCGCCCAGATCTCGGGGTCCTCCTCCAGCACCTGGAGCGCCTTCGCGAACTCCCACTCCGAGCTGATCAGCCCGCCGAAGCGGCGCAGCCACGGCTCGCCCCGTTTCGAGGCCAGCTCGGTGACGCGGTCGGCCTGCGGCTGAGCGGCGTGGTGCTTCCAGAGCTTGACGTACGCGTGCGGGCGGCCGGCGAACTCGGGCAACTCGCTCAGCGGCGTGCCGTCCTCGGTCGTGGGCAGCACGGTGCACGCGGTGAAGTCGGTGGCCAGCCCGATGACGTTCGCCGGATCGGCACCGGCGGCCCGCAGCGCCGCGGGCACGGCGGTCTTCAGCACGTCGACGTAGTCGCCGGGCACCTGCAAGGCCCAGTCCGGGGGCAGCGACCGGTCGCTTCGGCCCGGCAGATGCCGGTCGACCACCCCATGGGTGTACGGGTGGACAGCCGACCCGAGCTCGGCGCCGTCGCTGACCCGCACCACGACGGCGCGGCCGGACAGGGTGCCGAAGTCGACGCCGATCACCAGAGCCTCGGACGGGCGGGCCATCTCGGACGGTGGTGCCATCAGGAACTCCTGTCTCGTGGCAGCGCTTCTTGTGGCTGTGGCACTTTTTGTCGCTGTGGCGCTTCTTGTGGCTGTGGCGCTTCTCGGGGCTGTGGCGCTTCCTGTCGCTGTGGCGCGTCTTGGTGGCGCCGCGGCGCCGCCACCGTGTCGCGGTCGACGAGGATCGGCTCCACCAGCGCCGACGCGGCCGTGCGGGTGCCCGCGACGAGCTGGTCCAGCAGCAGCCGCAGCGCCTGCCGGCCCACATCGGCGAACTCCTGGCGGATCGTGGTCAGCGCCGGGTGGAAGTACGCGGCCTCGGGCACGTCGTCGAAGCCGACCAGGCTCACGTCGTCGGGCACGCGGCGGCCGTGCTCGGCGAGCGCCCGCATCAGGCCGAGCGCCACGTGGTCGTTGGCGGCGAAGATGGCGGTGCAGTCCGGGATCCGGGCCAGCATCCGCCCGCACTGGTAGCCCGACGCCGCCGACCATCCGGCCCGCAACATCGGCGGTGCCTGCACCCCCGCCTCGGCCAGGGCGGCGCGCCACCCGGCCTCGCGGGCGCGGCTGCCGTGCCACTGCTCCGGGCCGGCGACGTGCCAGACCGTGCGGTGCCCGTGGGCGAGCAGATGACGGGTGGCGAGCAAGCCGCCCGCGTGCTGGTCGACCGAGACGTTCGTGACCTGCCACTCGGGCAGGCCGTCGACGGTCACGATGGGTATCCCGGGCGGGACGAGCCGCATCGCCTCGGCGGCCGCGTCCACCGGGGCGATGAAGACCAGACCAGCCGCACCCTGCTGCACCAGTCGCTCCACGATCCGCCGCGACGCCGCGGTGGCGTCGTAGCCGGCGATGTGCCCGACGGTGAGGGAAAGGTCCGCGCCGAGCGCTGCCTCGCCTATAGCCTGCACCATGCTCGACGGCCCGTACAGCGTCGTGTTCTGCGCGACCACCCCGACCACGTTGGACCGGCCGGTGGCGAGCACCCGCGCCGACAGGTTGCGGCGATAGCCCAGCTCCGCGATGGCGGCCAGCACCCGGGTGCGGGTCGTGGGCGAGACGTGCGGATGGCCGTTGAGCACACGCGACACCGTCTGGTGCGACACGCCGGCACGGGCGGCCACATCGGACATGACGGGCCGGCGGTTCACGCGCCGGCCCGGCGGGTGGGGCGGCCAGTCAGCGCTCGACGGCCGGGGAGGGCCCGCGGTCTCACCACGACGCCGTCCGATGACGACTGTGATGTGCGTTCATGCCGGACCGTCCTTGCACGGGTGAGGATGCGCCCGGGTCGCGAAGGGCGCGACCATCCAGGGCGGACGAAATGTGAACGCAAACATGCGCGGTCCGCGCACCCTCTGTCAAGGGGCCGCTACGCCGACGTTACACGTTCGTGACATTGTTTCCCATGGGTCATGACATGGAAAAACCAATGCTTGACAGCCTCGGCGGTCGTAGATGATCGTGTCCTACGTGTATCGATGTCGTTTCCGCTTCCGCCGCGGCGACGCCCTTGATCTCGTGTTAACGATCTCACCCTCGGCCGGCATGACGGGTGGGTGAACGATCTCCACTCCGCCCTGGCCGACGGCTCGTGCTGGGTTCGAGCTGGGCGAGTCTCGACAGGTCTCCGCACCCACGCCGTGACTCGGCGTGCCGTCACCCCGGCCGGCGCTCCCGCGGCCGTGCCCTATCGGCGTGCGGCCCGGCTGGGCTCGGGCTGGCTCTCAGGCGGCCGGGTGCCGCCGAGGCGGGCGAGCGGCGCGAAGGCGATGAGAATCGCGGCGGCGGCGAAGGGAAGCAGGTCGAGGTCGACGGGGATGGCCAGGAAGCCGGCCAGGAACAGCGCGGGGCTCCACCACGGGAGGCGGCGCGCGGCGGCGAGCAGGGCCAGCAGGGTGACGATGCCGAGACCGAAGAAGGCGGGGCCGGCGGTCTCCAGCGGGTCGGGCAGGGGCGCGCGCTCGCGGAAGGCGTCGAACAGGTCGCCGGTGATCACCCAGAGGAAGCAGGCCACGCCGAAGACGGCGGCCGCGGCGGCGATCGAGGCGGCGGCTTTGGCGGCCCGGCCCAGGGCGGGGCGGCGCGCGATGACGAGCCGGCGCATCTGGACGGCCAAGAACGCGAACAGCACCATCGCGACGAAGAACGCGGTGTGCCCGACATCCCAGGCGGGCCCGTTGCCCCGGTCGCCGTCCATGCCGTCCACCCAGCGCAGCAGGCCGTAGGTGAGCATCAGAAGGGGGGCCACAACCGCCATCAATCTCATGCGGGAAGCCTAGAAATGCGCGGGCCACGGCCGTAATCGGTGGGATCCCGCGCCTTCCCCGTAGGGGCGCCACGGACGGCCGGCGGGGTCGCCGCCGGCCGTCCGCTTCTGTGGGAGTCGGGTCAGGACAGCGGGCAGGAACTCCGGTACTCCTCGATCGACAACCCGCTCGGGCCCGGGCAGATGAACTGGTCGTACCGGGTGTCGTTGTCGACGAAGCGCTTCAGCCAGGCCACCGCCAGGCGGGCGGTCGGCGTGTTCACCGACTGCGGGAAGAAGTGACTGGCGTTGTTCAGCTCCAGATAGGCCTTCTCGTACGTCGAGCTCAGGCTGCTGTAGAACAGCTCGGAGTGCGTGGCGACCGGGGCGATCGTGTCGGACTCCCCGCCGACGATCAGGGTCGGCACCCGGTTGGACGACCACGACTTCGTGAGGTTCCACGGAGCCAGCGGGACGGCGGCCTGGAGCGACGGCCGGTCACGGGCGGCCTCGAGGCTTCCGCCGCCGCCCATGGAATGGCCGGCCACGGCGAGCCGCGTCGCGTCGATGCGGGTGCGCACCGAGCTCTGCCGGGTCAGGTAGTCCAGGGCCGCGAGGAGCTGGTCGCCGCGCGAGTCGGGCTGGTCGAGCAGGGTGTTGGTCTCGATGCCGATCACCACGAAGCCGTGCGAGGCGATGCGCGGGCCGAGCCACGCCAGGCTGGACCAGGTGGCGGTGAAGCCGGGGGAGATGGCGACGGCGCCGAACGTGCCCTCGCTCGTGGTGGTCGGGTAGTAGATGGTGCCGCCGCCGAAGCCGGAGACGAGCGACGAGACGTCCTGGGTCGCGACCGTGTACGGGCCGCGGCTGGCGTCGAGCGCCGCGAGCGTCGGGTCCGGTCCCCGCTCGTACGGGTTGTCGGCGGCCTGGGCGGGCGCGGCGCCGATCGTGACCGACAGCGCCACGGCGGTGGCCGCCGCGGCGAAGAACTTGCGAAGGTGCTGCACCTGACACGCTCCTCGGGGGTAGGAGACTGATGGCGGTCAGTTTTTGCGGCGTGCGGGCCGGTGCGCATCGGCGAAATCACCGGCCCTCGGCACCGGTGTTCGCAACGGCCCGTTAACAGGGAGGAAATTTCACCAGGCGAAAAGTCCGGTGCGGCGCCTTTCGTGCCGGCGACCCGATCGCCAGACTCGCCGCATGCTTAATGCACCGGAAGTGCATGAAGTTGCCGTCCACGGCCGCGACGCCGAGCTGGCCGCCATCTCCGGGCTGCTCGCGGAGGCCGCGGCCGGCCGTGGGGGCGCGCTCGTCCTCGCGGGAGGTCCGGGCGAGGGCCGGTCCACCCTGCTCCGAGCCGCCGAGACGATGGCCGTGCCGGCCCTCAGCGCGCCGGCTCGCATCGCCGCGGCAGGTGCGAGGGCGGTCGCGGAGGCCGCCTCCTGGACGGTGGTCTCGGTGCCGGGGCATGCGGACGAGTCCGAGGTGGCCTACGGCGGCCTCCAGCGGCTGCTCGGGCCCTTCGCCGGCGCCGTGGCGGAGTTGCCCGTCGAGTGGCGGGAGCCGCTGGCCGCCGTGGCGAGCGGGCGTGATCCCGGCATCGGCGGTGGGCGGGCCGACGGGGTGGCGGGCGGTGCGACGTTGCCGTTGTGCCTGGCGGTGGTCGCGCTGCTGCGGCGGGCCGGGCGGTCCGCGCCCGTGCTGTGCCTTTTCGACGACGCGGAGCTGCTGGACCCGGCGACGCGGCAGGTGATCCGGCTGGTCGCGCGCCGTCTCGGCGGGGCGCCGGTCGCGCTGCTGGCGTCCGTGACGGCGAACGCGGCCGGGCACGCGGCGGCCGCGGGCCTGCCGATGAGGCAGTTGCGCCCGCTCGGCGAGGAGGCGTGCCGGGAGGTGTTGCGGAGCCACGCGCCCGGCGTCACCGAAGACGTTGTCGCCGGCCTGCTCGACATCGCCCACGCCAACCCGGCGGCCCTGGCCGACCTCGCCACCGCGCTGACCCCGGAGCAACGACGGGGCTACGCCGCCCTCCCCACCGGCCTGCCCGCGGACAGCCGCGTCCGCCGGCGTTTCCGCGCGCAGCTGTCCGGCTTGTCCCCGTCCGCACGCGTCCTTCTCCTCCTGGCGGCGACAGATCCGGACGCGCGCCCGGTGGACCTGCTCGCGGCGGCCGCGCGGTTCCCCGCAACGGCCGGCCGGGACGCCCGCCCCGCGCGTCTCTCGATCGTCCCCGGCCGGAGTCCTGCGACCGGGCTTTACTCAATGTCCGATCTGGATCAGGCGGAGCGCGCCGGCCTGATCGCCGTGGACGACGACGGGGTGCGGTTCACGCCCGCGGTGGTGCGGACGGTGGTCCGCGAGCACGAGCCGGCCGGGCGGCGGCGCGCGGCGCACCTGGCCTTGGCGGGGGCGCTGGGCGCGGCGGGGCGGAGACTTCCGGCGTTGCTTCACGTCGCGGCGGTGGCGTCCGCCCCGGACGAGGAACTCGCGCGCGAACTCCTCATCGCCGCGGAAGAAGCGCCGCCGAAGGTAGCGGCGGCGGCTCAGCGCCGGGCGGCGGAGCTCAGCGCCACGCCCGGCGCGACTGCCGCGGCGCTGCTGGCCGCGGCGCGGTCGCTGATGGCGGCGGGACGGGCCCATGAGGCGAGTCTGCTGGTGCGCCGGGCGGGCAAGCTCCGCGGCGGCGCGACGGTGCGAGCGCGAGCCCGGAGCGCGCTGGCCGAGATCAACCTGCGCAGCGCCCCGGCGGAGGCGCAGGACGTGCTGCTCGACGTCGCCGCCGAGATGCTGCCCGCCGATCCGGACGGCGCGCTGGACGCGCTGTTGCTGGCGGGGGAGGCGTGCAGCCGCACCGGCGATTCCGGCCGTTATCCGGAGCTGGCCCGGCGCACGGCCGTCCATTTCCGTGGGGACGGGCCGGCGGCGAGCGACGCATCGACAGCCGGTCACCCCTGGACGACGGCCGACGCCTGGAGAAACGGTTACGCGGAGAGGGCGAACGACCGGGCCATGGCCCTGCACCAGGTCGTGGGCGTGGCCGACCTGATGACCGGTGCGGAGGAAGCGGCATTCGGGCACCTGCGGGAGGTGTTGCGCCTGGCCGAGCGCACGGCCGACCCGGCGGCGCTGATCCGGGCGGCGAACACCGGCATCCTTCTCGGCCAGGACAGACGGGCGGCGCGGCTGGCCGGGCGTGCCGCCGGGCTCGCGCGGGAATCGGGGGCGCAGGCGCTGGTGCCGGCGGCGCTGGAGGTGGCGGCCTTCGCCGACCTGGCCGCCGGGCGGTACGACCACGCGACCGCGTCGGCGCTCGACGGGGCCGCGGTCGCGCGTGGTGCGGGGCGGCCGGATCTCGCCGGTACGCATCTGGCGCTGCTGGGGCTGCTCGCGGCGTTCGTCGGTGACCGCGAGACCGCGCTGGAGCGGCTGTCGGCCACGAGGCAGGCAGACGCCGAGGTGCGCGCCCTGGGCGACTGGGCCGACGCGCTGCTCGATCTGGTGGCGGGGCTGCCCGCCTCGGCCGCGGAACGGCTCGCCCGGATCGTGTCCGGCGGGGGATCGCTGATCCTGCGGGTGGCCGTCACGCCCCACCTGCTGGAGGCGGCGGCCCATCTGGTCCCGGGCGGCGAGGCGGCGCCGGCGACCGGCATCTTCGACGAGTGGGCCGGGCGGACCCGGCAGAGCGGCTGGCTGGCTCTGCGTTCCCGCTGCCGGGCCCTCGTCGCCGACGACCACGACGCCGCCGAGGACCACTTCCGGGAGGCGCTCGGCTGGCACGGGCGCGACGACGATCCGGGCTTCGCGCGGGCGCACACCGAACTGCTCTACGGCCGGCACCTGCGACGGCGGCGCCGGCCGGCCGAGGCGCGCGACCATTTGCGCCGGGCCGCCGGCACTTTCCAGCGCCTCGACGCCGGTCCCTGGGCCGAGCAGGCCCTGCGGGAGTTGCGCGCGGCGGGCGCCAAGGCGGCAACCACCGTCAACCCCGTGGGCCGTACGCCGCTGACGGCCCAGCAGGAGCGCATCGCCGGCCTGGTCGCCGAGGGCGCCACCAACCGCGAGGTCGCGCGACAGCTCCACCTCAGCCCGCGCACCATCGACCATCACTTGCGCAACGTCTTCGCCCGCCTCGGCGTCCGCTCCCGAACCGAGCTCGCCCGCCTCCTGACAGCCGGCTGACAAGAGGCGGCCGGCTGACAAGAGGCGGCCGGCTGACAAGAGGCGGCCGGCTGACAAGAGGCGACCGGCTGACAAGAGACAACGGGCCGAGAAAACAAAGACGGGCGGCAGGGCAAAACGGAAAGCGAGAACGGGCAGACCTGCGAACCCGGAAGATCCCGGAAGCCGGGTACAAGTTTCGAAGCCGATCCGCCCGAATTTTCGGAACGGGCGGATCGGCGTACGTCTCGTCAGGCCTTGCGAACCTCGACCGGGGTCACGAGCCGGCGGTCCCGGCCGACCTCGCGCACCGGCCCGGTCAGCGTCACCTTGCCGCGGCACGGGAGGTCCGCCGCCGACGTGCCGACCAGCACCTCGATCTCGCCCGGGTCGACGATCGTCGTGAGGTCGCGGCCCGTGTACGCGGTGCGGTCCGTGTGCACGGTGAACTCGACGTCCTTGGCCTCACCCGCTTCGAGCGGCACCCGGGCGAACCCGGTCAGCTGCTTGACCGGCCGCGTGACCTGGCCGATCACGTCGTGCAGATACAGCTGGACGACCTCGTCCCCGGCCCGCTCGCCCGTGTTGCGCACCCGGACGGTCACCGTGAACTCCCCGTCCGTCGGCACCTCGCCCGAGCTGATCCGCAGGTCGTCGACCTCGAAGGAGGTGTACGAGCGGCCGTGCCCGAACGGGAAGAGCGGCGTCGGGTCGAGGTTGCTGACCCCGGTGTTCTCCGCGCCGAGCGACGGCTGCAGGTAGGTGCCCGGCTGCCCTCCGGTGTGCCGCGGGATCTGCACCGGCAGCTTGGCGCCCGGCTGCACCCGGCCGGAGAGGATGCCGGCGATCGCCGCGCCGCCCTCCTCGCCCGGCATGAACGCCTGCACCAGTCCCGCCGTGCGGCCGGCGATGTCGCCCAGCGCGTACGGCCGGCCGCTCACCACCACGACGACCACCGGCGTACCCGTGGCCAGCAGTTCCTCGATCAGGTCGGCCTGGACGCCGGGCAGGCGCAGGTCCTCGGCGTCACAGCCCTCGCCCGAGGTGCCGTGCCCGAAGAGGCCGGCCAGGTCGCCGACCATCGCCACGACCACGTCGGCCTCGCGGGCCGCCGCCACCGCCTCCGCGAAACCGGAGCGGTCGTCGCTGTTCACGTCGCAGCCCCGGGCGTACGAGACGTGCGAAAACTCGGAGCGAAGCGCTTCGATGGCCGTCGGCACCTCGATGCCGAGGCCGATGCCCGGGTAGCGGGGCAGCACGTGGTTGGGGAACGCGTAGCAGCCCATGAAGGTGCGCGCGTCGTCAGCGGCCGGCCCGACCACGGCGATCCTGCGGGACGGGTCCAGCGGCAGCGCCGTGCCCGCGTCGAGCAGGACGATCGACTTCTCCGCCATCTCGCGGGCGAGCTCGCGGTTGGCGGCCGAGTCGAGCCGCACCTCCGCCGCGTCCGCGACCGACGACGAGGGCGTCCAGTCCGCGTCCAGCAGGCCAAGCTCGATCTTCTGGGTGAGAAGTCTGCGGACGGCCCGGTCGATCAGCTCGTGCGGGACCTTGTCGATCAGGGCGGCCGAGAAGCCCAGCGTGTCCGGCAGCTCCACGTCGATGCCGGCGGTCAGCGCCTGCACGCCCGCCTCGGTCTCGTCGGCCGCGACGTGATGGGTCGACGCGAGGAACGGCACCGCCCAGTAGTCGGAGACGACCGTGCCGGTGAAGCCCCATTTGTCCCGCAGCACCTCCGTGAGCAGCCACGGGTCCGCCCCGGCCGGCACGCCGTCGATGTCGGAGTAGGAGTTCATCACCGAGCGGGCGCCGCCCTCGCGGATCGCCGTCTCGAAGGTCGGCAGGATGATGTCGAGCAGCTCGCGCCGCCCCATCGAGACCGGGCCGTGGTTGCGGGCGCCGCGCGAGGCCGAATAGCCGGCGAAGTGCTTGAGCGTCGCGATCACGCCGGCGCTCTCCAGGCCGCGGACGTATCCCGCGCCGAGCAGCGCCACCAGGTACGGGTCCTCGCCGATGGTCTCCTCGACGCGGCCCCAGCGGTAGTCGCGCACGACGTCGAGCACGGGGGAGAGGCCCTGGTGCACGCCGAGGGCCGCCATGTCGCGGCCGATCGCGGCAGCCATCCGCTCGACCAGCGACGGGTCGAAGGTAGCGCCCCAGGCGATGGCGGCGGGATAGACCGTTGCGCCGAAGGCGGTGAAGCCGGTCAGGCACTCCTCGTGGACCAGGGCGGGGATGCCGAGGCGCGAGTTGGCGAGGACGATCTGCTGTTGACGGACCAGCTCGGCGGCGCCCTCGGCCGGCGTGAGCGGCTTGCTGCCGTACACCCGGGTCAGATGACCGAGGCCCTGCCGGCTGGCCTCCTCGAGGGAGATGGTGCCGGATGCGGCGAAGACGTCCTGCATGGGAGCGACGTTGAGGGTCTCCTCGGGGTCGGTCTCCTCCTCCTGCATGTCGTTGCCGAGCCAGCGGCTGCCCAGCTGGCCGACCTTCTCCTCGATCGTCATGGCGGCCATCAGGGCGTCAACGCGGTCAGCGACGGGGAGCGCCGGATCCTGCCATCGATGTTCTACGGTCACGGCGCAACTCCTCAGAGGTTCCGAAACTTTCAGTGTTTGCACAGCGCGAACTTTCGGCGCTGGGTGATCTTAGGGCCGCCTGCGAAATCAGGTCGAGATGGCGTCCACTCTTGCTGTGGGAGCGCGACCACGGCAAGACCCTTGACATGATCACCCTGAAACCCTACGTTAACGAAACCTCACGTTAACTTGCGGTCGTCGTACGAAAGTTGCAGTCTCTGTGACGCGGACGACCCCTCACCCGAAGCGGCAATTCGAGTACGGAGATTCAGCGTGATCAATAGCAACTTCTCCCGGCGAAACTTCCTCGGCCTGGCCGCGGGCGCCGCTGGTGCCGCCGCGCTGGCGGCTTGTGGCAGCTCCGGCCCCGAGGACAAGAGCGGCGGCTCCAGCGGCGGAGGCGGCGGCGCGGCGAGCTACTGGTCGCTGAGCGGCGAGCCCGGTGAGCCGATCCGCCAGGCGGCGATCGACCGGTTCAACAAGGCCAACCCGGACACCAAGATCACCCCGACGTTCTTCCAGAACGACGCCTACAAGCAGAAGATCAAGACGGCGCTCGGCGCCGACCAGGGCCCGACGATGATCTGGGGCTGGGGCGGTGGCGGCCTCAAGGAGTACGTCAACTCCAACCAGGTCGAGGACCTGACCGACTGGCTCGGCCAGAACGCGGCCGTCAAGGACAAGATCCTCCCGTCCTCGTTCGGCGCCGCCACGGTCAACGGCAAGATCTACGCGCTGCCGGTCGAGACCGTGCAGCCGATCGTGCTGTTCTACAACAAGAAGGTCTTCGAGAAGGTCGGCGTCGAGCCCCCGAAGTCGTGGGGCGAGATCATGGCGCTGGTGCCGAAGTTCAACGCCCAGAAGATCGCGCCGTTCTCCCTCGGTGGACAGTCGCGCTGGACGAACATGATGTGGCTCGAGTTCCTGCTCGACCGCACCGCCGGCTCCGAGGTCTTCGACCGCGTCTTCGCCGGCGAGAAGGACGCCTGGTCCGACCCGGCCGTGCTGGACATGCTCACCAAGATCCAGGACCTGGTGAAGGCGAACGGCTTCCAGAAGGGCTTCTCGTCGACCACGGCCGACTCGAACGCCGACCAGGCGCTGCTCTACACCGGCAAGGCCGCGATGATGCTGCACGGCTCCTGGTCGTACGGCATCCAGAAGGCCGACGGCGGCAACTTCGTCAAGGACGGCGGCCTGGGTTGGATGAACTTCCCGCCGGTCGAGGGCGGCAAGGGCGACCCGTCCAACACGGTCGGCAACCCCGGTCAGTACCTGTCGATCTCGTCGAAGGCCACGACCGAGGCGAAGGACCTCGCCAAGAAGTTCTTCTCCACCACGCTCGTCGACGACGAGGAGAAGGCCGGCTGGGTCAAGTCCGGCGGCGTGCCGGTTCTGAAGAACAGCGATAGCCTGTTCACCGGAGACGACGCGGCGTTCCTCAAGGACATGTCCGCCATCGCCTCCAACGCCAAGGTCTTCGCCCAGTCCTGGGACCAGGCGCTGAGCCCGACCGCCGCCGAGACGCTGCTGGACAACATCGCGAAGCTGTTCCAGCTGCAGGTCAGCCCACAGCAGTGGGTGGACGCCATGAACGGAGTCATCGGCAAGTGACCACGATCGCTCCGCCCGTCGTACGGACGAAGGGCAGTAACAGGTCCAGCGGCGGGCGGAGCGGCTCCGGCTCCGTCACCTGGATGGCGTTGCCGGCCTTCGTCTGGTTCGTGCTCTTCGGCATCATCCCCCTGTTCGGAGTGCTGTTCCTGAGCTTCACCACCTGGAACGGCATCGGCGACATCTCGGTGACCGGCCTGACCAGCTGGAAGGCGACGCTGACCGATCCCGGCCTGCCGCACGCCCTCTGGATCACCTTCGTGATCATGGCGTTGTCGTGGGCCGTGCAGACGCCGATGTCCATCCTGATCGGTGTCTTCCTGGCCACCAGCAAGCGCTACCGCGAGCTCCTCGCGGTGCTCTACTTCATCCCGCTGCTGCTGAGCTCGGCCGCCATCGCCATCACCTTCAAGGCGCTGCTCGACCCGAACTTCGGTCTCGGCGCCGGCCTCGGCATCGACGCGCTCAACCAGGACTGGCTGGGCAACTCGACGCTCGCGATGGCCACCCTGATCTTCATCGTGTCGTGGCAGTTCATCCCGTTCCACTCGCTGATCTACCAAGGCGCGGTGCGGCAGATCCCCACGAGCATGTACGAGGCGTCGCAGATCGACGGCGCCGGCCGGGTGCGGCAGTTCTTCTCCATCACGCTGCCCCAGCTCAAGTACACGATCATCACATCGTCGACGCTGATGGTGGTCGGCTCGCTGACGTTCTTCGACCTGATCTACGTGCTCACCGGCGGCGGCCCCGGCGACTCCACCCGGACCCTCGCGCTGGAGATGTACCAGAAGGGCTTCCAGGCCAACCTGATGGGCCCGGCCAGCGCGATCGCCGTCATCCTGGTCCTCGTCGGACTCGCCCTGTCGCTGCTGCTGCGGCGCCTCGGCGGCCGCGCCGACGAGAGCCAGCTGGAAGGAGTCTGAGTTGTCGACCATCACCGAACGGACTCCTTCGGCGACCGTGACCGGCACCCCCGGTCACCCCCGTCGCAAGAGCCGTGCCCGCGGCTACAACTGGTTCGGCGGCAGCCTGAGCTGGATCTGGCTGGTCATCGTGATGCTCCCGATCTACTGGATCGTCATCACGAGCTTCAAGACCCAGGACACGTACTTCATCACCAACCCGCTGGCGCCGCCGACCGACCTGACGTTCCAGAACTACAAGGACGTCATCGAGGCCGACTTTGTCCGCTACTTCTTCAACAGCGTCGTGGTCACGGCCGGCGCGGTCATCCCGGCCGTCCTGGTCAGCTTCATGGCGGGTTACGCGATCGTCCGGGGCGCGAGCAACCGGCTGCTGCGCGGCATGAACTGGGTCTTCCTGACCGGTCTGGCGATCCCGCTCCAGGCGGTGATCATCCCGGTCTACCTGATCATCATCCGGCTCAAGCTGTACGACACGCTGCTCGCCATCGTGCTGCCGTCGATCGCCTTCGCCATCCCGCTGTCGGTGCTCGTGCTGTCCAACTTCATTCGCGACGTCCCGAAGGAGCTCTTCGAGTCGATGCGCATGGACGGCGCGAGTGAGTGGGGCACCATGTGGCGGCTGGCGTTCCCGCTGACCCGCCCCGCGCTGGTCACGGTGACGATCTACAACGCGCTCGGCATCTGGAACGGCTTCCTGCTCCCGCTGGTGCTCACCCAGAACCCCGACCAGCGCACGATCCCGCTGGCTCTCGCGAACTTCCAGGGCCAGTTCGGCATCAACGTGCCGGCCATCGCCGCGTCGGTCACCCTCACCACCGTGCCGATCGTCCTGCTCTACGCGATCGGCCGCCGCCAGCTACTGAGCGGTCTCACGGCGGGCTTCGGCAAGTAGGGCGGTGCTCTCCCGTACGACCAGCTCGGTGGCCAGCTCCACCCGGGGAGTCTCGATGGGCTCGCCGCGCGACAACCGCAGGACGGTGCGCGCGGCGAGCCCGCCCATGTCGGCGAGCGGCTGGCGCACGGTCGTCAGCGGCGGCGACGACCAGCGCGCCTCCGGTAGGTCGTCGAAGCCGACGATGCTCAGGTCGTCGGGCACCCGCAGGCCGCGCAGGCGCGCCGCCTCGTAGACCCCGAGCGCCATCTGATCGCTCGACGCGAAGATCGCGGTGGGCCGGTCGTCGCGCTGGAGCAGCCGCTCGGCGGCGGCGAAACCCGACTCGTGCGTGAAGTCGCCCGGCTCGACGAGCTTGCGGTCGACCCGCAGCCCCGCCGATTCCAGCGCCGCCCGGTATCCGTCCAGCCGCGCCCGGCTGCACAGCAGGTTGCGCGGCCCCTCGACCAGGCCGATCCGCGTGTGCCCCAGCGAGATCAGGTGTTCGGTGGCGCTGCGCCCGCCGGACCAGTTGGTGGCCCCGATCGTCGGCACGTCCGCCGCGGCCCCGCCCGCCGGGTCGATGATGACCATCGGCACGTTGAGCCGGTGCAGCTCGGTGCTGACCGGCCCGGCCCCGTCGGAGATCACCAGGATCACCCCGTCGGACTGCCGAGACCTGAGGTTCTGCAGCCACTGCCGGGTGGAGGCGGTGCGCCGGTGCACGGCGGAGACGACCGTGCCGACCCCGGCGGCGTGCGTGACCTCCTCGACACCGCGGATCAGCTCGACCGCCCACGGGCTGTCCAGGTCGTGAAAAACGAGGTCGATGAGCCCCGCCCGCAGCGGCTGCCGAGAGTTACGAGGCCGGTAGTCGTGCTCGCGGAGAAGGTGTTCGATCCGGTCGCGCGTCTCCGGCGACACGTCAGTGCGCCCGTTGAGCACGCGCGACACTGTCGGAACGGAGACACCCGCCGCTTCCGCGATGGTCGCGATCGTCACCCGTCGCCCGCCCACGGCCATCCGACTCTCCTCGCTCGCCCGGACCACCCCGTCGAAACTTTCGATTCCGGGTGCCGGAAGTATTGCACATTCCGAAGCCGCTGAGACCATCCGTGCAGGTCTGAGCGCACGATGGGTGGGGTATATCGACCGCCATGCCCCTCATTACCGGCCGTTACCGGCTCGGCGAGTCACTCGGACAGGGCGGCATGGGCCGAGTCTGGCGAGCCCGGGACGAGGTTCTCGAACGCGACGTCGC
Source organism: Paractinoplanes deccanensis (assembly GCF_016862115.1). Classification (GTDB taxonomy): domain Bacteria; phylum Actinomycetota; class Actinomycetes; order Mycobacteriales; family Micromonosporaceae; genus Actinoplanes; species Actinoplanes deccanensis. The sequence goes on from NZ_BOMI01000067.1 coordinate 123,640, forward strand.
CGTCAAGGAGGTCCTGAACGACAGCGACGCCGCCCACCGCCGCACGCTGCGCGAGGCCCGGGCGGCGGCCCGTCTGAGCCATCCGAACGTGGTGCAGGTCTTCGACGTCCTCGAGGTGGACGGCAAGGTCTGGATCGTCATGGAGTACGTACCGTCGCGCTCCCTGCAGGAGGTGCTGCACGCCGACGGCCCGCTGGAGCCCCGCCGCGTGGCCCGCATCGGCCTGGAGCTGCTGGCAGCCTTGAGGGCATCCCACCGAGCCGGCGTCGACCACCGCGACGTCAAGCCCGCGAACGTCCTGCTGGCCGACGACGGCCGCGTCCTGCTGACCGACTTCGGCATCGCCACCATCGAGGGCGACGCCGGCCTGAGCAGCTCCGACATGGTCCTGGGCTCACCCGAATACATGTCCCCCGAACGCGCGAAAACCGGCACCGCCGGCATGGCCTCCGACCTGTGGTCCCTGGGCGCCACCCTCTACGCCGCCGTGGAGGGCCAGTCCCCGTTCCACCGCGGCTCCGCGATAGCCACCCTCACCGCCCTGGCAGCCGACGAGCCCGACCCGCCCCACCGAGCCGGCGTCCTGGAACCCCTGCTCACCGGCCTCCTCCAGAAGAACCCGGCCAACCGCATCAACGCCACCGAAGCGGAGCACCTGCTCCGAGCCGCGGCTTCCGGTTCCTACGGCCACGCTCCAGTAGTACGGGTCGACACCCCGCCCAACCGCAACAGCCTCCCTCCCGCGATACCGGCTCAATCCCAGCCCTCCCCAGTCAGCCCAGCCCCCGAGGCGCCGGCCCCCATGAGCCCAGCCCTCGTCAGCCCGGCCCCCGAGGCGTCGGCCCCCGATGTGCCGGCCCTTGACTCGCCGGACGCCGCGAAGCAGACCCCCGACGCCCCGGCCACCCCCGCTCCCGGCCTGGCTCCCTTCACCGGATCTGCCGCTGCTGCCGCGCCTGCGCCCGCCGAGCCGATCCCCGCGCAGCGGACCCCAGAGCCTGTCTCCGCCCCGCCCCTTCCATCGGAGCCGGTTCCCGCGCAGCTTGCGCCCGCAGCGCCGGACGCAGCGCCCGACTCCGCCGCGTCGGTTTCGGCCACGCCGGCTTCCGCCCGGCCGGCATCGGCCACGCCTGAACCCGCCGAGCCGGTCTCCGCCGAGCCGGTCTCCGCCGAGCCCGACCCTGCCGCTCTGAACCACGCCGCCGAGAACCCCGCCGCGTCGGTTTCGGCCACGCCGCCTTCTGCCCGGCCCGCACCGGCCACGCCTGAACCCGCCGAGCCGGTCTCCGCGGAGCCCGACCCCGCCGCTCTGAACCACGCCGCCCAGAACCCCGCCGCGTCGGTTTCGGCCACGCCAACTCCCTCCCGGCCGGCACCCGTTACGCCGAAGTCCGTCGAGCCCATGGCTTCGCCGGACCCCGCGGCCGCCGGTTCGCGTGGCTCGCACCGGACTCGGTTGGCGCTGGCCGCCGCGGTCGCCGTCCTGCTGCTCGCCGGCATCGTCTGGCTCGTGGTCCGGGCCGGAGCCGACTCCGCCGGCGACCGCAACCCGTCCGGCGCGCCACCCGCGCAGTCGGCGCCCGCCACCGGCTCGGCGCAAGCCTCCACCGATCCGTCGGCATCCACCTCGGCCGACGCCGGGGCCCCTGGCTCACCCTCGGCTGCCGAGTCGCGGTCACCGAGCCCGGCAACCTCTCGCACCACCCCTCCCGCAACAACCGCCCAGGCCGGTTCGACTCTGCCGAGGCTGCCCGACGGCTGGCGCGACTACCGCGACGCCACCGGCTTCGCCGTCTATGTCCCCGAGGGCTGGACCCGCTCGAAGGAAGGCTCCATCGTCTACTTCCGCGACAGCTCCTCCGGCCGCGTCCTCGGCATCGACCAGACCCGCCAGCCCGAGCCCGACCCGGTAGCCGACTGGCGAGGCAAGGCCGACTACCGCGTCTCCGTAGGCGATTTCCCCAACTACCGCGAGATCCATATCAAGGAGGTCGACTACTTCCGCAAGGCCGCCGACTGGGAGTTCACCTTCACCCGTAACGGCACCCGCCAGCACGTCAACAACCGCGGCGTCATCACCGCCTCCGATCAGGCCTACGGCTTCTATTGGCAAACCCGAGACGCCGACTGGTCCCGTTACCGCGACGACCTCCAACTCATTTTCGACAGTTTCCGCCCCGCCCGCCGCTGACACCAAGGCGGCACCCAGCCGCACAATGGAGCGGCCGGTATCGCCGCGCCCTTCATCGGCAAAGGACGTAAATGCCGAACGGTCATTCTCCGGAAACTCAGCGAAGATCCCGGCGCTATTGTCGGCCGTCACTTCGGCAGGCGTGCCCCAGGCCATCCGCGACCGTCGCTGTCGTGGCCAAGGCGGGCAGGGCAGGGGCAGGGCAGGGGCAGGGCAGGGCAGGGCAGGGGCAGGGCAGGGCAGGGCAGGGCAGGGCAGGGC
>NZ_BOMI01000068.1 GCF_016862115.1 Paractinoplanes deccanensis
AGGGCAGGGCAGGGCAGGGCAGGGCAGGGCAGGGCAGGGCAGGGAGAGGGGCAGGGCAGGGAGAGGGGCAGGGCAGGGCAGGGACGAAAGCGGCGGCCGTAATGCGGCGGTGGGTTTATGGGGTGCCGTGAACTCTTAGGTGGTCGGTGATTTCGCCTGATCGCGCTTGGCCATCAGCTATGGAATAGGCTCGAGCTGGCAGATGCTATGTCGTCCGTCCTGGCTGCACGAGTTCTCAGATTCAGCGGAATGGTTGTGTGTCGCCGGTAATTTGGTCCTGGTGGCGAGCTCAAGTTGCCGCATGCAAGGATTATGCCCTTCGGTGTTGGGAGAGTCCACCTTGGAGGTGTTTCTGAGTGTGCCAACCTCAGAGGGCAGGCGGTCACTTTCCATGGCGCGCGGTGTCATAAATAGAAGTTCTCGTTGCCATCATCCCTGCTTGTGAAATGGTGCAGCTGAGGCTCAATAAAGCCGCGGAGGGCGGCGATGGTGGAGCTCGCCGGCTGTGGGGGCGCACGAGGGAGAAGGGGTGCGCGCAGGAAGAAGGGTGCGCGCAGGAAGGAAGGGGTGCGCGCAGGAAGAAGGGTGCGCGCAGGAAGGAAGGGGTGCGCGCAGGAGAAGGGCGCCGAAGTCCAGTCAAGCGTAGGGCGCAAGAGGAAGGGAAAGGGGCGCCCGGCCGGGGCCGTTGGCGAAAGGCTGTGCAGGGCCGACCGGGGAGACTCGCCGGGGATCAGGCAAGGTGTCGCGCGGGATCAGGCGGAGTGTCGCGCCTGGAGCAGGTGCGGTGTCGCGCCTGGAGCAGGTGATGCCTCGCGCCTGGATCAGGCGAGGTGTCGCGCCAGGATCGGGAGGGGTGCGGAAGGTGCCGGATCAAGGGCGAAGAGCCGCGCTCAGAACAAAGCGAGCGTAAGACGCTCAGAACAAGGCGAGCGTAAGAAAGTCCTCCGGCCGCAGTGCCACGCTGAACGGCTTGCGAGCCTCCAGGATGTCGCCGGACGTGGCCACCGCCTGTTCGACGTAGCGGGTGCCGACGAGCTGGAACAGGCGCAGGGTCACCGTGTTCGGGGTGGGGCGGTGCGGCTCGACCAGCAGGTACCAGGGGATGCAGGCGGCCGAGTAGCGCACCCGCAGGCCGCGGTCGGTGAGGGCGTTGTCGGGGGCTATCTCGGCGATGAGGACGACGTCGGTGGCGTCGATGACCAGGCCGGGGGAGGGGGCGGCGGTGACGACGATGTCGGGGATGACGATGCGGTCGATGTCGAGGCGGACGTTCACGGAGGCGGCGACCTTCAGGCCGGCGGCGGCCACGGCGGGGCGGAGGGCGGAGACCAGCAGCCAGGACATCTCCTGGTGCGGCCAGCTGGGTGCGGGGCTGGGGCGTAGCCGGCCGTCCATCAACTCGATGCGGCGGGCGGGCTCGTAGATGGCCAGGTACTCGGCCTCGGTCAGCGGCATCATCGTCGCTCAGCGGGCGAGCGGGGTGCTGGTGTCCACCTTGACGGGGAACGGCTCGTGCAGGGTCGGCGTCTGCCCCTCCGCGAAGCGGGCGGCAACCAACAGGGCCGGACTCACCCGAAGTCCTCCGTCGCCGAACTCTGCCTCCGTCATGGGCAAGGTGTCGCGTGCGTTCATGGCTCAAATAGTCACACGACCAGTAGGCGCAAAGCAACATGTCGCGCGACACTCGTCCGGGTGATGCGGAACGGATCACAGCGGTGAATTCCGGCGGGCGGTGTACGTCATGGCGGGTATGACAGATCAGTTCAACGCCAAGACCACCGCCGACGAGGTGCTGAAGGGCATCGACCTGGCGGGGCGCCGCTACATCGTGACCGGTGGGGCCTCGGGCATCGGGCTGGCCACCGCGGAGGCGCTGACCAGGGCGGGTGCCGACGTGACAGTGGCGACGCGAAGGCCGGCCGGTGATCAGAAAGCGCTCGATCTGAGCGATCTCGACTCGGTGCGGGCGTTCGTCGACGGCTGGGACGGGCCGGTGCACGGCATCGTCGCGAACGGCGGGGTGATGGCGATCCCGGAGCGGCAGACCGCCAAGAACGGGTGGGAGCTCCAGCTCGCCACCAACTTCCTCGGGCACTTCGCCCTGATCACCGGGCTGCACGACAATCTGCGGGCCGCGCGGGGAGCCCGGGTGGTCGTGGTCAGCTCGGGCATCCAGGTCAAGGGCCCGTTCGACTTCGACGACCCGCAGTTCGAGCGGCACCCGTACGACCCGTGGGAGGCCTACCGCAACTCCAAGGTGGCCGGCAGCCTGCTCGCCGTGGGCATCGCGCGGCGGTGGGCCGGTGACGGCATCGTGGCGAACACCGCCGACCCGGGGTACGTGGCCACGAACATCCAGCGGCACCTCGACGAGGACACGCTGCGCGGTTTCGGCATGGTCGACGCCGACGGCAAGCCGGCGGACGTGCTGCCCGAGTTCTTCTCCACCGCGGAGGAGGCCGCGGCCACCACCGTGCTGCTGGCCGCCCACCCGCTGCCCGCGGAGGTGAACGGCCGCTACTACATCTACTGCCAGGAGGCCGAGCACGTGCCCGGCGGCCCGGACGCGACGAGTGGCGTGGCCGGCTGGTCCCTCGACCCGGCGGCCGCCGACCGTCTGTGGGCGCTGGCGGAGAGCGCGCTCTAAAACAGAGGGTCAACGCGGTACGGCCTGAGCGGGCGCCCGCGCCGCCTCGGCGAGACGGGCGGCCACCGCCTCGTGGTCGTCCCCGATCAGGCCGACCGTCACGCGCAGATGCGGGGTGCCTGCGCCGACCGTGAAGGCGGCGCCGGCGGCCGCACCGATCCCGGCGCCGGCGAGCGAGATCAGCGCGGCCTGCTCGTCGGCGACCGGGAGCCACAGGTTCAGGCCGTCGCCCGGTGGCAGGCCCAGCAGCGATGCCATCGTGCGCCGGCGGGACGCGTACGCCGCGCGGGCCCGGCGCACGGCCGCGACCGATGCCGGATCGGTGAGCAACGTCAACAGCAGGTGCTGGAGGAGCCGGCTGGTCCAGCCCTGCCCCAGCAGCCGCCGCTCGAGGACCGGGTCGAGCGTGGCGGCGGGCGCACCCACCGCCGCCAGGCGCAGGTCGGGGCCGTGCGACTTCGAGAAGCTGCGCACGTGGATCGTCTGGCGCGGCAGGAACGAGCCCACCGAGTGCAGGGCGGCCGAGGACACGTCGCCGGCCGAGTCGTCCTCCACGACGTACACGTGCGGGGTCTGCGCCAGCACCTCGGCGAGCGCCGCGGCCCGGGTGCCGGACCATGACGCTCCCGTGGGGTTGTGGGCGCGCGGCTGCACGAAGACGGCGGCGGGCCGCTGGGCGAGGGCCACGGCGAGCTGATCGGGCAGCATGCCCTCCTCGTCGGTCGCGGCGCCGATCACCTGGACGCCGAGGGCGTCGAGCAGGTCGAGCAGCGGCGGGAAGCACGGGTTCTCGACGACCGCGCGATCGCCGAGGCGCAGCAGGGACGAGGCGACGTGGTCGATCGCGTCCATCGCGCCGTCGAAGATCGCCAGCCGTTCCGGCGGGTACGGCCAGCTGTCCCGCAGCAGCTCGGCGAGGGCCGGAAGGACCGGTTCGTCCAGATAGCTGGTGGGTGCGGGGGAGAGCCCGGCCAGCGGCGGCAGGGGCGGCAAAAGCGACGGATCGGGCACGCCGGTGGAGAGGTCGAGCGCGAATCCGGAGCGGCCGCGCAACGCCGCACGGTAACGGCCCGGGCCGCTGAGCCGGTCCTCGGCGACGATCGTGCCGCGGCGCCCGTCGGTCCGGATGGTTCCCGACCTGCGCAGGAGCTGCCATGCTGCGCTGACGGTCGTCGGTGACATGTGCAGGGCGGTGGCCACTGTGCGTACGGGAGGAAGCTTGGCGCCCGGACGCAGCGTCCCGTCGCCGACCGCCCGCCCGACGGCATCCGCCAGACCGCGGGCGGTGAAGTCGGTGAGACGGTGTTTCAGCTCGTCAAGCATTTTGTGACAGTACGAAATGGCCATTGTTCGGTCCAGAGCTGGTACGTAATCTCCCGTCCATGATTCGTATCGCGCACTGGATCGGCGGCGCCGAGCGCGCCGGCACGTCCGGCCGGGTCGGTCCCGTCCACAACCCCGCCACCGGCGAGCAGACCGCCGAGGTCGACCTCGCCTCGACCGCCGAGATCGCCGAGGCCGTCGCGGTCGCCAAGGAGGCCGCCAAGGCTTGGCGGGAAGCCTCGCTGTCGAAGCGCTCGGCGGTTCTGTTCAAGTTCCGCGAGCTGCTCGCCGCGCACGCCGGCGACCTCGCCGCGATCATCACGAGCGAGCACGGCAAGGTGCTCTCCGACGCCGCCGGCGAGGTGGCCCGCGGCCTGGAGAACGCCGAGTTCGCCACCGGCATCCCGCACCTGATGAAGGGCTCCTTCTCGGAGCAGGCGGCCACCGGCGTCGACGTCTACTCGATCCGCCAGCCGCTCGGCGTCGTCGCCGGCATCACCCCGTTCAACTTCCCGGCGATGGTGCCGCTGTGGATGTGCACCACGGCGATCGCGGCGGGCAACGCCTTCGTGCTCAAGCCGAGCGAGAAGGACCCGTCCGCGGCCCTCTTCCTGGCCAAGCTGTGGCAGGAGGCCGGCCTGCCCGACGGCGTCTTCACGGTCGTCAACGGCGACGTCGAGGCGGTCAACGCGCTGCTCGTGCACCCGGACATCGCCGCGGTCAGCTTCGTCGGCTCCACGCCCGTCGCGAAGTACATCTACGAGACCGGTACGAGCCACGGCAAGCGCGTGCAGGCGCTGGGCGGCGCGAAGAACCACATGGTCGTCCTGCCGGACGCCGAGATCGACGCGGCCGCCGACGCCGCGGTCAACGCCGCGTACGGCTCGGCCGGCGAGCGCTGCATGGCCGTCTCCGTGGTGGTGGCCGTGGGCGACGTGGCCGGCCCGCTGGTCGACGCGATCGCCGCGCGCCTGCCGAAGCTGAGGATCGGCGCGGGCACCGACCCGGAGTCGCAGATGGGCCCGCTGATCAGCGCGCAGCACCGGGACAAGGTGGCCGGCTACGTGACCCGCGGCGTCGAGGCGGGCGCCACGGTCATCGCCGACGGGCGCGAGGCGGACGTGCCCGGCGACGGCTACTTCCTCGGCGTCACGCTGCTCGACAACGTCACCCCGGACATGGAGGTCTACACCGACGAGATCTTCGGGCCGGTGCTCTGTGTGGTGCGCGCGTCGACGTACGCCGAAGCCGTTGAATTGATCAACAACAACGAGTACGGCAACGGCACGGCCATCTTCACGCGCGACGGCGGCGCGGCGCGGCAGTTCCAGTTCGACGTCAACGCGGGGATGGTCGGGGTCAACGTGCCGATCCCGGTGCCGGTCGCCTACTACTCGTTCGGCGGTTGGAAGGCCTCGCTCTTCGGCGACACCCACATGTACGGGCCGGACGGCATCCACTTCTTCACGCGTTCCAAGGTCGTCACGTCGCGGTGGCCGGATCCCGGCACGTCCTCGATCGACCTCGGCTTCCCCACGAACCGATGACCGCCGAGCTCGTCCGCGCGGACGACCGCGCCCACGTCTTCCACTCCTGGTCCGCGCAGGGCCTCATCAACCCCATGCCCGTGGCGGGGGCCGGCGGCTCCTACTTCTGGGACTACGACAACACGAGATATCTGGACTTCTCGTCGCAGCTGGTCAACGTCAACATCGGACACCAGCACCCCCGGCTCGTGGCGGCGATCCAGGAGCAGGCGGCGAAGCTGTGCACGATCCAGCCGGCCTTCGCCAACGACAAGCGCGGCGAGGCGGCCCGGCTGATCAGCGAGCTCGCGCCCGGCCCGCTCAACAAGGTGTTCTTCACCAACGGCGGCGCCGAGGCCAACGAGAACGCCGTGCGCCTCGCCCGCGGCCACACCGGCCGGCACAAGGTGCTGTCGATGTACCGCAGCTACCACGGCTCGACGTCGACCGCGATCACCGCGACCGGCGACCCGCGCCGCTGGCCCAACGAGCCCACCGCGATCGGCGTCGTGCACTTCTGGGGCCCGTACCCGTACCGCTCGCCCTTCTATGCGGCCACGCCGGAGCAGGAGACCGAGCGTGCGCTGGCCCACCTGCGCGACACGATCGTCTTCGAGGGCGCGTCGACCATCGCCGCCGTGCTCATCGAGACGGTGGTCGGCACCAACGGCATCCTCGTGCCGCCGCCCGGCTACCTGGCCGGCGTGCGCGCGATCTGCGACGAGTTCGGCATCGTCTTCATCGCCGACGAGGTGATGGCCGGCTTCGGCCGCTGCGGCGAGTGGTTCGCCGTGGACCGCTGGGGCGTCACGCCCGACCTGATCACCTTTGCCAAGGGGGTCAACTCGGGCTATCTGCCGCTCGGCGGTGTGGTCATCTCGGACGAGATCGCGGAGACCTTCCGGGAGCGGCCTTTCCCGGGCGGGCTCACCTATTCCGGTCATCCGCTCGCCTGCGCCTCCGCTGTCGCCTCCATCGAGATCTTCAAGGAGGAGGGGATCATCGAGCACGCCCGCGCGATCGGCGACGATGTGATCGCGCCCGGGCTGGCCGCGCTGGCCGCGCGGCACCCCAGCGTCGGCGAGGTCCGCGGCCTGGGCGTCTTCTGGGCGATCGAGCTGGTGCGCGACCGGCAGACGCGCGAGCCGCTCGTGCCGTTCAACGCCGCGGGCGCGGCGGCCGGTCCGATGAACGAGGTGGCCGCCGCCTGCAAGGAGCGAGGGCTCTGGCCCTTCACCCACTTCAACCGGGTGCACGTCGCTCCGCCGTGCACGGTGAGCGTCCAGGAGGTCGAGGAAGGGCTGTCGATCCTCGACGAGGCGCTCGCGGTGGCCGACAGGTATTGCCCAGGCTAACGCCGGATTGCGTATCTCAACGGGGCACTGAACCCCGGATTCCGTTTCAGGTTTGGAAATTACTTCGGATTCCCTTGTCTTAGGTCCGTCGCGTGTGTCAAGGTCCCTCAGTCGTTTCGTGTGGGAGCTGTCACAGCGCCTTCCCCGGAGGTCTTATTCAGTGAGTGCCGCTCTGCCCGTTCTGCGCAACTTCGTCGGTGGCGCCCACACCGATGCCGTTGACGGGGTCACCTCCGAGGTGATCGACCCCAGCACCGGGGAGGCGTACGCTCTCGCGCCGGTCTCCTCCGCGCGGGACGTCGACGCGGCGATGGCCGCCGCGGACAAGGGATTCGAGGTGTGGCGCGACGCCACCCCGGCCGAGCGGCAGCGGGCGCTGCTGCGGATCGCCGACGCCGTCGAGGCCAGGGCCGGCGAGCTGATCGCCGCCGAGTGCCGCAACACCGGCAAGCCGGTCGAGGCCACCCGGCAGGAGGAGATCGGCCCGATGGTCGACGAGCTGCGCTTCTTCGCGGGCGCGGCGCGCAACCTGGAGGGCAAGTCCGCGGGCGAATATCTGCGCGACCACACGTCGTTCGTGCGGCGCGAGCCGATCGGCGTGTGCGCGCAGATCACCCCGTGGAACTACCCGATGGTGATGGCGGTGTGGAAGTTCGCGCCGGCGATCGCGGCCGGCAACGCGGTCGTGCTCAAGCCGTCGGACACCACGCCGGTGACCACCCTGCTGCTGGCCGAGATCGCCGCCGAGTTCCTGCCGCCGGGCGTGCTCAACGTGGTCTGCGGCGACCGGGACACCGGCCGCGCCGTGGTCGCCCACCCCACGCCGCAGCTCGTCTCGATCACCGGCTCCACCCGGGCCGGCATGGAGGTGGCGGTCTCGGCCGCGGCCGATCTCAAGCGCGCCCACCTCGAGCTGGGCGGCAAGGCCCCGGTCGTCGTCTTCGACGACGCCGACATCGAGGCCACCGCCGCGGCGATCGCGGGCGCGGGCTACTTCAACGCCGGCCAGGACTGCACGGCGGCGACGCGCGTGCTCGTGCACGGGCGCATCGCGGCCGACTTCACCGCGGCGCTGGCCCAAGCCGCCCGCGACACCAAGGTCGGCGCGCCCGACGACACCGACGCCTACTTCGGACCGGTCAACAACGCCGCCCAGCTCGCCCGGGTGCAGGGCTTCCTGGAGCGGGCGCCCGAGCACGCGCGGATCGAGGCCGGTGGCCACCGGATCGGCGAGCGCGGCTACTTCCTGGAGCCGACCGTCGTGTCCGGACTGCGGCAGCGCGACGAGATGATCCAGGACGAGGTCTTCGGCCCGGTCATCACCGTCCAGGAGTTCGACGACGAGGACAACGCCGTCCGCTGGGCAAACGACGTGCGGTTCGGCCTGAGCGCCAGCGTCTGGACGCAGAACCACGGCCGGGCGATGCGTGTCTCGAGGCGCCTCGACTTCGGTGCCGTCTGGATCAACACCCATCTCCCGTTCGTCTCCGAGATGCCGCACGGCGGCTTCGGCCATTCGGGATACGGCAAAGACCTGTCGATGTACGGGTTCGAGGAGTACACCCGGATTAAGCACGTCATGAGCTACCTGGGCTGACTCCCCGTACCGCAAGCCCCACCCCACCGCGAAGAGGAACGCCATGACCACCCCTCAGCACAGCGTGGCCCGTCCCAGGACGGCGCCGATCGCCGCCGGGCACCCGGCGATCGAGTTCGCCGGCGTGCACAAGAACTACCTGTCGCACGGCGAGACCGTCGCCGCGGTCAAGCGGACCGACCTGGCGATCGCCCAGGGTGAGTTCTTCTCGCTGCTCGGCCCCTCGGGCTGCGGCAAGACCACGACGATGCGCATGATCGCCGGGTTCGAGGAGCCGACCGCCGGCACGGTCTTCCTCGACGGCAAGGACGTCACGCACGTCTCGGCGAACAAGCGCGACGTGAACATGGTGTTCCAGTCGTACGCCCTCTTCCCGCACCTGAACACGTACCAGAACGTGGCCTTCGGCCTGGAGCGCAAGAAGGTGGGCAAGGACGAGATCAAGCGCCGGGTCGGCGAGATCCTCGAGATCGTCTCGCTGACCGGCATGGAGAAACGCTCGCCCAAGGAGATGTCCGGCGGTCAGCAGCAGCGGGTCGCGCTGGCCCGGGCGCTGGTCAACCGCCCGCGGGCGCTGCTGCTCGACGAGCCGCTCGGCGCCCTCGACCTCAAGCTGCGCCAGCAGATGCAGATCGAGCTCAAGCGCATCCAGCGCGAGGTCGGCATCACCTTCGTCTACGTCACCCACGACCAGGGTGAGGCGCTGACCATGTCGGACCGCATCGCGGTGATGAACGCGGGCGTCATCGAGCAGCTCGGCTCGCCGCGCGAGATCTACGAGAAGCCGGCCACGCGGTTCGTCGCCGGCTTTATCGGCACCTCGAACATCGTCGACGGCCGCGTCGAGCGTGTGGAGGGCGGGCTGGCCCTGCTCTCCTACACGGCGCAGGACCGGGTGGTCGTGCCGGTGCCGGGGTCGGTGCGCCCGGGGGAGAAGCTGGAGGTCTCGATCCGCCCCGAGAAGATCGACCTGCACCGCGGGGTGCCGCCCGTGACGGCGACCGGAGGCAGCGTGCTGTCGGGGACAGTGACGGAGGTCGTTTATCACGGAACCTCAACGAATTACACCGTGGCGACGGCGGCCGGTGCGGATTTCACTGTCTTCGATCAAAATGCCTCCAACGCCGACGATCTTGCGGATCGTGGCGACCGCGTCTATCTGACCTGGGCCCCCCAGCACTCGTACATGATCGGAGTCTGATATGTCCGCGCCGAACTTTTCCGACCCCTCCCTTCTCCGCGGTCTGACCCAGCGGCGGTTCGGACGGCGTGACGCGCTGAAGCTCTCCGGTCTGGCCGCCACCGGCGCCGCCCTCGCCGCCTGTGGTGTGCAGGGCAAGGGCGCCTCCAACTCGGCGAGCGCCGCGCCCGACGCCATCGCCCAGTTCTGGAACGGCAAGGCCAAGAACGGCAAGCTCAGCTTCGCGGGCTGGCCGCTCTACATGGACCCGAAGCAGCCCGAGCTCAAGCAGTTCACCGCCAAGACCGGCATCAAGGTGAACTACCAGGAGGTCATCCAGGAGATGGGTCCCTGGTTCGCCAAGGTGCAGCCGCAGCTGTCGGCGGGCCAGTCCATCGGCTACGACCTGATGGTCATCACCAACAGCTTCCAGTTCACCCAGTTCCGCGACTCCGGCTTCCTGGCGCCGCTCGACCTGGCCAAGCTGCCGAACTACACCAAGAACGCCGGCGACGCGTACAAGAAGGAAGCGTTCGACCCGGGCAACCAGTACAGCATCCCGTGGGCGTCCGGCATGACCGGCATCGCGTACGACCGATCGAAGACCAAGCGGGACATCACCAAGCTGTCGGACCTGTGGGACCCGGCCTTCAAGGGCAAGGTCGGCATGTTCTCCGACATCCAGGAGCTCGCCAACTTCGGCCTGCTGGCGGTCGGCGCCGACCCGGCCAAGTCCACCGCGGAGGACTGGGACAAGGCGGCGGCCAAGCTCAAGGAGCAGAAGGACAAGGACATCGTCCGCAAGTACTACGACCAGAGCTACGTCGACGCGCTGGGCAGCGGCGAGGTCTGGATCACCCAGGCGTGGTCGGGCGACATCTTCCAGAAGAACATCTCCGACGGCACCGACTTCCAGTTCGTGATCCCCGAGGAGGGCGGCACGATCTGGACCGACAACATGACCATCCCGATCACGGCGGAGAACCCGGTCGACGCCCTCATGCTGATGGACTTCTTCTACGAGGTCCCGATCGCGGCGTCGCTGGCCAGCTACATCAACTACGTCTGCCCGGTGCCGGCCGCCCAGGCCCAGATGCGTGCCGACGCCGGCAAGCTCACCGGCGAGGACAAGGACGCGGCCCTCGCCGTCGCGAACAGCAAGCTCGTCTTCCCGACCGCCGCCGAGTACGCCAAGCTGCACTACTACGTGGCGTTCGAGTCGGTCTCCGAGCAGCAGAAGTTCCAGAAGACCTTCGAACCTATCGTGCTGGGATGACATGAAGAACCGCGTAAAACGACAGCTCGCGCCGTATCTGCTGGTTCTTCCCGGCGGCGTCTGGCTGTTGATCTTCTTCGCGGTGCCGATGATCACGATGCTGTCGCTCTCCCTCCAGGAGGGCGACATCGTCAACGGCTACCGCTTCACCGGACACTGGCAGACCTATGTGGACGCGATCTCGGCGTACCAGACGCAGATCGTCCGATCGCTGATCTACGGCGCGATCACGACGATCATCCTGATCGCGCTGGCCTTCCCGGTCGCGTACTGGATCGCCTTCCACGGCGGCAAGCGCAAGTCGACGTACCTCTTCCTGCTGCTCCTGCCGTTCTTCGTCTCGTTCGTGCTGCGCACCATCTCGTGGCGGCAGATCCTCACCGACGAGGGGCCCGTGGTCAGCCCGCTCAAGAGCATCGGGCTCGTCGGCGACTCGTTCCACATCCTCGGCACGCCGGCGGCGGTGATCGGCGGCCTGGTCTACAACTTCCTGCCGTTCATGGTGCTGCCCATCTACGTGGCCCTGGAGCGGATCGACCCGCGCGTGGTCGAGGCATCCCGTGACCTGTACGCCGACCCGATCACCACGTTCCGCAAGGTGATCTTCCCGCTGGCGCTGCCGGGCGTGTTCGCCGGCGTGCTCATGACCTTCGTGCCGGCCAGCTCCGACTACGTCAACTCCGAGGTGCTCGGCAGTTCCGGCACCACGATGATCGGCCAGGTCATCCAGGCGCAGTACCTGGTCAACTCCGACTATCCGACGGCCTCGGCGCTCTCGTTCGTGCTGATGGCGGTGCTGCTGATCGGCGTCTTCACGTACGCCCGGATGCTCGGCACCGAGGACGTGATGAAGGTGGCCGCGCGATGACCGCATCGACCCTCGAACGGACCGCTCCCGCCGCCGAGCCGGCCGTCAAGCCGCGGCGGCGTCTCACCGGCGCGGGCTTCATGCGCGCGTACGTCTGGGTGATCATCGCCTGGCTCGTGCTGCCGATCGCCGTGATGATCCTGTTCGGCTTCAACGACACCCCCGGCCGCTACAACCAGTCCTGGGTCGGCTTCACGTTCAAGTGGTACGCGAGGCTGTTCGAGCTGTCCAACCTCACCCAGGCCCTGATCAACTCGCTGCTGATCGCGGTGGTGAGCAGCGTGCTCTCCGCCGCGCTGGGCACCGGCATCGGCTACGCGCTGGGCCGTTACCGCTTCCGCGGCGCCGGCTCGCTCAACCTGGTCATGTTCGCCACGATCTCCTCGCCCGAGCTGATCATGGGTGCCTCGCTGCTGACCCTCTTCGCCTCGCTGCAGGTGGGCCTCGGCGCGGTGACGATCACGATCGCCCACGTGATGTTCTCGATCTCCTTCGTGGCGACCGTGGTGCGGGCCCGGGTGATGACCCTGGACCGCTCGGTCGAGGAGGCGGCGGCCGACCTGGGCGCGACCCCGTGGGTCACGTTCTGGAAGGTGACGTTCCCGCTGATCCTGCCCGCCGTCTTCTCCGGTGTGCTGCTGGCGTTCGCCCTCTCGATCGACGACTTCATCGTCACCAACTTCACGGCGGGCACCACCGAGACGTTCCCGCTGTTCATCTGGGGCGCCACCCGCATCGGCATCCCGCCGCAGGTGAACGTGATGGGCACCCTGATCTTCGCGGCCGGCGTGCTCTTCGCGGTGATCGCGAACGTGCGCTCGCGCAAGGCCACCAAAAAGGACTGACCGGGCCTCGGCCCCTGGGGGCGCCGCCGCTCGTCACGCGGCGGCGCCCTTGGCCGCTGCGGAACCGGGCCGGTGACGCCTCGGTCATTGCGGGAGCGGGCCGGCGGTGGCGCCTGTGTCGTTGCGGGAGCGGGCCGGTGGCGTCTCGGTCATTGCGGGAGCGGGCCGGTGGCGGCGCCTGTGTCGTTGCGGGAGCGGGCCGGTGGCGGCGCCCGTCGCCTATGGGGGGAGCGGGCCGCCGGCCAGGACGATCACGATGCCGGCGGCGGCCGCGGTCAGCAGGGTGAGGACCGGGCCGCGGCGCGCGGCCAGCAGCAGGACGGCGGCGCCGGCGAGGACGGCGAACTGCCATGCCCGGTCGAGGGTGAGGGCCAGGGGGACGGCGGAGCCGAGGATCGCGCCGATCGCGGCGGGGCCGGCGCCGTCGAGGAAGGCTCGCACTGTCCGGTTGCCGCGCAGGCGGTCGAAGCGGTCGGCGCCGAGCAGGATGAAGGCGAACGACGGGCTGAACGCGACGGCCGAGGCGAGCAGGCCGCCGCCGAGCCCCGCGGCGGCGTAGCCGACCACGGCGACCGTCTGCACCACCGGGCCGGGCGTGATCTGGCCGAGCGCCACGGCGTTGAGGAACTGGGCGCCGGTCATCCAGTGGTAGTGGTCGACGGCGTCGGCGCGCATGAGCGGGATGATGACGAACCCGCCACCGTACGACAGGGCGCCGACCTTGAGCGCGACCCAGGCGATCGAGAGGGCCACCCCGCCGCCGAGACCCGCGGCGGCGAGCACCGGCAGCCCGAGCCTCGGCGAGCCGGCCGTGTCCCGGCCGACGGACCGCTGCGCGATCGCCTCCACGACGCCGCAGGCCACGAGCAGCAGCACGAGCCACGGGCCGATCGTCGCGGCGGCGACCGCGCCCACGAGCAGGTAGGCCGTCCAGCGGACGCGGCTGCTGTGCTCGGGCGCGCGCCGCCACCCGGCCGGCATCAGGCTGGTGCCCGCCTGCACGGCCACGGCGGCCACCGCGGCGCCCGCCCCCGCCCCGGCGGCCTTGACCCACGTCGGCGGGTCACCGTGCAGGAAGAGCGCCGCCAGCGCCAGGATGACGATCAGTCCCGGCACGATGAACGCCAAGCCGCCGACCAGGGCGCCGGCGCGGCCCCGGACCCGCCAGGCGCAGAAGATCGCCAGCTGGGTGGAGGCCGGGCCGGGCAGCAGGTTGCACGCCGCGATGGCGTCCTCGAACTCGCGAGCGTCGAGCCACCTGCGGTCGTCGACGCAGAGCTTGCGCAGCAGCGCGATGTGCGCCGGCGGCCCGCCGAACCCCACGCAGCCGATGCGGCCCCACTCCTGGAGAACGGTGGCGAGCCCGGCCCGCGGCTGGTCGCTCACTCAGGCTCCGGCCGGCTGGAACAGCTCTACGGGGTTGCCGGCCGGGTCGTCGAGGACGATCTGCCGGCCGCCGGGCCCGCTGACCACGTCGCTGCGGAACGTGACTCCCTCCGACCGGAGCCGGGCGACCTCGGCGTCGATGTCGTCGACGAGCAGGTGGATCCGGTTCCAGCCGCCCGGCGCGGGCGTGCGCCCGTCGGGCATGGGACGGCCGGCCGAGCTGGACGGCCCGGACAGCAGCAGCCGCAGGTTGCCCCGGAGCACGTCGGCGAAGGCCGGCGGGTACGAGGTGTTGACCGTGAAGCCGAGATGCCCGGTGTAGAAGTCGATCGCGTTCTGGACGTCGTCCACGAGATAGCGCACGTGCACGGTGCTGTCGTTCATGACGCCTCCTCCAACGGTGTCGAGGAAAGGGTGTGCAGCAGGAAGCCGACGCGCTCGGCGATCTCGTCCGCGACCGCGTCGAAGGCGGGCCGGCCGGCGGGATCGGCGGCCGGGTCGGGGATGCTCCAGTGCGCCGGGTCGGGGTGACCCGGGAACTCCGGGCACACCTCCCGGACGCGGTCGCACAGGGTGATGACGCGATCGAAGTGCTCCGTCGCGTACACCTCGAGGTTCTTGGAGAGGGCCGTGCTCAGGTCGAGACCTCGCGTGGCCATGGCCGCGACGGCGCAGGGGTGGATCGGCTTGGGGTGACTGCCGGCGCTGAACGCCTCGACGCGGCCGCCGGACCGGGCGCGCAGGAACGCCTCGGCCATCTGCGAGCGGGAGCTGTTGCCGGTGCAGAGGAACAGGACCCGGGCGGCGGCGGGCTCCGGCGCGGGCGGGGGAGCGACCCGGAGACCGGGATGCAGCGCCCCGCCGGCCGCCGTCAGCAGGCTCCCGCAGCGTGTGAGATCGAGCCGGTAGTAGATGTCCCGCCCGTCGGCCGAGCTGCGCCGGGTGCGGACCAGCTCGGCCTTGCGGAGCAGGCCCAGGTGGTACGAGACGAGGTTCTGCCGCTCGTCCACCAGCTCGGTCAGCTCGTGCACCTGGCGGTCGCTGCGCGCGAGCTCGCCGAGGAGCCGCCACCGCAGCGGATGGGCGGCGGCTCGCAGGAAGGCCGGGAGGTCGCTTCGCTGGCCCATGGGCTCAACTTACATCAAACGAATTTGATGCAAAAGCCGGGCGTGGATCGGCTCAGAGGGCGACCCCCGTGAGGACCAGCACCCGCGGCTCCGTGTAGTCCTCCATCGCGCTGGCGACACCCTCGCGCCCCGAGCCGCTGCCCTTCACGCCGCCGTAGGGCATCTGGTCGGCGCGGAAGCTGGGCACGTCGCCGATGACCACGCCGCCGACGTGCAGGTGGCGGTGCGCGGTGAACGCCAGGTCGAGGCGGCGCGTGAAGACGCCGGCCTGGAGGCCGTACGCCGAGTCGTCGATCGCGGTAAGGCCGGCCTCGTCGGAGTCGACGGCGGTCAGGACGAGGACGGGGCCGAAGACCTCGTCGGCGCAGACCTTGGCGTCGGCGGGGACGTCGGTCAGCACGGTCGGGGCGATCGTGGTGCCGGAGCGGGTGCCGCCGGTGAGGACGCGGCCGCCCTTGGCGATCGCCTCGTCGATCCACTGCGTGATGCGGTCGGCGGCCCGGGTGTCGATGACCGGGCCGACGTCCACCTGTTCGTCGCGCGGGTCGCCCGTGCGCAGCGCCGACACGGCCTCGACGAGCTTCGGGGTGAACGCCGCCATGTGCCGGGCGTGCACGAAGACCCGCTGCACCGCGATGCAGCTCTGGCCCGCCTGGTAGTTGGCGAAGGTCGCGATCCGCTGCGCGGCGAAGTCCAGGTCGTCCCAGTCGGCGGCGATCAGGGCGGCCGCGTTGCCGCCGAGCTCCAGCGTGACGTGCTTGTGCGGGACCGCGGCCTGGATCTGGGCGCCGACCGGGCCGCTGCCGGTGAACGACACGACGGGCAGGCGCGGGTCGGCGACCAGCGGCGCCATGCGGTCGTTCGGCACCGGCAGCACCGAGAACATGCCGGCCGGCAGGTCGAGGCCGGCCAGGATCTCGCCGAGCAGCAGGGCGGTCAGCGGCGTGGCGGGGGCCGGCTTCACGATGATCGGGGCGCCGGCGGCGAGCGCGGGGGCGACCTTGTGCGCGACCAGGTTGAGCGGGAAGTTGAACGGCGCGATGCCCAGCACCGGGCCGCGGGGCACCCGGCGGACCAGCGCGATGCGGCCGGCGGCGGCCGGGTCGGTGTCGAGCCGCTGGAGGTCGCCGGAGAAGCGCCGTGCCTCCTCGGCGGCCCAGCGGAACGTCGAGACCGCCCGGTTCACCTCGGCGGTCGCCCACTTGACCGGCTTGCCGTTCTCGGCGGTGATCAGGGCGGCGATCTCGCCGGTGCGGCGGGCCAGCCGGCGGCTCACCGAGTCGAGCGCGGCGGCCCGATCCGCGGCGGACATCTCGGCGGCGGCGCGCGCGGCGCCGGCCGCGGCCGCCACGGCCTCCTCGACATCACGGGGACTCGCGTACGAGGTCTCGCCCACCACCGAGCCGTCGAAGGGGTGACGGACGGTGAGGACATCGCTGCTGGTGGCCGGTCGACCGGCGACGTAGAAGGGGATCACGGGCGCAGCGTACCCAGAGATGTAACACGGAAATAGTTGTCAGGGCTTCCGAAGACCACGGAATCAGTGAAATGATCCGAGCCCTAAGCCTGAAGGAGTTGAGACATGGGTTCGTCGGCCGATCTGCACCGGCGCCGGAGCGCTGTTGTCGCCCGCGGGGTCAGCAGCATGATCTCGTCGTACGTCGACACGGCCGGCGGTGGCACCCTGACCGACCTCGAGGGCCGCGAGTGGATCGACTTCGCCGCCGGCATCGCGGTCACCAACGTGGGCAACGCCGCGCCCAAGGTCGTCGAGGCCGTCAAGGCCCAGGCCGAGCGCTTCACCCACACCTGCTTCATGATCGCTCCGTACGAGCAGTACGTCGCGGTCTGCGAGGAGCTGGCCGCGCTCACCCCGGGCGACTTCGAGAAGCGCTCGGCGCTGTTCAACTCCGGCGCCGAGGCCGTCGAGAACGCGGTGAAGATCGCGCGCCACGCCACCGGGCGGCAGGCGGTCGTCGTCTTCGACCACGCCTACCACGGGCGCACCAACCTGACGATGGCGCTCACCGCCAAGGTCATGCCGTACAAGCAGGGCTTCGGCCCGTTCGCCGGCGAGATCTACCGCGTCCCGATGTCGTACCCGCTGCGCGACGGCCGCTCCGGGGCGGAGGCCGCCGCGTTCGCCATCGGCCAGATCGAGAAGACGGTCGGCGCGGTCAACGTCGCCGCCGTGCTGATCGAGCCCATCCAGGGCGAGGGCGGTTTCGTCGTGCCGGCGCCCGGCTTCCTCCCGGCGATCGCCGAGTGGAGCCGCGCGAACGGCGCGGTGTTCATCGCCGACGAGATCCAGACCGGGTTCTGCCGCACGGGCGCCTGGTTCGCCAGCGAGCACGAGGGCGTCGAACCCGACCTGATCACCACGGCCAAGGGCATCGCCGGCGGCCTGCCGCTCGCCGCGGTCACCGGGCGCGCCGAGATCATGGACGCGGTGCACCCGGGCGGCCTCGGCGGCACGTACGGCGGCAACCCGATCGCCTGCGCCGCCGCGCTCGCCTCCATCGAGACCATGCGCGAGCTCGACCTCGCCGCCGCCGCCCGGCACATCGAGGCCGTGGCCCGGCCCCGGCTCGAGGCGCTCGCCGCCAAGCACCCGGTGATCGGCGAGATCCGCGGGCGCGGCGCCATGCTCGCGCTCGAGCTGGTGAACGCCGACGGCACCCCCGACCCGGTCACCACCGCCGCCGTGCAGCGCAAGGCCCACGAGCTCGGCCTGCTGCTGCTCACCTGCGGCACCTACGGCAACGTCATCCGGCTTCTGCCGCCCCTGATCATGTCCGACGACGAGCTCGACCGCGGCCTCACCCTGCTCGAGCAGAGCTTTTAAGGAGCACCCCTTGACCGACCTCCAGTCACCCGACTACGAGAAGCTGGCCGGCGACGCCAAAGATCACCTGTGGATGCACTTCACCCGGCTCTCTTCGTACAAGAAGGCCGACATCCCGATGATCGTGCGGGGCGACGGCTGCTACGTCTGGGACTCCGCCGGCCGCAAGTACCTCGACGGGCTCTCCGCCCTGTTCGTGGTGCAGACCGGCCACGGGCGCCAGGAGCTGGCCGAGGCCGCCGCCAAGCAGGCCGGTGAGCTGGCCTACTTCCCGATCTGGTCGTACGCCCACCCGAAGGCCGTCGAGCTGGCCGACCGCATCGCCGACCTCACGCCGGGCGACCTCAACCGGGTCTTCTTCACCACCGGCGGCTCCGAGGCGGTCGAGTCGGCGTGGAAGCTCGCCCGCTCGTACTTCAAGCGGGTCGGCAAGCCCACCAAGACCAAGGTGATCTCGCGCTCGATCGCCTACCACGGCACCTCGCTGGGCGCCCTGTCGATCACCGGCATCCCGGCGCTCAAGCAGGACTTCGAGCCGCTCGTGCCGTCGACGCTGCGGGTGCCGAACACCAACTACTACCGGCGCCCCGACGAGAGCATGACGCCGGAGCAGTTCGGCGTGTGGGCCGCCGACCGCATCGCCGAGGCCATCGAGTTCGAGGGCCCCGACACGGTCGCCGCCGTCTTCCTCGAGCCGGTGCAGAACGCGGGCGGCTGCTTCCCGCCGCCGCCCGGATACTTCCAGCGGGTCCGCGAGATCTGCGACCGGTACGACGTGCTGCTCGTCTCCGACGACGTGATCTGCGGCTTCGGCCGGCTCGGCGAGTACTTCGGCGGCGTCAAGTACGGCTACACGCCCGACATCATCACCGTCGCCAAGGGCCTCACCAGCGGCTACGTGCCGCTCGGCGCCATGATCGCCTCGGAGCGCCTGGCCGAGCCGTTCCTCGAGGGCACCAACTGGTTCGCGCACGGCATCACCTACGGCGGCCACCCGGTCGGCTCGGCGGTGGCGCTCGCGAACCTCGACATCATGGAGCGCGAGAACCTCAACGGCCACGTCCGGGACAACAGCGAGCTCTTCCGGTCGTACCTCTCCCGCTTGCTGGATCTTCCGATCGTCGGCGACGTCCGCGGCGACGGCTACTTCTTCGGCCTCGAACTGGTCAAGGACAAGGCCACCAAGGAGACGTTCAACGAGGAGGAGTCGGAGCGGCTGCTGCGCGGCTTCCTCTCGCACGCCCTCTTCGACGCGGGCCTCTACTGCCGCGCCGACGACCGGGGCGACCCGGTGATCCAGCTCGCCCCGCCGCTGATCGCCGGCGAGGCGCAGTTCCAGGAGATCGAGCAGATTCTGCGCGCGGTGCTGACCGAGGCGTCGAACCAGCTCTGAGCTCCCCGCGGGACGGCCGCCCCTAGGGGGCTGGGGCGGTCGTCTCCCCGCCGGTGTCGCCACCGGGTTCCCAGTCCGGTGGAGTCGTCGCGCCCGGCTCAGGGTGCGGCGACAGCTCCGGCGGCGGGCTCGTCTCCGCCGGCACGGTCGAGATCTCGGGTGCGACAGTCGCGGTCTCTCGCGGCGCCGGCGTGCGCGCGACCTTCGGAGCGTGGGTCCGCACCGTCTGCCGCCGCGTGTCGCGCGGGGGCGGAGACTGACCGGTGCCTTCCTTGGTGTTGTCCTTGCCGATGTCGGCGTGGAAGCCGCCGCCGTCGGGCTCGTAGGTGATCTCGTAGTAATCGCGTCCCAGGGCCAGCACCCCGACGATCAGCGCGGCGAGAGTGACGAGGAAAGTCGGGAGACCGCGCAATCCGTCCACCTTGACTTGTGAGAACCGAGACCCCTGCGCGCTGACCAACGAGGGACGGCGGGCTCCCGTTACGTCTCGGTGGTGCGCAGGGCGCCGCGCCGCTGCTCGTAGATGCCCGCGAGGACCGTAGCCACCAGCACCAGCGTGATCGCCGCGACCGCCAGCACCGGCTCCAGGGCCTCGGCGAACCCGATCACCGCGATCACCGGGATGACCGCCGCCGGCCACGGCCACGCCGAGCGCCAGCGCCCCGACGTCCCCATCATCACCACGGCCACGCCGACCAGGTAGAGGGCCACGCCGCCGTGCAGTGCCCAGCGCGCCGCCGGCTCCAGCTCGCCGGCCGGGTGCACCACGAACTGCTCGATGCCGACCGCCGCGATCGCCAGGCCGACGATCAGGGGCAGATGGCCATAGATGTACGCGTCGACGCTCCCGCTCTCCTCGTCCTCCTCGCTGTCCTCGATCAGCTCGCGTTTGCCGGCGGCACCGCCCAGATCGAAGTACACCCACCACAGCGCCGCCACCGCGGTGAACGCCACCACCGCCGACACCACCGACGACGCCGACCAGTGCGCGTCGTGCACGCCGGTGGCCAGCGAAGCGATCGACTCGCCGAGCACCAGGATCACGAAGAGGCCGAAGCGCTCCGGCATGTGCTCCAGGTGCAGCGGCACGTCGTCGCCGAGGCGCGTGGCCACCAGGGGAGCGGCCGCCTCCACGAGGATGCCGGCGGCCCACAGCACGTACCGCGCGGTGCCCTCGACCGGGATCGACGCGGCCCACAGCACCGCGGCGGCGCCGGCGCCGGTCAGGTAGATGGCGATGGTGTGCCGCGCCTCCGGCACGTGCCGGTACGCGCGGGCGTACAGCAGAAGCAGGATGATCCGGGTGGCGAGATAGCAGGCCGCGAACCTCGCGCCGTCGCCGCCGGTGGCGCCCTGCGCCGAGGCGGCCATGCCGATGACCGCGCCCGTCATGGCGAGCTTGGCCAGCCGGTAGATCACGTCGTTGGTGTCGAAGCGGTTGGCGTAGAGCGTGGTCGTCACCCACGACCACCAGGTCACCGTGATCAGCGCGGCGAAGGTGGCGGCGCCGCCCAGGTCCAGATGGTCGGCGAAGGAGTGGGCGAGCTCGGCCACGACCAGCACGTACGCGAGGTCGAAGAAGAGCTCCAGGCGGGTGGCCTGCCGTTCCTCGTCGGTCCGGAGGCGGGGCGGCTGGATCAGCGGGGCTTGCCGGTCGTTACTCATCGACCCGTGCAGTTCCCAGTGGTTTGGCGTTCTACGCGTCAATTCGCTTCCGTCGATACGGCGCTGTGCCCCGCCGCGCGCCGGGCGGACGATCGGGCGAGGCCCTCTCTTGGAGGAGGAACGATGACCCGTCTCAGATGGCGACCCGTGGCCTTCCTTGCCGCGGGCGTGCTGGCCGCCGGGCTGGTGCCGGGCACCGCGACGGCCACGGCCCAGTCCAGCGCCCAGGCGCAGGCTCAGGCCCCGTACAAGAATCCTCAGCTGCCGGTGGATCGCCGTGTCGCCGATCTGCTCTCGCGCATGACGCTCGCCGACAAGGTCGGCCAGATGACCCAGGCCGAGCGGGGCGCGCTCGCCGCCGATCCCGCCCAGGTCGCGACCCTGCGGCTCGGTTCGGTGCTCTCGGGTGGCGGCTCGGTGCCGCCCGGCAACACCCCGGCCGCCTGGGTCGAGATGATCAATACCTTCCAGCGGTACGCGCTGAGCACGCCCCTCGGCATTCCCATCCTCTACGGCGTGGACGCGGTGCACGGGCACGGCAACGTGTACGGCGCAACCGTCTTCCCGCACAACACCGGCCTCGGCGCCACCCGCGACGCCCGCCTCGTCGAGCGGGTCTACCGGGCCACGGCCGAGGAGGTCACCGCGACCGGCATCCCGTGGAACTTCGCGCCCTGCGTGTGCGTCTCGCGCGACGAGCGCTGGGGCCGGGCGTACGAGAGCTTCAGCGAGGACCCGCGGCTGGTGACGCGGCTCGGCGCGGCGGCCGTCGACGGCACCCAGCGCGCCGGCGTCATGGCCACCGCCAAGCACTTCGCGGGCGACGGCGACACCGAGTACGGCACCGGCTCCGGCGACTTCACGATCGACCAGGGCATCACCGTCACGAACCGCGCCGACTTCGCCCGCATCAACCTCGGCCCGTACGTCTCGGCGATCCGCCACGACGTCGGCTCGGTCATGCCGTCGTTCTCCAGTGTGGACTGGACCGAGGACGGCGTGGGCAACCCGACGAAGATGCACGCCAGCCGTGAGCTGCTCACCGGCCTGCTCAAGGGCCGGCTCGGCTTCGGCGGCCTGGTGGTCAGCGACTGGGAGGGCATCCACCAGATCCCCGACCCGTCCGGCGCGGCCGCACCGACGCCGTTGCAGGTGCGGGTGGGCGTCAACGCCGGCACCGACCTGTTCATGGAGCCGAACACGGCGCCGCAGTTCATCCAGGTGCTGACCGCCGAGATCGCCGCCGGCCGGGTGAGCATGGCGCGGGTCGACGACGCGGTGCGCCGGATCCTGCGGGCCAAGTTCGAGCTGGGGCTCTTCGAGCACCCGTACGTGACGGCCGGCCCGATCGGGACCGCCGCGCACCGGGCGCTGGCCCGCGAGGCCGTCGCCGAGTCGCAGGTGCTGCTGAAGAACAGCGGTGACCTGCTGCCGCTGCGCCCCGACAGCTCGCTCTACGTGGCCGGGCGCAACGCCGACGACATCGGCAACCAGGCCGGCGGCTGGACCATCGACTGGCAGGGCCGCTCCGGCGACGCCATCCCGGGCACGACGATCCTCGAGGGCATCCGCTCGGTCGCGCCGCGCGCCCGGGTCACCTACAGCGCCGACGCGTCCGCTCCCATCGCGGCGACCGACATCGGCGTGGTCGTGGTGGGCGAGACGCCGTACGCGGAAGGCTTCGGCGACGTGGGCGCGCCGCCGTGGCCGTGGGGCACCGAGCCGCAGAAGGAGCCGAAGCTGCTGACCCTGCAACCCGGCGACCGCGCGGTCGTCGACAAGGTCTGCTCCGCGGTCGCGAAATGCGTGGTGCTGCTGGTCTCCGGCCGACCGCAGGTGATCACCGACCAGCTCGGCACGATCGACGCGCTGGTGGCCTCGTGGCTGCCCGGCAGCGAGGGCGCGGGCGTGGCGGACGTCCTCTTCGGACGCGAGCCGTTCACCGGCCGCCTCCCCGTCTCGTGGCCGGCCACCGTCGGCCAGGTCCCGATCAACGTCGGCGACAAGGCCTACAACCCCCTCTATCCGTACGGATGGGGCCTGCGCACCGGAGCCCGGCACGGGTCGTCGCTCGACGGCCTGCGGGACGCGGCCCAGGCCCGCGTCGTGGCCGGCCGGGCGGGCGCCGGCTGGGCGGCCTCGCTGGCCGGGGCCGCGGCGGCCGAGGAAGCGGGCAACACGGCTCAGGCGGCCGCGCTGCTGCGCAAGGTGATCAGGAGCTAGCTTCCCTGATCTCGTCCGGCAGCCGCCACGGGACGCGGGGCGGCCGAACGCCGGGGATCCGGGCCGTCGCGGTGCGAGCGCGGCGGCCCGGGTCGGCGGCGCGGTACCACTGCCGGCAGAACAGGACGATGAGCACGGCGTCGATCAGATCGCCGCCGTAGTACATGAGCTGGGCGCCGGCCTCGGCGTGGGTCTCGGCTGCGGCCCCGGCGCCGGCCCCGGCGTGCGGCAGGCCGGTGGGCGGGTGGCCGGTTTCGGCGTGCGGCAGGCCGGTGGGCGGGTGGCCGTACAGGTACTTGGCGAGGATCGCGTGGGCGGCCAGGAAGGCGATGAGGACGGCGGCGCGGGTGCGCGGGCCCGCGCGGTGCGGTGCCGGGTCGGGGCCGATGATCGCGGCGGTGAACAGGTAGCCGGCGGCGAGGACGTGGAACTGCACGGCCGCCGTGTGCGGGAGGCCGGTGGTGTAGAGCAGCCACAGGCCACCGGCGTTGAGGATCCCGGCCGTCACGGGGTGGGTGAGCAGCCGCACGGGAGGCGAGGCCAGCAGGTGTGACAGGCCGCGGCCGTGGCGCACCGGCAGCGCCCGCAGCGCGAGGGTGACCGGGGCGCCGAGCACGAGCAGCAGCGGGGCGGCCATGCCGAGCAGCAGGTGACCGGCGGCGTGCGCCCGGAAGTCGTGGTGGGCGGCCTCGGCGATAGGCCCGGTGACGGCGGCAGTGGCGGCGGCAATGCCGGCGAGCCAGCAGGCGGTGCGCTCCGGCGGCCACCAGCCCCCGACCCGGCGGACCGCCACGGCGGCGACCAGGTAGGCGACGGCCGCCGACGCCAACAGGACGATCATGCGGGCCGGCGGTGGGACCGGGCGAGCAGCACCGCCCCGGCGACGATCAGGGCGACGGCGATGACGTTCCAGGTCCAGTCGTACGCGGTGAGGTCGACGTCGTAGCGGATCTGGTGCAGGCCCATGAGCTTGTGCTGGATCGTCCCGTCGTACAGCTGGAACGCGCCGGCCCCGGCGAGCAGGCCACCCCACCAGGCCGAGGAGCTGAACCATGCGCGGCGCCGCAGGTCGGCGAGGAGGAAGAGGCCGGCGATGGTGGCGAACCAGCTGAACGCGTGGAAGAGCCCGTCGGAGACCAGGCCCACGGCCGGGGTGGACTTGTCGTAGAAGTGGTGCCAGTGCAGCAACTGGTGAAACACGACCTCGTCGACGAACGCGGCGGCGCCCAGGCCGAGCAGCGCGCCGGAGAGCACGTTGCGCCCGGTCGCGGCTCCGGCCCGGGCTTGCGTGGAAGCGGCGGCGGACATCGGGGACCTCCTCGGGTGGGGGAGCCCTCGGCATTCCCCGGTCCCCGGCCGGTAACCCTTCTACGGGAAGGGCAGCGGCAGCACGAAGCCCTCGGCCTCGCCGGTGCCCTTGCCGAGCGTCGCCTTCGCGGTGGCGTCGTTCCCCCGCCGCCGGCCGGGCGGCACCGAGGCGGTCTCCTTGGCGGCGTTCGCCTTCGGCGACCCGGCCAGCTGCCGCACGAGAGCCTGGTTGGCCACCCGCGGATCGGCCTTGGCCGCACCCCCGTGCCCCACCTCGGCGGTCGGCGTCCCCAGGTCGAGGCCCATCATCACTTCCATCCCGACTTCCGCGTCGGTCAGGCGGGGGCGTGAGCCGGTGATGAGGGCGACCGGCGCTCCCCTCTCAAGCCCCACCCCGCCCCTCGGATCGATCGCCATGGCGGTCGAGAGAGCGGGCGACGGGAGGGCCGGTGCCCGGCGGGTGCTCTGCCGGATGGTGAGCCAGGAGAGCCAGCCGAGGCCGATGATGAAGCCGAAGCTGATGATGCGGTAGAGGACCACCGTGGCCACGGCGGCGGGGGTCGTGACGCCGCCGGCGAGGAGGCCGAGGATCAGGGCGCTGTCGATGATGCCGAGGCCGCCCGGGACGATGGTGATGGTGCCGGCGGCCATCGCGGCGCAGAAGGCCAGCAGCACGGCGGTGGGGCCGGCCGGGTGTTCGCCGACGGCGCGGAAGCAGAGCCAGAGGCAGAGGGCGTCGAGCAGCCAGTTGAGCACCGCGAGGATCGCCGCCGCGGCGCCGTGGGCCGGGCGCAGGCGGGCGGCGCGCAGCTGCTGGAGGAAGTCGCGGATGCGGTCCTGGCCGTGGGTGGCGGGGCGGTGGCGCAGCCGGTTGACGGCCGCCAGCGGCGGGCGGATCAGGGACTCGGCGGTCTGCGGGCGGCGGGCGACGTGGCGGGCGCCGAGGATCAGCAGGATCGTCGCGACGAACAGGCCCGCGAGGTGCGACCAGTCGGCGCCGCCGCCGGCCGCGAGGGCGCTGCCGACGGTGACCACGGCCAGGGCGCAGGCCGAGAGGATGCCGCTGAGCGCGATGGTCCACGAGGCGACCGCGGGACTCGCCCCGAAGCGGCGCATCTGCTGATAGTTGAGCCGCGTCGAGAAGGCCGCCCCGCCCGGCAGCGTCTCGTTCAGCGAATGGGCGGCGTAGGTGAGCTTCACGTTGTCGATGTGCCGCGCTCGCACCCCGGCGGAGGAGAGGAGCCGGCCCTGCATGTGGGCGTACGCGCTCATCGCGGCCACCTCGGCGAGCACGGCCAGCGCCAGCCAGCCCACATGCGGCGTGCGCAGCTGGCGCAGGGCCGACGCGAGCGACGACCAGCCCAGCACGAGCTCGACCGCGAAGAGCACCAGCACCGCGGCCACCCCGGCGATGCGCAGCCACCGCCACCGGCCGCCGTGCGCGACCTGTGGCCCGTCCTCTGCCGCGGTCCCGGCCGACCGCTCCTCTGCTTGTCCCACCCCTGGCTCCTGGCGTGCCGTCTCTTTGGTTGCCCCAGCCAAGGATCCGCCAAAGATTGCCCATCACGCAACTTTTCTCAATGAGAAGGCAGTCACGTGCCCTGCGCGAGGAGCAACGCGAGGTGGGCGGCCCGCATGCCCGATTTTTTGGATCATGCGTGTGAGGACCGTCGCAGTCGCGCAAACTCGGGACATCCCGGAAACGAGAGACATCTTCGGCTTGAGCCGCCGAAAATGGGTCTACCGGGCGGCCGGGTCAGGACGGGTAGGGCCACTCGTGGACCGGGAGGTTCTCGTGCATCAGCGGAAGGTAGCGCCGGAGCATCTCGTGCAGCGCCTCCTGGCGGTCCTCACCGTCGGCCTCCAGCGCGTGCAGCGTCTGCACCTGCCAGGCCGCGCCGTTGCGATGGGTGAGGCAGCGCTGCTCCACGATGCCGAGCAGCCGCTCGCGCTCGGCCGTCGAGACGCCCCACTTCTCCAGCCCCTGATGCGCCAGCGGCAGCAGGCGGCGCAGCACCAGCTCGGTCACCTGGATGTAGCCGAGGCCCGGCCAGAACACGCTGGCGTCGATGCCGTGCCGGGCGCAGGTGTGGAAGTTCTCCTCGGCGGCGCTGAAGCTCATCTGGGTCCACAAGGGGCGCTCGGCCTCGGCCAGGGTGCGGATCAGTCCGTAGTAGAACGCCGCGTTCGCCATCGTGTCGACGACGGTCGGGCCGGCGGGCAGCACCCGATTTTCCACGCGCAGGTGCGGGCGGCCCTTGACCACGGCGTAGATGGGCCTGTTCCACCGGTAGATGGTGCCGTTGTGCAGCCGCAGCTCGGACAGCTCGGGCACCTCGCCGCGCTCGAGGATCTCGGAGGGGTCGGCCTCGTCGCAGATCGGCAGCAGCGCGGGGAAGTAGCGCACGTTCTCCTCGAAGAGGTCGAACACGCTGGTGATCCAACGCTCGCCGAACCACACGCGCGGGCGTACCCCCTGTGCTCTTATCTCCTCGGAACGGGTGTCCGTGGCCTGTTCGAAGAGCGGGATGCGCGTCTCGCGCCACAGCTCGCGGCCGAACAGCAGCGGGGCGTTCGCGCCGAGCGCCACCTGCACGCCGGCGATGACCTGGGCGGCGTTCCAATAGGCGGCGAACTGCGCCGGGCTCACCTGGAGGTGGAACTGGGTGCTCGTGCACGCCGACTCGGGCGCGATGGTGTCGGTGGTGACCGCGAGCCGGTCGACGCCGTCGATGCGGATGTCCAGGTCCTCGCCGCGGGCCGCGAAGATCTGCTCGTTGAGCACCTTGTAGCGCGGATTGGCCGACAGCGCCTCGAGGGTCATGTGCTCGCGCCGCAGCGTCGGCAGGATGCCGATCATCACGGTGTGCGCACCGATCTTGCGGGCGTGGTCCTCGGCGTTGTTGAGGCTCGCGCGCAGCGTGCGCTCGAGGTCGGCGTTCTCGTCGCCGGCCAGCCGCCGCGGCGGGACGTTTATCTCGATGTTGAACTGGCCGAGCTCGGTCTGGAAATCGGGGTCGGCGATCGCGCCGAGCACCTCGGCGTTGCGCATGGCCGGATCGGCTCGCTCGTCGATGAGGTTGAGCTCGATCTCCATGCCGGTGAGCGGCCGCTCGAACTCGAAACGCGACTCGCGCAGCATCGCGGCGAACACGTCCAGACTCCGCCGGATCTTGTGCCGGTACCTGGCGCGGTCCTCACGGGTGAAGGTGGTCTTCTCGACTTCCTCGCCCATGGCACACCACCTCTCTGGACAGACTCCAAACTCCCACAGGCCCGGCGTGTCACGCCAGCGGACACCAAAGCATGAGATCGCACAGGGTGTCCTTCTCATCCACGTCGATGCGATGAAGGCTGACGCCGGGGGGCAACATCGCAGCGGTACCCTGCGGTACCGGATTTCATCCGGAAGAGACCCTGGGGAGGGCCAAATCGTGAAAAAGCGGCGCTTGCTGACCGGCGTCGTGGTGGCCGCGGTTCTGTCCACGATTCTCACGGCCACGTGGGTGACAGTGGGCCCGTTGCGCGCGGTTCCTCCCACCGAGCGGCACGCGCCCGCGGCCGCGGCGCCGCCCGGCCCCCAGTGGTCGACGGCGTGGGCGGCGGCGCCGGCGTCCGGCAACCGCACCGGCCCGCCCGGCCACACGATCCGCAACGTGGTGCACACGACCATCGGCGGTCCCTCGGTGCGCGTCCGGCTGACCAACCGCTTCGGCGCCGGCCCGGTCCTCTTCGGCCACGTCACGATCGCCGTCTCCGCGCACGCGGGCGGCCGCCGCGACGGCTCCGACGACCCCAGCGACGGCACCGCCGCCCCCGGCACGATGCGCGACGTCACGTTCAACGGCAAGACCCGGGTGACGGTTCCGGCCGGCGCCGACGCGCTGAGCGACCCGGTCGCGCTCGATGTGCCGGTCGACACCGACCTGCTGATCAGCGTGTGGACGCCGGTGCGGCCGCCGGTCTCCACCTACCACGTCGACAGCAAGGACGTGTCGTTCGTGAGCCCCGGACCGGCCGACGCGGCGGCCGATCCGTCCAACGTGTCGTTCACCGGCCGGACGACGTCCTGGTTCTACATCACCGGCGTCGAGGTGACCGGCGCGGCCGGCACGATCGTGGCCTTCGGCGACTCGATCACCGACGGCGCCGCCACCACGCGCGGGCTCAACCAGCGGTGGCCCGACCTGCTCGCGGCCCGGCTGGCGGCCGCGCCGGAGCCGGACTACGGGGTGGCCAACGTCGGACTCGGGGGCAACCGCCTGCTGCTCGACGCGCGATACCCGCGCACGGAGATCGACTCGACGGCGGGGCGCTCCGGGGAGGCGAGGTTCGCCGCGGACGTCCTCGAGCGGCCCGGCGCCCGTACGGTGATCATCCTGATCGGCATCAACGACATCATGCAGGCGCCGCGGCAGGGCGACCCGGCCCAGATCATCGCGGGGCTGGCCCGGCTGGCGGCGCGTGCCAAGGCGCAGGGCCTGCGGGTCGTCGGCGTGACGCTGATGCCGTTCCAGGGCTGGGGAGCGTGGTCGCCCGCCCTCGACCAGCTGCGCGGCAAGGTGAACGAGTGGATCCGGGCCGGCGGCGACGGTGCCTTCGACGCGGTCGCCGACTTCGACCAGGCGATCCGCGACCCGGCCGACCCGCGCAAGCTGCGCCGCGACTACGACGGCGGTGATCACCTGCACCCCAACGACGCGGGCATGCGGGCGCTGGCCGGCGCCATCCCGCTCGACAAGCTGTAGCGGCCTTCTCGCCCCGGACTTTCTTCGGGCCCGCCTCGCCTCGTTGCGTGGCGGGCTCGCGTTTCTCGCCCGGGCTTTCCTAGCTGAACGCCAGGGCGAGCACGACGGCGATCAGGGCGACGCCGATGATCGCCTGGAGCAGCAGGGCCGGGCCCAGGTGCGACCACATGGTGGGGATGCGCGGGGTCAGCGGCTGCATCGTCGTGAGGTTGACGACCTGCGTCAGGCGTACCGGAAGGGTGGGATCTTTCTGGGGTGTGGTGGTCAGCTGCACGAGATCGTCGCGGTGCAGGGCCGACTGCGGCAGATGGCCGTGCATCTCGACCTCATAGATCTGACCGAGGTCGTCCCGGATGCGCACCGGGGTGACCAGGAACTCGGGGCCCTTCTTCAGCTCCTTGAAGCTGCGCCGCGTGCCCCGCATCCGCAGCAGTGAGCTGATCATCTGAGTGATGCTCGCCGCCACGAAGATCGCCATCAGGGCGGGTTGCCCGATCTTGACCTGCCGGGTGTACGAGGTCTGGAAGCCGGCGAAGCGGCCGGTGATGACGGGGCTGACGTGCCGGAGGATCTGCTCGCGGTGCAGCTCGACGTCGTCCATGGGGGATCACCTCCTGAAAGGTATTCATATCGTACGGAGAGCTACATGATCCGTACCGTGAGTGAATACGTGAGAACCGTAGCGATCTGGGTAGTCGGCCCGGCATGGAACTCACATTTCTTCGCCCCCTGTTCGCGGCGCCCGGGCCCTGGGCCTCCGTCTACCTCGACGCCAGTCGCGCCGAGGAGAACGCCGACCGCGAGGTCGAGCTGCGCCTGCGAGCCCTCCGCGAGAAGCTGGCCGCCGACGGCGCCGACGAGCGCACCATCGCCGCGATCGAGGACGCGGTTGCCTCGCACCCGACCCAGCCCGGTCGCTACGGTCTGGCCGTCTTCGCCACCGGCGGCGACGTGGCCCTGGCCGAGACGATGCCCGTCCCGCCCGACACCGACCTGGCCGTCTGGGGCCCGCTGCCGCACGCGATGCCGCTCGTCGCCCGCCGCGGCGAGGAGGTGCCGTACGTGCGGGTCCTCGTCGGCCACGGGGGCGGCGAGATCACCGGCCTGGACGCCGGCGGGGTGCCCCGGCGCGAGCGCGTCACCGGCGGCGAGACCTTCCCGATGCGCAAGGTGCACGCCGGCGGCTGGTCGAGCCTGCGCTACCACCACGCCGTCGACGAGACCTGGAAGCGCAACGCCGGCGACGTCGCCAAGGCCGTGACCGAGGTCGCGGACCAGGTGGGAGCCGAGGTCATCGTGGTGGCCGGCGACGCCCGCTCGGTGCCCAAACTGGCCGAGCAGCTGCCGAAACGCCTCCGCGACCGCGTCGTCACCACGGACATCGCCGGCGAGACGGACCGCCTCGACGACGTGACCGTGCAGGCCGTCGCGGACGTGGCCGACCGCCACGTCCAGGACCTGATCGACCGGTACCGCGCCCAGCAGACCCCGAGCGGCGGCCTCGCCGACGTCGTCACCCGCCTGCAGCGCGGCCAGGCCGACACGGTGCTGCTCATCAACGACGAGTCCTCCACGGACAAGCTGTGGATCGGCCCCGGCGACCCCACCCTCGTGGCCACCGACGAGCGGACCCTCCGCGACTCCGGCGTGCAAGACCCCGTCCAGGTACGCGCCGACGCCGCCCTGCTGCGCGCCATCGCCGGCACCAGCGCCGACCTGGTCCTGATCGCCCCCGGCGAGCTCGACCTGCCGCACGGCATCGGCGCCGTCCTCCGCTACCCCGACGGCGCCACCGCCGCCTGACGCCTTTGGCGCGCTGGCGCCCTCGCGTTGCCACCCTCGCGTTGCCACCCTCGCGCCGCCACGCTCGCGCTGGCACCCTCGCGCTGGCACCCTTGCGTCGGCGCGACGCCGCGCTGTGCTCGTTTGCGGCTCGTTCGCCCCGCCCGCCCCCGAATTGCGGAAAATCGCGCGAATCGCCACCTTCCGGCGGTGAACTGTTCTCACACTCGCCAAGTCGTGATGGGGGCGGAGAACAGTGGCACCGACGAAGGCGTTCGTGAACCCGGACAGCGTCCTCGCACGAACCGCCCGCGAAATGCTCGACGCCCACGCGGGCGGCCGCGGCCCCACCCCCGAAGCCACCCACTGCCCGGCCTGCGGCGAACCCTTACCCTGCGCCGCGGGCCAGGCCGCAGCCGAGGTCCTCCAGGCCGCCGGCTTGGCCGAGGCCTCCGGCCTGGTAGCCGCCTCGCGGCAGGGCCTGGGCCCCGCCGCCCCCTACGGCGCCCCGCATGCTTCACCCACCGAGCCACGCGACAACCTGACTCCCGTTTCGTCCCCAGGCCTCCAGCCTCGGGGCGACGTCATTTCCGGTCTGCCCGCAGGCCTTCAGTCGCGGGACGGCCTCGCTTCCGCTCCGCCCTCAGGCCTTCAGTCGCGCGACGACTTCGTTCCCGGTCCGCCCGCGAGCCTTCAGCCGCGCGACGAACTCGCTTTCGGGCCGTCGTCGGGTCTTCAGCCGCTGGACTTCGGTTCGCTTGCCGACCTGGACGTCCCTGTAGAGCCCCTACGCCGGCCCACTTCGCCCGCCGCCGCCCCGGACCGAACGACGTGGGAAGCCTCCGCTGCCGACGAACCCGTGGCCCTGCACTCGCCCCGCTTGGGCGACGACAGCCTCCCCGCGCCCACAGCCCACCCCACCGTTCCGCCCTCGCTCACCCACATCCCCGAAATGGAAGCGGCCCAGCAAGCCTCCGGCGAACACCCCGACCGCCTGGGCGGCCTCTCCGAGTGGCACGCCCACCACCTCGACGAGATGAACGAGCCCTCCTCCCACCGCGGCCCCGGCTCTCCACCTCGGCACACGTCCCCACCCGGCGAGCCCACCGCCGGTTCGGGCTATGCCAACGGGTCCCCGCCCGAATCCGTGAACATCTCCTTCGAGCCGCCTTCCCTCCCGGCCCGTGGACCTGTCCCTCAACCCGACACCCTGCCGCCTTCCGGCTTGCGTGCGGTTCCTGCGTCCCAGCTCTCCGGCATAGCCGAGCGCCCCGACCTTGCCGTTCCTGCG
>NZ_BOMI01000069.1 GCF_016862115.1 Paractinoplanes deccanensis
CCCCAGCCTTCCGCCATACCTGGGCGCCCCGATCCCGCCGCGTCCGGAATCCACCTGGAGCACCCCTGGCCGAACCCCGAGCAAGCGCCAGACGGCAGCAGCACACCCACTTCCGTCCCCGCCGAGAGGGCTCAGTGGGCCGGAACGGAACATTCCGTTCCCGCAAGGACACCGGAACCTCCGCGGCGGGACGCTGTAGAGCACGGCGGAACGGAGTATTCCGTTCCAGAGGAGGGCGCAGGCGGCGGGCAGCCCGGTTCTCTGCGTGCGCCAGGAGGAGAAAGCTCCGCGCAACCGCAACCGCAACCGCAACCGCAACCGCAAGCAGAAGGTCAGGGGCAAGCCCATCCGCACCTACCCACGGGAACGGAACATTCCGTTCCGGGGTTCGGTTCGAGCGCGGCCGAGGGCCGCGCAGGGTCGGCGCCGGGGCCTGCTGAGGCGAACAGCGATAGCGCTGGGGCATCGGCCGCAGCTGTAGGCGCAGGGCCGGCTGCGTCGGCGCGGGCGGGACTTCCGCCAGGCTGGCGGCAGAACCGGCCGTTGGACGCGCCGCGGTTCACGCCGTCGGCGCGTCCGCAGGGGCGGCCCATGGCCAACGGCTCTCCTGCTTCGCCAGGTGCCGATGCCTACCGCTCTTCTGCTTCGCCGAACGCTCCTGCCGGCGGATCTCCTGCCTCCGGTGCCGCTGCCTCCGGTGCCGCTGTCGGCGGGCCTCCTGCCGGCGGATCTGCTGCTTCCGGCGGATCTGCTGCCTCTGGCGCTGCTGCCGGAACTCCGGTATCGCCCGCGGTGCGGCCCGTGCCGGAGACACCTCCTACGGCTCAGGAACGGCCGCCGCAGCCTTTGGCGCCACCGCCCTTCGAGCCGCCCGTTGCCGCGTCGCGCTTCGAGCCGCCTGCCGGGAACCAGCGCTTCGAGCCGCCTGCCGGGCCCGGGGCTTCTGGCTCGGCCGCCGGTCTTCAAGCTCCCGAGTCGCCCGCCGGCACTGGGGCCGATGAACCGTCCGCGCGCCCTGCGGCTCTCAAACCCTCTGCTGGACCTGCGGCTGTCGATCCGCCGGTCGCGACGTCGAGCCGCCCTGGGGAGTCGGCCGGGATGGGATCGGCTTCGGCGGGGTTCGGGCCGTCTTCGGAGTCGGCCGCGTCGGGGCCGGGCGGGACAGGGTTCCCGCCGTCAGCGGGGGTGGCGGCGCCTGTGTCTTCAGGGGCGCGGGCGGCCTTCGGCCTCCCTGGGCACGCTGACCAGCCGAGCGGGCTGGGCCGGCTGGCTCGGTCGGACCAGGGAAGCGGGCTTGGCCAGAACCCGGAGGTCGCTCAGCCGGGCGGGCTTGGTCGGCACCCGGAGGCCGTCCAGCCGAGCGGGCTCGGGCCGGCGGCGGCTCAGCCGAGCGGGCTTGGGCAGGCGGCGGCTCAGCCAAGCGGGCTTGGGCAGGCGGCGGCTCGGTCGAGCGGGCTTGGGCAGGCGGCCACGGCCCAGCCGAGCGCCTTCGGCCAGGGGCAACCGGCCGAGCCGAGTGGGCTGCCGTCGGCTGCCGTGCCCGCGCCCGAGCGGGTACAAGGGCCGGCGTTGGCCGGCGGGGGAGGCGAGGGTGCGCCCAGTGGCCTCCCCGGACGCGGCGGCCCTTCAGCGGCCGGCGGGCCGGCAGTGAGCGGCCCGGCCTCCCAAGGCCCGGTGTCGAGCGGCCTGGCCTCCCAAGGGCCGGTGTCGAGCGGCCCGGCCTCCCAAGGGCCGGTGTCGAGCGGCCCGCCCATCCACGGCCCGGCGACGAATGGCCCGGCCCCCCAAGACCCGGCGTCGAGCAACCCGGCCATGGGCGGCCCAGCACCGAGCGGCCCGGCCATGCAAAATCTGGGACAGGATGGCCCGGCCCCAGGAGGTCCGAGCACCCGCACGCCGGAAACCACCGGCCAAGGCACCGGCGGCCCGGGGACCGGCTCCAATCCCGTGCGCTTCGGCGGTGGTGTCGACGGTGACGCCCCCAGCGGCCTCGGCAGCCGGATGGGCGGGGGCGGCCAGAGCCCGAACAGGCCCCCGCTCGACGGCCCCCAAGCGGCAGGCCAGCCCAACCAGCTCCCGGCCGCGGTGCAGGGGCAGCCGGGCGCCGGCCGGCCCAACCGGCCGAAGCTGGAGGCGCCCAACATGGGCCAGGTGAACCGGCCGCTCGAAGAGGGGCCCGAAGATCAGCCTGGCCGGTGAAAAGCATTTGCACTTTTTCAAGTGTTTGAGGCCGCCGGTGAAAGGGCAGTAACGTCCCCAACAGGTGGTCGAGGGGTTTTCCTCGGTCGCCCGACTGACGTGCGGCCTGAGGGGTCGTGTTCCGCGCGGACACCACAAAGCGGGACAGACCGTGACAGTCGACGAGGGGAGAGCCTGTGTTCGCGCGCGACGTGATGAGGGCTCGACAGCAGGAGCTACCGGGGCAGAAGACCAGCGACGGGCTCGACGACCTGGATGCCGCCGCTCTGGCGTACGCCGAGAAGGCTGAAGGCGCCACGGAGAGCGCTCGGGCCGCGCTGCGCGAGGAGCTCACCCGGATGTGCCTGCCGTTCGCGGGGCGGCTGGCCCGGCGCTACCGGGGGCGCGGTGAGTCGTTCGAGGACATCGAGCAGGTCGCCCGGCTCGGTCTCGTGAAGGCCGTCGACCGGTACGACCCGGAGCGAGGCTCGTTCACCGCGTACGCGGTGATCACGATCTCCGGCGAGATCAAGCGGCACTTCCGCGACAAGACGTGGGGTGTGCACGTGCCGCGGCGGCTTCAGGATCTCAGCCTCGAGGTCGGTCACGCGATGATGGTCATGACGAGCATGCTTTCCCGTACGCCGACCGCGGCCGAGATCGCCGAGCGGCTCGACGTCGACGTCGACGCCGTGCTGGAGGCGATGGAGTCGTCGGCAGGCTACGCGCCCTCGTCGTTGAACGCGCCGATGGGCGGTGAGGGTGCCGCCGAGTTCGGTGACCTGATCGGCGACCTGGACGGCGATCTGGAGCTCGTCGATGACAAGGTCACCGTCGCCGACCTGCTGATGCGCCTGCCCGTCCGGGAGCGGCGGATGCTGGCGCTGCGCTTCTACGGCAACCGGACCCAGGCCGAGATCGCCGCCGAGCTGGGCATCTCGCAGATGCACGTGTCGCGGCTGCTGACCCGCGCGCTCACCTGGCTGCGCGAGGCGATGCTGAGCGACACCCCGCCCCGCTGGGAGGGCGCCGAGGCCCGGCCCGAGCGCAGCCCCATGGAGGTGCTCACCACCCGCGAGGGCGGCATGGTGATCGCCCGGGTGCGCGGCGAGGTCGACCGGGACACCGCCGAGCGGCTGCGGCTGGGGCTGCGCCGCGCGATCAGTCTGGCGGGGGACAGCCCGGTCGTCGTCGACCTGTCGGGGGTTCCGCTGCTCGACGCCGCCGGCATCGCCGTGCTCGTGGACGCCGCGTCGGCCGCGTCGGTCGCCGATGTGCGCCTGCGTCTGGCGGGCGCGCAGCCGTACGTCTCGGGGATCTTGACGGTGACCGGTCTCGCCAACCTGATGGAGTGATCAGGAGCGGGGGCGGGCGAGCGACGCCCACACCACCTTGCCGTCGGCCGACGGCACCCAGCCCCACGCGTGCGACGACGCGTCGACCAGCAGCAGGCCGCGGCCGCGGTTGAGGTCGGTGCGGCCGGGAACCCTCAGGGGCCGGGTCGGCTCGGCCGGGGAGCCGTCCCGCACGGCGATGTTGAGGTAGCGCCGGCGCAGCGACAGGCGCAACGTCATCATCGTGTGCGCGTGGTCGACCACGTTGCTGACCAGCTCGCTGGCGATGAGGCTGGCGGGACCCACCAGGCCGGGCTCGTCCCAGCGCAGGCAGGCGTCGGTCGCGACGTCCCGGGCGTGCCGGGGCGCACCGGTGATCGGCAGCAGATCGTCGGAGATGGCCGGCATCGTCTCACCTCCGTGGTCACGGGCGTGTGCGCGGGCGGTGCCGAGGCTGTCGAAGACCGGCAACCTGTGGTAGGCGGGCCCGGTGAGCAGGGCGTGAACCGGCGGCCGGGCGGTGCAGAGCAGCAGCGGGATGCCGGGCCAGCGGGCGGCCTGCCGGCTGGCGGCGGTGAAGACCGCGAGCGCCAGCGGCTCCTCGACCGTCATCCCGGAGAGATCGATCAGCAGCGACTGCGGCTGCTCGGCGAGTGCCTTGAGCAGGCGGACGTGCACGTCGGCGACGTCGGTCAGCCCGAGCCGCCCGATCATCTCGACGAGCAGCTCGCGACCATCACCCGTCACCTGGAATGCGATGGTCATCTCCCCACCCTCCGGCCTGACCGCCGCCGGATACCCCGGCCGGCGACGGACAAACCGCTCAGGACTATTCGGTGGCGGCCGTCTCCATCACGATGATGGCTCCCTCGGGGCGAGCGCCTCCCTCGCTGCGGCGCAGCGGCGTGCAGGCCACCCGCACCGAGATGGGTTTGCCTCTGCGGTTGACCGCGTCGACCTTGAGCTCCGCGGTCTCGGCCCCGGGGCCGAGCGCACCGCGCAGCAGCGGCCGGAGATGCTCGATCGGCAGGCCGATGTCGAGGTTGAGGAAGTGCTGGCCGATCACCTCGGCGGAGCGCAACCCCCACAGGTCCTCCGCACGGCTGTTCCACATGCGGATGCGCAGATCGGGGTCGACCACCGCGACGCCCGCCTGCATGCTGGTGAGCACGGTCTCGAGGAAGTCGTTGGCCTCGTCGAGCTGGGTGCTGCTGATCCGCAGCTGGTCGTTGATGCTCTGGAGCTCGTCGTTGGTGGACTGGAGCTCCTCGTTCATCGTCTCCAGCTCCTCGTTTGTCGACTGGAGCTCCTCGTTGGTGGTCTCCAGTTCCTCGACCGTGGACTGGAGCTCCTCGTTGGTGGTCTCCAGTTCCTCGTTCGTGGACTGAAGCTCCTCGTACGCGGCCTCGAGCTGCTGGTTGGCGTGCTCCAGCTCGTCCTTGAGCCGCCGCGACGCCGTCACGTCATGGAAGATGACGTTGACGCCGAGCAGGCTGCCGTCGGCGCCGGCGAGCGGGCTGATCTGCACCTCGAGGTCGATCTTCTCGGTGCCGCGCTGGTATTCCACCTCGGGGATGCGCAGCGTGCGGCGCTCGAGCTGCGCCTGTTCGATGAATCTGCGCAGCTCCACCGGGCGGTAGGAGAGGTCGAGGTCGCGGAACGGCCGGCCGATGTCGCGCGAGGAGACCCCGAAGAGCTTCTCGAGCTGACGGTTGGAGAGCGCCACCATGCCGTCGGAGGTGAGGGCGAGCTGGGCGAGCGGGCTGGCCGCGAAGACCTCGTTGCGCAGCTCGTCGAGCCCGGTGACGGGCAGGCTGCTCAGCGGCGGCGGCTCGGCGAAGGCCACACCGGGCGCCGCGTACAGCCGGGGGACGCGGCGGAAGACGCGGCGCTTGAGGTCGATGGGCGTGAACAGGCTGGAATGACTGAGCAGCATCTCGGCCTTGCCGAGGAAGAGCACGCCGTCGTCGCGCAGGGCGAAGTGGAACCGGCCGAGAATCTTGGACTGGGTCTCGGCGTTGAAGTACATCAGGGTGTTGCGGCAGGTGAGCAGGTCGATGCGGGAGATCGGGGCGTCCTGGACCAGGTCGTTGCGGCCGAAGATGATCGAGCGGCGCAGGTCTTTGCGGAAGGCGAAGCGGCCACCGGCGACCGGCTCGAAGTAGCGCCTGACCAACTCGTCGGAGACGCCCTGCATCTGGCGGTCGGTGTAGGTGGCCTGGCGGGCCTCGTTCAGCTGCTCCTCGTCCACGTCGGTCGCATAGATCTTGACGCGGTCCTTGAAGCCGTCGACGCCCAGCACCTCGGCGAGCGCGATCGCCAGGGTGTAGGCCTCCTCGCCGGAGGCGCAGCCGGCGCACCAGATCCTGATCGGCGCGCCCTCCGACTTGGCCTCGATCAGGGGACCGAGCACTTCCTTGCTCAGGTAGTCCCACGCGTCGTTGTCGCGGAAGAAGGCCGTGACGTTGATCAAGATCGTGTTGAAGAGCGCGGTGAACTCGTCCGGGTGCACCTGC
Organism: Paractinoplanes deccanensis; assembly: GCF_016862115.1. GTDB lineage: Bacteria > Actinomycetota > Actinomycetes > Mycobacteriales > Micromonosporaceae > Actinoplanes > Actinoplanes deccanensis. Next base: position 6,029 of record NZ_BOMI01000069.1, read on the forward strand.
AGGAAGTCCAGGTAGTCCTGGTAGTCGGAGGCCTCGACCTGGCTCATCCGGCGGTTGACTCGCCGCATCAGGCTCGACCGTTTGTATCCGGTGAAGTCGAAGCCGCGAGACTCCTTCAGATAGACCAGCAGCGCCTCGAAATGCGGATCGGTCGGCTGCATCTGCGTGACGCTACCGTACGTCGCCCTGTCCGCCGCCCAGGCGCTCTATCAGGGTACGAATGGTCCCGGCCGCGGCCTCCGCCTCGTCGGCCAGATCGCCGAAATGGGCACCGTTGCCCGAGTGGCGCCTGCCCGCCATCCGCCGGCTGAGCGCGGACTTCTCCTCAAGGGCCCGCAGCGCGATCCAGAGGGCGCCCTCCAGGGCCACGGCCTGCTCGTCGAGCAGGCTCTCGGGTGACCAGGCGTGCCCGATCCGGCAGCGGAACCGGGGGAGCGGCTCGGCCTCGATCTGGAAGAGGCTGCCGCCGCACGACGGGCAGCCGTACCCGGCCGGCTCGGCGACCTGGTCGGTGGTGAGCGTGTGGCCGGGGTCGGCCATGGCGACCTCGAAGTCGAGCAGGCGATCGCCCCGGGGGCCGGCATCTGGTGGATCCATGTCGATCATCCCGTTGAGCAGGGCCCCCATCTTGGCCGCGGGGACGATGTGGTCGGCGGCGACGCGTGCGGCGGCGGCCCGCGGCATCCAGGGGCAGAGCGCGTCCGCCGGGTCCTGGACGACCGTGGCCCCGCCCTGAGCGGCGATGGCGGCGAGCCCGGACGCTCCGTCGTCGCGCGAGCCGGAGAGCACGACTCCCACCGCGCGGGGCCCGGCGGCGCGGGCCACCGAGCGGAACAGCGGGTCGATCGCCGGGCGGTGGCCGTTCTCGGCGGGGCCGCGGGTGAGCCGAAGCCGGCCGTCGAGCAGCAGCATGTGATGGTCGCTGGCCGCGACATAGATGTGACCCGGGCGCAGCGGGTCGCCGTCGGCCGCGCCGGACGCGGGCAGCGGACCGCTGCGGCTGAGGATGCCCGGCAGAGCGCTGGGCGCGGAGCGGGCGATGTGCAGCACGACGAGGATGGCGCCGGGGAAATGCGGCGGCAGGCCGGCGACCAGAGCGCGCAGGGCCTCCACGCCTCCGGCGGAGGCGCCGACTGCCACGACGTCGCGAGAAGGTGTCATCCGGTTCCGGCGTTCAACTGGGTCCACACGACTTTACCGTCGGTGACCGGCAGAACGCCCCAGGCGTCGGTCAGATCGCGCACCAGGCGCAAACCCCGGCCCCCGGCGTCGGTGACGGCGGCCTCGGTGGGCTTCGGCATGCGGCGGCTGTGATCGCGGACGGTCATGCTCAGCCGGCCGTCGCGCAGCGCGGTGACCGTGAACTCCATGGTCGTGTGCGCGTGCCGCACCACGTTGGCGACCAGCTCCGTCGCGATCAGGGCGGCGATCGCCGCCACGTCGGAGCGCTGCCACGCGGCGCAGGCCTGGGTGACGAGGGCGCGCACCTGACGGCAGGCGTCCGGCACGGGACGCAGGCGCACGTGGATGCGCGGCGGATCGGGCTCGGCCACGCCCTCGGCGATCGCGGCGGCGCAGTCGTCGGCGTACGCGAGGCCCCGGCACTCCGGCGTCCGGGCGACGATCTCGCGGGTGTGCTCGTCCGCCCCGCAGAGCACGATGGGCACATTCGGCCATTCCGCGGTCTGGCACACCACGGCGCTCAGGGCAGCGAGCCCGAGCGGGTCGCCGACGCTCATCCCGGCGACGTCGAGGAGCAGCCGGCTCGGCTCGGTGGCCAGGCGCAGCCGGATGGCCTGCTGCAGCGCGTCGCCCGTGACCTGGTCGAGCGTGCCGTTGATCCGCAGCACAGCGACCGAGTCCGCCTGTTCGGGCCGGCACACCAGCTGATTGGGCAACACGCCTCCCCGTCGCTCGTGTGGTCGCTGTCGGGCAATGGTGCCCGGCGCCGGGGCACCACAAACGTCCCGGGCGCGGTGGTGTCGTGACCTAGCGCTCAGGGAAATCGAGTACCGTTGCGCGCCATGGGTGTGTCTCAGCGGCTGAAGGGCCGTTTCCGCAAGTTTCTGCAGCGTCCCGGCACCACGGTCGACCTGGGGCCGCTCCGCAAGAGGCTGCCGGCCATCGAGGCTCACGCGGAGGCTCTCAGCGAGCTGGACGACGAGGCGCTGACCGCGGCAGCGGCCGACGCGAGCGACTACGCCGAGATCTGCGCGGTCGGTCGCGAGGCCGCCTGGCGTGCCCTCGAGCAGAGGCCGTACGACGTGCAGCTGCTCGGCGCGATGGCGCTGCTCGACGGCCGGGTCGCCGAGATGGCCACCGGTGAGGGCAAGACGCTGACCGCGACGATCGCCGCGTTCGGCCACGTGCGCCTCGGCCGGGGCCCGGTGCACGTGCTCACCGTCAACGACTACCTGGCCCGCCGCGACGCGGAGTGGATGGGCCCGGTCTACAAGCTGCTCGGCCTCACCGTCGGCTGGGTCACCGAGGCGTCGACCCACGAGGAGCGCGTCGCGGCCTACCAGGCCGACGTCACGTACGTGTCGGTCAGCGAGGCGGGCTTCGACTACCTGCGCGACCAGCTCGTCACCGACGTGACCGACCGGGTGCAGCGCGAGCTCGCCACGGCGATCGTCGACGAGGCCGACTCGATCCTCATCGACGAGGCCCGCGTGCCGATGGTGCTCGCCGGCAGCCTCTCCAGCGAGAGCGACCCGGTGCACGAGGCCGCCGAGCTGGTCCGCGACCTGATCAACGGCAAGGACTACGAGGTGGCCGAGGACGGCCGCAGCGTGGCCTTCACCGACGCCGGCCTCAAGAAGGTCGAGGAGAGGCTCGGCGGCGTCGACCTGTACGCCGACGACCAGGTCCAGCAGCTCTCCGCGGTCAACGTCGCCCTGCACGCCGAGGCGCTGCTGCGCCGCGACGTCGACTACATCGTGCGCAACGGCTCGGTCGAGCTGATCGACGAGATGCGCGGCCGCGTGGCCCAGCGCCGCCGCTGGCCCGACGGCCTCCAGGCGGCCGTCGAGGCGAAGGAGGGCCTGAGCGCCACCGCCGAGGGCGAGGTGCTCGACACGATCACCGTGCAGGCGTACATCGCCCTCTACAAGACCGTCTGCGGCATGACGGCGACCGCCGTGCACGTCGGCGAGCAGCTGCGCGAGTACTTCAAGCTCGAGGTCGCGGTCATCCCGTCGAACACCGAGAACATCCGCGAGGACGAGCCCGACCGCATCTACTCGGCGCACGACACCCGCGACGAGGCGCTGGTCGAAGAGATCAAGATCGCCCACGACAAGGGCCGCCCGGTGCTGATCGGCACCCTCGACGTCAAGGCGTCCGAGCTGCTCGCCAAGCAGCTGGCCGCGGCCGGCGTGCCGAGCACCGTGCTCAACGCCAAGAACGACGCCGAGGAGGCGGCCATCATCGCCGAGGCGGGCGCGCTGGGCGCGGTCACCGTCTCGACCCAGATGGCCGGCCGCGGCGTCGACATCCGGCTCGGCGGCAGCGACGAGGCCGACCGCGACCGGGTGGTCGAGCTCGGCGGGCTCTACGTGATCGGCGCCGGCCGGCACGACAGCCGCCGCGTCGACGACCAGCTGCGCGGCCGCGCGGGCCGGCAGGGCGACCCCGGCGGCTCGGTCTTCTTCGTCAGCCTCGAGGACGAGCTGGTCACCCGGCACGCCGGCGACATCCTGCCCGCCTCGCCGCGGATGGACATGGACGGCGTGGTCCACGACGACCAGGTCGACTACGCGGTCGAGCACGCCCAGCGCGTCGCCGAGGGTGTCAACCACGAGATCCACCGCAACACGTGGCGCTACAGCGTGGTGATCGAGCAGCAGCGGATGGCGCTGGCCGAGCGCCGCGAGCGTCTGCTCACCTCCGAGGTCGCGGCGATCATGCTGCTCGAGCGCTCGCCCGACAAGGCCAAGGAGCTCGACGAGGACGTGCTCTCCGAGGCGGCCCGGGCCATCGCGCTGTTCCAGCTCGACCGGCTCTGGGTCGATCACCTGGCCTACCTCTCCGAGGTGCGCGAGGGCGTGCACCTGCGGGCGCTGGGCAAGCTCGACCCGCTCGACGAGTTCCACCGGTCGGCGGTGCCGGCGTTCCAGACGCTGCTGCTCGAGGTCGAGAAGCGCACGATCGAGACGTTCGAGGAGACCGACTTCAGCGAGGGCTGGGAGCCCGACCGCGCCAAGATCGTGCGGCCGAGCGCCACCTGGACCTACCTGGTGCACGACAACCCGTTCGGCTCCGAGCTCGACCGGCTCATCGCCGCGGTGGGCCGCCGCCTGATCTCCCGGGGCGACTGACGATCACGCGCCGGGCGCTCGCCGATCGTCCTCGGCGGGCGCCCCGCGCAGCAGTTCCGCCATCTCCGGCAGCTTGAAGAATGCGGCCGTGGCGAGGGCCGACGGATTCCCGTCGTGCGGATTGGCGCCCGCCGCGAGAAGTGTGGCGACCGTCTCAGAATTTTGCCGGAACACCGCGGCGGCGAGTGCCGTCTGGCCGCGATCGTTCACTCGTGAAGGGTCCGCACCCGCCTGGAGAAGGGCCGCGACCGTCGCCGGATGATTGTGGTACGCGGCAAGTATCAGCAGGGTGTCGCCCTTGTCGTTGGTCAGATTCGGCGGAAGGCCCAGCTCGAGCTGGCCTGCCAACTCCTCCGTCGCACCGGCCCTGGCCAGGTCGAACATGCGGTGGGCGAACTCGATGATCTCGGCATCCACACCGGTGAGCGTACCGTCGCGCGTTCGGCAATGCTTAATCAGTCTGACAGAATCCGTTCGCGAAATGCATTTTCCGCACGGCAAGCTGGTTCTGGAACGGTTTTCCCACAGTGTGGTTGCCGGGTTGACCGTGCAACGGATGCTTCGGAAATATCGTTCGCGGCTTTACGGAGGGTGATCGTTCGATTTCGATTGCCGACATGTCATTTTCAGGGGGCGACGGAAATGCCGGCCAGAGCACTTTCACGGGGAGTCCATCGTGGCGGCGCGCGCCCCGCGCTCACCGTCACCCTGAACATCCCGCTCACCGGCGAGAGTCTCACTCCGCAGGCCCGCCGGCTCATCGAGGCCGTCCGCGAGCTGGTCGAGGACAATCAGGGCACCATCGCCGTGGCGCCCGAGGAGACCGACGGCGCGGAGCCCGCCCCGGACGGCCCCGAGATCCGCCTGCTCACCGGCAGCCGTCAGGTGCTGCTCGACGGCGAGGCGCTGCCGCTGACCCGGCTCGAGTTCGATCTGCTGCTCTTCCTCGCCGAGCGGCCGCGCCGCGTCTTCACCCGCGGCCAGCTGCTCTCCGGCGTCTGGGGCTACGACCACACGGGCGAGCGCACCGTCGACGTCCACGTGCGCCGGCTGCGCCTCAAGCTCGGCGCCGCGCTTCCCGTGATCACCACGGTGTACGGGGTGGGCTACCGCCTCGCCGACGACGCGCGGGTGATCGTCCAGGCACACGAGTAGTCTTCCTCCGCGTGCGTGTGCGTCCCGTCTCGACCGGCAACCTCGTGAATGAATTGGCCGATGTCCTGATGAGTCGGGAACCCGACAGTTACCTGCGGGTAGCGATCGACGGGCCGTCCGCGGCCGACCCGGGAGCGCTCGCGGATGCCCTGGTGGATCCGCTGCGCGAGCGCGGGCGCCCGGTAGTGAGGATCAACACGTCCGACTTCCTGCGTCCGGCCTCCGTGCGCCTCGAGTTCGGCAGGGACAATCCGGACACCTACTACGCCGGCTGGTTCGACGAGGCGGGTCTGGCGCGCGAGGTTCTCGACCCCGCCGGGCCGGGCGGGTCGGGCCGCGTCGTGACCAAACTGTGGAACGCGTCGACCGACCGCGCCGCGCGGGTGCCGCGCATCGGCCTCGATCCGCGGACAGTGCTGCTGGTCAGCGGCCCGCTGCTGCTCGGCGGCGGACTCGGCTTCGACGTGACGGTCCATCTGGAGATGTCCGAGGGCGCGCTGCTGCGGCGCACGCCCGAGGCCGAGCGGTGGACCGTGCCGGCCTTCCTCCGGTACGCCGAGGAGGTCGCCCCCGCGTCCTTCGCCGACGTGGTCGTCCGGGTCGACGATCCCCGGCACCCCGCCGTGGTCGACGAACGTTGGTGAAGCGAGTCTGTAGCGCGACCGACCACTGACAGTTATGCTCCGGTTACTTTTTCAGCGGAGGCCCCGTTTGGGATCTTCGGCGGTGGGTATCAGGCGGCACCACGGTGCGATGGCGTCGCCCTCCGGGGGAACTCACCGGTAGGGGCAGAGGAAGGGCAGGGGAAGCGCATGCTCGTCAATGGAGCGGTTATCACGGGCAAGGGTGCCGCCAAGGGGCGTACGCCGGAGGAGCTCGATCAGATCCGGAACATCCTGCGCGGCCGGTTCGACGACATCAACGCCGAGTACGAGGAGGCGCTGGCCGAGAACCACAAGCTGCGGCTGGTCGAGATCGGCGACGCGGCCGGCGACGACCAGGCCGACAGCGGGTCCAAGACGGCCGAGCGCGACGCCGCCACGTCCCTGCTGAGGACCCTCCTCGACCGGCGCACGCAGGCCGAGCACGCCATGGCGCGTCTCGAGGACGGCACGTACGGCAACTGCGAGGGCTGCCACAACCCGATCCCCTGGGAGCGGCTGGAGGTCTTCCCCTCGGCCACCACGTGCGTCAACTGCAAGCAGGTGCGGGAACGCCGCGCCGGCTGAGCTCACGATCGTCCCGGGTCCGCCGCTGAGCCGAGCGGCGGACCCGGCGCATCGGGGCTAGCTTGGGACCATGGGCTCGATCGAGGTCGGTACGGCGTCCTGGACGGACAAGACGCTGCTCGCCTCGGGCTGGTATCCGGCATCCGCGGACACGCCCGAGAAGCGGCTCGCGTACTACGCCGAGCAGTTCCCCGTCGTCGAGGTCGACTCGACGTACTACGGGCCGCCGGCGGAGCAGACTACCCGGCTGTGGGCACAGCGCACCCCGGGCGGCTTCACGTTCAACATCAAGGCGTTCAGCATGTTGACCGGCCACCCGACAAAGGTGTCGGCGATCTACAAGGACCTGCGCCCCGAGACGGACAAGAAGAACGTCTACCCCGGGGACATGCCACCGCAGTCGTACGAGGAAGTCTGGTCCCGTTTCCTCGCGGCGCTCGACCCGCTCGCGGAGGCCGGCAAGCTCGGCGCCGTCCTCTTCCAGTTCCCGCCGTGGTTCGGCATCCGCAAGTCCAACAAGGAGTATTTGCTCGAGGTGGCGGCCCGCTGCAAGCCGCTGCGCCCGGTCTTCGAGTTCCGCAACGCGTCGTGGTTCGAGGGCGCCAACCAGAACGAGACGCTCGACTTCCTGCGCGCGCACGGCCTCGCCTTCGTCGGCGTCGACATGCCCCAGGGTCACAAGTCGTCGATCCCGCCGGTCATGGCGGCGACGTCGGACCTGGCGGTGGTCCGCTTCCACGGCCACAGCGACAAGTGGACCAGCAAGGACATCCACGAGAAGTTCGGTTACGAATACTCCGACGAGGAGCTCCGGTCCTGGGCCCCGCGCCTGCGTGAGCTGGCGTCGTCGGCCACCCGCACCCAGGTGTTCATGAACAACTGCTACTCCGACTACGCCCAGCGCAACGCCACCACCTTGATCGACCTCATCCGCGAGGGGTGAGGCGCGCCGCCCCGCTGTGCTGGCGGCCCGCGCGCCCACCGGCATCGGCATGCTCGGTGTGGCGCTGGCCTTCGGGCTTACCGTGGTGACCATGGCCTATGCGGTCGGGCACATCTCCGGCGGGCACTTCAACCCCGCGGTGACGCTCGGGTTGTGGCTGGGCCGCCGCACACCCGGGCGCGACGTCCTGCCGTACGCGGTCGCCCAGGTCGTGGCGGCCGTCGCCGCGGCGGCCGTGCTGCTCGTGGTCGCCGAGGGCCGGCCGGGATACCGCCCGGGCGTCACCGACCACCGCGCGCCCGCCGGGCTGGGGCCGCTGGCGATCGGCCTCGCCCTGACCCTGATCCACCTGATCAGCATCCCGGTCACCAACACCTCGGTGAATCCCGCTCGCTCCACCGGGCCGGCCGTCCTCATGGGTGGCCGGGCCCTCGCGCAGCTCTGGCTCTTCTGGCTCGCCCCGCTGCTGAGGGCCGCGCTGGCCGGCGTCGCCTACCGCCACATCACCGGCGAGACCGGCGCCGAGCCCGTCGCCGCCGAGGGCCAGGACGTGGCGGACGCGCCGGTGCGGGACGGTGAGAAGATCAAGGCGTGACGCTTGAGGCGCAGCGCGAACGCATTCTCTCCGGCCGGATGTACAACGACCTCACCCCGGAGCTGGTGGCGGCCCGGCAGCGGACCGTGCTGCTGAGCGACGAGTACAACACCAGCTTCGGGCGGCCGCAGGCGGAGCGCGAGGCGATCCTGCGGCGGCTGCTCAAGGCGGTGGGCCGGGACTGCCATTTCGAGCCGGTGTTCCGGTGCGAGTTCGGCTTCAACATCAGCATCGGTGACCACTTCTACGCCAACTTCGACTGCGTCATGCTCGACGGCGGCGGGATCACCATCGGCGACCACGTGCTGTTCGGGCCGCGCGTCGGCATCTACACCTCCAACCACGCCGTCGATCCGGGGGAGCGGGCGGCCGGCGCCTGCTACGCCAAGCCGGTCGCCATCGGCGACCACGTCTGGATCGGCGGCGGGGTCACGATCAACCAGGGCGTCACCATCGGCGACAACGCGATCGTCGGGTCGGGCAGCGTGGTCACCCGCTCCGTCCCGGCCGGCGTGATCGCCGCCGGAGTGCCGGCGCGGGTGCTCCGAGAGATCACCGACGCCGACAAAACCGGATATCAGAGCTCGTCGTAGGGCACCGACTTCCACGTGTCGGTCAGCAGGGCCGTGAGCCGGTCGCTCTCCGGGTAGGCCTGGTTGTCGATCCAGGCGATCGGCTGGGCCGGGCACGTCGAGTTGACGGTCACCGCGCCGGTGAAGGCCGGCAGGTCGGCCTGGGGGACCGGGCGCAGCGTCCACGGCACCCCGCCCATGGTCATGGCGATCTGGAGCAGGACCATCGTGGTGCCGCGCAGCATCGGGGCCTGCGGCCAGATGACCTGGTCGCCGTCGTGGAAGGCGACGTTCCAGGTGGTGCCCTCGCTGACCAGGCCGGTGTCGCCCACGAAGAGTGCGTCGTCGTAGCCGTCGCGGACGGCCTGCCGGCGCGTCACGATCAGCCCCATGGTGGCCGCGTGCTTCTGCTCGGGCCAGTCGCGGCGGTAGCTGTCCGTGCGTACCCGCAGGGGCTTGCCGGGGTCGGCGGCACGCGGCTCGCTCACCGCCACCACCACGTCGGGCGGGTCGACCGGGTCGGGACCGGGCACGAAACTGACGCGCACCGAGGCGTCGCGCGCCGTGCCGAGGGCGTGGCGGATCAGCGAGACCACGCGGGCCTCGTCGTCGACGCCCATCTTCCAGCCGAAGAACTCCTCGTTGCCGTCCGCGAGGCGGGCCATGTGCAGCGCGAGGCCCTTCACGGCGCCGGAGCGGACCTGCATCGACGTGAAGTGGCCGTAGTTGATCGTGGCCAGCCGGTGGATCTCGGCGAGGTCGGGGACACGGCCGTTCAGCTCGAGGTTGCGCACCTCGTCAACCCTACGGGCGCGGCTTGACGTCGGGAGTGCGGGTGCGGCGAAGGCCACGCCGATCGGCCTCGGCGGCCAGGACCGCCGCGTCGATCACGGCCGCTCCGCCGGGGTCGTTGTTGAAGAAGACATACGACTCCGGTACGGCGGCGAGCCGCTCGACCCACGTGCGCAGCGCCGCCCTCCCGTACCGGGGCCAGGGCTTGGCCCGGCCCTCGTGCAGCCGCAGGTAGAGGAAGTCGGTGGTGGTCCACAGCGGAGTGACCGGCCGTCCCAGCCGGTCGGCCCAGCAGAGCGCGGCCCGGTGCTTCGTGAGCAGCTCCCGGCACTCGTCGGTGAACCAGGTCTCGTGCCGCGGCTCCACCACCAGGCGCGCCCGGTCCCCGAAGAGCCGAAGGGTCTCCTCGAGCGCCGGCAGGTCGGCCTTGAGCGTGGGCGGCAGCTGGATCAGGACCGGGCCGAGCTTGTCGCCCAGCGCCTCGGCGCGCGACAGGAAGCGCGCGACCGGCTCGGCGGGGTCCTTGAGCCGCTTGATGTGGGTGAGGTAGCGGCTCATCTTCACCGCCACGCAGAAGTCGTCCGGGGTGCGGGCGCGCCACTGCTCGAAGGTCGACCGCTCGGGCAGCCGGTAGAAGGCGTTGTTCACCTCCACCGTCTCGAAACGGGCGGCGTAGTGCTCCAGCCAGAGCCGCTGCGGCAGCGCGGCCGGGTAGAGGTGCCCGGTCTCGTCGGCGCCCTTCGCCGGGCGCCAGTCCCGGTACTGCCATCCCGAGGTCCCGATCCGCATCACGTGACCTGCGATACCCCGTCCGGACCCGGGTTAGACGAGATGATCGCGGGGTATGGCGGGGACCCACACACCACGGACCCACCAAGGAGCTCTCATGTCTCTCAACGACGACGACATCACCACTACCTCGGGCTCGACCGGCGGCGAGGGTCCTGCGGACGGCGGCGCGAACCCGGGCGGTCACGACGGTGGCGCGGACGGCAGCGCCGAGGGCCCGGCC
>NZ_BOMI01000070.1 GCF_016862115.1 Paractinoplanes deccanensis
GACGGCGGCGCGAACCCGGGCGGCCACGACGGTGGCGCCGACGGCTCCGCGGCCTGATCGGGACGCTCGCCGATGACGATCGACGCGCCGGGCGCGAGCCCGGCGCTCTCCCGTGCCGTGGCGGTGGAACCGGGCAAGTTCGCCGCCGCGTACTGGGGCCGTGCCCCGCTGCTGTCCCGGGCCGCCGAGCTGGCCGGCCCCGACGGCTTCGCCGACCTGCTCTCCCCGGCCGCGGTCGACGAGCTGCTCAGCCGGCGGGGCCTGCGGACCCCGTTCCTGCGTGTCGCCCAGCGCGGCTCCGTGCTGCCGCCGGACCGGTTCACCGGCAGCGGCGGCGCCGGCGCCGAGATCGGCGACCAGGTGATCGACGACAAGGCCATGCGCCTGTACGCCGAGGGCGCCACCCTGGTGCTCCAGGGCCTGCACCGGCTCTGGCCGCCGCTGATCGACTACAGCCGCCGGCTCGGCGCCGAGCTGCGCCGCCCGCTGCAGGTGAACGCCTACCTGACGCCCCCGCAGAGCCAGGGCTTCAGCACCCACTACGACACCCACGACGTCTTCGTGCTCCAGGTCGACGGCACCAAGCGCTGGCGCCTGCACGAGCCGGTGCTCGCCGACCCGCTGGAGAAGCAGGCGTGGGGCGGCCGCGCCGACGAGGTGGCGGCCACCGCCGAGGGCGAGCCGGCGCTCGACGTCGTCCTCGAGCCGGGCGACGCCCTCTACCTGCCCCGGGGCTGGCTCCACTCGGCCGAGGCCCAGGGCTCCCGCTCGCTGCACCTGACCATCGGGGTGCGGGCGATGACCCGGTACGCGATGGTCGAGGAGCTGCTCGGCCTGGCGCTGAACGACGCGCGGCTGCGGGCCACCCTCCCGTACGGCGTCGACGTCTCGGACCCGGAGGCCCTGGAGCCCGAGCTCACCGAGACGGTCGAGGCCCTGCGCGACTGGCTCAGCACCGTCGAGCCGGCCGAGGTCGCCGAGCGGCTGCGCGCCCGTGACTGGCCGTCGGCGCGTCCCGAGCCGGTCAGCCCGCTGGCCCAGCTCGACTTCGCGGCCGGTCTGGGCCCGGACGACGAGATCCGGGCGCGCGAGGGCCTGCGCTGGCGGCTCGCCGACGACGGCGCCGAGCACGTGGTGCTGCGGCTGGTGGGGCGCACGATGCGCTTCCCGGCCTTCTGCGCGCCCGCGCTGCGGCTCGCGCTGGGCGGTGAGCCGATCCGGGTGGGCGACCTGCCGCTGGAGGACGACGCGGACCGGCTGGTGCTGGCCCGCCGCCTGCTCAACGAGGCGCTGGTCGTACCCGGCAATTGACGGTGGGAAACGGCGATCCCCGCCCGCTGCCCCGCGGCTCTCGCTAGCGTGATCGGTGAGAGGGGGAGCGATGTGGAATCGTACGGAACGCAATGGTCCCGTCGTCCTCCTCGTGGAGGACGACGAGGACCTGCGGGAGATGACCGCCCAGATGCTCCAGGTGCGCGGCTTCCACGTGCTCTCCGCCAAGGACCCGGTGAGCGCCATGATGACCTGCCGGGTGCACGGCGGCACGATCGACGTCCTGCTCACCGATCTCGGCCTGCCCGGCGTCTCGGGCGGTGAGCTCTCGCGCTCGGCCGCGGCCGTCCGCCCGGACATGAAGATCGTCTACATCTCCGGCATCCCGGAGGACATCGCGGTCAAGGAGGGCATGATCCGCGTCGGCTCGCCGTTTCTCGCCAAGCCCTTCACGGCGGACGCTTTGGCCGCCACCCTGCGCTCCGTGCTGGCGCACAGCTCCGCGGCCTCGTCGCGCTGATCGGCGCGCACCCGGCGGCGACCGTCCTGCACCATGAGCGCTCTCAAACAAACCTCTCGGCCCCCGATACGTAAGACGACTGGCCGCCGGAACCGGCCGCCGCTGACCGTGGGGGGACGCAGTGGAGATCTTCAAGATGGTGATCGGTTACGTCCGCGCGGCGCACCGGTTGGACGAGGGCGCGACCGCCGTCGAGTACTCGATCCTGGCAGCGCTGATCGCCGGTGGCCTGGTCTCGGCGCTCGGCCTGCTGCGCGACGACATCGAGGCCATGTTCACCAGCCTGATGAACGTCATCTGACCGATCGCGGTGCCGCGGCGATCGAGTTCGCGATCGTCCTGCCGCTGCTCCTGCTGATCCTCTTCGGGATCATCGACCTGGGGCGCTACCTCCAGCAGGACATCCAGCTCACCGAGGCGGCCCGCGAGGGCGCCCGGCTGGGCGCGCTCGACGGCTCGGTCGCCGAGGTCCAGGCCAAGGTGCAGGGCATCGTCGGCGCGGGCGTCCCGCTCACCTACACCGCCGGGCCGGCGGTCTGCGGTACCGGCGTCACCACCGACTCGTCCGTCACCGTGCAACGGGCCTTCGAGCCGGCCACCCCGCTCTTCCCGCTGCTGGCGATGGCCGGGGGCCGCAGCTCGGGCACCGTCACCATCCGGGCCATCGGGGTCATGTCGTGCCTCGGCTGACCTCCCTCGTGCCCCGCCGGCGCTCCGGCGACCACGGCGCCGTCGGCGTCGTCGTCGCCCTGTTCCTGAGCATGAGCGTCCTGCTCGGCATGGGCGCCGTCGTCATCGACATCGGCCTGCTCTACGCCGAGCGCGAGCAGTTGCAGAGCGGCGCCGACGCCGCCTCGTGGAAGGTCGCGCAGTCCTGCGTCCTCGACAAGGACGACTGCACGGTGCCGTTGCAGACCGCCAACGCCAGGGCGTACGCCGTCAAGAACGCCAAGGACGGTTACGCGGACGCGCAGATCTGCCTCGACGACACCGGCTGCCCCAGCCCCTGGGGCACCGCCACCACGTGCCGCCCGCAGCCGGCCACCACGGGCATCTTTCATCAGGTCGAGGTGCGCACCACCACGCTGAACGCGGACCACAGCACGCTTGTCCCGCCGCGGCTGGCCCAGACGCTGGTCGGCGGCACGTACAAGGGCACCAAGGTGGGCGCCTGCGCCCGGGTGGCGTGGGGCGTGCCGGCGAGCGCGAAGGTGCTCGCGCTGACCATCTCGAAGTGCGACTGGGAACGGATCACCGGCCGGGGCGCCAAGCTCGGCGCGGTGCGGGCCGGCGCGGTGCGGATCAGCGACCCCTTGCTGTCGTGGTGCGAGAACATCTGGGACCGGGCCTCGCCGAGCGGCTACGCCTGGCTGACCCCCTCGGCGGACGCGACCTGCCGCACCACCGTCGCGCCGGGCGCGACGACCGACCTGTGGATGTCCACCGGCCCGGCCGGCGCGACCCGCTGCGCCGGCGCGATGAACGCCCTCGTCCGGAGCGGCGAGGCCGTGCTCGTGCCGATCTTCGACCGGGTGATCGCCGCGATCGACCCGTTCCCGGCCGCTTATCGCGTCGCCGGCTTCGCGGCCTTCGTGGTCACCGGCACCGGGCCCGGCTCGGCCGTCCACGGCTACTTCACCAAGTCGGTGATCACCGAGCGTTTCCCGACCACGTTCGGCACCTTCCCGGACTACGGAGTCCAGGTGATCGGCCGCACCGGGTGACCTTTACCTGAGATTGTGGGGAGATGCGACGGCGTGTCCTGATTCTGCTCGCCGCACTGCTGCTGGCCGGTATCAGCGGGGTGGCGGTGCTGGCGTACGCGCGCTCCGCCGACCGCCGGGCCCTGCACGGGGTCGAGGGCATCTGGGTGCTGGTCGCCGGCGAGCGCATCCCGGCCGGCACGAACGGCGCCGACATCCGCGCGAAGGGCCTCGCCGAGCGCATCCTGGTGCCGGCCCGGACCGTGCCCGAGGGGACCCTGACGAGCTGGACCAGCGACCTGGACCGGCTCACCCTGGCCGCCCCCGCCGAGCGCGGGCAGCTGCTGATGCGCCCGCTCTTTCGCGCGGCGGCGGCCAGCGCGCCGGCGTCCGCGCGCGGCCTCACCGTGCCCAACGGCCAGCTGGCGGTGACCGTGCAGCTCAGCGTGCCGGAACAGGTCGCCGGAAACGTGATCGCGGGAGACCGGGTGGCCGTCTACGGCACCTTCCCGGCCACCGCGCAGCGCGCCGAGGAGCAGACCACCCGGCTGCTGCTGCCGAGGGCCGTGGTCATCGCGATCGGCGAGGCGCCGGCGCCCGGCGTCACCCCGGCGCCGTCCCCCTCCCCGTCGCCGTCCGCGAGCGTGCTGCCGGCCCCGCCGGCCACCCCGGCCCCGCAGACGACGTACGTCCGGTACGTGGCCACGCTCGCCGTCGACTCGCAGGACGCGCAGCGTCTCGTCCACGCCGCCCGCACCGGCCTGCTCTACCTCGCCATCCTCGGCCCGGAGGCCAGCGCCGTCCCCGGTCCCGGCGTCGACATCTCGCGGCTGTTCCCGTGAGCCTCTACGTCTACGTGGAGCCCGACGACGCCCGGCGCTCCCAGGTCGGCCCGGGCTTCCGCGAGGCCGGTTGCACCATGCTCGACGCGATGGCCGGTCTGGAGGCGCACCTGCGGCGCTATCCGGAGACCCTTCTCGTCATCCTGGGCGCGACCGTCGACCTGGAGGAGGCGCTGATGGTCGCCGCCTACCAGCGGTTGCAGCGCCCGCTCATCGGCGTGGTGCTGATCCGCAAGGCCGTCGAGCCGGACACGGTGCTGCGCTGCCTCCGATCGGGCGTCCGCGAGATCGTGGCCGAGGACGACGAGCAGGGGCTGCGCGAGGCCACGATCCGCTCGGTCGACCTGTCGAAGGCGCTGAGCACCACGGTGCGCACGTCGGCGGACAACGCCCCGCACGGCCGGGTGGTGACGCTCTTCTCGGGCAAGGGCGGCAACGGGCGCAGCATGCTGGCGACGAACCTCGCCGTGGCGCTGGCCGGTGGCGGCCGGCGGGTGCTCCTGATCGACCTGGACCTCCAGTTCGGCGACATCGCCATCATGCTCAAGCTCGCGCCGGAGCGGCACATCGCGGGCGGGGTGGCGATGGCCGGCCGGCTGGACGAGCCCGGTCTGCGCTCGATCGTCACGCCGTACCGCCCGGGCGTGGACGCGCTGCTCGCGCCGCCCAGCCCGGCCGAGGGCGAGAAGGTCAGCCGCGAGTTCGTCGTCGAGCTGCTCGACGCGGCCCGGCCGTTCTACGACTTCATCGTGGTGGACACCCCGGCCGTGGTCACCGACCAGGTCCTCGCCGCGCTGGACATGACCGACTGGTACGTCGCGATCGTCACCCCCGACCTGCCGGCGCTGAAGTCGGCGCGGCTCACCGCCGAGATGTTCGACTCGCTCGACTACCCGAAGGACAAACGCCTGACGGTCCTCAACCGGGCCAACACCGAGGGCGGCCTGAGCCCGGCCGAGGCGGAACGCGCTGTCGGCATGCCGTTCACCGTGCAGGTGCCCTCCAGCCGCGACGTCACCGCCTCGGTCAACGCGGGGGAGCCGCTGGTCCTCACCGACCCGCTGCACCTGGTCAGCAGGGCCGTCCGCGCGCTGGCCGACCGCTGCGCCGGGGTGGCGGCCGCGCCGGCGCGCCGCCGCCGATTCCTGTCCCGCAAGGGCAGGTCATGAGCCTCTCGTCGCGCCTCGGCGGCACCACGCCCGCTCCCGCCGAGGAGCGCCACCGTCCCGGCCGTCCGGTGCACGACCAGGTGTACGAGGTGCGCCGGCGCATCCAGCGCAAGCTCGCCGACGAGCTCGGCCCCTCGCTGTACGCCGCCGGCCGCGGCGAGGGCACCGAGGAGCTCGACGCCCGGGTCCGCGAGGCCCTGCACGACCTGCTCGCCCGCGAGGAGACCCCGCTCTCCGGCGCCGACCGCGGCCGCATCGTCAGCGAGGTCGTCGACGAGGTGCTCGGCCACGGCCCCATCGAGTCGCTGCTGCGCGACCAGTCGGTCACCGAGGTGATGGTCAACGGCCCGCGGTCGGTCTACGTCGAGCGCCTCGGCCGCATCGAGCGGGTCGCCGCCGAGTTCGACGACGAGGCCCACCTGCGCCGCGTGATCGACCGGATCTGCTCGCGGGTCGGCCGCCGCGTCGACGAGGCCAGCCCGATGGTCGACGCGCGGCTGCCCGACGGCAGCCGGGTCAACGCGATCGTGCCGCCGATCGCCATCGACGGCTCCTCGCTGACCATCCGGAGGTTCTCCTCGGTGCCGCTCACCGTGGGCGACCTGCTGTCGTACGGCACCCTCACCCGGCCCGCCGCGCAGTTCCTCGACGTCTGCGTGCGCGGCCGCCGCACCATCATCGTCAGCGGCGGTACCGGCTCCGGCAAGACGACGATCCTCAACATCCTCTCCGGCTTCATCCCCGCCGAGGAGCGGGTGGTGACCATCGAGGACGCCGCCGAGCTGCAACTCGACCAGGAGCACGTGGTGCGGCTCGAGACGCGGCCGCCGAACTCCGAGGGCCGGGGCACCGTGACCACCCGCGACCTGGTGCGCAACGCGCTGCGGATGCGCCCCGACCGGATCGTGGTCGGCGAGGTCCGCGACGCCGCCGCCCTCGACATGCTCCAGGCCATGAACACCGGCCACGACGGCTCGCTGACCACGCTGCACGCGAACACCCCGCGCGACGCGCTCGCCCGGCTCGAGACCATGGTGCTGATGGCCGGCCTCGACCTGCCCAGCCGGGCGATCCGCGACCAGATCGCCTCGGCGGTCGACCTGATCCTCCAGGTCGGCCGCTTCGCCGACGGCACCCGCAGGATCACGCACATCACCGAGGTGGTGGGCATGGAGTCCGACGTCATCACCCTGCAAGACCTCTTCCTGTACGACGTGCCGGCCGGCGCGGGCGGCCTGCGCGCGACCGGTGTCCGGCCCCGGTTCGCCGATAGCCTTGCCCGCTACGGCGTGACGCTGCAGCCGGCCCTCTTCACCCCGGACGGCGC
This sequence comes from Paractinoplanes deccanensis, assembly GCF_016862115.1. Classification (GTDB taxonomy): domain Bacteria; phylum Actinomycetota; class Actinomycetes; order Mycobacteriales; family Micromonosporaceae; genus Actinoplanes; species Actinoplanes deccanensis. The sequence goes on from NZ_BOMI01000070.1 coordinate 6,834, forward strand.
CCCATGATCCCGTCCGTCGTGATCGCCGTGGGCGCCGCCTCGGCGGCCGGCTTCCTGGCGGCGTACGCGGTGCTCGCCGCCGCCTTCGGGCGCACCCCGATCCAGCGGCGGCTCGCCTCCCTCCAGCACTTCACCGCCCGGCGCGAGGCCGAGACCGAGCCCCGATGGCGGCGGGCGCTGCACGCCGCCGCCCGGCGCATCGAGCGGTCCGAGGCGCTGAGCGCTCTCGCCGAGCGCAGCGCCCCGCTGCTCGACCGCCTCGGCGGCACGACACGTCCCGCGGAGTGGCTGGTGGTGCGGCTGGCGGCCGCGCTGCTGGCGGCCGCGCTGCTGAGCCTGCTCCTGCCACCGCCGGTGGCGGTGGCGGTCGGCCTGCTCGCCGGTTTCGCCGGCACCACCGCGGTGCTGCGCACCAGGATCCGGCGGCGCGAGCGGGCCTTCGCCGACGAGCTGCCCGGCGCCCTGCAACTCATGATCAGTTCGCTGCGCTCGGGCTTCACGCTGCACCAGTCGGTCGAGGCTGCGGTCCGCGACGACGAGGGCCCGGTCGCCGCCGAGCTGCGCCGCGCCCTGTCCGAGACCCGCATCAGCGGCAGCTTCGAGGACGCCCTCGAGCGGATCGGCGAGCGCACCCGCAGCGACGAGATGGCCTGGCTGGTCATGGCGCTGCGCCTGCAACGGGAGGTCGGCGGCAGCCTCGCCGACGTCATGCAGACCACCGCGGACACCATGCGCGAGCGCTCCTACCTGCGGCGGCACGTGCGCGCGCTCTCCGGCGAGGGGCGCATGTCGGCGTACGTCCTGACCGCCATGCCGATCGCCACCGGCCTGATCCTCTCCCTCACCGAGCCCGGCTACCTGCGTCCCCTGTTCACCGAGCCGCTCGGCTGGGCGATGCTCGCCTGCGGCCTCGTGGCGATCACCATCGGCGCCGTGTGGCTGCGCGTCGTGGTGCAGGTGAGGGTCTAGATGGCCGGTCTCGTGCTCGGCGGCGCGGTCGCGGGGATCGTGACGGCGTGCCTGCTCGTCGCGGTGGCGATCCTGCTGCCACCGCCCCGCCACGAGCGGATCCTGCGCGCGCTGGCGGCCTTCGGATCCGGCCCCGAGATCCGGCGCGACACCGGCAGCGCGTTCCGGCGGCGGCTGCGCTCGGCGGTCATCGCCGGGCTCGACCGGATCGCTCCCACCACGGGCCAGGAGCAGCTGAGCCGCCTGCTCGGCCACGCCGGCAACCCGCCGGCCTGGCCGCCGGCCAGGGTCCTGCGCGCCCGCCCGCTCGGCGCGATCGTGGGCGCCGGCGTGGCCGCGTTCTTCGCGTACAGCTGGACGAAGGACACCGGCGCCGTGCTGATCGGCATCCCGGCCGGCCTGGCCGGCGGCTTCCTGCTGCCGCACCTGCTGGTCTACAACGCCGGCGTCAAACGCCAGGAGAAGATCCTCCGCTCGCTGCCCGACGTGATGGACGCGATGGTCATCGGCGTCGAGGCGGGCCTCGGCCTCGACGCGGCCATGGCCCAGGTGGCGAGCGCGGCGAGAGGCCCGATGGCCGACGAGCTCAACCGCGTGCTCCAGGAGATGCGCCTCGGCGTCGCCCGCACGGAGGCGCTGCGCTCGCTGTCGGCCCGCACCACCGTACGAGACCTGAAACGCCTGATGACCGCCCTGATCCAGGCCGGCGAGCTCGGCGTCCCGGTCGCCGGCATCCTCCGCGAACACGCCGCCGACCAGCGCGTCCGCCGCCGCCAGCGCGCCGAGGAGATGGCACAGAAGGTCCCGGTCAAACTCCTCTTCCCGGTCCTGCTCTGCATGTTCCCCGCCATCTTCATCGTGGTGGTCGGCCCGGCGATCATCACCCTCGCCAAGTCCTTCGGCTGAGGACGCCCCCGGAAAGCCGCCCGCGAGCCGCCCCGCTAGCTGGGGGCCGCCGCGCGGACCGCGGCCAGCAGGATGCCGGCGGTCACCAGGCCGGTGATCAGGACGGTGACGACCGTGGAGGTGTCGAGGCCGGTGCCCCGGCGGTCGGCGACGCGCTTGGCGGCGACCACGGCCAGCACCGGGCAGGCGAGCAGGACCAGCAGGGCGACCACCGGCAGGGCGTCCTTCCACGTGCCGGTCGCCGAGCCGCCGTTCTCGCGGAGGACCTGGTGGAGGATGACGCCGATGACGCCGCCGAGGAAGCCGAAGACCGCGAACAGCAGTTTGACGCCGCCCGTGAGGGGGCGGGCCGGGGCCGTGTACTTCACCTTCGTGGCCACCTCGTCGAGGTAGTCGTCGGCGTCGCGGTCGGAGCGCTGGTGGGGGATGGCCGCGGGCGGCACGGTGCGGCCGTAGCGTTCGGCCACCGGGCCGACCTTATGGACATAGTCGGACCACAGGCCGGCGGCTCGGGCGTCCACCGCCTCCAGGGCCCGCTGGGCCGCCTTCACCTCCTCCTCGGCCTCCGCCACCGCCTCGTCCGCGTTGTGGATCGCCTGCTTCGCGGCGGCCACCCGCTCGTCGTGCCAGTGGACCGCCTCGGCTCGCATGGTGGCCGCCTCGTCGTCGAGGGTGGTCAGCCGGCGCAGCACGCTGCGGTAGTCGGCGGTCTCGAAGTCGGCCGGTTGCAGGCCGCCCTGTGTCATGACCCAGCTCCATAGGGGATGATCACCTCGGCGCCACGGTGCACCGAGCGGTCGAAGTGCAGGGCGCGCCACGGCCTCGGGTACCAGGCCGGTGCGCCCGCGCCCGGATAGAACGGCGCCAGCTCGCTGCCGTGCACGTCCAGCGCCACCCACGCGCCGATCGGGTCGGTGCGGGACGCCTGGCCGCCGAGCGCGTCGCGCAGCAGGGCCGCGCCCCGCCACCAGCCGAGCACGTGCAGCCGCCGCTCCGGGCCCTGGCGCAGGATGGTGCGCAGCTGGTCGGCGGCCGCCTTGCCGCCGGGCATCGCGTCCGCCGCATAGATGATCAGGAAGTGCGGGCGGTCGGCGGGCCACGACGCGGACGCCTCGGCGGCCGCGTCCTCCAGCAGCCAGTCGGCGTTGTCCGCCTCGTACCAGCCGCAGTCGGGCAGGTCGTTGCAGAGGGCCGCGGCCGCCGGGCGGGCGTCCGGGTCGAGGCAGAGGATCGAGAAGCGGGCGCCGTCCGGCGGGAACTGCGCGGCGAGCGAGATGCCCGCGGTGGCCAGCACGGCGCACGCCTCGTCCATCCGGGTGCCGAGCACGGCCAGGTTGCGGCCGGGGGCGCGGCGCAGCACCGTCCGGGCCGAGCGGGCCGCCACGTCGATGGTCTCGCCGAGCAGCACCACCGGCGCGGCCATCGACTCGGCCGGGGCGAGCCGCCGGAAGTCGGGGCTGTCGCCGAGCCGCGGCACCACGTCACCGTCGAACAGGCGCGGCGGGCCCAGCTCGGGCGGGCGCTTGCGCCACAGCCGGTGCTGGAGCGCGTTCCACCGTTCGCGGTCGCCGGCGGCGGGCACGCGCACCACCCTGTTGGCCTCGGCCGCGCCCGAGTCGGCGTTGACCACCGCGTGGTAGCGGGGCAGCGACTCGGCCGCCGTGTTGGTCTCGGCCAGGATGCGCCGGGCGCGGGGCAGGGCGATGCGCAGCGAGAACTGGGCGACCAGCGCCGGGCGGCCCCACAGCGCCTCGATGCCGCTGACGTCCTGGGAGGCGAGGATCAGGTGGATGCCCTGCGAGCGGCCGCGCCGGGCGAGGTCCTCGAGCAGGTCGACGGCCTCGGCGGCGACCGCGTCGCGCCCGGAGAGCAGCACCTGGAACTCGTCGACCACGGCCACGATGCGCGGCCAGGCGCCGTCGGGGTCCTCGGCGCGCAGCTCGGCGAGGTTCGTCACCTCGTACCGCTTGGCCGCGTCGGCCCGCCGGCGCAGCTCCTCGCCGAGGAAGCGCAGCAGGGCCAGCCCGAACTCGCGGTCGGTGTTGACGTTGACGCCGACCAGGCGGACGTGCGGCAGCCAGCTCGGGTCGCGCCGGCCCGGGGCGAACCGGGCGAAGGAGACGCCCTCCTTGAAGTCGAGCAGGTAGAAGGCCAGCTCGGTGGGGGAGTAGCGGGCCGCGAGCGCGCCCATCCAGGCGTAGATCAGGTTGGTCTTGCCGGTGCCGGAGGGCCCGGCGATCAGCGCGTGCGGCGGGTAGTCGGCGAGCGTCACCTGCACCGGCATGCCCTGCGGGCTGTCGCCGAGCGGCGCGCTCAGGCCGGTGGCCGCGCTCTGGTTCCACTCCTCCTGCGGCAGCAGGCTGTCCAGCGCGACGGGCGCGGGCCCGGCCTCCACGGCCTCGGCGATCCGGCGGCAGGTCGCTGCCACGACCGCTTGCGGAGGACCACCATCGAGCCGTACGGGCAGAGCACCCGCGCTGCTGAGCCGGGCGTGGTCGCCGGGCGCCGCGGTGATGAACTCGATCCCGTCGCCGGCCGGCACCGGCAGTCCCTGGATGACCAGATGCACCCCGCAGGCGGCGCCGGTGCGCAACAGGCGCTGCAGGTGGGCCTGTTCGGCGCGGCTCAGCTCGCCCGCGCCGAGCAGCACGGCGACCCGCCACGGCTCCGGCCGGCGGTGGGTGGCCGCGTTCAGCTCGCGCAGCGACGTGTACTCGCCGGCCAGCACGGTCTCGTTGATCCGGCGTACGTGGTCGGTCAGGTCGTCGAGGAGCGCGCCGAGCCCGCCCGGCCCCACGAAGGTGAGCACCCCGGCCGGGGCGAGCGGGGCGAACCGGGCGAGCCCGCCGCCCAGATGCTCCGGGTCGTAGCCGATGAGCTGCACCTGGCCGGGCGCGGCGGTGCCGAGGGCCCGCAGCAGCAGGCCGGCCACCACCTCGTCGCCGAGCGCCCGGTCGCCGCGGACGACCACGTGGCCGCGGTCGAGCAGCGGCACCAGCGCCGGCACCTCTTCGGGGTGGGGCAGCAGCAGCCGGCCGACGCGCAGCTCGGCGGCCCGGTCGAGCGGGGTGGCCTGCCAGTCGTCCCAGGGGTCGCCCGCGGCGCCGGGTGCGGCCCGGTCGGCGGCGCCGGCGGCGGCTTCGGCGTACGCGGCCAGGTCGTTCTTGTGCTGCTGGTCGATCTCGGCGAGCCGCGCGTCCCGGGCATCGGCGATCTTGCGCAGGCGCGCGTCGGCGGCCGCCCCGATCCGCCGGCGCCGTTCGACGGCGGCCGCGTGCGCGCCCCGCGCCCGGTCGAGGGCGATCGCTGCCGCGCCGAGCGCGTGCGACAGCCCGGCCCGGATGTCCATCACCTGCTGTGCGGTCGACTCAGCCATATAGCTCAACACGTTCCCGTGGGTTCAGGATGGGGGCAAGGGGCGTCGTCGGGGTCATCCGTGGTCGGTGGCCTCTGTGGGGCGGCGCACCGGGTCGGGCGTGGACGGGTCGAGCGTGCCGGCGTCGCGCCCCAGGCGGGCCAGCAGCACCCCGGTGAGCACGCTGGCGGTGACCGCGTTGTCGGCGGGGTGGCCGGGCGGGCGCTTGCCCTGCTCGACGGGGACCCGGCAGATGCGCGCGATCAGCGTGTCGAGCACGGCGGGGGAGGTGCCGGGCAGCAGCGAGCGGACCCGGCCCTCGGCGGCGGAGCGCAGCCTCGGCACGTCCTCGGGGCGCGGCTCGTGGCCGAGCAGGTCGCCCGCCAGCCGGTGCAGCACCGGCGGGGTGACCGCCGACAGCGCCAGCCCGGTCGAGGCGTTCACCCCGTGCAGCTCGCGGCCGAGGCGTGCCCGGTCGCCCGCGCGCACGCCGGAGGCCACCCGGCGCAGCAGCTCGGCCGTGTCGGGCTTGTCGGTCCGGTCGTCCTTGGCGGGCGGCGGCTCGCCGGTGAGCGCGGCGACGCGCTGCTGCCACCACGGTCCGAGCTGTTCGGGCTTCTCGGGGCTCTCCCCGGCCGCGGGTGGCTCGCCGGCCGGCTGGAGGCCGGCCTTCCAGTCGCGGTCCGGCGGGGCGCTCGCGTCGCCGGCCAGCCCGATCGACGCAAGATACTGGGCGATGGCGTCCTGGGCCAGGCGCAGCGCGGCGGCGGCCCGCTCGGCGGCCTCGGTGGCGTTGGCCAGCTGCGGCACGCCGATCGGGTCGACCGACTGCTCGCGCACCCACATGAGAATCTCGGTGGCGCTGCGCAGCTTCTCCATCGCCACGGTCACCTGCCCGGTGGGCAACTCGTCCGAGGTGGCGCGAAGGCGGGCGCCGAGCTCCTGGATCAGCGACATCGCGTCAGAGCATCGCCGTGTAGGTCTGTGCCTGCTCGACCGCGAGCAGCGTGGCACCCAGGCACTCCTCGAGCGACTGGTCGGCCTGGGACAGGGACGCGTGGGCCGCGCCCACCGCGTCGTTGCCGCTGCCGTCGAGCGCCGCGGCCAGGCTCTGCTGGGCCTCGCCGAGCTTCTCCCGGGCCGCCTGTATCGCCGCCTGCCCTTCGGTCACCTGCTGAAGTGCGGCGTCGACGGCCGCTTTGACCTCGGCGACACTGGCCACCCGTGCAGCCTCCTGCTGTGCGGAAACCTGACTACTGTCCTCAGCGTACTGCCCCCTTCCTGCCCGGCCATCCCCGCACGCCCCATTTGCCACGGGTCCCCGCGCCCTGCGGCACGACCTGCGAAAAGACTCATCGCGCCCGGTCGCGGACAGTCCACTTCGGGCGTTTTCCGGCGGTACGGGCCGTCGCGCTTGAGTGAACAGGATTGAACCCAAGGGTGACCGTGGATCACCCGGTCACCGTGCGGCGCGCGGCGTCCGCGAGGGTCGCGGGCAGGTCGCCGGTGCGCTCCAGCTCGCGGCGCAGCCGGTCGGTGCCGGTCCCCACGGTACGCAGGCACGCCAACAGGTCGTACGCGGTGTCGAGGTCGCCGTGCCGGTCGAGCGCGGGCGTGACCGTCCGGAAGAGCTCGTCGACCAGCTCCCACGCCGGCCGGGCCCGTTCCCGCGACGGGTCCAGCAGCTTGCCGCTCAGCCCGCTGTGCGCCGCGTTCCAGTGCGCCGCCTTGAGCACCGGGTCGGGAACCGGCAGCGCCCGCCGCCCGGCCCTGATGTCGTCGAGGGCCGTGCCCACCAGCGCCCGGACTAGGGCGGTGAGCAGCACGGTGTCCGCCACCGACGGGCACACGTCGGCGACGCGCACCTCGACGGTCGGATAGCGCAGCGACGGCCGCGCGTGCCAGAGCACCAGCGTCTCGTCCAGCATCACGCCGGCGTCGACGAGCAGCCGGACCGTGCGGTCGAGGTCGGCGGCCGACGCGAAGTACGGCGTGGGGCCGAGGCTCGGCCAGCGGTCCAGCTGCATGGCGCGCCAGCTCGCGTGCCCGGTGTCCACGCCGCCGAAGAACGGCGAGTTGACGGTCATCGCCTGCACCACCGGCAGCCACGGCCGCAGGTGGTTGCAGACCTCGATGGCCGTCTCCCGGTCGGGCACGCCGACGTGCACGTGACACCCGCAGACGGCCGGGTCGCCGACGATCGGCCCGTAGTGCCCGGCGATCGCCTCGTACCGGGGATCGTCGGTGACCAGCAGCCGCGGCTCGCCGACCGGGGTGGCGCCGAGCGCGACGAGGCTCGCCCCGGCGGCGGCCGCGGCCTCGGCGGCGGCCTGTCGCATCCGCCGGAGGCTCTCGGCCACCTCGCCGAGGCTTCCGCAGACGGGCGTGACCATCTCGACCATGCTGTGCCGGAACTCGCGGCGGCTCTGCCCGCGCAGCTCCTCGGGCAGCTTGCCCGCCACCGAGGGCGCGGCCGGCACGTTCTCGCCGGTGCGCGGGTCCAGCAGCAGGAACTCCTCCTCGACGCCGACGGTCGGCCCGTTCATCGCGTCGCGGTCAGCAGCACGAGCGCGATCCGCTCGGCGTGCGCGTACGCGGGACCGTCGAGCTCCTCGCCGTACACGTCGGGATCCCACTCGCGGTACGACCACCGCAGGCCGGCCCGGTCGAGGCGCTCGGCCGCGGCCTCGCGGAACGGGTCGCGCCCGCCCACGATGCCGGTGCCGGCGAAGAGCACGAGCGACCCGTGCGGTGCCAGGCGCTCCGCGGCCGCGTCGATGATCGCCATGGACAGCTCGTGGCCGTTCGGCCCGCCGTCCCGGTAGGCCCGCCCCGCCGGGTCGATCATGAACGGCGGGTTCGAGAAGATCAGGTCGAAGTCGCCGTCCACGCCGTTCAGCAGGTCGCTCTCGCACGGCCGCACCCCGGCGGTTCCGGCCAGCTCGGCGTTGACGCGGGCCAGCCGCAGCGCCGCCGGGTTGATGTCGACGGCGAGCACTCCGGCCTCGGGCGCCCGCTTGGCGACCGTGATCGCCCCGGCCCCCGTCCCACAGCCGATGTCGACCGCTCGCCGCACCGGCCGTTCCCGCCCCTCGACGTGCGCGGCCACCGCGTCGGCCATCCGGTAGGTGTCCGGCCCGAAGAAGACGGAGTCCTCCGCGTCCGTCGGGAACGCCGAGTGGGCGAAGAGCTCGCCGTCGTAGCTGGAGAACCGCACGGTGCTGCGCCACTCGTCCCCGTCGCGGTCGAGGACGCGGGCGGCCGCCATCAGCTCGACGAAGCGCTCGGGCAGCACCCCCGGCCCGAACGGCCGGCTCCACCCGAAGACGTCGCGCAGCCCGTACGCCCGCGCGTTCCGCGGCCGCCGGTTGACCCGCGCGTGCGTGGCGGGTGTGACGGTCGTGAAGTGGTAGCCGGCGTCGCGCAGCTCCCGGCCCAGCGCGACGAGCGCGCGATCGGCGGCCCCGAGCTCGGCCGCCGGCGCGGCGGTCATGGCGGTGATCGTCATGACCCGCCGAATGCCCCGGAACGGCCCGACCATGCCTGCCGATTGATCCGCGAGCCGAGTCAGCCGCCGCCCGCCCGCCGTGGCGCGCCGGAGCGGCGCACCACGAGGACCATGGCCGCGACCGCGAGAGCGGCGGCCACCGGCGCGAAGGCGAACCCCGGCCGGACGCCGGTGTCCGTGAGCGGGCCCGCGACGGCCGCGCCGCCGGCGCTCCCCACGCTGAACGCGGTCATGATCCAGGCGAACGCCTCGACGGCGGTGCCCTCGGGGGCCAGCCGGTCGGCCGTCAGGAAGACGGCGGTCAGCATCGGCGGCAACATGAGGCCGCTGACCGCCAGCAGGATCGCCATCCGCACCGGCCCCGGCGCGATGACCAGCGGCAGGTAGCCCAGCGCGAACCACGAGGCCAGCAACGGCAGCCGGCGAGGGCCGCCCGGCGTCGCCCGCGTATAGAGAAGGCCACCGATCAGCGCCCCGCCCGCCTGAGCGGCCAGCAGCCAGCCGGAGAGGGACCGGTCGCCCAGCCCTTCGGCGTAGCCGGTCAGCACCACCGGGATGCTGCCCACGGCGGCTCCCGCGCAGGCCGTCCCCGCGACCATGACGGCCAGACGGCGCTCCCGCAGCGGCCCGAGCCAGTGCCGGCGGGCGGGCCGGCCGCGCCACCGCCGGACCGCGGGGACCCGCACAAAGGCGACGACGCCCGCGAGCTGGAGCGCCGCGGCGGTGAGGAGGCCGGCGGAGGGCCCGCCGATCGCCACGGCGGCGAGCGTGACCAGTGGTCCGGCCACGAAGATGACCTCTTGGAGGGCCACGTCGAGGGCGTACGCGGCGTGCACGGCCGACGGCGGCACCAGGTCGGGCCAGAGGGCCCGCAGGCACGCCTCCAACGGCGGTGTCCCCAGGCCGGCCAGGGCAGCGCCGGTGACCAGCAGCCCGGTGCGGCCGTCGCTGAACGCCGCGAGCAGGTAACCCACCGCGGAGACGACGGCCGAGCCGTACAGGACAGGGGGTTGCCGCCGGCGGTCGACGGCGCGGGCGAGGGCCGGCGCGCCCACTGCCATCCCGGCGGTGAGCACGGCGACCAGCGCCCCGGCGACGGCGAGGCTGACCGATTCGCGGGCGAACAGCAGCAGGGCCAGCGGCGCGGCGCCCAGCGGCAGGCGCCCGATCTGGCTGGCGGTGAGGATCAGAGGAACGTAGGGCTGGCGCAGCACGGCACGAGCGCCGGCGCGCGTCTCCGCGGGTGTGGACATGCGAGTGACTCCGGGGGTACGGCGGACAGCCGTGCCGGGAGCGGGACGCCGGCGACGGCGAGGAGGCGATCAGGAAGCGCGGGGAGCCGGCCGGGGCGCGAGGTCGCGGCGCTCGTGATCGTTGCCGTACAACGGGAGTGGGGGAGTGATCCAGGTCCCAGCGGGAGCCCAGAAACGGGCTACGGACCGTGGGATCATCGTCACACCCTAGCGCCTCGGGACGCTCGACGGGCCCCTCACCTCGGCGCCGAGTTGTGTCACTCGGTCGCGCAGACCGCGGTCGGCCGTCACGACCACGACGCGCCTGGCGGTGGCGGCGCCGCGTACCAGATCGACGATCTTGTCGTCGCCGGAGCCGGTGGCGGGCTCGACCCGCACGCCGCCCTCGGCTTGCGGGGTCTCGCGGGCCTTACCCTCCACGACCAGCGTGACCTCGACGGGGCCGGGGAGATCCGGCAGGCCGGCGCCGATGACCGGAGTCAATGCGTCGCGCAGCCGCAGGGCCGCGCCGGCGCGGTCGCGCCACCATCCGTCGGGCACCGAGCCGACGACGTTGGCCCCGTCGACGATCACCAGAGGTACGGTCATGAAGTTGAGCCTACCCGAGTCAACTTTCTTCGAGGATCGGGAATCAATCGATCCGGCACGGCGCTGATAGGGGTCGTGCAAGGTGGGTAAGGGCCCCCGGCACAACGGCTACGGAGAAGAGAGAAGACGTATGAGCATCGGACCGATCGGACCGGGTGGGCCCGGCCAGTGGGACGACTTCTTCGCGCGCTTCTTCGGCGCGGCGGACCCGCGCCGTTCGCAGCGCATCGACATCACCAAGTACATGAGCGGCGACGCCCGTGAGGTTCTCTCCGCGGCGGCCCGCCGCGCGGCCGAGCTGGCCGACCCGGACCGCACGATCGCCGATCTCGACACGGATCACCTGCTCTGGGCGACCCTGCAGCTCGAGCCGATGAAGCAGACCGTGCGCCGCGCCGGCGCCGACCCCGAGGCGCTGCTCTCCGCGCTGGGCCGCCCGGCCGGGGTGAGCGAGGAGCTGCCCACGCAGGTCCAGCTGACCCCCGCCGCGAAGCGGGCGCTGCTCGACAGCCTCCAGATCTCGCGCGCGCTCGGCTCCTCCTACGTCGGTCCCGAGCACATCCTGATGGCGCTGGGCCTCAACCCCGACTCGGCGGCCGGCCGGCTGCTGGGCGGCAAGCTCGACCCGCAGGCGCTCCAGCAGTCCGCCGAGCAGCCCCAGGGCACCCCGCGCGCGAGCACGCAGCGCGGCGGCAGCGGCGGCAACGCGAACACCCCCACGCTCGAGCAGTTCGGCGTCGACCTGACCGAGCTGGCCCGGCGCGGCGAGATCGACCCGGTCATCGGCCGCGCCAGCGAGATCGAGCAGGCCGTCGAGATCCTGTCGCGGCGCACCAAGAACAACCCCGTGCTCATCGGTGAGGCCGGCGTCGGCAAGACCGCGATCGTGGAGGGCCTGGCCCAGCGCATCGTGGACGGCGACGTGCCGCTGACCCTGGAGAACAAGCGGGTCATCCAGCTCGACCTGGCCGGCCTGGTGGCGGGCACCCGCTACCGCGGCGACTTCGAGGAGCGCCTGCGCAAGGTCATCGACGAGATCCGCGACTCCGGCGACCAGCTGATCGTCTTCCTCGACGAGATCCACACGCTGGTCGGCGCCGGTGGCGGCGGTGGCGACGGCGGCGGCATGGACGCCTCCAACATGCTCAAGCCGGCCCTGGCCCGCGGCCAGCTGCGGGTGGTGGGCGCGACCACGCTCGACGAGTACCGCAAGTACATCGAGAAGGACGCGGCCCTCGCGCGGCGCTTCCAGCCGGTGCTGGTGGGCGAGCCGAGCGTCGAGGACACCGTCTCGATCCTGCGCGGCCTGCGCGACAACTACGAGGCGCACCACCAGGTGCGGATCACCGACGAGGCCCTGCAGGCCGCGGCGGAGCTGTCCGACCGCTACATCACCGACCGGTTCCTGCCGGACAAGGCGATCGACCTGATCGACCAGGCCGGCGCGCGCGTGCGGCTGCGGGTCAAGACCCCCGACGCCGACGTGCGGGAGAAGGAGCGCCGCCTCGAGCAGCTCTCCCGCGACCGTGACCAGGCGGTGGCGGCGGAGAACTACGAGAAGGCGTCCCAGCTGCGCGACGAGATCAACTCCCTCAAGGAGCAGATCGCCACGGCCGGGGTCTCCGCGGACGGCGTGCCGCAGGTGACCGACGCCGACATCGCCGACGTGGTGTCGCGGGCCACCGGCATCCCGGTCTCGCAGCTGACCGAGGAGGAGAAGGAGCGCCTGCTGCGCCTCGAGGGACACCTGCACGAGCGGGTCGTCGGCCAGGACGACGCGGTCGCGGCCGTCGCCGAGGCGGTCCGCCGCTCGCGCGCCGGACTCGGTGACCCGGACCGCCCGGTGGGCAGCTTCCTGTTCCTGGGCCCGACCGGTGTCGGCAAGACCGAGCTGGCCCGCTCGCTGGCCGAGGCGCTGTTCGGCGAGTCCGACCGGATGATCCGGCTCGACATGAGCGAGTTCCAGGAGCGGCACACGGTGTCGCGCCTGGTCGGCGCCCCTCCCGGCTACGTCGGCTACGACGAGGCCGGCCAGCTGACCGAGGCGGTCCGCCGCCGCCCGTACAGCGTCGTGCTGCTGGACGAGATCGAGAAGGCCCACCCCGACGTCTTCAACATCCTGCTCCAGGTGCTCGACGACGGCCGGCTGACCGACAGCCAGGGCCGCACGGTGAGCTTCAAGAACACCGTGCTGATCATGACGAGCAACCTCGGCTCCGACATCATCAGCGGCACCCGGCGCAGCGTCGGCTTCGGCGCGGGCGACCCGGGCGCGGCCGACGAGGAGCTGCGCGACCGGCTCGACCGGCGGCTCAAGGAGCAGCTGCGGCCCGAGTTCATCAACCGGATCGATGAGATCATCATCTTCCGGCAGCTCGAGCAGGAGCAGGTCCGCCAGATCACCGAGCTGATGCTCGACGAGACGCGGCGCCGCCTGCACGCGCAGGACATCGGCCTGGAGATCACCACCGCGGCGATCGACTGGCTGGCGGACAAGGGCTTCCAGCCCGAGTTCGGCGCCCGCCCGCTGCGCCGGGTCATCCAGCGCGAGCTGGACAACCGGCTGTCCAGGATGCTGCTCGGCGCCGACCTGGCGCCCGGCCAGACGGTCGAGGTGGACGCCGCCGACGGGAAGCTGACCTTCTCGGCTCCGGCGCCCGCGAACGCCTGATCGCTTGACGGTAACGGCCCGGCCTCACCAGAGGCCGGGCCGTTGTCATCTGCCGCCGAGCTGCGCGAGGCCGTCGAAGACGCCGAGATGGGGATAGTCCGTCCGCCAGTCCAGGTAGGCGGGGTTGCGCGCGGCCACCTCGACGTACGCGTCCTGGGCCATCTCGATCAGCTTGGGCGCGCTGAGCGCCGCCGGCGAGTCGGGATGCCAGCCGATCACGTACCGCCAGCGCAGCGGGGCCCCGCGCAGCGGCCGGTGCGCGAGCCCGGCGGGCGCCCGGAACGTCGGCTGGCACAGCCCGAGCGCCGAGCCCGCCTCGACCATGTCGACGCAGCCGCGGATGTCGCTCTCGAGCACCCGGCGCGGGGTGAAGCCCGCCCGCGCGCACGCCGCCGCGAAGCAGTCGCCGAAGCAGCCGTCGCCGGTGCCCGCGACCCACTGCTCGTTCGCGAGCTCGGCGAGGTCGACGTCGGTGCCCTTGGCGTTGGGGTGGTCCTCGGGCATCAGCACGCAGACCGCGTCCACCGCGATCGTCTGCCAGACCAGGCCGTAGTCGGCCGACGGGATCGCGTCGCCGCAGACGCCGACCTGGCAGTAGTCGAGCTTGCCGGCGATCACCATGTTGGCCAGCTCGTCGACGTAGTAGGACGCGTACGTGGTGATCTGGGCCTCCGGCTCCGCCATGGAGAGCCGGTGGACCATGCCGCCCAGGATCGGGCCGCCGATCGCCCCGAACCGGTAGCGGCTCATCCGGCCGTCGCCGGTCGCGCCGGCCAGCCGGGCCGCCTCGTCCTGCAGGCCCTTCATGGCCGGCAGGAGCACTCGTGCGCGGGCGAGGACCAGTTCGCCGAGCGCGGTGGGGCGCGCGCCCCGGCGGTCGCGCTCGAAGAGCGGGCCGCCGAGGGTTCGTTCGATGCGCTGCAGCTGCGCGGTCAGCGCGGGCTGGGCCAGGCCCAGTTGCGATGCCGCCTTGGTCACGCTGCCGGTCTCCGCGATGGCGCAGACCACCTTGAGATGCCGCAGCTCCAGGTTCATAGCGTGACGTTAGGGCCACAGAGACATCGATGGCTAGCCCTATGAGCCGCTGAAAGATCCCCCACTTGTGACAAATGGGTTAACGAATCCGGCGTTTTCCCTACAAATCCTTGGAGTACGTGGTGCGGCGAGTGACGACATCGCGCAATTTGTCCACCACGGCGACGGCCGGATCGACCACCTTGTTCCACGGCGGGGTCGACGGCGTGGCCGGATGCGGGCGGGTCGGCGCGGCCTCGGCGGCCGTCTCGAACCGGTTGCCGACCCGGATCAGGTCCTCGACCGGCACCATCTGCACGAGCACCGGAAGAAGCTCCTCGGCGTCCGCGTCGACATGCCGGCGCACCGCGGCGGCGACGTCGGCGGCGTGCTCGGCGCTGCGCGATCGTTGCAATTGTTGCAGCGTCACCAGCAGCGCCTGGTCCTCGGCCAGCTCGCGGTCGGCGAGCTCCTCGCCGCCGGGCACGGCCTTGCGGATCGCGGGGTAGAGATACTGCTCCTCGCAGCTCAGGTGCCGCGACAGCGTGGCGATCACCACGTCCGTGATCTTGCGGTCGCCCGGGTGTGCCAGCATGCGGTCGCAGAGTCTCAGCAGCTCGCGGTGCTGCTGCGCGACGATGTCGACGACGTTGCGGCCGGTGGTCTCGCCACCCACCGGCGGAAGCGGGGGAAGATTCAGCGATGTCACGGCGCGCCCTATACCCGAAGTGGCGCGGCACACAAACCCCCACGGGCCGTGGTAACAAACGGCTGGTAGGAATAGCGGATGAAGACCACCGCCGTCGAGGAGGTCAGCGGCATCTGCCGTGACCTGCTGCGCATCGACACCACGAACACCGGCGACCCGCGTACCACCGTCGGCGAGCGCGTCGCCGCCGAGTACGTCGCCGAGAAGCTCGGCGAGGTGGGCATCGAGGCCGAGATCCACGAGTCCGCCCCGCGCCGGGCCAACCTGTTCGCCCGCATCCCGGGCGCCGACCGCAGCCGCGGTGCGCTGATGCTGCACGGGCACCTCGACGTCGTTCCCGCCGACGCGAGCGAGTGGTCGGTCGACCCGTTCTCCGGCGAGGAGAAGGACGGCTACCTGTGGGGCCGCGGCGCGATCGACATGAAGGACTTCGACGCGATGATGCTCGCGGTGGTCCGCGAGTGGCAGCGCACCGGCTACGTGCCGCCGCGCGACATCGTGCTGATGTACACGGCCGACGAGGAAGCCGGCATGGAGTACGGCTCGCAGTGGCTCGTGCAGAACCACCGCGACGCGTTCGAGGGCGTCACCGAGGCGGTCGGCGAGGTCGGCGGCTACTCGTTCACCGTCAACGACGACCTGCGCCTCTATCTCGTGCAGACCGCCGAGAAGGGCCTCGACTGGCTGCGCCTGCACGCCACCGGGCGGCCGGGGCACGGCTCCTTCGTGCACGACGACAACGCCATCACCACCCTGGCCGAGGCGGTCGCGCGGGTCGGCCGGCACCGCTTCCCGGTCGAGCTCACCCCGACCGTGCGCACCTTCCTCGAGCAGGTCAGCGACGCGCTGCAGATCGACCTCGACCCGGAGAAGCCCGAGCTGACCATCGCCAAGCTCGGCCCGATCGCCAGGATCATCGGGGCGACGGTGCGCAACACGGCCAACCCGACGCGCCTGGAGGCGGGCTACAAGGACAACGTGATCCCCGGCCGGGCGTCGGCCACCATCGACTGCCGCACCCTGCCCGGGCACGCCGACAGCTTCCTGGCCGAGCTGCGCGAGCTGATCGGCCCCGGCGTCGAGATCGAGCACGTCTCGCAGCAGACGGCGGTCGAGACCGAGTTCGACGGCGAGCTCGTCGACGCGATGGGCGAGGCGCTGCGGGCCGAGGACCCGGGGGCGCGCACGATCCCGTACATGATGTCCGGCGGCACCGACGCCAAGGCGTTCTCCACCCTCGGCATCCGCTGCTTCGGCTTCGCCCCGCTGAAGCTCCCCGCTGACCTGGCCTTCAGCTCCTTGTTCCACGGCATTGACGAGCGGGTCCCGGTCGAGGGACTAGAGTTCGGCGTGCGTGTGCTCGACCGACTCCTCCGAAACAGCTGACCCGGGAAGGACCCACCTCACATGACCGACCAGAACGCGGAGCTCGACGCTGCCCTCGAGCGCGTCGTGGAGGCCGCCCGGGCGCACCTCGCGGCGGTCAAGGCGGCCGAGGGCCGCATGGACGACGACGACGTCTGGCAGGCGTACGTCAACCTCAACAACACCTCCTTCGCGTACGACGAGAAGATGCTCGAGGCGTACGGCGAGGTGACGCCCTGGGACGTCGAGTCGATCGACCCGGACGAGGCCGACCAGCGCTTCGGCCTCGGCGTCGACGGCTTCGACCCGGCCGAGTCCACCGACCCGTACCCGCAGGTCATCTCCGTGCGCCAGCGCCGCGACTACCGCGTGCCGAGCATCTCGGCGCTGCTGCGGCGCGCCGAGGTGGCCCGGCGCAGCGCGGTGCCCGAGGACGAGGACCCGGGCGCTGTCGAGACGGTCGGCGAGGCCGTGCTCGAGCTGCTCCAGGCGGGCGACGGGTCGCTGTCGTCGCTGGACGTGCCCGAGCTGGAGCCGCTCGACGGCCTGCTGACCGTGAGCGAGATCTCCGAGCCGCTCGACCTGGAGGCGTTCGAGGACTCCGACGGCGACGGCCCGTTCGCCCCGAAGCCCGGTGACCTGCTGGTGGGCCGCCTCGACGAGCACCCTTACCTGCCGGACGAGGAAGAGGACCACGCCGGTCACCACCACCACTGAAGTTGTCCTACTGAGAAGGGCCCGTCCGCGAGCGGACGGGCCCTTCTCAGTAGCTCAGCCCCGGCTGCGGGGTGGGCTGCACACGGCGGCGGAGCATCACCTTGCGGGTGCCGTCCCGGAAGAGCTGGACGCGGGCCAGCTCCCATCCCGAGAACTCCGCCTGAATGGCGAGCTGCGCCGCCGCGGTCAACCTGTCGACATTTGATGGCAACCGCAGCGGCGCGTATTCGTAGTCCATGCGATCTAATATGCTCCCGCCGCCCGCGCGGGCACCAGCCCCGGAGCCCGGCATTCCTGGCAGGCCGGGCGGCGCCGCAGGTGATATCCGAGCGTCGCGGCGCCCAGCGCCAGGCTCCAGAACGGCCAGGTCGCCATGGGGGCGGCCGCCAGGCCGTTGCCGGTGATCATCTCCAGCCCCTCCGGGTCGGCGAAGAACGCCACCGAGGCCGACATCACAAAGATCGACACCAGGGTCGCCGGCACGGTGGCCATCCTGATCGGCACCCGCCGGCCGGCCAGGCCGACCATCCAGCGCGGGAACACCTCGCCCCACCGCTGGGTGAGGCCCAGCGTGAGGATCGCGCCGGCGGCCGCGAAGCCGCCCAGGCCGAGCGCGCCCCAGACCGCCCCGTTCTCGCGCATCTCGTCGAGGAAGTCCGGGGAGATGCCGAGCGGGATGCCGGCCGCCCAGGCGAGCCGCACGACGGCGTAGAAGAGCGGGATCGCCGCGGCGATGTACGTGGCCCACCGGCCCCAGCGCGCCGCCGACTCCGCCGACGTCCAGCTCGCGCCGCCCGGGCGCCGGCCGCAGTCCTCGCACGCCCCCGCGGTGCGGAACTGCCAGCGCAGCGCGGCCCGGGCCAGCAGCAGCCCGCCGGCGACCGCGAACACCTGGTTGGCCAGCGTCCAGGTGAAGATCTCGGAGTAGTCGACCGGCGGGAAGCCGAACGGGAACCCGATGATCAGGATGGGCGCATAGCCGGTGAGCACCAGGAGCCGCATGTCTGGCACGACGACCAGCAGGCCCGCCACGAGCAGCCACACGTAGCCGAGCAGCGCGAACCGTGCCCAGCGCGGCGGCCGGGACGTGTCGGCCATGATCAGCAGGGCGACCGCGCCGGTCAGCAGCAGGGCGGCGAACAGCGGAGCGCCGGTGTCCGGGCCGAGCCGCGCCAGCACGGCGGTCTGCTCGTCCTGATGGCCCGGGCCGAAGGGGAAGCCGCGGCCGGTGAGCGTCCAGACCAGCGCGACCGTGCCGTACAGGGCGGCCCATCCGGCCGCCACTTTCTGAGCTGCGTTCGTCATGCCTCGACGATCGCCGTCGCGCGAGCCCGGCGGATCCCTGCGGCGGGTGAGGCGCCTCCCCCTAGAGAGGGATGAACCCCGAGCGGTACGCGACGACGACCGCCTGCGTGCGATCGCGCACCCCGAGCTTGCCGAGCAGGCTTCCGACGTGCGTCTTGACCGTCTCGACGCCGAGGAACAACCGCCCGGCGATCTCGGCGTTGGACAGGCCCTCAGCCATCAGCGCCAGCACCTCGGCCTCCCGCTCGGTGAGCCGGGCGCCGGGCAGCCCCGCGGCGCGCGCCGGCTGGTAGGCCGCGGCGAGCCGGCGCACCGCCGAGGGGAACAGCAGCGAGTCGCCGCGGGCCACCACCCGCACCGCCTCGGCTATCTGGGCGGGCCGCGAGCGCTTGAGCAGGAAACCGTCGGCGCCCGCGCGCAGCGCCTCGTACACGTACTCGTCGTTCTCGAAGGTCGTCACCACGAGCACGCGCGGCTGGGGGTCGAGGTCGCGCTCGCGCAGCAGCCGGGTCGCCTGGATGCCGTCGAGGCGTGGCATGCGCACGTCCATCAGGACCACGTGCGGCCGCGACCGCACCGCCAGCGGGACCACCTCGGCGCCGTCGCCGGCCTCACCCACCACCGTCAGGCCGTCCTCGGCGCCCAGGATCGCGCGCAGGCCGGCACGCACCAGCTCGTCGTCGTCCACGATCAGCACGCGCAGCGGCTCGTCAGTCATGGCGTCCTCCCGGCAGGGGCAGGCGCGCCACGACCTGCCACGTCCCGTCGCGCGGCCCGGCGGTCAGCTCCCCGCCGAGCAGCCGCACGCGCTCGCGCATCCCGTCGAGGCCCCGGCCGCCCGTCGCGGCAGCCTCGTCGCCCACGGCGTTGCGCACCTCGATGACCACCTCGTCGCCGGCCGTGATGCGCAACGTCGCGCGGCCGGTCCCGTGCTTGGCGGCGTTCGTGAGGGCCTCCTGCACGATCCGGTAGGCCTCGCGGGAGACGGGGGCGGGCAGCGTCCCGGCGGTGACGGTCGCGTCCACGTCGCCGGTGAGCAGCCGGTCGAGGTCGGCGAGCGTCGGCGCGGGACGCCGGGGCTCGTCCGTGTCGCCGGCGCGCAGCACCCCGAGGACGGCGTCCAGCTCCTCCAGCGCGTCGCGTCCCCGCTCCTCGATCGTGCCCAGCGCCCGGCGGGCGAACTCCGGGTCGCGGTCGAAGACCGTGCGGGCCGCGCCCGCCTGCAGCGTCACGGCGGTCAGCGCGTGGCCGACCGAGTCGTGCAGCTCGCGGGCGAGCCGGTTGCGCTCGGCCAGCCGCCGCTCGCGGGCCTCCAGGGCGGCCAGCCGCTCGGCGGGCGCGGGGCCGAGCAGCACCGGCGCCATGGTGGCGGCGAGCGTGCCGAGGCCGGCGACGGCATAGACCGTGCCGAGCAGCAGCACGACGCCGGCCGCCGTCCAGCCCCACCGGTCGGCCGGCCCGAGCGGGCCCACCTCGGTGCCGGTCAGCGCGCCGTCGGTGATGCCCAGCCGCTCGGCGAAGGTGATCAGCGAGAGCGGCACCGCGATGCCCACCGCGGCGGCGACCAGCGCCCCGGAGACCAGGTGAAGGCCGAACCACACCGCGGCGCGCAGGCGCGTCTCGAGAGCGAGCCGGCCCGGCACCGGCTCGGGCAGGTCGACGCCGAGCAGCGCGCGGACCGCCGAGATCTCCAGCTGGCGGGTGCCGCCGAGGAAGGGCGGCACGAGGGCGACGGTGACCGCCACGAGCGCCGTGGTCACCACGCCGGCCAGGTTGTCGCCCGGGTCGGCGAGCGCCTGCCCGATCAGGCCGGTCAGCAGCGCGTACGGCAACAGGACGACCGCCCCGAGCAGCAGGAAGACGCCGCGCCGATAGGTGCCGGCGCTGAGCAGGGGCCGCAGGGCGCCGACCGGTCAGCCCTCGCCGTCCGGGTAGCCGACCCCTTCGCGCTCCGGGTAGCCCACGTCGATCGCGGAGACGTCGTCGAGCGCCACGGCGATCTCGGCGGGCAGGGTCAGTTCCTCGCTCAGCAGCGCGCCCTGGAGCTGCCCGGCCGTGCGCGCACCGAGGATCGGCGCGGCCACGCCCGGCCGGTCGCGCAGCCAGGCCAGCGCCACCTCGACGGGGGAGACGCCCAGCCCGGCCGCGGCCGTGACGACCGCCTGCACGATGCTGGAGCTGCGCGGCTCGAGATAGGTCTGCACGAACGGCGCGAGATGCTCGGTGGCGGCGCGCGAGTCGAGCGGGCGGCCGTTGCGGTACTTGCCGGTGAGCACGCCGCGGCCCAGCGGCGACCAGGCCAGCACGCCGAAGCCGAGCGCCGCGGCGGCGGGCAGCAGCTCGCGCTCGATGCCGCGCTCCAGCAGCGAATACTCCATCTGGGACGCCACGATCGGCGCGCGCCCGGGATAGGCGGCCTGCCAGGTGGCGGCGCGCGCGGTCTGCCACGCCGCGAAGTTGGAGACGCCCACGTACCGGACCCGGCCGCTGTCGACCGCGTGGTCCAGGGCGGACAGTGTCTCCTCGAGCGGGGTCATCGGGTCGTAGCCGTGCACCTGCCACAGGTCGACGTAGTCGGTGCCGAGCCGGCGCAGCGACGCGTCGAGCGAGCGCAACAGGTTGCCGCGCGAGCCGTCGCGGCGGCGGAACCCGCGCGGGGTCAGGCCCGCCTTGGTGGCGATCACCACCTCGTCGCGGGGGACCAGGTGGTCGAGCAGCGACCCGATCACCGCCTCGGCGTCGCCGTCGCCGTACACGTCGGCGGTGTCCAGCAGCGTGCCGCCGGCCTCGAGAAAGAGCTTGAGCTGCGCGGCCGCGTCGTCGGGGTCGGTGTCCCGGCCCCAGGTCATGGTGCCGAGAGCGAGCCGCGAGACCGCCAGCCCGCTTCGGCCGAGCGGTCGCTGTTGCATGAGTGAACCTTATTCAGACAGTCTCCCTAGGGAAATGCTGACGCCCAGGTCGAACGGGTCGGTTACCCGACCGAGATCACCCAGGGTGCTTCAGTAGGCTGCGAACAGCGAAAACGGGAGGGAGCGCACGTGCGTCTCGGACTGAGCCTCGGCTATCAGGCGGCGTGGACCACGCCGCAGGACCACCTGGCGATGGCGCAGGAGGCAGACCGGCTCGGCTACGCCGTGGCCTGGTCCGCCGAGGCGTACGGATCCGACACGGTGAGCATGCTCGCGTGGATCGCCGGTCAGACCCAGCAGATCGACCTCGGCGCCGCGGTGATGCAGATCCCCGCCCGCACCCCGGCGATGACCGCGATGACCGCCGCCACCATCGACACGCTCTCCGGCGGCCGCTTCCGGCTCGGCCTCGGCGTCTCCGGCCCGCAGGTGTCCGAGGGGTGGCACGGCGTGCGGTTCGGCAAGCCGCTCGCCCGGACCCGCGAATACGTCGAGATCGTCAAGATGGCGATCGCCCGGCAGCCGGTGTCGTACCAGGGCGAGCACTACACGCTGCCCCTGCCCGACGGGCCGGGCAAGGCGCTGCGGCTCGGCTTCCACCCGCCGCGCGAGGCCATCCCGATCTACCTGGCCGCCGTCGGCCCCAAGAACCTCGAGCTCGCCGGCGAGATCGCCGACGGCTGGCTCGCCATCTTCTTCGCGCCCGACGCCGCCGGGGAGTACCTCCAGCACATCGAGCGGGGCCGCGCCAAGAAGGGCCTCGGCCTGACCGGCTTCGACGTGGCGCCGACCGTGCCCGTGGTCCTCGGCGACAACGTGGCCTGGTGCGCCGACGTCGTCCGGCCGTACGCGTCGCTCTACGTCGGCGGCATGGGCAGCCGCGAGCAGAACTTCTACAACCAGCTCGCCGTGCGCATGGGCTACGCCGACGAGGCCGCCAAGGTGCAGGACCTCTACCTGAGCGGCAAGAAGGCGGAGGCCGCCGAGGCGGTGCCGCAGGAGTTCATCGAGCGCACCTCCATCCTCGGCAACAAGATCCAGGTCAAGGAGCGGATCAGGCAGTACGCGGCCGCGGGCGTGGGCACGCTGTCGATCAGCCCGTACGTGGGCGACCTCAAGAGCGGCATCGACACGCTGCGGATCGTCGCCGAGGCGTACGAAGAGTCCGGCGTGGCCGAGTAGTGGCCACCGTCCTGCTGCTCCGCCACGGGCGCACGACCGCCAACGCCACCGGCGAGCTGGCCGGCCGGCGCCCGGTGGAGCTCGACGACACCGGCCGCGGCCAGGCCCGGCGCGCCGGCGAGCGGCTGAGCGCGCTGCCGCTCGCCGCGGTGGTCACCAGCCCGCTGATCCGCTGCCGCAGCACGGTCGAGCTCGCCCTGCCCGGCGTCACGCCGGTCGTCGACGAGGACCTGACCGAGTGCGGCTACGGCGACTGGGAGGGCCGCCCGCTCAAGGAGCTCGCCAAGGAGGACCTGTGGCCGGTGGTGCAGCAGCACCCCAGCGCGGCGGTCTTCCCCAACGGCGAGGCCATGGCGGCGATGTCGGCGCGCGCGGTCGCGGCGGTGCGGCGCTGGGACGCCCGGATCACCGCCGAGCACGGCCCCGAGGCGCTCTGGCTGGCGTGCAGCCACGGTGACGTGATCAAGGCCATCGTGGCGGACGCGCTGGGCCTTCATCTCGACCAGTTCCAGCGGATCGTGGCCGACCCGGCGTCGGTCAGCGTTATCCGCTACACGCCCACGCGGCCGTTCGTGGTGCGCGTGAACGACACGTCCGACCTCGCTTCCCTCGTACCGCCGCAGAAGTCCGCGACGGACGCCGAGGAGCCCGCCGCCCAGTCGGACGCGGCCGTCGGAGGCGGTGCCGGAGCGGGCGTGTGAGAACGCAGTGTGACGGGCGTGTCACCGCTGGCTGGTGAGCGTTGCGCCGTGGGCGAACCCGGCCCCTCGGGAGGAGCGAGGGCGGGGGAGGGTGGATAGGGTTGGTGCTATGACCCACCAGGTGCACTCCTTCGAGCCGCCCGAGCGGTTCGTGGCCGGGACGGTGGGCGAGCCCGGCGACCGGACGTTCTTCCTCCAGGCCCGCGGCGGCGGCCGGGTGATCAGCGTCGCGCTGGAGAAGGTCCAGGTCTCGCTCCTCGCCGAGAAGCTCGAGGAACTGCTCGTCGAGGCCAACAAGCGCTTCGGCGTCTCGCTGCCCGAGGCGCCCCTGCTCGCCGTGCACGACAACGAGCCGCTCGACACCCCGGTCGACGAGGAGTTCCGCGTCGGCACGCTGGGGCTCGCCTTCGACGTCGACACGAGCACCGTGGTCATCGAGGCCATCGAGGCGGGTGAGGCCGAGGTCGAGATCGAGCTCGGCGGCGACCCCGACGACGAGGACGATGAGGACGAGGACGAGGACGACGAGCCCGACGACGACCTCGACCGGCTCCGCGTGCGGCTCACCCCCGAGGCGACCCGCGCGTTCATCGACCGGGCGCGCCGTGTCGTCGCCGCCGGCCGTCCGCCGTGCCCGCTCTGCGGCCAGCCGCTCGACCCCGCCGGTCACCTCTGCCCCCGGCACAACGGCTACCACCGGTGACGGCGGAGCCCGCGGCGGCGCTCGCCGAGAGTGACGCCCTCGAGCTGCTCGCCCACGGCGAGATGGAGATCGAGGGCCGGCTCGTCGACGCGTCCAACACCACGCTGCGGGCCGAGATCACGCTCAACGGGCTGACCAGGCGCTGCGTCTACAAGCCGGTGCGCGGCGAGAAGCCGCTGTGGGACTTCCCCGACGGCACGCTCGCCGGCCGCGAGGTCTCCGCCTACCTGGTCTCCCGCGCCACGGGCTGGGACGTGGTGCCGCCGACGATCCTGCGCGACGGCCCGCTCGGCCCGGGCGCCCTCCAGCTCTGGATCGACGAGCCCGCGACGGCCGAGGCGCTGATCGGCTTCGTGCCCGCCTACGACGTGCCCGAGGGCTGGATAGCGGTGGCCAACGCCCGCGACGAGGACGGCGACGCGTACGCGTTGGCGCACGCCGACGACCCGCGGCTGGCCCGGCTCGCCGTCTTCGACGCGGTGATCAACAACGCCGACCGCAAGGGCGGCCACGTGCTCTACCCGGCCACCGGCTCGGTGCACGGCGTCGACCACGGCGTCTCGTTCCACGTCGAGAACAAGCTGCGCACCGTGCTGTGGGGCTGGACGGGCAAGCCGCTGGCCGATGAGGCCGTCGCCGTGCTGCCCGAGCTGATCGCCCGGCTCGACGGCGAGCTCGGCGAGGCGCTGGAGGAGCACCTCACCATCTCGGAGGTGCAGCACGTGCGCCTGCGGGCCAAGCGGCTCCTGCGCGCCGGGCGCTTCCCCCAGCCGCCGCAGGACTGGCCCGCCATCCCCTGGCCGCCCGTGTAGTAGGTCACGGTCGCGCGCGTTTGTTCCTACCAGCTGGATAGGCTTCTCAACCATGGACGCTTGGACCGGGCACGATGTGCCGACCCTGCCCGGCTCGGCGCAGACGCCGCGCCTGTTCGACACGGCCCGCGGCTCGATCGAGCCGTCGAAGGTCACCGGCCGGGCCGCGACCATGTACGTCTGCGGCATCACGCCCTACGACGCGACCCACCTCGGCCACGCGGCCACGATGATCACGTTCGACCTGGTCAACCGGCTCTGGCGCGACAACGGCCACGACGTGCGCTACGTGCAGAACGTGACCGACATCGACGACCCGCTGCTCGAGCGCGCCGAGCGCGACGGCGAGGACTGGATCGTGCTGGGCATGCGCGAGACCGCCCTGTTCCGCGAGGACATGGAGGCCCTGCGCATCATCCCGCCGGCACACTACGTGGGCGCCGTCGAGTCCATCCCGTCGATCGTCGCGCACGTCGCGGAGCTGCTGGCCTCGGGCGCGGCCTACACGCTCGGCGACGGCACCGGCGACGTCTACTTCGACATCAATGCCGCCCCGCGCTTCGGCTACGAGTCCGGCCTGTCCCGCGACGAGATGACCGTCCTGTCCCGCGAGCGCGGCGGCGACCCCGACCGCGCCGGCAAGCGCGACCCGCTCGACCCGCTGCTGTGGCGCGGAGCCCGCGACGGCGAGCCCGCCTGGGACGGCGGCGACCTGGGCCCCGGCCGCCCCGGCTGGCACATCGAGTGCAGCACCATCGCGCTCAACCTGCTCGGCGACACCATCGACGTCCAGGGCGGCGGCAGCGACCTGGTCTACCCCCACCACGAGTGCTCGGCCGCCCACGCCGAGACCCTGACGGGCAAGGCCCCGTTCGCGTCCCACTACGTCCACGCCGGCATGATCGGCCTGGAGGGCGAGAAGATGTCGAAGTCCAAGGGCAACCTGGTCTTCGTCTCCCGCCTCCGAGGCGACGGCGTCGACCCGATGGCGGTCCGCCTGGGCCTGCTGTCGGGCCACTACCGCACCGACCGCGAGTGGACCGACGAGGTCCTCAAGGCCGGCGAGGACCGCCTGGCCCGCTGGCGCGCGGCCGCGGCGGCTCCGGCGGGCCCGTCGGGCGAGGGCCTGCTGGCGGCAGTACGGGAAGCGCTGGCCAACGACCTGGACGCCCCCGCGGCCCTGGCGATCGTCGACGCGTGGGCCGAGGCCGCCCTCTCCGCCACCGGCGACGACGACCAGGCGCCCGCCCTGATGTCCCGCACCGTCGACGCGTTGCTCGGCGTCCGCCTCTGACCGACCGGCCGGCGCCGTGCTCGGCGTCCGCCTCTGGCCGACCGGCCGGCGCCGTGCTCGGCGTCCGTGGTGCGCCCGTGTGGTGGGCGCTTGGCTCGGTGCCGTCTCTGGTCGCGCCGATGACGCCCTACTCGGTGGCCGCGTCTGATCGGGCTGTCGACGTCCTGCTCCGGGTGGGTCTCAGACCGATTTTCTCGGCGTGTCGCGTTTTGGGGCGCTCTGAGCCCTCCAGGCTGCGGCCGCGAGCGCTCAGAGCCCGTCAGGCCGTGGGGCGCCCCGCGAGGACTTTAAACCGTGATCTTGGGTTACTGGGCGGTTTGAGGATTTTCTACGCGCTTGGTCGGACTTATCCGAAATAAGCCACATTTCGGCTGCGAAAGGGCAAGACTTTCGGAGGTCAAACAACCGTCCGAAAGGAAATTCCAATGCGTCGTCCGGTCATGTACGTTGCGGGCCTCCTGCTGGCTGCCGGTGCGAGCCTCGCGTTCGCCGGCCAGGCTTCCGCCGCCCCGTCGCACGACAGCCACGCGGCCACCGTTGCCCACAACCCCTACGGCGACGACAACGACGTCGACTTCGACTACGACTTCCGTTCCATGAACTACGACCTGGACTACCGCCTGAACCAGGAGGACAACGACGAGTACACCCAGGTGAGCCTGCTCAACCTGCTCAGCCCGAACGGCGAGCGCAACCAGGGCCTCGGCATCCTGACCGGCGGCATCGGCTGACACCAGCCAACCGGCTCACCGGCGAACCTTCGCCGTTGACTTTGACCCGGGGCGCCCGTGAGGGCACCCCGGGTCGCTGCTTTTCCCGGGCCATTCGGCTCGACCCCGTCCCGGCCGCGCTCCCTCCGGTCTTCACGCCGTCCGGCCGCGGCTCTCCGGTCCACTCCGTCCTGACGGCGCTTCTCCGCGTCTTCTGCATGCGGTAGCGCCTCTCTTGGGCCCTCTGGTTGCGGCCGGCCATCTGTGCTGCCACGCCTCTCTGCGGTCCTCTCGTTGCGGTCGCCGCTCTCAGGGACCTCGCGTTTCGGAGGTGCCTGAGAGCCGCCCCGATCCAGGTCCCCGCCTCTCCGGGCCATCCCGCGCCGGATCGAGTTCCGACGAGGCCCATCCCGCACCGAGCGTCTGAGGCACTGTCCCGCGTACTGGTGCACTATGGGCGCCGCCCTGACGTACACCCTTGTGGACGCTTTCGCCGACGTGCCGGCGCTGCGGGGGCCGTGGGTGCTCTTGTTCGGTCTGCTCGCCTGGTGCGCGGCGCAGACTATGCGGCTGGAGCGCAACCGGCTTCGTGTGCTGCGCGCCGAGCGCAAATGGACACAGGAGACACTCGCGGAAAGGTGGGCGTCCCCCGTCAGACCATCAACTCGATCGAGACGGGGGAAGTTCGACCCGAGTCTGCTCGTCGCCTTCGGCTTGGCGGAGGTCTTCGGCTGCCGCATCGAGGATGTCTTCACCCCGACCCCGTTCGAGATCCTGACGCTCCGCAACACCGACGGCCAGAAGCCGCTCCGTCCAAGACAGAAGACGCCGACGCCTATGGCAGCGCCCGCTCCGTGACGCTCCGTCCGCGATCGAAACAGAGTCCCCACACCGTCTTCAGGGCACCGATCGGCGGGTCCGGATGGTCAACGCCAGAGCGAGGCCCCATCGGCTGCGCCAGGCGAGGCTGGAGCGGCTACGCCAGAGCGAGGCCCCATCGGCTGCGCCAGGCGAGGCTGGAGCGGCTACGGCAGAGCGAGGCCTGAGCGGCTGCTCCAGGGCGAGGCCCCATCGGCTACGCCAGGGCGAGTCCCGGATCGGGGTCGGGTTCCGGTGCCGGCGCGGGAATGCGGTATTCCTCGGTGAGGGTGGTCATCGGGCCCGGCCACGTCGCCTGGGCGACCTCGATGGGCTTGCGGGACTCGTCGAAGGCCACGTGCAGCAGGTGCAGCACCGGCGTGTCGGGGCGGATCTGGAGGATCTCGGCCTCGTCGCGGCTCGGCTGGCGGGCGGTGATCGTGTCGGTGGCGGAGGCGTACCGCTTGTTGAGCTCCTCCTCGGCCTCCTGGTAGAGCGGGCGGCCGAAGGCCTCGGGGCGCTCCAAGGTTGTGCCGCTCGTGTCGGTCACCCGGAACCAGGAGGCTCCTAGCTCGACGGTGGCGTCGTCGGTCTTGACGATGTGGCGGCGCACCAGCATCTCGGTGCCGTCGCGCACGCCGAAAGCGTCGGCCACCTCCGGCGGGGCGGGCTCGCGGCCGACGCTGACCAGCTGCTGGCGATAGCGGGCGGCCAGGTCGGCGTGGTAGCCGCGGTGGGCGCCGTAGCGGCCGCGGGACAGGCGGTTCAGGCGGCGGCGGGTGCCGCGGACGTACGTACCGGATCCGGGTTTGGTGATGAGGATGCCCTCGACGCGCAGCTGGTCGACGGTGCGCTGCACGGTCTGCTTCGCGACGCCGAACATCTCGGCCATGGCGGGGATCGACGGCAGCCGCTCGCCGGGCTGCCAGTCGCCGCGCCGGATGCGTTCGCGCAGCTGAGCCGCGATCTGCCGATGGGGGAACTCGGCCGCGCCGGGGTTGATCGTCATACGACCCTCCTAGACCCTAGGTTCCTAGGATGCCGTACGGGGTGAGCGCCACGCGGCAGCGACACGCCGACAGGAGTGCCGCCGTGCGGAAGCGACAATCCGTCACACGGCGCCGCTGAGGGGGCCGCTGTCACACGGCACTGCTGAGGGCCGCCGTCGCACAGCGCTACCGAGAGGGCCGCCTTCACATTGCGCTATTGAGAGGGCCGCCTTCACATTGCGCTATTGAGAGGGCCGCCTTCACACTGCGCCACTGAGAGGGCCGCCGTCACACTGCGCTGCTGAGGGGGCGCTGTCGCACGGCGCTACTGAGAGGGCCGCCGTCACACGGGCGTGGTGCGGGGCGGAAAGGGAACCGCCCGGCCGCCTCGCGGAGAGGGGCCGGGCGGGGTGGTTCTACCAGGAGCCGGCGGTGGGGCCGGCGGAGCCGCCGCGGCGGCGGAGGTATTTCTCGAACTCGCTGGCGATCTCGTCGCCGGTCAGGGGCTGGATGCCCTCGTCGCCGACGCGCTCCTCCAGTTCGCGGACGTATTCGCCGAGCTCGGCGTCCTGTTCGGCGGCGGCTCGGACGCGCTTTTCCCACTCGTCGGCCTCCTCGGCGAGGTCGGCCATGGGCACGGGCAGGTCGAGCACGTCCTCGAGGCGGCTGAGCAGGGCCAGCGTGGCCTTGGGGCACGGCGGGTTGTTGGCGTAGTGCGGCACGTGCACCCAGAACGACAGGGCGTCGAGCTCGGCGCGGCCGGCCGCCTCCTGAAGGACGCCGACGATGCCGGTGGGGCCGTCGTACCGGGTGGGGACCACCTTGTACTTCTCGGCGGCGCTCTTGTCGGTGGCGGAGCCGCTGATCGGCAGGGGCCTCGTGTAGGGCACGTCGGCGAGGAGGGCGCCCAGCAGGACGATGCGGTTGACCTCGAGGCTGTGGCACACCTCGAGGATCTGCTCGCAGAACGTGCGCCAGCGCATGCTCGGCTCGATGCCGCGGATCAGCACGACGTCGCGGTCGCTGCCGGGCGGGCTGGCCACGGTGAAGCGTGTCGTCGGCCACTCGATCTTGCGGGTCTCGCCGTCGGACAT
Organism: Paractinoplanes deccanensis; assembly: GCF_016862115.1. Lineage (GTDB taxonomy): Bacteria > Actinomycetota > Actinomycetes > Mycobacteriales > Micromonosporaceae > Actinoplanes > Actinoplanes deccanensis. The sequence continues at coordinate 36,446 of NZ_BOMI01000070.1, forward strand.
GGTGACGGTGGGCCGGCTGACCTGGAAGTCGTAGAAGTCCTCCGGGTCGATGGTGGTGATCTCGCGGGCCTGCCACACCTGCTCGAGGTGTTCCACGGCCGCGGTCGATGCGTCCGCAGCATCGTTCCAGCCCTCGAAGGCAGCGATAGCCACGGGGGAGCGGAGCAGCGGAAGGCCGTCGAACTCAGTCATGCGCAAAGCCTACTTGCGGCCACGGCGCAGCACCCGTCGGCCGCGCCGCGCTCCGCCCCACACGGGCCGCCGCCATTTCGCCTTACAAACCCAAAATCCACTTATTTGGTACGCGCTCCGCGCCGGACTGCAGCGTCGCGCTGACGGGGTGGGGCGGGGTGGCTTCCGCGCGGGCCCGGAGGGGTGGGGGCGCCTCCGGTGCCGACGGTAGGAGGTGCAGGCCCGAAGGCGGCAGGGCTTCACGGGGTGGCGGCGGGGTGCCTCCGGCGGCGGCAGGAGGCGTGGGCACGGGAGGGCGGGGCTCGGGCGGAGCGGGCGGCGGCAGGAGGCGTGGGCACGGGAGGGCGAGGCTCGGGCGGAGCGGAACGGGGCGAGGCGGTCGCGGCTCTGGGGGTGGGCGAGGTGAAGCGGTGAGCCGCTGGACATGCGTCGTGGTGGGCTTGCGGGGCGCGGGGGTGGACGGCGTGGTGGTGCGGGGTGATGGACAGGCGAGCCGATGGCCCCGGGTCAGGCGGTCTTGCGTACGGCCGGCTCCTGGATGTGGGGAGCCAGGACAGCGGCGCAGCGGAGGTTGCGGTAGTGGCCGTTGTGGTCGAGGCCGTAACCGACGATCAGGCCGGGGCCGATGTCGAAGCCCACGTAGGTGGGGGTGTCGGCGAAGCGGGCGGTCTCGGGCTTGCGGAGCAGGGCGCAGACGGCGATGGATCGGGGGGCCCGCTGGGCGAGGTTGGCGATGAGCCAGGACATGGTCAGGCCGGTGTCGATGACGCCGTCGACGATGACCACGTCGCGGTCGGTGATGTCGACGTCGAGGTCCTTGAGGAGGCGGACGGAGCCCGAGGCGCGGTTGCGGGTGCTGTACGACTTGACGGCCATCCAGCCGACCTCGACCTGGGCGGGGTAGGCGCGGGCCAGGTCGACGGTGAACGTGGCGGCGCCGCCGAGGACGCCGACGAGGACGGGCACGGTGGTGGGGTAGTGGTCGTGGAGCTCGGCGGCCAGGGCGGCGACGCGGGCGAGGATCTGCTCCTCGGTCAGAATCACCGCTTCGAGGTCGTCGGCGACGTGGATGGCCTCCACCATGGATCCTCTCGTGGATTTAACGATCTTTGTCTTCCCGCGTTCGTTCACGTTCTAGTAAGGTCCGCGAAGTTCGCAATTCACCTCGATGGGCGGCGGCATGACGCTTTACACGCTGGACGAGATCCGGGCGCGCACCTACAAGCCCAAGGATGCGTGGTGGACCGTGTTGCTGGTCGACCCGCTCGCCGCGCGGCTGGTGCGCCTCGTCGCGCCGTTCCGGTCTGTGACGCCCAATCGGCTCACCGTCCTCGCCTTCGTGGTGGGCGTCGGCTCCGCCCTGTGCTTCTGGCGGGCGAGCTATCCATGGCTGCTCGCCGGCGCGCTGCTGTTCCACCTCAGCTTTGTCCTGGATTGCATGGACGGCAAGATCGCGCGGTTGCGGGACGAGTCGTCGCCGTTCGGGTCGTGGCTCGACTACGTGCTCGACCGGCTGCGGGTGCTGGCGTGCACGGTGGCGCTGTTCGGCGGGCAATACCAGGCGACGCACGACTTCGCGTACGTGTGGCTGGCCGGTCTGGTGATCTTCCTGGACATGTTCCGTTACCTGAACGCGCTGCAGATGGGCAAGGTCCGCGCCGAGATCGGGCTGCCGGAGCCGGACGCGGCGGTCGACGCCCCGGCCGGCGCCACCGTCGCGCCGTCGTGGTGGAAATACCGCAACCTGCTCGTGGGCCGGCGGATCCGGCCGCACCTGTTCAGCGGCATCGAGTTCATGATGTTCGTCTTCATCGTCGGCCCGCTCGTGCATCAGATCGTCGCGGTGACGCTGCTGTCGGCGCTGCTGATGGGGGCGTTCGAGCTGCTGCTGATCTACCGGCTCTACCGGTTCACCCAAGCACATCGTCCATCACTGTCACCTCTGTGAGCGCGGTGAATCCGCTGGTGGCGTAGAGGTCGAGGGCCCGGGTGTTGGCGGTCTCGGTCTGCAGGGAGAGCCGGTGCGCGCCGTTCGCCCGGGCCTGTTCCTCGACGGTGGCGAGCAGCGCCCGCGCGAGTCCGCGCCGCCGCGCCGCCGGGCGCACGTACAGATCCCTGATGAGCCACACGGTGCGCAGGGTGAGCGCCGCCGGCACCACCGCGACCGTGCAGACGCCGTCCGCGTCGCCGGCCAGCCACACCTTGAGCCTGCCGGACTCGGCCTGCTCGTGCAGCCAGGCCGCGACCGCCTCCGGCGCCGGGTTGGCCCCGTAGTGCTGCCGGTATTCGTCGAGCACCCGCGCCGCGCCGTCGAGGTCCGTTCCTGACACCCGCCTCACGTCCACCCCTCCATAATCACCCTCTATAACGCGAAAAATCGGTCATAATTCGAGCGTGGCGCACATCGACCAAGTGCTCGGACCGGACGACGACACGCTGACGTTCTTCCAGCCCAGAGCCATGGTGTTCGTCACGATGCTCTGGGTCGTCGCGGCCGTCTGGGTCAGCGCGCTGGTCCTGTTCGTGCTGCTGCGGCTCGCGCTCGGCGACCCGCCGTCGGCCGGCGACCTCGTGGTCTACCTGGAGCTGGCGCTGATCGTCCCGGTGGTCGCCGCGGCCCTGATCATGCTGCTGGTGTGGCGCCGCCTGGGCCGGCTGCACACGTCCATGCGCGGGCTCGACTTCGCCGCCACCGGCCGCCGTCTCGTGCACCTGCCGTGGGCCGGCGTCGACACCGTGGCGCTGCGCTATCGCGGCCCGTTCACCGAGCTGATCGTCGTGCCGCGAGACGGCGACTTCGTGGAGGTGCTCGACGGCCCCGGCCGGCCGCCGCGCACCCGCCGGCGGCAGGGCCGCACGGCGTACCTGGTCGATGTGGGCTTGATGTCGCCCGGCCCGGAGGTGCTGCTGGCGGAGCTGCACCGGCGCATCCCGGCGAAGGTGTGAGATAGCGTTACCGGGCATGACGGCGCAGGTGCACTCGGTGCCGGTGGACGTGCCGGCGGCGCCCTGCGAGGTCGCGGTGGGCCGGGCTCATCCGCGGCTGCGCGGGCTCGTGCTGGGCTACTCCGGCTTCCGGTCGGGCATCCGGGCCCCGATCGCGCATCGGCTGCTCGCGCTCTCGTACACGACAGTGATCGTCGATTTCGACTCGCCCTGCGGGCTGGTGACCGGGCCGCGGGCGGGTGCGACCACGCACGGCGACACCGCATGGGGCCATGGCGTGTCGGTGGGGCTCACGCCGGACGGTGTGGCGGCGCTGTTCGGCCTGCCGATGAGTGAGCTGACCGGGGCGACGGTGCCGCTGTCCCGCCTGCTGGGGCCGCGCGCCACCGAGTTGCCGGGCCGGCTCGCCGCCGAACCGAGCTGGCGGGCTCGCTACGGCCTGCTCGACGCCGTGCTGGCCGAGTCGTTGCGCGCCGCCGGGACCGGCCCGGCGCCGGTCGTGGCCGAGGCGTGGCGGCGTCTCCAGCGTCCGGGGCCGGTGCGGGTCGGGGAGCTGGCGGAGGAGCTGGGCACGACCCGGCGACGGCTGGAACGGGGGTTCCGCGCGCACATCGGGCTCGCGCCCAAGGCGGTCGCGCGGATCGCCCGGTTCCAGCGGGCCGCCGCTCAGGTCGGCCTCGGCGTGCCGCTGAGCGCGGCGGCGGCCGGCAACGGCTACGCGGACCAGCCGCATCTGACGCGGGAGATCCGCGCGCTCGCCGGGGTGACCCCGGTGCAGTTGCGCGCCCTGTTCCGGCACGAGCCGCTGCCGGGTGCGCATTCGTTCAAGACGGGGGTACGAGCGCCCGCCTAGCGTGCGGGCATGACGCTGACGGGGAAGACGGCTCTGGTGACCGGCGGCTCGCGGGGAATCGGACGGGCGATCGTGGAGCGGCTCGCCGCGGACGGCGCCCGGGTGGTGTTCACGTACCGGCGGGACCGCGACGCCGCCCGCGAGGTGACCGCGCGCGTGCCGGGAACCGTGGCGGTGCGCGCCGATCAGGAGGACACGGCCAATGTGGCGGCGATGTTCGAGCCCGTCCGCGACGGGCTGGACATCCTGGTGAACAACGCGGCGATCGTGTCGGCGATGCCGATCGAGAAGCTCGGCGAGGACGACATCGACCGGGCGTTCACGGTGAACGTGAAGTTTCCGCTGCTGGCGATCCGCGAGGCGATCCCGCTGCTGCGCGACGAGGGCCGCATCGTCAACATCTCGACGCTGAACACGGTGGTCGCGGGGCCGGGGCTCGCGCTCTACTGCGCCTCCAAGGGCGCGCTGGAGCAGATCACCGCGGTGGCCGCCAAGGAGCTGGGCGCGCGCGGCATCACGGTCAACACGGTCTCGCCGGGAGCCACCGACACCGACCTGCTGCGCGGCGAGAACCCCGCGGAGGTGCTGGACCAGATGGTCACGCTGACCGCGCTGCGCCGCCTCGGCCAGCCCGGCGACGTGGCGGCCGTGGTCGCGTTCCTCGCCTCACCCGACGGGCGCTGGGTGACCGGGCAGAACATCCGTGCCACCGGGGGCCTGTTCGTCTGATCCCTCTACGCTGCCCCGGTGCGCATCGTGACCCGTGCCGATCATCCGGAGCTCCAGGACGAGGCCGCGGCGGTGTTCCGGGAACGCTGGCCCGAGTTCATCTTCCACGACGAGGTCCCCAAGAAGTACCTGGGACGCGTCGAGGAGCACTTCGGCCACTTCGACGTGATGGCCCTCGGCGACGACGGCGCGGTGCTGGCCGGCGGCTGGGGTGTGCCGCTGGCCTGGGACGGCACCGTCGCGGACCTGCCGAGCGGATACGACGACGCGCTCGTGCGGGCGGTCGAGGGCCACGAGGCCGGGCGCGAGGCGACGACGCTGAGCTTCATGGCGGCCGCGGTCGGCGCCGCGCACGACAAGCGCGGGCTGGCGACCGCGGTGCTCGGGGAGCTGACCCGCCGGGCGTACGGGAAAGGCCTCTCGCACGTGATCGCCCCGCTGCGCCCCACGGGGAAGCACCGCTACCCGACCGTGCCGATGGCCGAGTACGCGACGTGGACGCGCGCCGACGGCCTCTCCATCGACCCGTGGATCCGCACCCATCAGCGCATGGGCGCCCGCGTCCTCGGCCCGGCGCCGTCGTCCATGGTGATCGAGGGCACCGTCGCGGAGTGGGAGAGCTGGACGGGCATGGTCTTTCCCGTCACGGACGACTACGTGGTGCCGGACGCGCTCAACACGGTGCACATCGACGTCGAGCGCGACCGCGGCGTCTACGTCGAGGAGAACCTCTGGGTGCGGCACGCGTGACGCGCGTCCGGCGTGCGGCCGCGCCCGGTGACGGGGGTGGGGCGGCCGCACGCCGGAGCGGGCGGTCCCGGGCCGGGGCCCGGGGCCGGAGGGGGACGGGCTCAGAGGAAGGAGCGGAGCAGCACGATCGCGAAGAAGACGATGATGAAGGCCAGGTCGATCGACATGCCGCCGGCGCGGATCGGCGGGATGACGCGGCGCACGGGCGCCAGGATCGGCTCGGTCAGGGCGAAGACGCCGCTGGTCAGCCGCGAGCGCAGGCCGCCGGGCGCCGACGGGCCGGCGAGGACGACGCTCCAGTCGAGCACCGCCCGGGCCACGAGCAGCAGCTGCATCAGCAGGAGCACCAGGCTCACGATGGCGAGGACAGCACCCACGGGGAACCTCCAGTAACCGGATGGGTTGGTGTCCCCACTGTGCGTCGGAAAACTGTGGGTTCGCTGTGCGCCCCCTGAGACCCTCCGGCCCGCTAGGTTGATCATCCATGGGTGAGCGTGAACGGCGCACGGTCTTCGGCGAGGCCGCGGACGAGTACCACCGGGTGCGCCCGGGATATCCGCGCCGGCTGGCGGACGACCTCCTGCGGACGGCGGCGCCGGGGCCGGTGCTGGAGGTCGGCGCGGGCACCGGCAAGGCGACCGAGCTGTTCGCACGGCCGGGCGTCGAGGTCACCTGCGTGGAACCGGACGCGCGCATGGCCGGCGTGCTGCGGCGCACCGTCGCGGGCGTCACCGTCGTGGAGTCACCGTTCGAGGACTGGCGGCCGGACAGGCCGTACGAGCTGCTCTACAGCGCGCAGGCCTGGCACTGGGTGGACCCGGGGCGGCGCGCCGACCTGGCGTGGGCGGCGCTGGCCCCGGGTGGTGTCTTCGCGCCGTTCTGGAATCTCTTCCTGGTCGCCGATCCGGCCCTGCACGCGGCGCTCGCCGAGGTGGATCGCGGGCACGGCCTCGACGAGGAGACCCCGCACCGATTCCTCGCGGCGGACGGGTCCATGCTCGGCGAGTTCCGCAGCGAGCTGCCGGCGACGGGCATCACCGACGAGCGTTTCACCGGCCTGGAGACCCGCCGCTACGAGAGGCGCCTGAGCTACGACGCCCGCCGCTACCGCGACTACCTCGGCACGATCTCGATGTACCGCATCCTCGACCCGGACCACGCGCGGGCGGCCCTGGACGACACGACGGCCGTCGTCGAGGCGCACGGCGGCGGCATCGAGTTTCAGGTCTTCACCGACGTCGCGATCGCCCGGAAGGCTCGGGTCTGACCGCGGCCGTGGGGCCGAAGACGGCGGGGACGCCGGGGGAGTAGAGCACGCTGACGGGCGGGCCCTGCGGGGCGGGCAGGCCGGCGGCCGGGAGCAGGCCGTCGGAGAGCGACACCAGCGAGGCGTGGTGCAGGGGCCAGGGCGGGTGCTCGTTCGACAGGTGGAGGGTGCGGCCCCAGGCGCGGGTGTGCAGGCCCCAGCGGGCGGTGAGGAAGAGCTCCAGCGGCGACGGGGTGGTCACCGGCGGGCCGACGCGGACCGTCATGGTGCTCGCGGGGCGGCCCCGCGGGCGGCGGCGGGTCGCGTAGGTCACGGTGTCGTGGTCGCGGGTCAGGCGCATGCGGGACCACTCGTACGGCAGGCGCAGCGCGGCCCGGGCGACCAGGACCGGCACCAGGCGCGACGCCTCCATGGACCGGAAGACGACGCCGCGGCGGCCCTGAGCGTCCACACTGTAGAGACGCACGTTGGTCTCCAGGAACCGGCCCAGGTACGGGATCCGGGGATGCTGGAGCCGGAAGCCGATGAGGCCCGCGTAGCTGACCCCGTCGAGCGCGTCGGGGACCGTGCCGGCCGGCAGCAGCGGCGCGACCGCGGCCGGGTCGACCGGCCAGTGCAGGAACGTCACCTCGGTCCAGCGCTGCGCGAGCAGGCCACGCCGCAGCGGGCGCGGCGTGGCCGGGGTGACGGGCTCAGCGGCCAATCTCGGTCATGTTCGCGTAGCGGTCGCCGGCGGGCGGCCGGATCGCCGTCAGCCGGGCCAGCTGCTCCCCGCTGAGGGCGAGGGCGTCGGCGGCCGCGTTCTCCTCGAGGCGGGTGACGCGCTTGGTGCCGGGGATCGGGGCGATGAAGTCGCCCTGGGCGAGCACCCAGGCGAGCGCCACCTGAGCCGGGGTCGCCGACGCCTCGCGGGCCACCGCCTCGACCTCGTCGACGATGCGCAGGTTGGCCTGGAAGTTGTCGCCGGAGAAACGGGGGGTGCTCAGCCGGAAGTCGTCGGCGTCGAGCTGGCCGGTGGTGCGGATCGTGCCGGTGAGGAAGCCGCGGCCCAGCGGGGAGTAGGGCACCAGGCCGATGCCGAGCTCGCGCAGCGTGGGAACGACCTCGGCCTCGATGTCGCGCGACCACAGCGAGTATTCGGACTGCACGGCCGTCACCGGGTGGACCGCGTGGGCGCGCCGGATCGTCGCCGCGGACGCCTCGGACAGCCCGATGTGCCGGATCGTGCCGGCGGTGACCAGGTCGGCCAGGACGCCGACGACGTCCTCGATCGGCACGGCCGGGTCGACGCGGTGCTGGTAGTACAGGTCGATGTGGTCGACGCCCAGCCGGCGCAGGGACCCCTGAACCGCGGCGCGGATGTTGTCGGGGTGGCTGTCCGGCCGGCCCCGGCCGAAGTGCGACACGAGCCCGAACTTGGTGGCCAGCTGCACCTCGTCGCGGCGGCCCGCGATGGCCCGGCCGACCAGCTCCTCGTTGGTGTAGGGGCCGTAGACCTCGGCGGTGTCGAGGAAGGTCACCCCGAGGTCGAGGGCGCGGCGGATGGTGCGGACGGATTCGGCCTCGTCGGAGTCGCGGCCCGTGTAGTAGGCCGACATGCCCATGCAGCCGAGGCCGAGCCGGGACACGTCGAGCCCGGCCAGCGAAACGCGCTTCATGCGGGCGACGCTACGCCCGGCCGCGGAACGCGTCACAGTGAGGGACGTTACCCGCGCGTGCCCCCTGAGGGCCGGGGAGAATGGGTGGCGGATCCGGCACACAGATGGGGGCTCATCCTGAACGCGCGACGACCGGCAGCGGTGCTCTTCGACATGGACGGCACGCTGGTGGACAGCGAAAAGGTGTGGGAGATCGCGCTGCACGAGCTGGCCGCGCGCGCCGGCGGGACCCTGTCCCCCGAGGCGCGGCACGCGATGATCGGCAGCAGCATGGCGAACAGCATGCGGATCCTGCGCGAGGACCTCGGCCAGCCCGACCGCCCGGAGGCGCCCGACGTCGAGTGGCTGACCGGCCGCGTCTTCGAGCTCTTCGGCGAGGGCCTGGTCTGGCGGCCCGGGGCGATGGAGCTGCTGCAGGCCGTACGCCTCGCCGGCCTGCCCACGGCGCTGGTGACCTCGACCGGGCGCCGCCTCGTCGAGGTGGCCCTCAAGACGCTCGGCGCCGAGAACTTCGACGTGGTCGTCGTGGGCGACGAGGTCACCATGCCCAAGCCCGACCCGGAGCCCTACCGCACCGCCGCCGCGCTGCTCGGCGTGCCGATCGAGGAGTGCGTCGCGATCGAGGACTCGCCGACCGGCGTGGCCAGCGCGCTCGCCTCGGGGGCGGCCGTGCTGGCCGTGCCGGCCGAGCTGGAGCTGCCGCCCACCGACGGGGTCCACCTGCGCACCTCGCTGGTGGGGGTGGACCCCGACTATCTGGCGAACCTGCTCGTCACTCGTGGGCTATTGCAGCCAGAACGTTGAGCCGGGCCGCGCGGATCGACGGCAGCACCGCGGCGAGCACCCCGACCAGGGCGGCCAGGCCCAGGTAGAGGCCCATGCGGTCCCACGGCAGCACCAGGTCGGTGATGCCCTCGCCGTCGAGGGCGCGCACCACGGCGGTGCCCAGCCCGGCGCCGACCACGACACCGAGCAGCGCGCCGAACACCGAGATCACCACCGATTCGACGGTGACCATGCGCATCGTCTGCGCCCGGCCCAGGCCGACCGCCCGGAGCAACCCCAGCTCACGCGTACGTTCGAGCACGCTCAGCGCCAGGGTGTTGACCACGCCCAGCACCGCGATGAGGATCGCGAGCCCGAGCAGCACCTGCACCATCGTGATGACCGTGTCGAAGTCGCCGCTCTGCTGCTCGATGAAGGCGCTGCGGTCGGTGGCGTTGACCTCCGGGCTGTCCGCGACAAGCCGCTTGACCTCGGGCAGCACCTGGCCGACGCTGACGCCGTCGTCGAGCCGGACGTAGCCGAAGATCGGCTGGGTGATCCCGAACTCCTTGGTGGCGGCCGCCGGGAGCAGATAGCTGCCGGGCATCCGGTCCTCGTCGTACGTGGCCGCGATCGAGTATCTGTGCAGCTCGCCTCGGGGCAGCTGCACCTCGTGGACGCTGCCGACGGTCCAGCCGCGCTCCTGGAGCACCTCGGAGCTGACGGCCATCTGGTCGCCGCGCAGCGTGGTCAGGCCCGGGGTGCCGTAGGCGTCGGCGAGCTTGGCCAGGTCGTCGGTGGCGTTGACGTACGTCCGCTCGCCGTCGATGACGGCCTGGTCGTTCCACACGCCCGCGACCGTGCGCACCCCGGTGAGCTGGCGCGCCCTCGTCAGCACGCCCTCGTCGAACGACGGCGGCCGCGGCCCGGTCTGCTCGCCGGAGACGACGATCTGCGCCTTGATGGTGTCCTCGGCCTGCGCCGCGAGGCTCGACTTCGCCGAGTCCATCACCACGGTGACGCCGGTGACCAGCGCGATGCCGACCATGAGGGCGGCCGCCGTGATCGCCGTGCGCCGCGGGTTGCGGCCGGAGTTGAGCCGGCCCAGCCGCCCGGGCACCGACCACGAGAAGAGCCGGCCCAGCAGCGCCACCACCGGCTTGGAGATCAGCGGGGTGAGCAGCGCGACGCCGACGAAGGTCACCAGCACCCCGGCCAGGATCAGCGTCAGCGAGCCGGCGCCGTAGAGGCCCACGCCGAGCAGCGCCGCGCCGGCCGCGCCGACGAGCGCGCCGGCCACGGTCACCTTGGTCAGCGGCCGGTCGGGCGTGGCGACGTCCTGCATCGCCGCGACCGGGGCGATGCGCGACGCGCGGATCGCGGGCAGCACCGCGGCGACCACCGTCACCACCACGCCGACGATCAGCGCGCTGAGCACCGCCGCGACCGGCACGCCCACCGAGGCCGGCTCCAGGCCGCCGCTCATCGTGCCGAACAGGTAGACCAGCAGCGCGCCGACGCCGATGCCCGCGGCGAGGCCGAGCACCGCGGCGATCAGCCCGATCGCGACGGCCTCGGTGAGCACCGAGTTGATCACCTGGCGGCGGCTCGCGCCGAGCGCCCGCATCAGCGCGAGCTCCTTGGTCCGCTGCGCCACGATGATCGAGAACGTGTTGAGGATGAGGAAGACGCCCACGAACAGCGCCACCCCGGCGAAGCCGAGCAGGATGTTGTTGAAGAAGCTCAGCGCCTCCTTGAAGCTCGCCGAGCTCTCCTCGGCCAGCTGCGTGCCGGTCTTGACGTCGTACGCGCCGCCGAGCTCCGTGGCGATGCGGTCCCGTACCGCCTCGGGGGTCTGCCCGTCGGCGACCCGGACCGTCACCTGGGTGAACACGCCGGTCTGGCCGAGCATGGAGCGCTGTGCCACCGGGGTGGTGAAGGCGACTTCCTGCACGCCGCCGAGCGAGTCGCGATCGTCGGTGTAGCCCCAGATGCCGACCAGGGTGAACGTTTGCTTCGGCAGCTGGGTCAGCACGGCCACCTTGTCGCCGACCTTGATGCCGGCGGCCTTGGCGACCTCGGCGTTGACCGCGATCTCGGTGTCGGCGGTGGGGCCGCGTCCCTCGCGCATCCGCATGATGGCGTCGAGGCCGGTCCAGTTCGCGCCGATGCGCGGCGGCCCGAAGCTCGTCACCACCTTGCCGTCCGAGCCGATCACGCGGGCGCCGTCGGTGGCCACCACGCCGATCGCCTCCTTGACGCCGTCGGTCTTGGCCACGGTGGACACCACCGACGCGGGCAGCGGCGTCTCGAACTGCTCGCCCTCCACCTCGGTGACCGAGACCTTGGGCTTGGCGGTGACCGCCACGTCGGTGGTGGCGTAGCCCTCGGCGAACAGGTTGTCGAAGGTGCGCCCGAGCGTGTCGGTGGTGACGAACGCGCCCGAGACGAACATGACGCCGAGCACCACGGCCAGGCCGGAGAGCACCAGCCGCAGCTTGCGGGCGAGCAGGCTCTTCAGCGTCGCGCGCAGCATCAGACCAGCACCTCCCCGGACTTCATCGCCTCGAGCACCGTCTCGGGGGTCGGCTCGTCCAGCTCGGCGACGATCTCGCCGTCGGCCAGGAAGACCACCCGGTCGGTGTAGCTCGCGGCGACGGGGTCGTGGGTGACCATGACGATGGTCTGCCCGTGCTCACGCACGCTGGCGCGCAGGAACGACAGGATCTCGGCGCCGGACTTGGAGTCGAGGTTGCCGGTCGGCTCGTCCGCGAAGATCACGTCGGGGCGGCTGACCAGCGCCCGCGCGCAGGCGACCCGCTGCTGCTGGCCGCCGGAGAGCTGACTGGGCCGATGCCCGAGCCGGTCCTTGAGCCCCACCGTCTCGATGACCGTGTCCCACCAGCCCGGGTCGGGCTTGCGGCCGGCGATGTCCATGGGCAGCCGGATGTTCTCGGCCGCGGTCAGCGTCGGCAGCAGGTTGAACTGCTGGAAGATGAAGCCGACCCGGTCGCGGCGCAGCCTCGTCAGCGCCTTGTCGCCGAGCCCGGTGACCTCGGTGCCGCCGATGTGCACCGTGCCCCGGGTGACCGTGTCGAGCCCGGCGAGGCAGTGCATCAGCGTCGACTTACCGCTGCCGGACGGGCCCATGATGGCCGTGAACTTGCCGCTGGCGAAACCCGCGCTCACCCCGCGCAGGGCGACCACGCGCGCCTCCGCGGAGCCGTACACCTTCCACACCTCGTCGGCTCGCGCCGCGACCGGCGTCGCACTCATCTCGTCCCGCCCCCTGGTCAGTGCGGTGCCGCCCCCGTCGGCCGGCCCGCTTCGATTGGTCCGGCCGGGGCCTGTCCCCGGCCGGCCGACTCAGTCTTTCGGCGCGCCGGGGCGGAAACGTCACCCCAGCGGCGTATCGCGACGCGGAGATTCCGGTCCGGGGATTCCGGAGGTGACATCAGGGTGGAACCCTGAGATGTCACTGATGACGCTTGACTGACGTCACTCGTGACGTCATAGTGGTGGCATGGATCTGACGCCGTACCTCGAGACGCTCCGGGCGGACCTGGCCGCGGCCGCCGCGCCGGGCGGTCCCGAGACCACCCGTGCGGCCGAGATGCTCGGCCACTCCCTCGAGCCGTCCGCCCGGCTGGCGCTGCTCGAGGCGCTCTCCGACGCGGCCGCCGAGATCACCACCCGGCTGCGCGACGCCAGCGTCGAGGTGCGGCTGCGCGGCCGCGACGCCGACCTGGTGGTCACCCAGCACGCCCCGGAGCCGCCGGCCGGCCCCACGCCGGCGGCGCCGCCGGCCGACGGCGGTGACCTCACCCGGCTCACCCTGCGCATGCCGGAGAGCCTCAAGACCCACGTCGAGCAGATGGCCGCCGCCGAGGGGATCTCGGTCAACGCCTGGCTGGTGCGGGCGGTCACGGCCGCCGCGCACGGCCCCGCCGCCCCGTCCGCCCCGCCGCGCCGGTCGTCCCAGCGGATCACCGGATATTTCCAGGCCTGACCTCCCCTCTTCAGGAGACGCAGATGTACGAGTTCGAGCACCCCACCCCGGTGGTCGTGGCCCTGCGCGCCCTCGACGGCACGGTCGAGGCGACCGCCGAGTCGCGCGACTCGGTGCAGGTCGACGTCGAGCCCTACAACGACAAGGGCCGCGCGGCCGCCGACCGCACCCGGGTCGTCCTCGAGGGCGACAAGCTGCTCATCGAGCCGCCCGGCAATGACAACCCGTGGCGGCTGCGCCGGTCACCGAAGCTGCGCATCACCGTGCGTGTCCCGCTCGGCAGCGCCCTGACCGGCCGCAGCGCCGCGGCCGACGTGCGCGCCGAGGGCGCCTGGTCGGCCGTCGAGCTCACCGTCGCCTCCGCCGACGTCGCGCTCGCCGAGGTCACCGGCGACGTCAAGCTCGACGCGGCCAGCGGCGACCTCAGCGTCGGCCGCGTCGGCGGCTCGCTCAAGGCCGAGGCGGCCTCCGGCGACCTGCGCATCGGTGACGTCACCGGTGACGTCAGTGTCAAGACCGCGAGCGGCGACATCCGCGTCGGAGACGTCGGAGGATCGATCCGCGCGTCCGCGGCGAGCGGCGACGTCGACATCGCGCGCCTGCGCGACGGCACCGGCGACGTCCGCACCGCGTCGGGTGACGTCAAAATCGGCATCGCGCCCGGCACCCGCGTCTGGCTCGACCTGAGCAGCGCCTCGGGCCGGTCCACCAGCGACCTCACCCCCGAAGCGGGCACGACGCCGCTGCCGGCGCCCGGCCTCGGCCCGTTCGTCAACCTCGACGCCGTGCCCGGCATCGACGCGGTGCCCGGGCTGCGGGCCATGCTCGAGAGCGTCCCGGGCGTCGGCGTGCCCGTGCCCTTGCCCGACCGGGACTGGGACCCGTTCGGCGGGCGGTCCGGCCACCCGTTCTCCGGGCCGTCCGGCCACCCGTTCCCTGGGCCGTCCGCGCGGCCGGGGCCGCCGTTCCCGCCGCCGCCCGCCGCCCCGCCGGCACCGCCCACCTCGGCACCGCCCGCCCCGCCCACCTCGGCACCGCCGGCGGCTTCGCCCTCCGCGCCGGCCTCACCGTCGCCGGCCTTTCCGGCGGCTTCGCCCTCCGCGTCGGCTTCGCCGTCGCCGGCCTTTCCGGCGGCCGAGCCGGTGCCGGACGACGAGGTCCCGCCCGCCGCCGCCCCCGGCTCGATCGAGCTGCGGGTCCGCACGGCCAGCGGCGACATCCACATCCACCGCGCCACCACCGAGAGGAAGGCAGCCTGATGCTCCCCGACAACCGTTTCGGCATCGAGACCACCGCCCGCGGCGTGCGCCGCCGCCTGACCGCCGGCCGCAACGGCCGCGCCGCCCGCTTCGCCCCGCCGGAGTGGCCCGTGAGCCGAGGCCCCACCCCCAACCCGCGCCGCGCCTGAGCGGCCCGCCTCCGAACGCCCCGGGCCCACGCTCGGGGCGTTCGCGCGTGGTGGCCCCGCCACGCGACCACGGGCCCGGCCACGTGCCGCCAAGGGCTCGACGGGCCGCCGGGCCGGGTGATGGTGGGCGCACGGTCCGTCCCGCCGATCACGCGGGGCCGCGACGCGGCCTCGTCTTGCTTCCCCGTGATCGCCAGGCCGGGCCTGGCCGGAGGCGTGGCGACGGGAGGCGGGACCGTGACGACGAACTTGGCGGAGTTCTCCGCGGCACGGCCGCGGCTGCACGCGGTCGCCCTGCGGGTCCTCGGTGACGCCGGCGACGCCGAGGACGTGGTGCAGGAGACGTGGCTGCGCTGGGAGCGGGCGGACCGCTCGGACGTGCGCAGCCCCCGGGCGTTCCTCGCGGTCACCGCCCGGCGGCTCGCGATCAACGCCGTGCTCTCCGCCCACCGGCGCCAGGAGACCCCGGCCGGGCCCTGGCTGCCGGACACCGCCGATCGCGGCGCGGGCGCGGACACGCTGGCCGAGCGGGGCGACGCCGTAGACGCCGCGCTCCGACTGCTGCTGGAACGGCTGACGCCGGCCGAACGCGCGACGTACCTGCTGCGCACGGCCTTCGACTACCCGTACCGGCGCATCGCGGACGTGACCCGGCTGAGCGCCGCCAACTGCCGGCAGCTGGCCCGGCGCGCTCACCTCGCGCTGGCCGCCGGGCGATGCCGGCCGGTCGACGCCGCCGCCCATCGGCGCCTGGTGCGCGCCTTCCTCGGCGCCGCGCGCGGCGGTGACCTGCGCCACCTTGAGCGTCTGCTCGCGGCGGATTTGCCCCAGATATCGGCACGGCTCCGGTGATCGGCGCGTTCCTGCTGGTGGGAGGTCCTATCGCGAGCTGACCAACGGCTCTAGCCTCGGACGCGGGGGTTGCAGCCATGACGAGCGGTGCCGCACCGCGCGCGTTCCGTGGCCGGCAGGCGGAGAGCGCGGTCCTGGATCGAGTGGTCGCTGACGTGTGCGCCGGGCGGGGACGCGCCCTGCTGATCCGCGGCGAGGCCGGCGTGGGCAAGTCCGCCCTGCTGCGGCAGCTGGCGCGGCGCTCGGCCGGCTGCCGGGTCGCGCGGGTCGCCGGCGTCGAGTCCGAGATGGAGCTTCCCTTCGCCGGCCTGCACCAGCTGTGCGCCCCGATGCTCGATGTCCGCGACCGGCTGCCCGCCCCGCAGCGCGAGGCCCTGGCCGTCGCGTTCGGCCACGCCGCCGGCAGCACGCCGGACCGGTTCCTGGTCGGGGTGGCCGTGCTGAGCCTGCTGGCCGCGGTCTCGGAGGACCGGCCGCTGCTGTGCCTGGTCGACGACGCGCAGTGGCTCGACCGGACGTCCGCCCAGACGCTCGCCTTCGTCGCGCGCCGGCTCCTCGCCGAACGGGTCGGCGTGGTCTTCGCGATCCGCGAATCGGCGGCCGGCGCCGACTGGCGAGGGCTACCCGACCTGCGGCTCGGCGGCCTGCCGGACGATGAGGCCCGCGCGCTGCTCGACGCGGCCGTCCCCGGCCGGCTCGACGAGCAGGTCCGCGACCGGATCGTGGCCGAGACCCGCGGCAACCCGCTCGCGCTGCTGGAACTGCCCCGCGGGCTCACGGCCGCCGAGCTGGCCGGCGGCTTCGGCCGGCCCGACGCCCGGCCGCTGGCCACCACCATCGAGCGCACCTTCGCCCGGCGCATGCGGTCACTGCCCGCGCCGGCCCAGCAGGTGCTGCTCACGGCCGCCGCCGAGCCGCTCGGCGACGCGCTGCTGCTGCGCCGCGCCACCCGGCTGCTCGGCCTGCCCGCGGGCGCGGGCGCGCCGGCCGAGGCGGCCGGGCTGATCGAGCTGGGCTCGCGGGTCCGGTTCCGCCATCCGCTGGTCCGCACGGCGGTCTACCGCGCGGCCTCGCCCGCCGAGCGCCGCGACGTGCACCGGGCCCTCGCCCTGGCCACCGACCCGGTCGCCGACCCCGACCGGCGCGCCTGGCACCGCGCGAGCGCCGCGGACGAGCCGGACGAGGAGATCGCCGCCGAGCTCGCCGGCTCCGCCGAGCGGGCGCAGCGCCGCGGCGGCATCGCGGCCGCCGCCGAGTTCCTGCGGCGCGCGACCGAACTCACCCCCGACCCGGCGGCCCGCGCGGTGCGGGCGCTGGCCGCCGCGGAGGCCGAGATGCGCTGCGGCGCCTTCGAGACCGCGCTGAAGCTGCTGCTCACCGCCGACGAGGGCGCGGCCGGCGAGCTGCACGGCGCGACGGTCGCCCTGATGCGGGCCCGGATCGCGTTCGCCTCCGGTCACGACATGGCCGCGCCCCGGCTGCTGCTCGACGCCGCGCGCCGGCTGGAGCCGCTCGACGCGGAACTGGCCCGCGACACCTACCGCGACGCGATGGGCGCGGCCGTCCTGACCGCCGGCTTCGCCGAGGACTCCGGCGTCGGCGAGGTGGCGCGGGCGATCCGCGCGGCCCCGCGGCCCGCCCGGCAGCGGCCCGGCGACGCCCTGCTGGACAGCCTGGCGGTGGCCCGCACCGACGGCTACCTCGCCGCAGCCCCGCTGATCCTCGACGCCCTGCGGCCGTTCCGCGACGAGCACCCCGCCGGCGCGGACGAGCAGGGCTGGCTGTGGCTGGCCGCGATCACCGCCGCCGACTGCTGGGACGACGAGACCTGGTCGGCGGCCACCGCCCGGCACGTCCGCGTCGCCCGCACCCACGGCGATCTGAGCTCGCTGCCGCTGACCCTGAACTCGCTCGTCTGCGCGGAGGTGCTCGCCGGCGAGCCGGCCGTGGCCGCCTCCCTGGTCGCGGAGATCCAAGCGATCGGCGACGCGACGGGGCAGGCGCTGGCCCCGTACGGCGCCCTGACGGTGGCGGCCTGGCGCGGCGACGAGGCGATCGCCCGGCCGCTGATCGAGGCGAGCATCGCCGACCTGGTCGCCCGCGGCGAGGCGGCCGGCATCATGGTTCTGCACTGGACGCAGGCGGTGCTGTTCAACGGCCTCGCCCGCTACCAGGAGGCGATCACTGCGGCGCAGGCGGCGGCCGCCCACCCGATCCACTCGGCGATCGTCTCGTGGTCGCTGTCCGAGCTCGTCGAGGCGGCGGTGCGGGGCGGGCAGCGGGAGACGGCCGAGCGGGCGTACGACCGCCTCGCCACCAGCGCCCAGGCCGGCGGGACCGACTGGGCGCTCGGCACGCTGGCCCGGGCCGGCGCCCTGCTGGCGACCGGCGGCCGGGCCGACGCGCTCCACCACGAGGCGATCGAGCGCTTCGGCCGCACCCGGATCCGCGTCGAGCTGGCCCGCTCCCACCTGCTCTACGGCGAGTGGCTGCGCCGGGAGAACCGCCGCCGGGCGGCCCGCGCCCAGCTGCGCCCCGCGTACGACATGCTTACCGCGGCCGGCGCCGACGCGTTCGCCGACCGGGCCCGGCACGAGCTGGCCGCCGCCGGCGAGCCGGTCGCCGAGCGCGCCGCCCGCGTCAGCGACGCCCTCACCGTGCAGGAGGCACACATCGCCCGCCTCGCCGGGCGCGGCCTGACCAACGCCGAGATCGGCGCCCAGCTCTTCCTGAGCCCGCACACCGTCGAATGGCACCTGCGCAAGGTCTTCACCAAGCTCGGCATCACCTCCCGCCGGCAGCTGCGCCCCGCAGCCGGCTAGGGCTCCGCCACTGTCACGGAAGCGGCCGGCCGCCCGGTCTCAGGGGCAGGAGACCCGATTTCCGTGGAAAGAGGTTGATCATGGGCGAGACGGCGGGCCTGCGCGCCCTTCCCCGCCCCGTGGCCGTGGCGGTGGGCGGCGGCGGGGTGCTGGGTGCGGCGCACGCGGGCGTGGGCTACGCGCTGGAGCAGCGCGGATTCGTTCCCGACCTGATCGTCGGGACGTCCGTGGGCGCGCTCACCGGGGCGATCGCGGCCGCCCACCCGGACAGCGCCGCGCCGTGGCTCGAGGACGTGTGGACCCGGCTGCGCCGCCGCGACGTCTTCCCGATCGGCTACCCGTCCTCGCGGGCCGGGATCTGCGCCGACCGCGGCCTGCGCCGGCTGATCGGCCGGGCCGGGCTGCCGCCGGTGATCGAGGAGCTGCCGATCCCGTTCACCGCGGTCGCCATGGATCTGGTCACCGGCGACGAGGTGCTGCTCGACCGCGGCGACCTGGAGTCCGCCCTGGTGGCGAGCGCGGCCATCCCGGGCGTGTTCCCGCCGGTGACCCGCGGCGGGCGCACGCTCGTCGACGGCGGTGTCATCGCGTACGTGCCGGTGCGCGCCGCCCTGCGTGCCGGCGCCGCCAGCGTGGTGGTGCTGTCGATCGGCCCGGAGAGCGGCCCGTCGCCGTCGGCGGGCCCGGCGCCGCGCGCGACCGCGGTCGCCGCCCGGGCCGGGGTGCTGCTGTTCCGCCACCAGATCGAGCGTGATCTGCGCGAGGTGGCGCGGCACGTGCCGACCGTCGTGCTGCCGACCGGCATCGAGCAGTGGCCGCCGCCGTGGGACTTCGGCCACGCCCGGCGGCTGATCCGGACCGCGTCCGCCACGGCCGGCCGGTTCCTCGACGAGCTGCGCGTCGACGGGCCCGGCCTCTACCGGGGCGCCGCCCGCGAGCTGACGCGAGCCGGGCGATGAGCACCGTCGCGTTCCTCAACATCGGCATGCACGGGCGCGTCAACCCGACCCTGCCGATCGTGGCGGAGCTGGTCCGCCGCGGACACACGGTCAGCTACCACACCTGGCCCACGTTCCGCGCCGAGATCGAGGCCGCCGGCGCGGTCACCCACCTCTACCCGGGCGAGGACCGGACGATCCCCGACCCGCCGACCCCGGCCGGGCTGGTGGCGTCGCTGGCCCGCACCGCCGTACGGGTGCTGCCCGCCGTCCTCGCCGACCTGCGCCGGATGCGGCCCGGCCTGATCGTGCACGACTCCGCCTGCCCGTGGGGAGCGATCGCCGCCCGCGAGCTCGGCGTGCCGGCCGCGTCCTCGTTCACCACCTTCGCCTTCACCCGGCAGGCGCCCAGCCCCACCCGCGGCTCGTGGGAGCTGCTGTCCTCGGCGGCCGGCCGCCCCGGCCTGTTCGCCGGCTACCTGCGGTCGCGCCTCGAGCTGCGCCGCCGCTATCGGCCCGGTGGGCTGCCGCCGGTCGACCTCGGCAACATCCGCCAGTCGCTCAACCTGGTCTTCACCTCGCGCGAGTTCCAGATCGGCGCCGACGAGCTGGACGACACGTACCGCTTCGTCGGCCCCAGCATCGGCGCGCGCCCGCCCGACCCGTCGTTCCCGCTCGCCGAGCTGCGAGATCCTGTGCTGTACGCGTCGCTCGGCACCGTCTTCAGCTCCGGCCCGGCTCCGCTGCGCGCCTTCGCCGCCGCGCTCGCTCCGCTCGGCGGCACCGTGGTCGTGGCCACCGGGCAGACCGACCCGGCCGCCCTCGGCCCGCTGCCGGCCACCGTGATCGCCCGGCGCTCCGTGCCGCAACCCGAGATCCTGGCCCGGGCCGCGCTCTTCCTCACCCACGGCGGCATGAACAGCGTCAACGAGGCGCTGCACGCCGGGGTGCCGATGCTGGTCGTCCCGCAGGGCGCCGACCAGCCGCTGGTGGCGTCGCGCGTCGTGGCACTCGGCGCCGGCCTGTCGATCGGCGCGCAGGACGTCACCGAGCAGGCCGTACGCGCCCAGGCCCGGCGGTTGCTCGACGAGCCCGGCTTCCGCGCCGCCGCGGGCACCATGCGCACCGCCCAGCGCGACGCGGGCGGCTACCGGCGGGCCGCCGACGAGCTCGAACGCTACGCGGGCAGCCGGCCCGCCTCCGCCGACGCGCCCCGGCAGGGCTGAGCGGTGACCCCCGCGGTCGCCGTCCTGCTGCTGCTCGCCGGGCTGTCCGAGGCCGTCGGCCGGCTGCTGCCCGTGGTGGCCCGCCGCTCCGGTGCGTCCCGGCACGCGGCGGCCGGGCTGGTGCTGTTCGGCGCGGTCGTCGACGCGGCGGTCTTCGCGCTGTGGCCGCTGACCGCGTGGACCGTGGCCGAGTTGGTGCTGCCGGACACCACGCCCCAGCTCTCCTGGACCCCCGGCTTGCTCGCACCGCTGCTGCTCGCCGCGGTCCTCGCGTTCCCGCTGCTCGGCCCGTTCCTGCACCTGCTGCTCCTGGCCGCGGCCGGTGCCGGCCTCGCGGACGCGCTCGCCGCGTCGACCGGCACCGGATGGTGGGCCGCTGCCGGTTGCGTGGCCGTCGCCGGCGCCGGGCTGGGCCTCGCCGTCGAAGCGGTGCGCCGCCTCGTCGCCCTCCTCACCAAGATCCGAGAACCGGAGCTCGAGACATGACCGACCTGCTGTTCGTGCTGCTGCTCGCCGGGCTCGGCCCGGTCCTGCTCGCCGAGGCGCTGCTCGCCCGCTACGAGCTGCTCGCGTACGCCGCGCGCTGGCGCACCCCGGCGACGCAGCTGCCGGCCGGCATGCCGTACGCCCGGGGAGCGGAACCGGGCCGCCCGCCGGACGCCTACCTGGTCTACCTGGACGGCATCGGCAAGCGCCGCTTCCGCGACACCCGCGACGGAGGCCGGCTCGTCCAGGCGGTGATCGACGGCGCGCCGGAGCTGCGCGTGCTGGGCCAGGTGCTGCCGTACTCGCCGCTGGCGGACCCGCTCGCCGACCGCCGGGTGTGGACGTGGCTGCGCCACCGCATCGGGCTGCTGCTGTTCCTGCACAACGTCATGCAGATCTTCATCGCCGCCGACCGGCGCTACCGGCCCCTGTACAACCGTGCGGTCGGCTCGCAGATCGCCGGCCAGCTGCGGCTCGCCGGCTACGAGCCGGGCAGCGGCATCCCGGTGGTCCTGCTCGGCTACAGCGGCGGCGCGCAACTCGCCCTGGGCGCGGTGGAGGGACTGTGGACGCGGCTCCGGGCACCCCTCTGGGTGATCATGCTCGGCGGCTTCCACAACGGCGCGAACGACCTCACCCACGCCGAGCACATCGACCGGCTCACCAGCGACGCCGACTGGATCGAGCGGGCCGGCGCCCGGGTGTTCCCGCAGCGGTGGCGGCCGGTGCGGTGGAGCGGCTGGAACAGGGCGGTCCGCGACGGCAAGGTGGACGTGCACGGGCTGGACCCGGCCACCCATGTGGGGCCGCTCAGCTACATCAGCCCCGACGCTCAGCTGCCGGACGGGCGGACCCACCTGGCCCGCACCGCCGCCACCGTCATCGACATTGTCCGCGCCCGCCGCGCCGTTTCCCGCGCCCTCGAGTGACCTTCACGGGCCGCTCAGCGACTGGGCGTTGCCGGCGCCGAAGTAGTGGATGGCGTGGCCCTGGCGCCGGTGCACGAGGCGGGCGATCGCGTCCTTGTCCGCGGGCGAGGCCGGGATCATCAGGGCCGCCTCGCCGTTGCGCAGCCCCTCGTCGTACAGGTTCAGCACCGCGTCGTCGTACCCCCAGTTCTGGAAGAACCGGACGAACCGGGAATGCAGGCCGTGCCGCGAGCCGTCGCTGTCGAGGATGCGGACGCCTTCCGGCCCGTGCAGCACCACGACGCGCGCCACGTCCACGCCGGCCGCACGCAGGTCGTCGAGCAGGCCGGCCAGGCGCTCCCGGTCGGGGACGAGACCGGAGACGGCGTCCACGGGCCGGTCGATGAACTCGTCGACGTTCTCCACGGGCCCCTCTTGCCTCGGTGGCCCGTCCCGCTTTGTCGGGTCGTCCTGCTTTGCCGGGTCGCCCTGGTTTGTCGGGTCGCCCTGCTCTGCCGGATCGTTCCGCTTTGCTGGGCCGTCCTGTGCTGGGGCGGCCCGCACGACCGCGACCGGGCAGGCGGCGTGGTGCAGCAGCGCCTGGCTGACCGAGCCCAGCACCAGGCCCTTGAACGTGTCCCGGCCGCGCGCGCCGACCACCACCAGCTGCGCCGTCCGCGATCGTTCCACCAGGACCTGCCGCGGATTGCCGTGGACCACGTCGGGCCGCACCGCGACGTCCGGATACCGCTCCCGCCACCCGGCCAGCGATTCGCTGAGCAGACGCCGCGCCGCCTCCTCGGAGTCCTTCCACACGAGCACCGGCACCAGGTCGGCACCCCGATACGAGCACTCCTCGAACGCCGCCCCCACCGCGAGCAGCGACGTCTCCGACCCGTCGACCCCCACCACGACCGGCCCGCCCACCGGCTCGCCGCCCCGCACCACCAGCACCGGGCAGTGCCCGTGCGCCGCCGTGTGCACCGCGACCGACCCGACGATCAGCCCGCTGACGCCGCCCAGCCCCCGATCACCGAGCACCAGCACCCGCGCGTCCCGCGACTCGGCGAGCAGCACCGGCGTTGCGGACCCTTCCACCAGCGCCGTGGTGACGGCCACGTCCGGCGCCACCTTCACCGCCTCGGCCGCCGCCTCCGCGAGGAAGTCCTCCGCCTGATGCCGCAGCCCGGTGCCGGGCATGTCCTCGGCCACGGGCCCCACGTCGACATGCAGGGACGGCCAGATGAACGCGTGCACGACACGCAACGGCGCTTTGCGGTCCCGGGCCTGACCCGCCGCCACCCGCACGGCCGCGAGAGCCTGCTCGGACCCGTCGACGCCCACGACGACGGGTGCGCCGGACCGCTCGTTCTCCACCATGGCGTGCCTCCTCATGCCGGGCTGCGCGGCGGCAGCTTCAGTGGGAGGACCGCCCGGCGCCCCGATTTCGTGACACCAACGGCGGCCCAGAGTCACCGATCGAGCGCGCGACACCGGCCGCGGCGGCGGGTCCTTCGGCCGCCGGCTCCGGCGAAGCCGTAAGCGGCCTGGCGTCGCCTGCAGGGCGCCGAACTCGCTCCGCCCGTGCGGCGTCGGCGCCGGTTCCTGTGACAACGCGCATGGCCGTGTGTGGCCCGAGTTTCGGGCGGCTCCGCGCCTGGTCCTCTGTGGCCGGAGGTTCGGAGGTTGCCTGCCTGGCTGTCTCACCGGAGGTTTGGGTAACTCCGGCCTGCGCCCCGGAGGTGCGTGGGGTGTGTGACACTCGCGCCGGTCTGTCCGCGGAGTGCCGCGTGCCGGTTTCCGCGCGGCCGCGCCGTGGCGTGTGCTGAGCGTCAGGCGCCCGGCTTGACCAGGCCCGTCTCGTAGGCGAGGACGACCGCCTGGGTGCGGTCGCGCAGGCGCAGCTTGGTGAGGACGTGGCCGACGTGGGTCTTGATGGTGGTCTCGCTGACCCGCAGCGCGGCGGCGATCTCGGCGTTGGAGTGGCCGCGCGCGACGTGGACCAGCACTTCGCGTTCCCGTTCGGTAAGCGCGTCGAGCTTGCCGGACGTGGTCGTCTCGGGCGCCGGCAGCGCGTCGGCCACCCGCGCCAGGATCCGCGCCAGCACCGGCGGCGTGATCACTGCACCGCCCGCCGCGACCGCCCGCACCGCCGCCACCAGCTCGGCGACCGGCACGTCCTTGCGCAGGAACCCCGTCGCCCCGGCGGCAACCGCGGCGAGCACGTCCTCGTCGGTGTCGTGCGTGGTCATCACCAGTACCCGCACCGGCAGCCCCGCCTCCGACACGGCCCGCGTGACCCCGAGCCCGTCCACCCGTGGCAGCACCAGATCCGTGATCAGCACATCCGGCAGCAGCCGCCGAGCCAGATCGATCGCCTCAACGCCGTCGCCGGCCTCCCCGACAACCACGATCTCCGCGGCGGCCGTCTGATCCCCGGCGCCCGCATCGACTTCCGCGCCGAGGACGGGCGTGGAGGGGGAAGGAGGCACGGCCGCGGAAGGCGTGGTGGTGCGGGAAGTGGAAGCGGCGGGGGAAGGCGTGGTGGTGCGGGAAGTGGAAGCGGCGGGGGAAGGCGAGGTGGTGCCGGAAGCGGTCGCGGAGGGGGTGGTGGTGCCGGAAGTGGAAGCGGTCGCGGAGGGGGTGGTGGTGCCGGAAGTGGAAGCGGTCGCGGAGGGCGCGGTGGTGCCGGAAGCGGAAGGGGCCGGGGAGGGCGCGGTGGTGCGGGAAGAGGAAGCGGCCCCGGAGGGCGAGGCGGTTGGGGAGATCGGTGTGGTGGGGGAGGGCGGAGCGGCGTACGAGATCGGTGTGGCGGCGGAAGACGGGGTGGTCGAGGAAGGCGGGGTGGAAGGGGAGGCCAGCGTGACCGCCGGGGGCGGGCTGGCAGGGGACGGCGGTGTGGTCGCCGAGATTGCTGTGGAGTGGGGCGTCGTTCCGGCGCTGGAGGCGGCAGCTGCGCCGGAGCCTTGCGCGGCGCCCGAGCCGAGGTGGGCGCCGCCGTGCCGGGGCTCGGCGTTTCGGCCAGGCTTGTCGTCCGGCTCGGTTGCCGGCGTAGGGGCCGACGCGGGGCGGGCGGGCGTGGCTGCCGTCAGGACTGCTCGCAGGCCGGAGCGCTGCATCGGGGCGGCGTCGGCCAGCAGGACGCGCAGCGGGCGTGGCGAGGTCACCGGTGGGCCCGGACGACGGCGGCGTGCATGGCGGTCACCCTAGGCGATCGGCGTGCCAGCGGGCGATGGGCCACCAGTGGCGCTCGCCCAGCAGGTCGGCGCCGTCGGCGAGGCCGATCCACGTGCCGGCGCTGTCGGCGGGACGCAGCTGGGGGTCGCGCGGCGTGAAGACCGGCACGTGCGCCAGTGGGACCGGCAGGCGGTAGCTCGCGTCCGGAACCGGCACGATGTTGCGCACGAACCCGATGCACCGAGTCGCGACGCCACCCGCCGGCGGGAAGGGCCGCCGCGCCCGCTCGCCGGCGACGTCCAGGTCGCCGGAGTAGGCGCCGGCCTCCCGGTCGGGCGTGGGTGCCGCGCGCGTCGTGGGGGCGTGGAGGTACCGCGCGGTCAGGTGGGACACGCCCTCCGACGGTGTCCGGCCGTCGAGGAACTGGGTGGGGATGTCGAAGCCCTTCGGCGTGCGGACGCAGAAGAGCTTGCCGTCGCGGAACAGGGCCAGCCGGACGATGACGGTGGGCTCGGGGACATCGAGGTCGTGGCCGGCCCAGACCTCGGCACGGCTGCCGGTGGGCAGCCAGGGGGCGCCGGGGACCGAGTGGGCCAGGGCCGGGGAGTCGATCACGCGGTCATGATGGCACCTCTGGTCACGCCAGGCGGTCGTCGTCGGCGGGGGCCGAGTCGGCCGCCGGGTCGGTGGTGGTGGGGTAGGGCGGCGGGGTGCCGCCGAACTCGGGGCACAGGGCCTGGTGGCTGCACCAGCCGCAGAGGCGGCTGGGCTTGGGGCGGAAGTCCTGGTCGCGCTTGGCGCGCTCGATGGCGGCGGACAGGGCGACCAGGGTGCGCTCGAAGCGCTCGAGCTCCTCGGCGTCGGGGCTGTAGTCGAGGGCCTCGGCGTCCTTGAGGTAGAGCAGGCGCAGCACCCGGGGCACCACGCCGTGGGTGCGCCACAGCACCAGGGCGTAGAACTTCAGCTGGAACAGGGCGCGGCCCTCGAACGCCTCGCGCGGGGCGCCGCCGGTCTTGTAGTCGACGACGCGCAGGTCGCCGGCGGGGGAGATGTCGAGGCGGTCGATGTAGCCGCGGATCAGCAGCTCGTCGTCGATCAGCGTGGAGACCAGGCTCTCGCGCTCGGCCGGCTCGAGCCGGCGCGGGTCCTCGACCGCGAAGTAGCCCGGCAGCAGGGCCCGCGCGCTGTCGAGGAAGGCGCTCAGCCGGGTGGCCTCGTCGGGCTCGGGCACGTCGGCCAGGGCCGCCTGGCCGGGGATCACGGGCAGGCCCGACGCGTCGGCCTCGGCGGCGACGGCGGCGGGGTCGGTCACGCCGCGGCGGGCCGGTGCGGCGGCCAGGATCTCGGCGACGCCGGGCTCCTCGGTGAGGATGCGCTGCCAGGCGGGCTCGACCAGGGCGGCCGCGGCCTCGGGGGTGCGCTCGGCGGCGGGCAGGTCGAAAAGGGTCTCGAGCACCGCGTGCACGAGGGTGCCGCGCACCTGGTCGGCGGAGGGCTGCTCGGGCAGCTTGTCGATGGTGCGGAAGCGGAACAGCAGAGGGCACGTCTTGAAGTCGGCCGCGCGTGACGGCGACAGCGAGGGCCCGGCCGGCCGGTCGGCGGGATCCCGGCGGGGGGAGCCGGGCGGGGGAGGGGAGACCGTGGGTGCCGTCATGTCCAAGAGGCTAGGGCAGGGGTACGACGAAAAAGCCGTTGGCCGCCCCGCGCCGCGGACTCCGTAGCATCGACGGCGTGGACGACAGCAGGAGGCAGCCCCGGACCCGGCGCGGCGGCAGGCCGGTGGGTCAGGTTCTGGGCATCCCGATCTTCGTGAACGGGTCGATGATCCTGCTGGCGGTGCTGGTCACGTACGTGTATGGCAATTATGTGCGCGCCGAGCTCGACCTGCGTGACCCGTTCGGCTATGTCGTGGGTTTCGGCTTCGTGCTGTGCCTGCTCGGCTCGGTGCTGCTGCACGAGCTGGGCCACGCGCTGACGGCGCGCCGGTTCGGCATCGGGGTGCGCGGGATCACCCTGGAGCTGCTCGGCGGCTGGACCGAGATGGACCGCGACGCGCCCACCCCGCGCGTGGACGCCCTGGTCAGCCTGGCCGGGCCGGCCGTGTCGCTGGTGCTCGGCGGGGTCGCCACCGCCGCCACGCTGGCGCTGCCCGACCGTACCGCCGCCGGGCAGATCGCGTTCCAGCTGGCCGCGAGCAACATCCTGGTGGCGATCTTCAACGTGCTGCCGGGGCTGCCGCTCGACGGGGGCCGCGCGCTGCGGGCCGGGCTCTGGTGGCTGATCAAGGACCGCGACCGGGCCACCGAGGCCGCCGGCTGGGCCGGGCGCGTGCTCGCGTTCGGCACCGGCATGGTCGCCTTCTGGCTCTACCGGCTGGGCACGCTCACGCTGCTCGGCATGCTCTTCGTCCTGCTGGTCGTCTTCACGCTCTGGCAGGGCGCCGGCCAGTCGATCCGGCTGGCCCGGATGACCCGCCGGTTCCCGCTGGTCAAGCTGCGGGAGCTGGCCCGACCGCTGCTCACCGTGCCGGCCGGCACGCCGCTCGGCGAGGCGCAGCGGCGCCGCTCGCAGGACCCGCGGCCGAACGTGGTGCTCGCCGTGTCGGACTCGGCCGGTAATCTCACCGCACTGGTCGACCCCATCGCCGCCGAACGTGTGCCGGTGGACCGCCGCCCCTGGGTGGCGGTGGACAGCGTGTCGCGCTCGCGCGACGCGGTGCCCGCGCTGCCGCTGGACCTCAGCGGCGAGCAGGTGGTGCGCGCGCTTCAGGCGCACCCCGCCGCGCAGTACGTGGTGACCTCCGGCGAGGACGTCGTCGGTGTGCTCCGCGTCGGCGACGTCGCCCAGGTCCTGGAGCCCCGCCGACCGACGAAACAACGGAAGTGAACGAAGCTGTGACCCTTACGCCTGCCGCCGTCGACACCGACTCGCTGCCCGCGCACCGCGGGCCGTTCCGGGAGGGCGATCGCGTCCAGCTCACGGACCCGAAGAACCGGATGCACACGATCGTGCTGCAAGCGGGCAAGGAGTTCCACACGCACCGCGGCGCGCTCGCCCACGACGCGCTGATCGGCCTGCCCGACGGCAGCGTCGTCACCTCCACCGGCGGCACCCCGTACCTGGCGCTGCGCCCGCTGCTGAGCGACTACGTGCTCTCGATGCCGCGCGGCGCGCAGGTCATCTACCCCAAGGACGCGGCGCAGATCGTGGCCATGGGTGACGTCTTCCCCGGCGCCAAGGTCCTCGAGGCGGGCGTCGGCTCCGGCGCCCTCACGCTCTCGCTGCTGCGCGCCGTCGGGACTTCGGGCGAGCTTCACTCGTACGAGATCAGGGACGACTTCGCCGCGATCGCGCGCAAGAACGTCGAGTCCTTCCTCGGCGGCCCGCACCCGGCGTGGCACCTGCACTCGGGCGACGTCGCGAGCAATACCGAGACCGGTTTCGACCGGATCATCCTGGACATGCTGACCCCGTGGGAGGCGCTGGACATGGTCGAGCGCTCGCTGATCCCGGGTGGGGTCTTCATCGGGTACGTGGCGACGACGCCCCAGATGTCCGAGTTGGTGGAGGCGCTGCGCGAGCGGGGCGGCTGGACCGAGCCGCGCGCCTGGGAGTCGCTGGTGCGCGACTGGCACGCCGAGGGCCTGGCCGTGCGCCCCGACCACCGCATGATCGCGCACACCGCGTTCCTGGTGTCGGCGCGTAAGCTCGCACCGGGCGTGACCGCGCCGCCGCGGCGCCGCAAGCCCAGCAAGGGAGCCGAGGCGTACGCGCTGCGCCGCGCGGCCCAGGCCGCCCTCGCCGCCGCGGCCGTCGCGGAGATCGACGACACTCGCTCGGACGACGAGAGCGGCGAAGCGGCCCCGGATATGTGACGGCACGCACCGGGGTCGGGTAGCTTCCATGGCGGCAAGCGAGTCAGCCGTGAGGGCGGGGAGGATCGGGTGGGCGCGATGAGTTCTCCGCCGTTCGGCGGCAGCAACGAGATGCCGGCTGTCTTTCCCGACTGGTCGCCTTATCAGGATCTCGACTCGGCGGCCCGGGCCTACCTGCGCGATCCCGAGGTGGCGCTGGACGCGCTCTTCGGGGTCCTGCGCGGCGCCTCGGTGCTCTGCTTCACGCTGGAGCGCTTCGTCAACGAGGTCAACGGCGTCTGGCAGGAGGTCGTCATCTGCGACGGCAGCCGCCTGGTGCTGTGGCACGGCGAGGACGTGGCGCCCGGTGACGGCCCGGTCGGCTCGATGACCTCGTCGCTGCGCGTGGTGCCGCTGTCCACGGTCACCGAGGTGGGCTGCCGGCGGCGGCTCACCCGCACCTCCAACGGCCAGGCCCGGGTCGACAGCATCGACGTCTACCTGCTGCTGAGCTCGGTCGACGACGCGGTGCCGCCGCCCGGCATGGACGAGGGCGAGTCGCGGCAGGCGATCCGGCACGACGCGCTGCGCTTCGGCAAGACGCTGGACGACGGCGGACCGGGACAAATCGCCCGTCTCGAGGAGTTCTCGCGCGTGGTTGCGTCTCTCGTGGGACGGCCGACACTCTAAACCTCGGTTTCGGCCGTGTGACTTTTTCCGCGAAATTGGGACCCGGTCGCATCGCCGGCGGCGGCGCGGAACATGCCGCGCGGCAACGGATTCAGGCGGCCTCGGGGCCGGCCACCTCGACGTCGTCGGAGCGGCGCACCACGTGGATGCAGTCGCCCGGGCACTCCTTCGCCGAGTCGATCACCTCGAGGCGCAGCCGGGCCGGCACGCTCGTGCGCACGCCGGGGGATTGCAGCAGCTCACCGGCGGTGTCCTTGACGTAGGCGAGTCCGTCGATGTCCAGCTCGAAGACCTCCGGCGCGTACTGCACACAGAGCCCGTCGCCGGTGCACAGGTCCTGATCCACCCAGACCTGCAGTTCCTCGTCGCCGGTGCGCGCAGACACGTCGAACCTCCCACGGATAGCCCCCGGCGACCGTACCGGAAGCGTCCGACAAGTCACTTGCGAGGACCGGCCGAATGGATCAAGACTCGGTGACGAGGGTGTTGCATGGGTCGAAATCCGGCCCGCAGCGGCTAGTGTTATCCCAAGACGTTCGAGCCCCCGGGGAGGTGGGACGTGGCACGCAGCGACGAGGCGGACAACCGCGCCGCACGTTGGGAAAAAGAGGCCAACGATCTCTCCAGCCAGGTCGCGTTCCTGCAGGAGGAACTCGCCCTTGTCAGGCGGAAGTTGACCGAAAGCCCACGACACGTCCGGCAGCTCGAGGAACGGCTTGCGGCGACGCAGGCGCAGCTGGCCCGAGTGACCGAGAACAACGACCGGCTCGTGGCGACCTTGAAGGAAGCGCGGGCCCAGATCGTCACTCTCAAGGAAGAGATTGACCGGCTCGCCCAGCCGCCGAGCGGCTACGGCGTTTTCCTGGCAGCACACGAGGACGGCACCGTCGATGTCTTCACCGGCGGCCGCAAGCTCCGCGTGGCGGTCTCGCCGTCGTTGACGGTCGAGGACCTCCAGCGGGGCCAGGAGGTGCTGCTCAACGACGCCCTCAATGTGGTCGACGCCTTCGGCTTCGAGCGCACCGGCGAGGTCGTCACCCTCAAGGAGGTCCTCGCGGGCCCCGACGGGGAGCGCGGCGACCGGGCCCTGGTCGTCTCGCACGCCGACGAGGAGCGCATCGTCTCCCTCGCGGACTCGCTCGAGATCGCCAAGCTCCGTGCCGGCGACTCGCTGATGATCGAGCCCCGATCGGCGTACGCCTACGAGCGGATCCCCAAGAGCGAGGTCGAGGAGCTCGTCCTCGAGGAGGTCCCCGACGTCGACTACTCCGACATCGGTGGCCTGCACTCCCAGATCGAGCAGATCCGCGACGCTGTGGAGCTGCCGTTCCTGCACGCCGACCTGTTCCGGGAGCACCAGCTGCGCCCGCCGAAGGGCATCCTGCTCTACGGCCCGCCCGGCTGCGGCAAGACGCTGATCGCCAAGGCGGTGGCCAACTCGCTGGCCAAAAAGATCGCCGAGCGGCGCGGCGAGGAGAAGCACACCAGCTACTTCCTCAACATCAAGGGCCCGGAGCTGCTCAACAAGTACGTGGGTGAGACCGAGCGGCACATCCGCCTGGTCTTCCAGCGGGCGCGGGAGAAGGCCGGCGAGGGCACGCCGGTGATCGTGTTCTTCGACGAGATGGACTCGATCTTCCGTACCCGTGGCTCGGGTGTCTCCAGCGACGTGGAGAACACGATCGTTCCCCAGCTGCTCAGCGAGATCGACGGTGTCGAGGGCCTGGAGAACGTGATCGTCATCGGCGCCTCCAACCGGGAGGACATGATCGACCCGGCCATCCTGCGGCCGGGCCGGCTGGACGTGAAGATCAAGATCGAGCGCCCGGACGCCGAGGCGGCCAAGGACATCTTCGGCAAGTACATCCTGCCGGGCCTGCCGCTGAGCTCGGAGGACCTGGCCGAGCACGGCAACGACGCCGACGTCACGGTCGCCGCGATGATCGACGCCGTGGTCATGCGGATGTACACCGAGTCCGAGGAGAACCGCTTCCTCGAGGTCACCTACGCCAACGGTGACAAGGAAGTCCTGTACTTCAAGGACTTCAACTCCGGCGCGATGATCCAGAACATCGTGGACCGCGGCAAGAAGATGGCCATCAAGGAGTTCCTCACCTCCGGCAAGAAGGGGCTGCGCCTGCAGCACCTGCTCGACTCCTGCGTCGACGAGTTCCGCGAGAACGAGGACCTGCCCAACACGACAAACCCCGACGACTGGGCCCGCATCTCCGGCAAGAAGGGCGAGCGGATCGTCTACATCCGCACGCTCGTCTCCGGCGGCAAGGGCGCCGAGGCCGGCCGCTCCATCGAGACGGCCAGCAACACCGGTCAGTACCTGTAACGATCCGCGAGGCCGCGGCGCGGGGGTTTCCTCCCGCCCCGCGGCCTCGTTGCATCCGGCGTGACCGCAACCCTCGCCGGCCGCGACACCGGCTCACGGCAGATCGCCGGCGCCACCCGCCTCGGCTGGCTGGACGCCCTGCGCGGCTACGCGGCCCTGGTCGTGGTGCTGTTCCACCTCAGCCCGCAGGTGCTCGGCGCCGAGCGGCACCTCGCGATCATGCGCCACATCGACTTCGGCAAGTACGGCGTGCTGCTGTTCTTCCTGGTCAGCGGCTACGTCATCCCCATGTCGCTGGAACGGCACGGCGACCTGCGGCGGTTCTGGATCGGCCGGCTCTGCCGGATCTACCCCGCCTACCTGGCCACCGTCGGGCTGGTCGCCGTCCTGGTCACGGCCGGGCTGATGCACTGGCCGGCCTCCCTGCGCACGGAGACCGTCACCGGCGTCCTCGCCCACCTCACGATGACGCCCGACCTGGCCGGGGTGCGCGGCGTGGTCCGCGTCCTCTGGACGCTGTCCTACGAGATGGCCTTCTACCTGATCGTCGCGGGCCTGTTCGCGTGGCGGCTGCACCGGCTCAGCGCCTGGTGGGCCGCCGGTCTCGCCCTGGCCGCCGCGCTCGCCGGGCCGCAGCTGCCCGACGACCTGCTCGGCGCCACCTTCCACGACCGGCGCCTCACCGCGGCGGCCGTCCTGCTGCTGACCGTCCTCAGCGTCGTGGCGTACGTGCGGCGGCGGCTGGTGCGCGCGGCCGGCGCCGCGGGCCTCGCTGTGGTCCTCCTGCCCGCCCTCAACGGCCATCCCGCGCCCGGCAGCACCGTCATCGCGTCGTGGCAGGGGCTCGCGCTGCTCGCCGTCATGTTCGCCGGCACCGTCGTGTACCGCTGCGAGAACGGCCACCTCCGGCACCGTACCGCCGCGGCCGCGCTCGCCGTGGTCCTCCTCGCGGTCACCGGCGCGCACTGGGCCCACCTCGGCACCCGGGTCTGGCTCCTCACCGGCGCGGCGGTCGCGGTCACCTTCGCCGCCGCGTACGCCCTGCGGCACCGGGCCTTTCCCGAGGTGCTGACCGGGCTGGGGCGGATCAGCTACTCGCTCTACCTGCTGCACGTCGTGGTGCTGTTCCAGCTGCCGCGCCTCATCCCCGGCCTCGCCTCGCAGCCCCTCACCCTCCGGCTGGCCACCGGCGCCGGCTACCTGACGGCCGCGCTCGTTCTCGCCTGGATCTCCTACCGGCTCGTCGAACTGCCCGGCCAGGCGCTCGGCCGCAGGCTCACGAAAGGTGGCAGCCCGGCTGCGGAGCGCGCCGTTGCGAATTCGAGCTGACTTAGAAATCACACAGGGGCTTCACAACTGAGTACGGATCGGTAAGGTACTGCGGGCCATGACTGCGATCATCTCCCCGCTGCCGAGCACCGCCACCCCACCCCCCACGACGGCCGCCCCCGCCCGGATGGCCTGGCTCGACGCCCTGCGGGGCTTCGCCGCCCTGGTCGTGGCCTGGTACCACATCAGCCCGTCGGTCATCGGAGGCGCCCACCACGGCGCCATCCACAAATACATCGACCTGGGCAAGTACGGCGTCCTGCTGTTCTTCCTCGTCAGCGGCTACGTCATCCCGATGTCGCTGGAACGGCACGGCTCACCGCGCAAGTTCTGGGTCGGCCGGCTGTTCCGCATCTACCCGGCCTACCTGGTCACCATCGCCGCCGTCCTCGCGTTCGTCGCGGCCGACGTGATCGACCTGCAACAGTCGCTGCGGGCCGAGACCGTCACCGGCGTCCTCAGCCACGTCACGATGATGCAGGACTTCGTCGGCATCCGCGGCCTGGTCTGGCCCTTCTGGACGCTCGGCTTCGAGATGGCGTTCTACCTGATCGTGGCCGGCATGTTCGTCTGGGGCCTGCACCGCCTCAGCGCCTGGTGGGCCGCCGGCCTGGCACTGATCGCCGTCGCCGCCGGGCCCGCGCTGCCCAACGCCCTGTTCGGCGGCGACGCCGCCGCCCGCCGGCTGACCGCCGCCGCGCTGGTGCTCGTCCTGGGGCTCAGCCTCATCGCCTACCTCAGCGGCCGGCGGACCCTCGTCGCGGCGGCCGGCCTCGCCGGGCTCGCCGTCATCGCCCTGCCCCTGCTCAACGGGCACAGCACCAGATGGAGCACGGCGACGTCGTCGTGGCAGGCCGTCCTCATGCTCAGCATCATGTTCGCCGGCACCGTCATCTACCGGCTCCACCACGCGCAGATCAACCGACTCGCCGGATTCGGCACCCTCGCGCTGGTGCTGGCCGCCTCCGCCGTCGCCACGTGGCTCCACACCGGAACCCGCGCCGAGCTCACCCGGTGGACGATCATCTCCGTCGCCGTCGCGGCCACCTTCGCCCTCGGCTTCGCCCTGCGCCACCGGCGCGTGCCCGCCGTCCTCACCTGGCTCGGCGCGGTCAGCTACTCGCTCTACCTGCTCCACTTCGTGGTGCTGCTCGTCGTCGTGCACTACATCGGCAAGCGCAACCCCACGGTCGGCGACCGGGTGACCCTCGGCGTCTGCTTCGCCGTCGGCAGCCTGCTGGTGGCCTGGCTCAGCTACCGCTACATCGAACTGCCCGGCCAGAGACTCGGCCGCCACGCGCAGCGCCTCCTCGACAACCGGCTCGGTCCCGACCGGGCCCGGCGCGGCCCCGACAAGGCGCCCGTCGCCACTGAGAGTGCCGTAGTCGGCACAGGCCGGGGCGAGAAGGTCAGCCGAACCGTCTAGAGTCGATGCATGAGCAGTAGGGGCACGGCCATGGCGGGCGGAGTAATGGCATGAGCGTTCGACGGATTATGGGCACCGAAGTCGAGTACGGCATCTCCGTGCCGGGGCAGCCCGGCGCCAACCCGATGGTCACCTCGTCCCAGGTGGTCAACGCCTACGGCGCACGACCCGAACTCAACCGCGGCGGCCGGGCCCGATGGGACTACGAGGAGGAGTCGCCGCTGCGCGACGCCCGCGGCTTCACCTACAGCGGAGCCGCCTACGACCCCGCGGACGCCCTCGCCGACGAAGACCTCGGCCTGGCCAACGTGATACTGACCAACGGCGCCCGGCTCTACGTCGACCACGCGCACCCCGAATACAGCACCCCCGAGGTGACCAACCCGCTCGACGTCGTCAAGTGGGACAAAGCCGGCGAACGCGTCATGGCCGAGGCGTCCCGGCGTGCCGCCACCATCCCCGGCACCCACCGCATCCAGCTCTACAAGAACAACACCGACAACAAGGGCGCCTCGTACGGCTCGCACGAGAACTACCTCATGCGCCGCCAGACACCCTTCGCCGACATCGTCGCCCACCTCACGCCGTTCTTCGTCACCCGGCAGATCTTCTGCGGCGCCGGCCGCGTCGGCATCGGCCAGGACGGCTCCGGCGCCGGCTTCCAGATCTCCTCCCGCGCCGACTTCTTCGAGGTCGAGGTCGGGCTCGAGACCACCCTCAAACGGCCGATCATCAACACCCGCGACGAACCCCACGCCGACGCCGACAAATACCGGCGCCTGCACGTCATCATCGGCGACGCCAACCTCTCCGAGATCGCCACCTACCTCAAGGCCGGCACCACCTCGCTCGTCCTCAACATGATCGAGGAAAAGGTCTTCAGCGGCGACCTCGGCATCGCCGACCCCGTCAGCGAGCTCAAGTCGGTCAGCCACGACCCCTCCCTCGCCCACCTCATCCGGCTGCGCGACGGCCGCCGGCTCACCGCCCTCGACCTGCAATGGGCCTACTACGAGCGCGCCCGCGCGTTCGTCGAGGAGCGCGAGGGCGACGACGCCGACGAGCAGACCCTCGACATCCTCGACCGGTGGGAGGA
Organism: Paractinoplanes deccanensis; assembly: GCF_016862115.1. Taxonomy (GTDB): domain Bacteria; phylum Actinomycetota; class Actinomycetes; order Mycobacteriales; family Micromonosporaceae; genus Actinoplanes; species Actinoplanes deccanensis. Next base: position 72,168 of record NZ_BOMI01000070.1, read on the forward strand.
CGTGCTCGACAAGCTCGGGCGCGACCCCATGGAGTGCGCCGACAGCCTCGACTGGGTGGCCAAGCTGCGGCTCCTCGAGGGCTACCGCGAACGCGAGAACCTCGCCTGGTCGTCGCCGAAACTCCAGCTCGTCGACCTGCAATACGCCGACGTACGGCCCGAGAAAGGCCTCTACCACCGGCTCGTGGCGCGCGGCTCGATGAAGACGCTGCTCGACCCGGCCGACGTGCAGATGGCCATGTCCGAGCCGCCGGAGGACACGCGCGCCTACTTCCGCGGCCGCTGCCTCGCCCAGTACGCGTCCGAAGTGGTCGCGGCCAGCTGGGACTCGGTCATCTTCGACGTCGGGCGCGAGTCGCTCGTGCGGGTGCCGATGATGGAGCCCGAGCGCGGGACGAAGAAGCACGTCGGGGCCCTGTTCGACAAGTGCGAGAGCGCGAAGGACCTGCTCGAGGTGATCACGAGCCGCTGAGAAACACGAGCGGCCGCGGGCGGTTTTTTGTCATAACGGCGAGGTAGGTTTTAGCCACCCGATGTCGCGGGCTTCGGGTGGCTAGAAAGGTGGTACCCCATGGCAACTCGAGACACCGGCGGTCAGTCGCAGTCCGGCAAGGGCCGGCAGGACTCAGAGGTTGAGGAAGTCACCACTGAGGCCAACCCGGAGGTAGCCGAGCGGCACGCCGAAATCACCGAGGACGTCGACGATCTGCTCGACGAAATCGACTCCGTCCTCGAAGAGAACGCAGAAGAATTTGTGAGGGGATACGTCCAAAAAGGGGGCCAGTGACCGATATGTCCGATTTACGGGGATCGGACCTTAAGCACTGCCCTCAATGCGGTCGGGCGTTGCCGGTGAGCGAGTTTCACCGGAACGCCCGGCGGCCGGACGGACTGGCCTTCTACTGCAAGCAGTGCGCTGCTGAGCGGTCGGAGGCCAGCCGTCGTAAGCGCGGGGTCAAGGAGCAGCGGCGAGCATCCGAGCCGGTGCCCGAGGGCTCGAAGTGGTGCCCCGACTGCGAGGAGGTCAAGCCGCTCGTCGACTTCGCGCGCACCAAGGCGTCGAAGAGTGGCTATCACACGTATTGCCGTCCCTGTCACAACGCTCGTGGCCGGGAGGCAAAACAGCGGCTCTACGGCGGAACGCGCGAGTACCACCTGCGGCACCGCTACGGCATCACGGATGCCGAGGCCAAAGAGCTGCTGGCGGAGCAGGGTGGGGTGTGTGCGATCTGTGGCGCGCCCGACCCTCAACACGTCGATCACGATCATCGCACCGGGTGGGTGCGCGGGATATTGTGCTTCAACTGCAACGGCGGGCTCGGGCAGTTCCGGGACAGTCCGGCCTACCTTGCCGAGGCGATCACGTATCTGAAAGGAACCACGTGGCAAAGGACTTTGATCCATCCGGGCGTCTACCGGATTTCTTCACCAACTCGGGGACGTCCTCCTTCACGCAGTTCCTGACGCACGCGGCCCCCGAGTTGCTGCCGGGGCGCCGGCCGCTGCCGCCGGGGCTGTCCGCGGACATCGCGCCGCACGGTACGACGATCGTGGCGATCGCCACCGCTGACGGTGTGGTGATGGGCGGCGACCGGCGGGCGACCATGGGCAATCTGATCGCGAGCCGGGACATCGAGAAGGTGCATCCGGCCGATTCCTACTCGCTGATCGGCATCGCCGGCACGGCGGGTATCGGCATCGAGCTGATGCGGCTGTTCCAGGTGGAGCTGGAGCACTACGAGAAGATCGAGGGCACGATGCTCTCGCTCGACGGCAAGGCGAACCGGCTGGCCGGCATGGTGCGCGGCAATCTGGGCGCGGCGATGCAGGGCCTGGCGGTCGTGCCGTTGTTCGCGGGCTTCGACCTGTCGCCGTCGGATCCGTCCCGGGTGGGGCGCATCTTCAGCTTCGACGTGGCCGGTGGGCTGTACGAGGAGACGGGCTACGACTCGATCGGCTCGGGTTCGCTGTTCGCGAAGTCGGCGCTGAAGAAGAAGTACCGGCCGGGCCTGAGCACCGACGAGGCCGTCCGGCTGGCCGTGGAGGCGCTCTACGACGCGGCCGACGACGACACCGCGACGGGCGGGCCCGATCTGACCCGCAAGATTTTCCCGGTGGTGATGACCGCGACGGCGAACGGGACGCACCGTCTGTCCGAGGAGGAGATCACCGCGGTGGCCGAGCAGGTGGTTTCCGGCCGCATGGAGAACCCGGGCGGCTGAGCGCGCCCGGGAAGACAAGACCCGCAGTCGACTTCATGAGGGAGTAGCCACCCGTGGCCATGCAGTTCTACGCATCACCCGAGCAGGTCCAGCGGGACCGCTCGGAGTACGCCCGCAAGGGCATCGCCCGCGGCCGCTCCGCCGTGGTGCTGACGTACGAGGGCGGCATCCTGCTGGTCGCCGAGAACATCACCACCCTTCGCAAGATCAGCGAGATCTACGACAAGATCGGGTTCGCCGCTGTCGGGCGGTACAACGAGTTCGAGAACCTGCGCCGGGCCGGCGTGCGGATGGCCGATCTCAACGGCTACAGCTACGACCGGCGGGACGTGACCGGGCGCGGCCTGGCGAACGCGTACACGCAGACGCTCGGTGCGATCTTCACGGAGACGCAGAAGCCGTACGAGGTGGAGATCTGCGTGGCGCAGGTCGGCGCCTCGCCGGAGACCGACGAGCTGTACCGGATCACGTACGACGGCTCGGTGATGGACGAGCCGGGGTTCATGGCGATGGGCGGGCAGGCCGAGGCGATCTCGAACGTGCTGCGAGAGCGGCACGACACGGCGGCCGACCTGCCGGCGGCGCTGGCGCTGGCGGCCGAGGCGCTGGGCAGCGTGGGCGGCGAGAACGGCCAGACCCGCAAGCTGGACGCGAAGCAGCTGGAGGTGGCGGTGCTCGACCGTCGCCGCAAGGGCCGCGCGTTCCGGCGTATCGCCGGGGCGGCGCTGACCACGCTGCTCGAGGGCGGCAAGGACGTGCCGGAGAAGGAGCTGGGTGACGTGGACGCCGCCCCGCCGAACCCGGCGGGCGACAAGCCGACCGTGTCCGCGGCGTCGGAGGACACCGAGGACAAGAGCGGCGAGGCGGCGAAGGCGAAGGCCGGCGACGCCGACCCGTCCGAGCCGGCCGACGGCGTCAACGGCGACGGTTCCTGACGGCGCGCGGGGCGCGGGCGTGCCGCGCCCCGTGTCAGCCGATCTGGGGTCGCCACCAGCCCGGATGCTCGCGGTACCACCGGATGGTCGCCGCGAGCCCGGTGGCGAACTCGACCTGGGGCTGCCAGCCCAGCTCGTCGCGGATCTTGCCGTCGTCGAGGACGCAGCGCAGGTCGTCGCCGGTGGGCAGGGGCGCGTCGGCCACCCTGTCGGGGCCGGCGCCCATCTCGTCGAGCACCATCGCGATCAGCGCGCGTTCGCTGAGCTCGACCGAGCCGCCCACGTGGTAGGTCTCGCCGGGCCGGCCGCGGGCCAGCACCAGGGCGATGGCGCGGCAGTGGTCGTCGACGTGCAGCCAGTCGCGTTCGCGGTCCGCGCGCAGGGGCACCGTCCCGCCGTCCAGGAGCCGCGTCACGGCCCGGGGGAGGACGCCGGCGGGGTGCTGGTGGGTGCCGTACGTCGTGCTGCCGCGCACGACCATGGCGGGCAGGCCGTGGGTGCGGTGGAAGGCCACGGCGAGCAGGTCGGCGCCGGCGAGGGCCGCCGCGGCGGGTGAGGTGGGCGCGAGCCGGGCGCTCTCCGGGTGGGGGCCGCCCGGGCCGCAGGCCGTTTCGCAGGACATGTGCACAAATCGGGCGGATCCGTGGCGCTGGGCGGCGCTGAGCAGCACCGAGGTCGCCAGGACGTGGGACGCCTGGCCGGCGAAGGCGGCGTGGACGATCGTGTCGCAGCGCGGGACCAGCGCGCCGACGAGCGCGGGGTCGCAGGCGTCGCCGGGCACGAAGTCGAGGCGCTTGGCGTGGGCGACGTCGCCGAGGGTGTCGAAGCTCGCCGTACCGTACGACAGCTTGTCCAGGATCGTGACGGACGCGCCCTCGAGCCCCGGCAGCCGGTCGGCCAGGACGGCCCGCACGAAGTGCGAGCCGAGGAAGCCGGCGCCACCGGTGACCAGAACGTTCATCCTGTCCAGGAGTCTAGTGACTGCCATCGGGTGGCCGATGAGGCTAATGTTTCGTCATGGAACGGCGAATTTTCGGCCTCGAGACCGAGTACGGAGTCACGTGCACCTACCGGGGGCAGCGGCGGCTGTCTCCGGACGAAGTGGCCCGCTACCTGTTCCGCCGAGTGGTGTCCTGGGGACGCAGCAGCAACGTCTTTCTCCGCAACGGCGCCCGCCTCTACCTGGATGTCGGTTCCCACCCCGAGTACGCGACCCCCGAGTGCGACTCCGTCACCGACCTGGTCGCCCACGACCGCGCGGGTGAGCGGATCCTGGAAGGCCTGCTCGTCGACGCCGAGAAACGGCTGCACGACGAGGGCATCGCGGGGGAGATCTACCTGTTCAAGAACAACACCGATTCCGCCGGCAACTCGTACGGCTGCCACGAGAACTATCTCGTGTCGCGGCACGGCGAGTTCGGGCGGCTCGCCGACGTCCTGATCCCGTTCCTCGTGACCCGCCAGCTGATCTGCGGCGCCGGCAAGGTGCTCCAGACGCCGCGCGGGGCCGTGTTCTGCCTGTCGCAGCGCGCCGAGCACATCTGGGAGGGCGTCTCCAGCGCCACCACCCGGTCCCGGCCGATCATCAACACCCGCGACGAGCCGCACGCGGACGCGGAGCGCTACCGCCGCCTCCACGTGATCGTCGGCGACTCGAACATGAACGAGGTCACCACGCTGCTCAAGGTCGGCAGCGCCGACATCGTGCTGCGGATGATCGAGGCCGGCGTGGTGATGCGCGACCTGTCCCTGGAGAACCCGATCCGGGCGATCCGCGAGGTCAGCCACGACGTCACCGGCCGCCGCAAGATCCGCCTGGCGAACAACAAGGAGGTCAGCGCCCTCGAGATCCAGCAGGAGTACCTGGCCAAGGCCACCGAGTTCGTCGAGCGCCGCGGCGGCGACCAGACCGCCAAGCGCGTCGTCGAGCTGTGGGGCCGGGTGCTCAACGCGATCGAGTCGGGCGACCTCGACCCGGTCTCCCGCGAGATCGACTGGGTGTCGAAGTACAAGCTGATCGAGCGCTACCAGGCCAAGCACGAGATCCCGATGAGCCACCCGCGCATCGCCCAGCTCGACCTGGCGTACCACGACGTGCGGCGTGGCCGCGGCCTCTACGCGTTGATGGAGAAGCGCAAGCAGGTCGACCGCATCTCCAACGACCTGGAGATCTTCGAGGCCAAGGAGACCCCGCCGCAGACGACGCGGGCCCGCCTGCGCGGCGAGTTCATCCGGCACGCCCAGGAGAAGCGGCGCGACTTCACCGTCGACTGGGTGCACCTCAAGCTCAACGACCAGGCCCAGCGGACCGTCCTGTGCAAGGACCCCTTCCGGGCGTACGACGAACGCGTCGAGCGGCTGATCGCCAGCATGTGACGTGCGGTTATGGTGGTCGGGCCATGGAGCCCGACCGCCTACGCCGCAAGCGTGACCGCATCCGCGCCGAGATCCGGCGCAACCGCGAGGGCGGCCACCGCGTCCCCACGTGGGTGCTGGCGGCGATCCTCGCGCTGGTGCTGGCCGGGTGGCTCGTCCTGATCGTGACGAGTTAGAAGCGGCCGGCCAGCGCCGGGTCGTGGAAGCGGGCGATCGCCGCGATGCGACCGTCGCGCACGGTCAGCACGATCACGCCGGCGAAGGCACCGTCCAGCGAGGCGGCGAAGGCGGGCTGCGTGTTCGCGCGGGCCGGCCGCAACGCCGGGGCGCGCTCGCTCGCGTACGCGAAGCTGGTCCGCAAGAACGCGGCCACGGCCGCCCTGCCGTGATACTCGTGCGGGGCCGGCGGCATGCTCAGCCAGGCGTCGTCGGTCAGCAGCGCCACCACCCCGTCGACGTCCCCGGTCGTGAACGCCTCGGCGAACCGCTTCGAGACCGCCGTGTCGGTCTCCGCCGGACGGCGAACGGCGCCGGTCCGGGCGCGCTGGAGCAGGCCCTTCACCACGGTCTCGGTCACGCCGAGCATCTCGGCGACCTCGGCACCGGTGAAGCCCAGGACGTCGCGCAGGATCAGCGCGGCGGCCTGCCGCGGCGGCATCCGCTGCAGGGCGGCGACGAAGGCGAGCTCCACCGCCTCGACCGTCTCCGCCCGGGCCTCCGGCAGCAGCGCGTCCGGGAACGGCTGCAACCAGGTGATCTCGCCGTGGCCGGTCGGCTCCGGCAGCTCGAACGGCGCCACCGGCGCGGGCGGCCTGGACCGCAGGGTGGTGAGGCAGCGGTTGGTGGCGATCCGGTAGAGCCACGTCCGCAGCGACGAGCGGCCCTCGAAGCCGGGCAGGCCGCGCCACGCCGCGAGCAGCGTCTCCTGGGTCGCGTCCTCGGCGTCGGTGAGCGAGCCCAGCATCCGGTAGCAGTGCAGCCGCAGCTCCCGCTCGTACGCGCGGGTCAGCTCCCCGAAGTCGTCCACCGGGAAATCTTGCCATCGACCGTTCCGATCCGGGCGCCGCGCGTGTCCACCCAGGCAGACCCTCGACCAAGGAGATGCCACCATGAGCCTCGCGCTGCGGACCGCCCTCGCCTACCACGAGTCCTGGAAGGCCGGTGACCTGGACCGGGCCATGACCTACATCGCCGGTGACATCGTCTGCGACGCCCCGGCCGGCCGGCTGACCGGCGCCGGCGCCTACCGCGACTTCCTCACCCCGTACCTGCGGATGCTGAAGTCCGTGACGCTGCTGGCGGCCTTCGGCGACGACGAGAAGGCCCTGATCATGTACGACTCCGCGACGACGCTCGTCGCGTCCGCGCCCGGCGCCGAATGCGTGACCGTGCGCGACGGCACAATCGTCTACAGCCGCTTCCTGTTCGACCGGGCGCCGTTCATCGCCGCCCGGGCGGCCCAGTGACGGCACCCGATGTGCGCCGCCCGGCACTCGTGGTGTGCGGGCGGCCGCCCCGGCGCGGCGACCGTTGACGCATGACCAAGCTGCTCGTCGGGGCCTCCGGCTCCGCGTCCGTGGCCGGGCTGCCGGCCTACCTCACCGCCCTGCGCGACGACCTCGGCGCCACCGTCACCGTCGTGATGACCCACTCGGCGCGGCTCTTCCTGCCCGAGCAGACCGTCGGCCTGCACGCCGACCGGGTCGTCACCGGCGACGACCCCACCCGGTGGCCCACCGACAACCAGGCCGCCCTCGCCCTGTCGCACGACGCGATCCTGATCCTGCCCGCCACCGCCAACATGATCTCGGCCGCCGCGACCGGCGCCGCCCCGAACCTGCTCGCCGGCGTGATCCTCGCCGCCACCGCACCGGTCGTCTTCTTCCCGATGATGAGCCCCACGATGCTCGCCAAGCCGGTCGTCGGCCGCAACCTCGAACGCCTCCGCCAGGACGGGCACCGCGTCGTCGGCCCCGCCGTGGACGGCCCCGTCCCGGCCCTGCCGCCGCCCGCGGAAGTTGTCGCCGCAACCAAGGAGGCCCTCGGCTGACCCACAATCGGGGTCATGAAGTTCGGCGACTACCAGACGGCCATCACCCGCACCTTCGTCCCGCTGACCGCCGCGCCGCTGGGAACCGCCCCGTTCCGGGCCACCCTGCGCCCCGCCGGGGACGGCGACCTGCGCGTCACCACGGTCGCCGCCACCCCGCACCGGGTGCGCCGCACCGACGACACCGCCGAGGCGTACGCCCTGGCCACCATCCAGGTGAGCGGGCACAGCGAGGTGCGCCAGGACGGCCGAACCGCCCGCCTCGGCCCGGGTGACCTGGTCTTCTGCGACAGCACCCGGCCGTTCGGGTTCACCTTCCCCGACCCGTTCGAGCAGGTCGTCGTCCAGGTGCCCCGCCGACTCGTCGGGGAGACCGCGCTGCGCCGGGCCACCGCCGTACCGCTGGACGGCGCCGGGCCCGTCGCCGCGTTCTTCCGCGCCCTGGCCCCGGCGGTGCCCGCCCGGTACGTCCCGCACGGCATCGGGCTGCTGAGCGAGGCGCTGACCCTGGCCGCCGGGTCGACGCCGGCGCCCGGAGAGCTCGCACGCGAACGGGTCCGCGAGCATCTGCGCCGCTCGTTCCGGGACCCCGGTCTGGACGCGGACGCGGTGGCCCACGCATGCCACCTGTCGCGGCGGGCGCTGTTCCGGCTCTTCGCCGACGAGCCGGAGTCGTTCGCCGGCGAGCTCCGCCGCGTGCGCGTCACCGAGGCGGGACGGCTGCTGCGGCTCCATCCGCACCGGGCCGTGGCCGAGCTGGCGGCCGACTGCGGGTTCGGCGGGGAGACGCAGTTGCGGAGGGCCTTTCAGGCGGTCACGGGGATGACACCGGGGGCGTATCGGGCGGCGCGGGCGGGGTCTTGAGCGGGACCGGGCCGGCGGGCCGGCGGGCCGTAGCAGGGCCGGTGGCGTTGCTGTCCGCTCGATGCGGGCGGGACCGCCGATCCCTCGGATGCGACCGCGGCTGCTGCGGGCCGCACTGACCACCGGGCGACCGCGGAAAGAGGGCCTCCTACGAGGTGCAGCCGCTGAGTTCGAGCCCGTTGTCGCCCAGCCTCGCGTCCGTGCAGGTCTCCCGGGTGACCTCCTGGGGGCCGAAGCCGTCCGCTCGGGTGTCCTCGACGACCTCGATGGCGCCGTCGGGGCGGGTGGCGTAGGCGGTGATGATCGGGTCGCCCTCGACGGTCGAGCGGGTGACCTTCAGGCGGGCCACGGCACCCGTGCGCGCGGCGTCCAGCAGGCAGGTGCCCGCGTGGACGGGGAGGGCCTCGTGTTCCAGCACGTAGGTGCCGCAGTCGACGGACGCGTCCGCGGCGGCGGTGTCCGGCGGCTCGGCTTTCGCGCATCCGGCGAGCACCAGGGCGGTCATGAGAAGGCGAGGCAAAGCGCGCACGAACAGTCGGACGCTCGGCACGGGCTGACGGTTCCCGCTCTTGCGGCGGCGGGGGCGCAGGGTCGACGGTGGGGGCATGGCGGAAATCATCAGCGACGCGATCAGTGACTACCTGTTGGCGCACAGCACGGCCCGGGACGACGTGCTGCGGGACCTGGCGGAGGAGACCCGGCGGCTGTTCCCGGAGGACGCGGGCATGCAGATCACGCACGACGAGGGTGAGCTGCTCACCATGCTGGTGCGGCTGACCGGTGCGCGCTACGCGGTCGAGGTGGGCGTCTTCACCGGCTATTCGGGCATCTGCATCGCGCGGGGGCTGCCCAAGGACGGGCGGCTGATCTGCTGCGACGTGTCGGAGGAGTACACGGACGTGGCCCGGCGGTTCTGGGTGCGGGCGGCGGTGGACGAGCTGATCGATCTGCGGGTGGGGCCGGCGATCGAGACGCTGCGGCGGCTGCCGGGCGAGGCGGAGATCGACTTCGCGTTCGTGGACGCGGACAAGACCGGCTATCCGGGCTACTACGACGAGTTGCTGCCGCGGCTGCGGCCCGGTGGGCTCATGGTGCTGGACAACACGCTGCGCGGGGGGAACGTGCTCGACCCGCGGCAGCCGTCGGACGTGGTGGTGCGTGACCTGAACGACCGGATCGTGGCCGACGAGCGGGTGGAGACCGTGCTGCTACCGGTCCGCGACGGGGTCACCCTCGTGCGCAAGCTCGGCTAGCAGGCCCGCGGCGTGCCGGCCGGCGGCCGCGGCGGCCAGGAAGTACGTGTGGTCCTCGTCCAGGGTGCGGCCCATGGTCGACAGGGGGACGGGGGAGGCGCGCAGCGCCTCGTCGAGGCCGCCGACCGGCACGGGCACGAGGCGGTGGCGCGCGGTCAGCGGCTCCAGGGCCGCCAGCAGGGCGGGGTCGAGGCCGTCCGGCACGGGCAGGTCGGCGGGGAGCAGAGCCACTTTGCCGTACGCCGTGAGGCTGTGATGGGAGACGCCGTGGTGCCGGGCGCGGCCGTCGCCGGTGGACAGGCGCAGCGAGCCGACGGGCCGGCCGCCGAGCGTGCCGATCGCGTTGACGGCCTCGCCGAGCGCGACGCCGGAGAAGCCCCAGGCGGTGCCCGTGCCCAGGTTGCCGGGGCCCTGGGCGACGACCGTGACGTCCGCGCCGAGCACGTGCCGCGCGGCCAGCAGCCCGGTGTGCACGGTGCCGGCCTCCAGGTCGCCGCCGAACGCCTGGCCGGTGGTGACCGTGCCGGCGAGCTCGCCGGAGAGGCCGTCGAGCGTGCGCGAGAACCATGCGGGCAGCGCCCCGCCGTCCGTCATCACGTACGCCACCTTGGCGGTTGCCCGTGTCGCCCGGATGCCGGCCAGGATCGCCGGGAGCGCCGAGTGCAGGTCGGCCGTGACCACCGGCATGCCGTCCAGCGACGTCGCGGCCGCCATGACCGCGCGGTGCGGGGACGCCTCCTCGTCGACGCCGAGGCCGATGACCTGCAGCGGCGTGTAGCGGGCCTTGACCAGGTGGCCGGCGTCGCGGGTGGTGCCGTCGGCGACCGGGTCGGGCGGCAGCCGGTCGGGCAGCGCGACGACCAGCGCGTACCCGCCGGTGCCCAGGCCCATCACCAGGGCGCCGACGTTGAGCAGCACCCGGTCGCCGATCTCGGGCAGACCGACGAGCTGGGGGTACGCGAGCGCGCGCACCGGCCCGTCGCCGGTCAGCACGGACAGCTCCACGGCGCCGCGCCACTGACGTCGTACCGCCTGAACTGTCCCTGACCGCCACCGCACCATGGCGACAGACCCTATCCGTCGACCCCGCCGTCGATGTGGTTGCGTCCGGCCGCGCCGCGGGTCGGGTCGAGGAAGACGTAGCGGATGCCGGGGAAGCGGGCGCGCAGGCGGCGCTCGGCCTCGTCGGAGGCGGCCTCGATGTCGGCGCCGGTGCAGTCGTCCCGGAAGTCGACCTTGGCGGCGACCAGGATGTCGCCGGGGCCGAGCTGCATGGTCAGCAGCGTGGGCACGGCCACCACGATCGGGATCGCGTTGAGGTCGGCGGCGATCTGGTTGTGCACCTGGCGCGGCACGGCCCGGCCGACCAGCAGCGACGCGTTGCTCTTGGCGAGGATCGCGGCCACCAGGAACAGCAGCACGCCGATCGCCACCGAGGCGAGACCGTCCCACATCTCGTCGCCGGTGAGCTGCGACAGGGCGAGGCCGGCGCCGGCCAGCAGCAGGCCGATCAGGGCGGCCGAGTCCTCGAAGTAGACGGCCTTGACCGTGGTGTCGGGGGTCAGCCGCAGGAACCGCCACGAGCTGATGCCCCAGCGCATCGACTCGCCGGCCACCTGGCGGCGCGCCCGCAGGAACGAGATGCCCTCGGCGACGAACGAGACGGCCAGGACGATGTACGACCAGAGGTAGTTCCCGCTGTGCTCACCCTCGATGATCGTCATGACCCCGTGGTAGATCGAGAAGCCGGCGCCGCCCACGAAGGTGAACAGCGCGGCGATGAAGGCCCAGACGTAGCCCTCCTTGCCGTAGCCGAACGGGTGCTCCTCGTCGGCCGGCTGGGCGCCGCGGCGCAGCGCGACGAAGAGGAACACCTCGGTGATCGTGTCGGCCAGCGAGTGTGCGGACTCCGAGATCATCGCGGCGGAGCCGGAGATCAGGCCGGCCACCAGCTTCGCGGCGGCGATGCCCAGATTGGCCGCGCCGGCGACGATGACGGTGCCGACGCTCTCATTCTCCGGTTCTTCGGACTTGTGGGGCGAATCGATCGGATTGAGCGGTTCGGCGGCGGCCAGGCCCACCGGGAACTGCTCGTCTGGGGTCTGTGCGGGACTCACCCTGTGCATCCTCTCCTCCCGGCGGCCGGCGGAAACCCCGGGGGAGTAGCGCGTACGTCACCCCGCCGTCCGTCCTGCTAGCGTTGCCAATCGTGTCGCGGACCCGCACCGAGCGCCTGGTGAATCTGGTGATCTGCCTGCTGTCCACCCGCAGGTTCCTGACCGCCGCCCAGATCGCCGCGACCGTGCCCGGCTACGAGCACGACCCCGAGGACCCGCGCGACCACGAGGCCTTCCAGCGCAAGTTCGAGCGCGACAAGGCCGAGCTGCGCGAGCTCGGCGTGCCGCTCGAGACGGGCACGGCCAGCGTCTTCGACCAGGAGCCCGGCTACCGCATCGCCCACCGCGAGTACGCGCTGCCGGACATCCTGCTGGAGCCCGACGAGGCGGCCGCCGTCGGCATCGCCGCCCGGCTGTGGCAGCACGCGGGCCTCGCGGCCGCCGCCTCCTCGGGGCTGGCCAAGTTGCGCGCCGCCGGCGTCGAGGTCGACCCGCAGGCGACGCTCGGCGTCGAGCCGATCGTCACGGTGGACCCCGCCTTCGGGCCGCTCGCCGCGGCCGCCCGCGACCGCCGGGCGGTGACGTTCTCGTACAGGGTGCCCGAGGTCGACGACCCCGCCACCCGGCGCCTGGAGCCCTGGGGCGTGGTGTGCTGGCGCGGCCGGTGGTACGTGGTGGGCCACGACCGCGACCGCGGCGCCACCCGCTGCTTCCGGCTGTCGCGCATCGTCGGCGCGGTGCGCCCGGTCGGCCGCGCCGAGGCCTTCGTCCCGCCCGAGAACGTCGACCTGATCAGCCACGTCGCCAAGTGGTCCGGCCCGGTCGCGCACAACGGCCGCGCCACCGTCGTGGTCAAGCAGGGCCGCGGCGCCATGCTGCGCCGCTGGGCCACCGACACGGTCCCCGGCCCCGACGGCGACCGGCTGACCATCCCGTACGGCGACGCCGAGTACCTCGCCTCGAAGCTGGTCGGCTACGGGCCGGACGTCAAGGTCGAGGGGCCGCCCGAGGTGCGCGAAGCCGTCATCCAGCGCCTGAAGGAAGTGGTGGCACGGTCATGACAGGGCCACGACCGACCGGCGACCGGCTGGGCCGGCTGCTCAACCTCGTCCCGTACCTCCTGGCCCGCCCCGGCATCCTGGTGGCCGAGGCGGCCGCCGACTTCGGCGTGACCGAGAAGACGCTGCGCGAGGACCTGGAGCTGCTCTGGGTCTGCGGGCTGCCCGGCTACGGGCCCGGCGACCTGATCGACATGGCGCTCGACGACACCACGGTCACGATCAGCCACGACGCGGGCATCGACCGGCCGCTGCGGCTCACCCAGGACGAGGCGCTGGCCCTGGTGGTGGCGCTGCGGATGCTTGCCGAGACACCCGGCACCGGCAACCGCGACGTCATCGAGCGCGCCCTCGCCAAGATCGAGACGGCGGCCGGTGACCAGGCCGACGCGCCCGTGGCCGTGCGCCTGCCGGGCAACGAGAAGCGGCTCGACGAGTTCCGGGCGGTCGTCGAGCGCGGGCACGCGCTGCGGATGACGTACTACACCGCCGCCCGCGACGAGACCACCGAGCGGGTCGTCGACCCGATGCGCATGGTGATGGTCGACGGCCGCGCCTACCTGGAGGCCTGGTGCCGGCGCGCCGAGGGCACGCGGCTGTTCCGCGTCGACCGCATCGACGCGTACGAGGAGCTCGCCGAGCCGTCGCTGCCGCCCGAGGAGGCCGTGCCGCACGACGTCAGCGAGGGCGTCTTCCGGCCCGGCCCGGAGCTGCAGCTCGTGACGCTGCGGGTGGGCCGCGGCAGCCGGTGGATCACCGAGTACTACCCGGTCGAGGAGGTCACCCGGGCCGGCGACGAGTGGGTGGTGACCATGCGGGTCACCGACCTGGGCTGGGCCCAGCGCCTGCTGCTCGGCCTCGGGCCCGACGTGACGGTGCTCGGGCCGCCGGAGCTGCTCACCCGGATTCACGACCAGGCCACGGCCGCGCTGGATCAGTACAGCACGCCCGGCCGGTAGGGTGACCCGGTGCTGATGTGGATCTGGATCGCCGTGGTGGCGGTCGCGCTGGTCATTCTCGGCGTCGCGGGCGGGCGGCTGCTCGGCCGGCTGGGCGGGCTGCGCCGCGCGGCGGTGAAGCTGCAGCGCCGCCAGGCCGAGGCCGCGAAGCTCCAGCAGCGTGCCGAGGAGCTGCAGCGCACGGTGCTCGAGGTGCAGCAGCGGGCCGAGGAGGCGCAGGAGCGCGTCGCGGCCCTTCTTCCCGACCGCAAGTAACCTTTACAGATCTGTACCGCGGAGGTAGCGTCCGCGTTCCTTCCCCGTTGTCCAAGACTTCCGGAGATCTTGCCAAATCCCGGGGGTCCGCTGGGGTTCTTCCCCAGATTTGACACGTACGATGGACCCCGCACACCTGATCCGACCGACTGGAGTTAACCCATGGGCGCCCTCAAGCCATGGCACATCATCGTTTTCGTGGTCGTCCTCGTGCTGCTGTTCGGCGCGAAGCGCCTGCCGGACGCGGCCCGGTCCCTGGGCCGGTCGCTGCGGATCATCAAGGCCGAGACCAAGGGCCTCGTCGACGACAACAACGACGTCGCCGAAAAGGCCGAGCCGCAGTACAGCCGCCAGCCCATCCAGGGCGAGGTGCAGCAGCCCTACCAGCAGCCGCAGCCGGGCTACCAGCAGCCGCCGGCCGCGCCGGGCTACCAGCAGCAGCCGCAGCAGCCGCCCGCGCAGCCGTACGTCGACCCGGTGCAGCGCACCAACGACCGCTGACAGCCGGTCATGCAGCTGACCCTGCGCCGCAACAAGGGGCCTAGCAAGTTCCAGCAGGCGGCCGACGGCTCGATGACCCTGATCGACCACATCAGGGAGTTGCGCAACAGGCTCTTCGTCGCCTCGCTGGGCCTCGTCGCCGGTCTCATCGTCGGCTTCATCCTCTCCAAGTGGGTGTTCCACCTGCTCGAGGAGCCCTACTGCCGGCTGCCCAGCTCGCAGTCGGTGCGCGCCGACGGCACGCAATACTGCGACTGGATCGTCCTCGGCGTCGGCGACCAGCTCCTGCTCCGCCTCAAGATCGCGCTGTGGGTCGGCATCATCGTCGGCGCGCCGGTCTGGCTCTACCAGCTCTGGGCGTTCATCGCTCCGGGCCTGCACCGGCACGAGCGCAAGTGGGCGTACGTGTTCGTGGCGATCTCCGTGCCGCTGTTCGTGGCCGGCGCGGTCCTGGCCTACCTGGTGGTCGGCCACAGCCTCGAATTCATCATGGAGTCCGGTGTTCTCGGCGAGAGCACCAAGCTGGAAGTCTCGTCGTACGTCGGCTTCGTGACGAACATGCTGTTGATCTTCGGGGCGGCGTTCGAGTTCCCGTTGATCCTGCTGATGCTCAACTTCACCGGCGTGGTGACGGCCCGCAGGCTGGCCGGCTGGTGGCGGATCGTGGTGTTCCTGTCGTTCGCCTTCGCGGCGATCGCGACGCCCGACCCCGGCCCGTTCGGCATGACGCTGCTCGCCGCCTGCATGGTCCTGCTCTACTGGATCGCCGTCGGCGTGGCGTTCCTCAACGACAAGCGCAAGGGCCGCGGCAAGGAGATCTACGCCGACCTGGACGACGACCAGATCTCCCCGCTCGAGGACGACCGCGTGCCGGTCGGCGCGTCCGACCCGATCGAGGCACCGACCCCGATCGAGGCACCCGCGCCCGTCGCCAAGCCCCGCCCGCTGGACGGCAGGTTCGACGACATCTCCTAGCGGCTACGCTCCTCGGCTGTGACGAGCAACGAGATCGCGGTGCTGGCCAACCCCTCCGCGGGGCGAGGCCGGCACCGCGATCTGCTTCCCCGGGTGCTGCGCACTCTGTCGTCCGCCGGCCAGGTGCGCGTCCTCGAGGCGCACAGCGGCGCCTCGGCCGAGCAGGCGTGCCACGCGGCCGTGCGGGCCGGGGCGGCGGCCCTGGTCGCGGTCGGCGGCGACGGCACGGTCCACCGGGCGCTCCAGGCGGTCGCGGGCGCGTCCACGGCGTTCGGCGTGGTGCCCGCCGGCACGGGCAACGACTTCGCGGCCGGCACCGGCGTCCCCCCTGATGTGTTCGACGCCGCCACGGCGATCGCCGCAGCCCTGCGGGACGGCCGGGACATCAGGGTCGACCTCGCCCGGATGGAGCTCGCCGGGGGAGAGGTCCGCTGGTTCGGCGCGGTGCTCGCCGGCGGCTTCGACGCCCTGGTCAACGAGCGCGCCAACCGCATGGCCTGGCCGCGCGGCCCCAGACGCTACGACCTGGCGATCCTGCTGGAGCTGGCCCGGCTGCGCCCCCGCGTCTACGAGCTGGAGATCGACGGCGCCGACCACGGCTTCACCGGCATGCTGGTCGCCGTCGGCAACTGCGAGAGCTACGGCGGCGGCATGCGCATCCTGCCCGGCGCCGACCCCTGCGACGGCCTGCTCGACGTGGTGGTGGCCGTGCCCTTCGGGCGCCTGGCCCTGGCCCGGCTCAAGCCCCGCCTGAACCGCGGCACCCACATCACCGACAGGCGCGTCCGGACATTTCGGGCATCTCACGTGAGGCTGCGCTCCGAGGACATCATCGGCTACGCGGACGGCGAGCGGGTCGGCCCCCTGAAGCTCGACATTACGTGTGTGCCGGGTGCAGTCCGGTTGCTCCGCTAGCCCCACGATCAGATTCCCGCCCCGCGGCCGAACGGGAAAGCATGCAGATGACCTCGCTCAGCTCGCTCGCCTCCGCCGCCTTCAAGAGCGCCCGCGACAGCCTGAAGGACATGGCGGAGACCGCGGCCGCCCAGTCGAAGGCCGCCGCGGAGCAGCGAGCCGCGGGCGCCTCCGAGGCCGCTGCGCCTGCTACCACGCCCGCTGCGCCCGCTACCGCGCCCGCCACTTCGCCCGCTGCCGCCGAGGCGCCCGCGCCGAAGCCCGCGAGCGAGAAGCCGGCTCTGGGCGCCATCGAGCAGGCCGTCGCCGACCGCGAGGCCGCGGGCACTGAGCCGAAGCCGCGCAAGCTGCGCCAAGGGCTGGCCCTCGACGCCTACGCGTAGCCCACCAGGCCCACCAGGCCCACCAGGCCCACCAGGCCCACCAGGCCCACCAGGCCCACCAGGCCCACCAGGCCCACCAGGCCCACC
>NZ_BOMI01000071.1 GCF_016862115.1 Paractinoplanes deccanensis
AGATGTACCGATCGGCCAGCGTCGCCGCGGCCACCAGGGCGGCGTCGGTGATGCTGATCCGGTGGTGGGCCTCGTAGCGGTCGCGGAGACCCTTGAGGATCTCGATGGTGTGCGCCAGCGACGGCTCGCCGACCTGGATGGGCTGGAAGCGGCGCTCGAGCGCGGCGTCCTTCTCCAGGTGCTTGCGGTATTCGTCGAGCGTGGTCGCGCCGATGGTCTGCAGCTCGCCACGGGCCAGCATCGGCTTGAGGATGCTCGCCGCGTCGATCGCGCCCTCGGCGGCACCCGCACCCACGAGGGTGTGGATCTCGTCGATGAACAGGATGATGTCGCCCCGGGTGCGGATCTCCTTGAGCACCTTCTTGAGGCGCTCCTCGAAGTCACCGCGGTAGCGGGAACCGGCGACCAGCGCGCCGAGGTCGAGCGTGTAGAGCTGCTTGTCCTTGAGCGTCTCGGGCACCTCGCCCTTGACGATCGACTGGGACAGCCCCTCGACGACCGCGGTCTTGCCGACGCCCGGCTCGCCGATCAGCACCGGGTTGTTCTTGGTGCGGCGGGACAGCACCTGCATGACCCGCTCGATCTCCTTCTCGCGCCCGATGACCGGGTCGAGCTTGCCCTCGCGGGCCGCCTGGGTGAGGTTGCGCCCGAACTGGTCGAGCACCAGGCTCGTCGACGGCGCGGCCTCGCCCGCCGCCGCGCCGGCCGCGGCCGGCTCCTTGCCCTGGTAGCCGGAGAGCAGCTGGATGACCTGCTGGCGGACCCGGTTGAGGTCGGCGCCGAGCTTGACCAGGACCTGGGCGGCGACGCCCTCGCCCTCACGGATCAGGCCGAGCAGGATGTGCTCGGTGCCGATGTAGTTGTGGCCGAGCTGGAGCGCCTCGCGCAGCGACAGCTCGAGAACCTTCTTGGCGCGGGGCGTGAACGGGATGTGCCCGCTCGGCGCCTGCTGGCCCTGGCCGATGATCTCCTCGACCTGCTGCCGCACTCCCTCCAGGGAGATGCCCAGGCTCTCCAGAGCCTTGGCGGCGACGCCCTCGCCCTCGTGGATCAGGCCGAGCAGGATGTGCTCGGTCCCGATGTAGTTGTGGTTGAGCATCCGGGCCTCTTCTTGGGCCAGGACGACAACCCGTCGCGCTCGGTCGGTGAACCGCTCGAACATGCCCTCGTGCTCCTCACGTGCCGTGCGCCAATGCTGAACCGCTCAACAGCTGGCGGGGCCAGCGCGCGGGCATCGGTGATGCCCGTGCTGTAACTACTCTATCGCCGCCGGGTGGTTCTGCTGGGCCCTCGCGGTCCCTTGAAACCGTCCGCAACGTTGATTTAGCCAACTTCGCACGCTCAGCGGCTGTTCCCCCAGTGGAACGTCTACGCGGACAGCGAAATCCCGGGGTACCTGCGTCCACAGCCTGTGGACAACGCCGCCGAGCCTGTGGATAACCCTACGCACCGACACCGAAGGACGACCGAAAGACGAAGAAGGCCCGCCGCGCGACGCGCGACGGGCCTTCCCAGCGACTCTCAGGCCCGGCCGGGGCCCTTCGAGTGGAACTCGTCGACGATCTCCTGGGGGATGCGGCCCCGGTCGGAGATGTCCTTGCCGGCCTTCTTGGCCCACTCCCGGATCGCCTTGTTCTGCTCCCGGTCGGCCGTGGCGCCGCCGCGCCCCCGCGCCGCCCGGCCGCCGACGACCACACCGCCGCGGGCGACCTTCGAGCCCGCCGAGACGTACGGCTCGAAGACCTCCCGCAATTTAGCGGCGTTCTTCTCCGAGAGATCGATCTCGTACTGAATGCCGTCGAGCGCGAACTTCACGGTCTCGTCGGCGTCACCTCCGCTGAGGTCATCGACCAGCTTGTGAATGATCTGCTTGGCCACGCGCCGCTATCCTCCCGAGCACAGGTTCTCCCCTTAAAGCAACGCACAGACAATAACGCCAGGGCGGCGCGGCGCGTCAATGGCGGTCAGAACATTTCGGGTGTTGGTCTTACTCGGGGCGCACGAGCGGGAAGAGGATCGTTTCCCGAATGCCGAGGCCGGTGAGCGCCATCAACAGCCGGTCGATTCCCATTCCCATCCCGCCGGTCGGCGGCATTCCGTACTCCATGGCCCGCAGGAAATCCTCGTCGAGCTGCATGGCCTCGGGATCGCCGCCCGCGGCGAGCAGCGACTGCGCGACCAGCCGCTCGCGCTGCACGACCGGGTCGACGAGCTCGGAATAGGCGGTCGCCAACTCGAAGCCCATCACGTACAGGTCCCACTTCTCCGTCAAACCGGGCGTTTCGCGGTGCGCCCGGGTGAGCGGAGCGGTCTCTTCGGGATAATCCCGCACAAAAGTAGGCGCCTGGAGGGTGTGCTGCACGAGGTGCTCGAACAGCTCCTCGGCGAGCTTGCCCGGGCCCCACTTCGGGTCGACGGAAAGGTCGTGCTTTTCCGCGTACCGCTGGAGTTGCGCGAGATCGGTCTGCGGCGTGACTTCTTCGCCGAGCGCGGCGGAGAGCGAACCGTAGAGGGTGACCGACGCCCACTCGCCGCCGAGGTCCAACTCGCGCCCGTCGAAGTGGGTCACCACGTGTGATCCGCTGACCGCGACGGCGGCCTCCTGAATCCACTCGCGGACCTGGACCTGCATCACGTTGTAGTCGGCGTACGCCTGGTAGGCCTCGAGCATCGCGAACTCCGGCGAGTGGGTGGAGTCCATACCCTCATTGCGGAAGTTGCGGTTGATCTCGAAGACCCGGTCGATGCCGCCCACGACGGCGCGCTTCAAAAAGAGTTCCGGCGCGATCCGCAGATAGAGATCGGTATCCAAGGCGTTGCTGTGTGTCACAAACGGGCGGGCCGTCGCGCCGCCGTGCAGCAACTGCAGCATTGGCGTTTCCACCTCGAGATAATTGCGGTGGAAGAGCGACTCGCGGAGGCTGCGAACGACGGTCGCACGGGTGCGCACGGTCTCGCGCGCCTGGGGGCGCACGATGAGGTCGACGTACCGCTGGCGGACCCGCGTCTCCTCGGAGAGCGGCTTGTGGGCGACCGGAAGCGGGCGCAGCGCCTTGGCGCTCATCGCCCAGGTGGAGGCCAGCACGGACAGCTCGCCGCGCCGGCTGGTGATCACCTCACCGGTGATCGCGACGAGGTCACCGAGGTCGACGAGCTGCTTCCAGCCGGCCAGGGCCTCCTCGCCGACCTTGTCGAGCGAGAGCATGGCCTGCAGCTCGGTGCCGTCGCCGTCGCGCAGGGTGGCGAAGCAGAGCTTGCCGCCGTTGCGGATGAAGATGACCCGGCCGGTGATCGAGACCTGGTCGCCGGTGGCGTGGTCGATCGGCAGGTCGGTGTACTTCTCGCGGAGCTCCTTGAGGGTCGCCGTCCGCGGAACGGTCACCGGGTAGGGCGAGATCCCCTCGGCGAGCAGCCGGTCCCGCTTCGACCGGCGGACCCGCATCTGCTCGGGTAGGTCCTCGGCGGGGTCAGTTGCGGGCACATTCTGCTCGGTCACGGCACGACTCTCTGTACGGACTACATGGGCCCTGAAAGCCTACTCAGCGCCGCTCAGACGTTCCGCTCATATACCATCCGCAGGCCGATCAGCGTGATCATCGGCTCGTACGCGGTGATCGTCTGGCACTCGTCCTTGACCAGTCCGGCCAGCCCGCCGGTGGCGATGACGGCCCGCACCGAGCCGATCTCCTCGATCATCTTGGTGACGATGCCGTCGACCTGGCCGGCGAAGCCGAAGTAGAGACCGGACTGCAGACACTCGACGGTGTTCTTGCCGATCACCGAGCGCGGCTTGGCGGGCTCGACCTTGCGCAGCTGGGCCGCGCGGGCGGCGAGCGCGTCGAAGGAGATCTCGATGCCGGGCGCGAACGCGCCGCCCAGGAACTCGCCCTTCGCGCTGATCACGTCGAAGTTGGTGGTGGTGCCGAAGTCGACCACGATCGACGGTCCGCCGTAGAGGGCGTGCGCCGCGAGGGTGTTGACCACGCGGTCGGCGCCGACCTCCTTGGGGTTGTCGATGGCGAGCTGGACGCCGGTCTTCACGCCCGGCTCGACGATCACGTTGGGGAGATCGCCGTAGTAGCGGGCCAGCATCGTGCGCAGGCTGCGCAGGGCGGCCGGGACGGTGGAGCAGGCGGCCACGCCGGTGATCTCGACGGCGTCGCCGGCGAGCAGCCCCCGGAACATCAGCCCGAGCTCGTCCGCGGTGGAACGGGCGTCGGTCTTGATGCGCCAGTTGTGCACCAGTTTGTCGCCGTCGAAGGTCGCCAGCACCGTGTTGGTGTTACCGATGTCAATGCAGAGCAGCACGACAACCCTTTCTTCGTACGCGACGGCCGGCGTCCATGGTCGCAGTCGCCCGTCAGCTGCCCGGGCGCAGGTCCATGGCGATGTCGAGGATGGGCGACGAGTGGGTCAGGCCGCCCACCGAGAGATAGTCGACGCCGGTCGCCGCGTACGCCTCGGCGGTCTGGAGCGTCAGGTTGCCGGTCGCCTCGAGCTCGGCACGATCGCCCACGGCCCGGACCACCTCGCGCAGCGCCTCGGGCGTCATGTTGTCGCAGAGCAGGAACGTGGCGCCCGCCTCGACGGCCTCGTTGGCCTCGGCGAGGGTGGTGACCTCGACCTGGATCGGCACGTCGGGGAACGTCTCGCGGACCGCCCGGTAGGCGGCGGTGATGCTGCCGGCCGCCAGCTTGTGGTTGTCCTTGATCATGGCGACGTCGTAGAGGCCCATGCGCTTGTTGGTGCCGCCGCCGGCGCGGACCGCGTATTTCTCGAGCACGCGCAGGCCGGGGGTGGTCTTGCGGGTGTCGAGGACGGTGGCCTTGGTGCCCTCGAGCAGGTCGGCCCAGCGGCGCGTGTGGGTGGCCACGCCGGACATGCGGCTGAGCAGGTTGAGCGCGGTGCGCTCGGCGGTCAGCAGCGACCGGGTGGGTCCGGTGATCACGGCGAGGACGTCGCCGCGGGTGACCCGGGCGCCCTCCTCGACCCGCTGCTCGAAGGTGGCCGTGCCGCCGGAGGTCACGGCGAAGACCTGGGCGGCCACCGGCAGGCCGGCGACCACGCCGTCGGCGCGGGCCACCAGCTCGGCGGTGTCGGTCTGGCCGGCCGGGATGGTGGCCTCGCTGGTGACGTCGCGCGGCGGGTCGCCGAGATCTTCCGCCAGGGCGGTGTAGACGATCCGCTCCACCTCGGCCAGATCGAGCCCCGCGTCCGTCATGCTGTGCCCTCCTTCGGCATGCCCTTCCGGCCCTCGCCTGCGAGGCCGTCCGGGGGTGCGGCCGGGTGCCGCTCGGTGCAGGCGGTCATGCCATCTCCTCAAAGGTCTGGGTGAGCCGGGTCTTGTGGTCGAGGGTGTGGAGCAGGTGGCCGCGCCACTCGTCCTCGGCGACCGGGTGGTCCTCGCGCCAGTGGCAGCCGCGGGTCTCGCGGCGGGTGCGGGCGGCGGCGACCAGCACGGTCGCGACCGTGAGCAGGTTGGTGGACTCCCAGGCCGCGTTGTGCGGGGTGGCGCGCTGCTCGGCCAGGCGGGACAGCTCCTTGGCCGTGGCGCCGAGCGAGTCGGCGGAGCGGAGCACGCCCGCGCCGCGGGTCATGGCCCGCTGGAGCTCGGCGCGGACCGCCGGGCCGGCCACCCAGCCGGGGTCGCCGGGCGCGGTCACCGGGTCGGCCTGCTCGGGCAGGTCGCGGGCGATGTCGTCGGCGATGCGGCGGGCGAAGACCAGGCCCTCGAGCAGCGAGTTGCTGGCCAGGCGGTTGGCGCCGTGCACGCCTGTGCAGGCAACCTCGCCGCACGCGTAGAGGCCGGGGATGCTGGTGCGGCCGGCGAGGTCGGTGCGCACGCCGCCGGAGGCGTAGTGGGCCGCGGGCGCGACCGGGATCAGCTCGGTCGCCGGGTCGAC
This sequence comes from Paractinoplanes deccanensis, assembly GCF_016862115.1. Taxonomy (GTDB): domain Bacteria; phylum Actinomycetota; class Actinomycetes; order Mycobacteriales; family Micromonosporaceae; genus Actinoplanes; species Actinoplanes deccanensis. Next base: position 5,904 of record NZ_BOMI01000071.1, read on the forward strand.
GCCGGCGGCCCGGGTGGAGGCCACGATGGTCGGGAAGCGGTGCTCGAGGAAGTCCCTGCCGAGGTGCCGCGCGTCGAGGAAGACGTGGTCGGCGCCGGTGGCCCGCAGCACCCGGTGGATGCCCTTGGCGACCACGTCGCGCGGGGCCAGCTCGGCGAGCTCGTGCTGGCCCACCATGAAGCGCTTGCCGGCCTCGTCGACCAGGTGGGCGCCCTCGCCGCGCAGCGCCTCGGAGATCAGCGGGCGCTGCACCGAGCTGAGGTCAGCGGTGACGAACGAGGTGGGGTGGAACTGGACGAACTCGAGGTCGGTGACGACCGCGCCGGCGCGCAGCGCCAGGGCCACGCCGTCGCCGGTGGAGACCGACGGATTGGTCGTCGACGAGTAGATCTGGCCCATGCCGCCGGTGGCGAGCACGACCGCGCGGGCCAGGATGGCGCCGACGCCGTCCTCGCTGCCCTCGCCGAGCACGTGCAGGGTGATGCCGCAGGCGCGGCCGTCGGCCGAGCGCAGCAGGTCGAGGACGAGGGCGTGCTCGACCAGGCGGATCCAGGGGTCGCGCCGCACGGCCTCGTGCAGCGCGCGCTGCACCTCGGCGCCGGTGGCGTCGCCGCCGGCGTGCACGATGCGGTCGGCGCGGTGGCCGCCCTCGCGGGTCAGCATGAGCGAGCCGTCGGCGTTGCGGTCGAAGGCGGCGCCCAGCCGGATCAGCTCGCGGACCCGGGCCGGGCCCTCCTCGACCAGCACCCGCACGGCGGCCGGGTCGCAGAGCCCGACCCCGGCGATCTCGGTGTCGTTGGCGTGGGCGGCCGGGGTGTCGAGCGGGTCGAGCACCGCGGCTATGCCGCCCTGTGCCCAGCGGGTGGAGCCGTCATCGATGTTGACCTTGGTGACGACGGTGACGTGCAGGCCCTGCTCGCGCAGGTGGAGGGCGGCGGTCAGGCCGGCGATGCCGGAGCCGACGACCAGGACGTCGGTGGTCTCGCTCCATCCTGGGTCGGCGGCGGCGAGCCGGCGCGGCAGCTCCGGGAGGTCCGCGAGAGGTGACATCTGCTCAGTACACCCCGCGGGTACGACAGTCGCGCGGCGGGGGCGGCATCAGTGGCAGCCGTTACTTGTACTGGATCGGCAGGCCCTTGGTGCCCTTGCCGCGCAGCGACGCCGTCAGCTCCGAGCCCTCCAGCCACAGGTAGCAGCGCACGCCCCGGTCGCCGAGGGCCCACACGTCGGCGCTGCCCGGCAGCGACACCACGCCGGTGCGATATTGCAGGTCACCGTCGTTGGGCACGCCCACGTAGTCGGCGATCAGCGCGCGGCAGCCGTCGTGGAACTTGGCCCAGCCCTTGGACTCCTTGGGATATTCGAGGTCGTTGGCGATCCAGAGGCCGGCGAACTCGCCGTTGTGCTTGGCCGTGCAGTCGACGGCGGGCATGGTGGCGATCGAGCCGTTGCCGTCGAGCTGGATCGCGTAGCAGCCGAGCAGCAGCTCGGAGGTGCCGTCGGCGAGCTCGTCGCGCAGGCTGGTGTCGCGCTGCACCAGGCTGCCGTCGTCCTCGACCGAGCTCAGCTCCAGCACCTCGCAGCGATACCAGCGGGCGCCACCGGACCAGGCCGCGGCCGTGGGCCGGGTGACGCCGATCCAGAGCCGGGCGCTGCGCCACGGCCCGCCCACATAGGTGGTCGTTTTCTGATCACAGACTTGGTACGCGGTACGCGCGCCCGCGGACCCGTCGGCCGGCGGCTCGTCGGCGTCCGCGGCCGGTGACTCGAACGTGCCCACGTACACCGTCTCGGTGCGGTGGCGCAGCGAGCAGTCGATCTCCTCGTACGTGCTGCGCGCCCCCACGGGGTTGAAGTTGGCGCCGTGGCACGCGCCGGCGGTGGGCTCGAAGCCGGTGGCCGGGGCCATCGCGCCCCACCCGTCGGTGAGGTCGCCGTCGACGCCGCTGGGGCGCCCGCAGCCCGCGACGAGCAGGATCGCGGCCACGGCGGCGCCGATCCCGAGCCGGTGTCGCATGAACCTCCGCCTTCCGCACGCCCGGTTGATCCGATCATATGGTGATCAACCGGGCATCGGAGGCGTTTCAGGCGAGCAGGGTCAGGTCACCCCGTACGAGATCGTCGGCCATGCCCGGGACGGCGGCCGCCGGGTCCGCGCCCAGCTCGATGATCTTGTTGTCGGCGTCGACGTGGACCACGCGCGGCCGGTAGGAACGGGCCTCGGCGTCGTCCATCTGGCCGTACGAGATGAGGATGACCAGGTCGCCGGGGTGCACCAGGTGGGCCGCCGCGCCGTTGATGCCGATCACGCCGCTGCCGCGCTCGCCGGGGATCACGTACGTCTCCAGGCGCGCGCCGTTGGTGACGTCGACGATCGCCACCTGCTCGCCGGGAAGCAGGTCGGCCGCCTCGAGCAGGTCGAGGTCGACGGTCACCGAGCCCACGTAGTGCAGGTCGGCCTGGGTCACGGTGGCCCGGTGGATCTTGGACTTGAGCATGGTGCGGAACATCAGGCGGCCCTTCCCAGGGTCAGCGGAACGTTGTCGATCAGGCGGGTGGCGCCGACCTTGGCGGCCACCAGCAGCCGGGCCGGGCCGTCGCCGGGCGCGGGCCCGAGGTCGGCGCCGGTGAGCGCCAGGTAGTCCACCCGCACCCCCGGCTCGTGGTCGAGGATCTTGGTGGCGGCGGCGAGCGCGGACTCGGCGTCCGTGTGCCCGGCGCCCTCGCGCAGCGCCTGGGAGAGCGCGAGCGCGGCCCGGCGCTCCTCGGCGGAGAGGTAGCGGTTGCGGCTGGACAGCGCCAGGCCGTCCGGCTCGCGCACGGTGGGCACCCCGACGATCTCGACGCCCAGCTCGAGGTCGCGGACCATGCGGCGGATCAGCGCGAGCTGCTGGAAGTCCTTCTCGCCGAAGAACGCCACGTCGGCACGGGTGAGCATGAGCAGCTTCTGGACGACGGTGAGCATGCCGGCGAAGTGGCCCGGCCGGCTGGCGCCCTCGAGGATCTCGCCGAGCGGGCCCGCGTTCATCGTGATCGACGGCGCGCCGTCCGGGTACATCTCGTCGCGGCTGGGCGCGAAGACCACGTCGACGCCCTCGGCGCGGCAGGCCTCGATGTCGGCCTCCAGCGTGCGCGGGTACTTGTCGAAGTCCTCGTTCGGCCCGAACTGGAGCGGGTTCACAAAGATCGTGACGACCACGAAGGAGGCGCGCTCGCGGGCGGCGCGCATGAGCTGCCGGTGCCCCTCGTGCAGCGCGCCCATGGTCATCACCACGGCCACCTCACCGTTGGCGGCCGCCACGTCCGCGGCCAGCTCGGCCCGAGTGTGGATCACGTAAGTCATATTGAGCCTCCTTTGGCATGCCCTCCTGGCCCTGCGCCCGCTCCGCCCGCTCCGGTGCAGTCGGTCATGCCGGACTCCCCACCTGGGCGCGAGACAGGACATCGAGCAGCAGAGCGGCATCCTGCGGCCGCAGGCGGCCCGCCGCGATGGCACGGTCGGCGGTACGGCGGGCCAGGGCCAGGTAGGCCGGCACCGCGTCGGCCGGCATGCGGTCGAGGTGCTTGCCGACAGTGCCGGCGTCGCCGCGCGAGACCGGGCCGGTCAGGGCGGCGTCGCCGAGCCGCAGCGCGTTGTCGAGCGCGGCGTGCAGCAGCGGCGAGAGGACCCGCTCCGGCTGCCGGATGCCGGCCGCGCGGAGCACGTCCGAGGCTTCGTTCACGAGCGTGACCAGGTGGTTCGCGCCGTGGGCGAGGGCGGCGTGATAGACCGGGCGGGCGTCCTCGGCGACCCACTCGGGCACGCCGCCGAGGTCGGCCACGAGCCGGGCGGCGAACGGGCGGTCGGCCGTCGTGACGCCCCACGCGATGCCGGGCAGGCGGTCGAGGTCGGTCTCGGCGCCGGTGAAGGTCATCGCGGGGTGCAGGGCCATGCCCTGTACATCGCCCAGGACGCCGAGTCCGTGAGCGCCGGAGGTGTGCGCCACGATCTGGCCGGGGCGCAGCGCGCCGGTCGCGGCGAGGCCGGAGACGACGCCGGCCAGCGCGTCGTCGGGCACGGCCAGGAGCAGGAGATCGCCGGCGGCCCGGGCCACCTCGTCGGCGGGGAGGATCGCGGCGCCCGGCAGGAGGCGGGCGGCTCGCTCACGGGAGGCGGCGGAGACGGCCGCGGCGGCGACGACGAGGTGCCCCGCTCGGCCGAGAGCGGCACCGAGGACGGCGCCTACTCGGCCGGCGCCGACAACGCCGACGGTCAATGGATATGCGCTCATGTACGGATCCAGTCCACTTGTACGAGGTACCGGTCGAGCGCCAGTATGCGCCGGTGTTACGGGCACGTGACAAGACCATGTGAAGAAGACCATCGGTGCTCAGGTACAGGTTTCGGGAGCCGCGCTTAGGGTGTCGTTATGACCGGGTGGCGGCAGGCGATGCAGACCGGGTTGTACGGGCCGGACGGGTTCTTCGTGCGCGGCGACGACGGGCCGGCGGGGCACTTCCGCACCAGCGTGCACGCCTCGCCGCTGTTCGCCGGGGCGCTGCTGCGGCTGATCGAGCGCATCGACGAGGCGCTCGGCCGCCCCAAGGTCTTCGACCTGGTCGACGTGGGCGCGGGGCGCGGTGAGCTGCTGGCCACGCTGGCGGCGATGCTGCCGGCCGGCCTGGCGAAGCGAGCCCGGCTGACCGGGGTGGAGGTGGCGCCCCGCCCGGCCCGGCTCGACCGGGCGATCGCCTGGCGGCGGGAGGTGCCGGACGGCATCGTCGGCCTGCTGATCGCCACCGAGTGGCTCGACAACGTGCCGCTCGACGTGGCCGACCTCGACGACGAGGGGCGGCTGCGCAAGGTGCTGGTCGACCCGGTCACCGGGGCCGAGACGCTGGGCGGGCTGGTCGACGCGGCCGACCTCTTCTGGCTGCGGCGCTGGTGGCCCACCGCCGGGCGGGCCGAGATCGGGTGGCCGCGCGACGCCGCGTGGGCAACGGCGGTCGAGAGAGTACGCAGCGGATGCGCGCTCGCCGTCGACTACGGGCACCTGCGCGACGCGCGGCCGGCATTCGGGACGCTGACCGGTTTCCGGGCCGGCCGGCAGGTGCCACCCGTGCCGGACGGCTCCTGCGATGTCACTGCGCACGTCGCCATGGACGCGGTGGCGAACGCGGCCGGCACCCCGTACCGCATGATCCGCCAGCGTGAGGCGCTGAGAGCGCTGGGAGTCGACGGGGCGCGACCACCGATGGATCTCGCCCGGACCGACCCGGGGGCCTATGTGCGCGGCCTCGCCGCCGCGGGAGCCGCCGCCGAGCTGATCGAACCGGCGGGGCTGGGGAGTCATTGGTGGCTGCTGCACAGTGTCGGGGCAGCGGCACGTGGGAGCATGCTTCTGTGACCCATCCAACCACCCCACCAGCCGCCCTTGACATGACTGAAGGCTCTTCCATGCGGGAGATGACGGTCGGGACCGGTGCGGGTCTCGAGACCGCCGACATGGTGCTCAACATCGGGCCGCAGCACCCCTCGACCCACGGCGTGCTGCGGCTCAAGCTCACCCTCGACGGCGAACGGGTGGTGTCCTGCGAGCCGATCGTCGGCTACATGCACCGCGGCGCCGAGAAGCTGTTCGAGGTGCGCGACTACCGGCAGATCATCGTGCTGGCCAACCGGCACGACTGGCTCTCGGCCTTCTCGAACGAGCTGGGCGTCGCGCTCGCCGTCGAACGGCTCATGGGCATCGAGGTGCCCGAGCGGGCGACCTGGCTGCGGATGGCGCTGGCCGAGCTCAACCGGGTGCTCAACCACCTGATGTTCCTCGGGTCCTACCCACTCGAGATCGGCGCGATCACGCCGATGTTCTACGCGTTCCGCGAGCGCGAGACGTTGCAGGCGGTCATGGAGGAGGTCTCCGGTGGCCGCATGCACTACATGTTCAACCGGGTCGGCGGTCTGAAGGAGGAGGTGCCGGCCGGCTGGACCGGGCGGGCCCGCGAGGCCATCGCCACGGTCCGCAAGCGCATGCCCGACCTGGACGGCATCATCCGGCGCAACGACATCTTCCTGGCCCGCACGGTCGGCGTGGGGGTGCTCACCGCCGAGCAGGCGGCGGCCTACGGCGCGTCCGGGCCGGTGGCGCGGGCCAGCGGGCTCGACCTGGACCTGCGCCGCGACGAGCCCTACCTCGCGTACGACCAGCTCGAGGTGCCGGTGGTGACCCGGACGGCCGGTGACTGTCACTCGCGCTTCGAGGTGCTGCTCGACCAGGTGTACGTGTCGCTCGACCTCGCCGAGGAGTGCCTCGACCGCGTCGACCGGATCTCCGGGCCGGTCAACGTGCGACTGCCCAAGGTGGTCAAGGCGCCGGAGGGGCACACGTACGCGTGGACCGAGAACCCGCTCGGCATCAACGGCTACTACCTGGTGTCACGCGGCGAGAAGACGCCGTGGCGGATGAAGCTGCGCACCGCGTCCTACGCGAACGTGCAGGCGCTGGCCACGCTGATCCCGGGCTGCCTGGTGCCCGACCTGATCGCGATCCTGGGGTCGATGTTCTTCGTGGTCGGCGACATTGACAAATAGGGTGAAGCCGACAAATAGCTAGTAACGGCCCTGGTGGTCGTCGCCGGCCGGGTAGGAGGCGAAGTCGGCGAGGGTGCCCACGTTCGTGTCGTTCGCCGACGGGCGGTGGCGCTTGGCCTTGTAGGCGGGGTCGCCGGCGTCGTGGCGCGCCGGCCCGTCGTATCCGCCGGTGAGGCCGTAGTCGGCGGCCTGACCGTAATCCGGCTGGTCGAAACCGGCGGCCCGATCGAAATCCGCGGCCGGGTCGAACCCGGCAGCCCGGTCGAAACCGGCGGCCTGATCGAAATCCGCAGCCCGATCGAACTCACCGGGCCGGTCGAAGTCAGCGGGCCGATCGAACTCACCGGGCCGGTCGAAGTCAGCGGGCCGGTCGAAGTCAGCGGGCCGGTCGACATCGGCGGGACCGTAGCCGGCCGGGCGGCCGTAGACGGCGGGCATCGCGTAGTCGCCGCTGCGGTCGTAGTCGGCGCCCTCGGCGTAGTCGACGGGGCGGCCGTACTGGGTGGGCCGGCCGTAGCCGGTCGCCTCGGGATAGCCCTCGTCGTAGTAGCCCTGGTCGCCGTGGTAGCCGTAGTTGTCCTGGGCGTACTGGTCGTCGTATCCCTTCGGGGCGCCGTAGGTGCCGGCGGCCTGGGAGCCGTAGACGCCGGGCACGGGAGCGGAGGCCTCCGGGGCGTCGACATATCCGTTGCTCGCGCCGAAGTCGTCGTCGGCGAAGTCGGCGGCCGGGGCTCCGTATTGAGTGCCACGCGGAGGCGACGACGACGGCCCGGCGGGCATCGACGGCGGCACGGAGGCGGCGCCACGCTGGCGCGGCACGTCAGAGGAGCCAGGAACCTGAGCAGCACCGGACGGGACCTGCGCGGCGCCGGCGGGGAACGGGCCACCGCCTGCCGAGGCGTGTGCGTCCCCCGTGGGGAACGGGCCACCGCCCGCCGAGACCGGCGCGGCGCCCGTCGGGAATGGGCCACCACCCACCGGGACCTGCACGGCGCCGGCCGGAACCTTTGCGGCACCCGCGCGGACTTGAGCGGCACCCGCGCGGACTTGAGCGGCGCCCGCGGGAATCGGGGCGGCGCCTGACGGGACCTGCGCGGCGCCTGACGGGACCTGCGCGGCCCCCGACGGGACCGAGGCGGCGCCCGCCAGGCCAGACGCAGCCCTCGCCGGGATCGGGGCGGCACCCGAGGGAACCTGCGCAGCGCCGGTAGGGAACGGGCCGGCACCGGCGGGGAACGGAGCTGTACCGGTCGGGACTGCGGCGGCGCCGGTCGGGATCGGGGCGGAGGCCGCCGGGACCTGGGCGGCGGCCGCGGCGGGGGCCGGCATGGCGCGGCCGGCGGGTGCGGGCCGGCTGCGGCCGCCGGTGGTCATGCCGGGGCCGGTGCGGGCCGGTGGGCGCACGGCGCCGACCGCGTTGGGGACGCCGGCGCGGCCGGGAACCGGCGCGGGGCCGGGATAGGACTCG
>NZ_BOMI01000072.1 GCF_016862115.1 Paractinoplanes deccanensis
AGGGGTCGTCGGCGGGCGTCATCGGGTCGCCGGGCGCTGCCATCGGGTCGTCCGCGAAGAAGGGTGAGTCGTCGTAGGACGCCTCGTCGAACGGGGAGTCGAACGGCGCGTCGTCGACGGGCGGCGGGGCCGCGCGCATCGGGGCCGCCTGGGCGAACTCGGCGCGCAGCTCGCGCCGGAGGACGGCCACCTCGTCGGCGACGCGGTCCTCGACGTGGGCGCGCTGGAGCACCGGGTCGGCGCGGATCAGCACCGAGGCGCCGATCAGCACCACGCTGGCCGCGACGAGCAGCACGGCGAAGCGCACGGAACCGGAGCTGTCGCCGAGCAGCACGACGATCGCGGCCAGCGGGGCGAGCAGCACGCCCGCCCAGACGAGGCCGCGGAGCAGACGTGCGCTGTGGCCAGCCACGGTTTCCTGTTCCGGCATGGCCGCCGATATTACTCAGGGCACGCTGCGGGGCAAATGGGCGCGCGCCGGGCTTCAGAAGGTAGAAACCCGGCGCTCACCTGTTAAATGGCACCTGAACACTCGAATGTGCCTCATTTGGTGACTTGGCCGGACGCGCCGGTCAGCCCGCGGCGAGCGAGCCGTCCGAGCTGAAGACCAGGCCGACGCTGACCGAGCCCTGCTTGAGCGCGCTCTTGGTGAGCGGGCCACCCGCGTCCAGGCTGGAGAACTTGCCGGCCTGGAAGTTGTACACCTCGGAGAGACCGAGCTGGCACTTCGGCCGCTGCGGGCACTCGGCCGGGCCGCCCAGCACGGTCGCCGCGCCGGAGCACTTGGCGGCCAGGTCGGACAGGGTCTTGAGGCCGTTCTTGTCGGCGAACGCGGTGGTCACCGCGAACGCGTTCTGGTCCTGCGCGGCGGCGGGCTTGCCGAAGACGAGGCCCACCTTGTCGCCGAGCGCGGTCAGGTTCTTCACCGTGGTGTCGAGGTCGTTGGAGGACGGGTCCTGCCCGTTCTTGTCGACCTTGCCCTGGAGGAAGGTGGCCAGGGTGGCCGCGTACTCCGGGACGACCGCGACGCTGCCCTTCTCGAGGGCGGGCTCGTAGAGCTCGCGGTTGCCGATCTGCTGCACCGTCACCGTGTAGCCGGCGGCGGTCAGCGCGAGGCCGTAGATCTCGCCGAGCGTGGCGCTCTCGGTGAAGTTGCCGGCGCCGACGGTGATCTTGCCGCCGGGACCCTTCTCGATGCCGGCCGTGATGTTGTTGGCCGTCACGAACTCCTCGGCCGCGGCCTTGGAGGACTTGCGGTCGATGTCGACCGCCTTGTTGAGCGCGATGAGCTTGGTGGTGTCGAGCGCCGCGGAGACCTTGTCGAGCGCCGCGATCATCTGCGGCGACGAGGCCTTCTTGTTGATCGCCGGGATGACGTTGTCGGTGTTCTGAAGCTTCTTGTCGTCCTCGAGGACGACAAGCGCGTCACCGGCGACGGGCGCGCACCCGGCGCCCACGGCCGCGGACGGGGGTGCCTCGGTGCCGGAGGAGCCGGCGTCGCCGCAGCCGGCGAGCGAGACAACGGCAACCGTCGCTGCGGCGGCCGCCAGGAGGAGATTTCGACGCATCACTGCCGCCTTCTGTGTCCCGGCACGACATGGGGTCGTGCCGCGTGTCCGACGGGCAGCCGCTGTGCGTTGCCCGTTTACCTGCCCTGACAGGTCTACCCGGTGGGTGTGACAACTTTTGGGAAAGATGCGGGTCCGTTACCCGGCCGGGTCGGCCGCGGCCACCTTGCGGCGCCGCACCGACCTCAATGGACGGGGCGTGACCAGGCGTTCCACGATCGCGAAGAGTCCCTCTACCAGAAGTGCGAGGACCACCACAGCGATGCCGCCGGCCACGATCTGGCCGCCGCCGACGCTGATGCCGAGCCCGAATCCGGCCGTGATGATCTGTCCGAGCCCGCCGCCGTTCACAAATGTTGCGAGCGTGGCGGTCGCCACCACCTGAACGGCTGCCGTGCGCAGGCCCGCGGCCAGGTAGGGGACGGCGAGGGGCAGCTCCACCCGGCGCAACAATTGCCCGCCGGACAATCCCATGCCCTTCGCCGCGTCCTTGGTCTCCGGGTCGACCGACCGGAGCCCGGTGTAGGCGTTCGCCAGCAGCGGCGGCACCGCGAAGACGGCGAGCGCGATGATCACGGGCAGCTTGCCGAAGCCGAGCGCGGTGAGCGGCAGGATGGTGAGCAGGGCCAGCGTGGGGATCGCGCGGGTCAGGTTGGCGACCGTGATGACCACCCCGCCGCCGCGGCCGCGGTGGCCGAGCCAGATGCCGAGCGGCAGGCCGACGACGCAGCCGATCAGCACGGCCCAGAAGCTGATGATCAGGTGTTCCTGGAGCCGGTCGATGAGGCCGCCCGGGTTGGTCCAGTTCAGCGGGTCGTTGAGCCAGGTCAGCCCGTCCTGGAAGTAGCTCATGCGGCCCGCCTCCGGCTCCACGGCGTCAGCAGCCGGCCGAGGCCGATCAGTGCCAGGTCGAAGACCAGGGCCAGGGCGACGCAGAGGACGGTGCCGGTGGTGATCTCGGCCTTGTAGAAGTTGTTCCAGAAGCCGCCCATGATCAGGTCACCGAGGCCGCCGTTGCCGATGATCGAGCCGATGGTGACCAGCGCCACGGTCGAGACGGTCGCCAGCCGCAGGCCGGTCACGATGCCGGGCAGCGCGAGGGGCAGCTCGACGCGCCACAGCCGGCCGAACCGGCCGTACCCCATGCCCGCCGCGGCGTCCCGGACCTCGCCGGGCACCTGGGTGAGGCCGGTCAGCGCGTTGCGCACCAGGATCAGCAGGGCGTACAGCACCAGGGCGATCAGCACGGTCACCCGGCTCGTCGCGCCGAGCAGCGGGGCGAGCAGCGCCAGCAGCGCGAGGGAGGGAATCGTGTAGAGGATGCCGGACAGTGCGAGAATCGGCCCGGTCAGCGGTTTGATCCAGTACGCGAGGACGGCGAGCGGGACGGCCACCAGCAGGGCGATGATCACAGTCTCGATCGTGATGCCGGCGTGAAATCCTAGCTTGTCGAGGATGATGTCGGAGTTGTCTTTGACGTACTGCCAGGAGAACCACGGATTCCCCGGCCCGTCGTCGGCGGGTGCGGCCAGCGGCGGGACGCCCGCCGGGCCCCACGACAGGAAGGACATACGTGGACGCTACCGCGATCACCGAGAGCGGACCCGCCCGGAGCGCTGCCTCGATCACACTCCAGGACGTCGGCAAGACCTACCCGGACGGCACGGTCGCGGTGGGCGACTTCAGCCTCGAGGTGCGCGCCGGTGAGCTGACCGTGCTGATCGGGCCGTCGGGCTGCGGCAAGTCGACGATCCTTCGGATGATCAACCGGCTGATCGAGCCGACCAAGGGCACGATCCTGCTGGACGGGCAGGACATCCTGAAGCGCAACCCGGTCGAGCTGCGCCGGCACATCGGCTACGTGATCCAGAACGTCGGGCTCTTCCCGCACCAGAAGATCGGCGCGAACATCGGCACCGTGCCCAAGCTGCTCGGCTGGGACCGGGCCCGGGTCCGGGCGCGCGCCGACGAGCTGCTGGACCTGGTCGGCCTCGACCCCGCGCGATACCGCGACCGCTACCCGCACGAGCTCTCCGGAGGCCAGCGGCAGCGGGTCGGCGTGGCCCGGGCGCTCGCCGCCGATCCCCTGGTGCTGCTGATGGACGAGCCGTTCTCCGCGGTCGACCCGATCGCCCGAGGCCGCCTCCAGGAGGAGTTCCTCAAGCTCCAGGCCGCGGTCCGCAAGACGATCGTCATGGTCACCCACGACATCGACGAGGCGGTGCGGCTCGGCGACCGCATCGCGGTGCTGGCCGAGGGCGGCAGGCTCCAGCAGTACGCTCCGCCGGCCGAACTGCTCAGCCGCCCCAACTCGGCGGCGGTCGCGAGCTTCGTCGGCGCCGACCGGGGCATCCGCCGGCTGGCGGTCACCCCCGTGCGCGACGCGCTGCGCACGGCCGACGGGCTCGAGGCCGGCGACCGGCCCACCGTGGAGGTCACGGGCACGCTCTACGACGCGCTCGCCGCGATGCTCACGGTGGACGCGACCGAGGTCGTCGTCGTCGAGGACGGCCGGCCCGTCGGCACGGTCTCCCGGTCGGCCATCTTCGACACGCCCGCCCGGGAGACCGTCTGACTTTCTTTCTCCGGTGCCGCGGCGGCTATCGGGTGCCGCGATAGCCGCCGAGCGTCGCGAGCCCGATGATCCAGCCGACGAAGAGGCCGTACGAGGCGCCGTTGCCCGCGGCCCGGAAGGCGTTGATCAGCGACGGGTTCGCGAGGAACAGCGTGGTGAGCAGCGCGGCGAAGCCGCCGGCGAAGATGTAGGCGGCCCAGCCGGAGAAGAACTGGCTGATCGTGCCGCGCGCCCGGGCCAGCTGCGATCCGGGCAGCAGGTAGAGGAAGACGGCGGTCAGCACGACCAGAAGGATCGCCTTGAGGTCGGCGACGATGATGTCGCGCAGCGAGTCCGTCGTGTCGAACGACCAGCGCGGCCAGGCCAGCAGGTTGAGGAACCACCCGCCGGCGGTGTTGGGATCGGCGTTGTCGCTCGCCCAGTCGGCATACCAGGGGCTGCCGAAGACGAGCACCAATATGAGCGCGGCGAGGGTGCCCGCACCAGGCGCAGACTTGTAACGGTTACCGAGAGCCATGCGCCGCTATTTCCCGGCCGCCGCGCGGTTTCAAACGACGGCGGTGTATGCCTAGCGCTCGCCCTGGTGTTTCTGCAGATAGTCGATGAACGCGGCGCGCAGCAGGGGCTCCTGCTCGCCGTACGCGATGTGGCCCTCGAACTCGCGCCAGAGAGCGACGGCCTCGTCGACGATGGGGCCGATCGAGTTGGGCGCGCCGTCGAGCTCGGCGGCCTCGTCGGCGTCGGGCAGGTTGCGGAAGACCGTCCAGAAGAACTTGATGTCGCGCCGCTCCCGGGCCAGGGCGAAGGCGCGCTCGCGCAGCTCCTCGGTGGGCAGGGCGTCCAGCTCGGCGAAGCTTCCAGAGGTCATGAGGGCAAGCATAAGGCGATCATCGGGTGGTCCCCCAGGGACCCGCGTCCCAGCGGTCGGTGCGTCCCGTCGTGGTGCTCGTGGTCGACCAGGTCTCGGGGAGGTCCGGCGACCAGTTGGCGCCGGTCGTCGCCGGTGCCGCGTTCCACTCCGGCTCGGCGGTCGCCGGCAGCGGCCGGCCGTACGCCTCGACCAGGCGGGTCACGACGAGGCCGCCGCCGAAGACCGCGGCCGCGATCGCGAAGAGCGCGATGTCGAACCGCTCGCGCGTCTGGTAGTCGAGGAACAACGTCATCCCGATGACCGCGAAGAGCGTGCCGAAGATCCCGCCGCGCCGACCGTACGCGCTGGTGCCGGCGAGCATGGCCAGGCCGAGCGCGATGCCCGTCCACTCCAGGCCGGTGCCCGGCACGATCGGGCCGGCCGACTGGGCGGCGAGCAGCACCCCGGCCGCGACAGCGAAGACCGACGAGAGCACCAGCGCGCCGATCACCGGCGCCGCGACCACCACGCCGCGCCGCACGGCCGGGTCGCCGGCCGGGCGCATGCGGCCCAGCCAGCGGCGCACCGGGCCGACCGTGCCGAGGGCGCCGCCGAGCACGGCGAGCAGCGCGAACCCGCCGAAGAGGAAGAAGGCCTGGTCGGTGGGGTCGTAGTCGCCCTGCACGACGACCGGGGCGACGCGGAGCTGGTCGTAGACGATGACGCCGAGGCCGGCGGCGAGCGTGGCCGCCCAGCCCGGCACGTGCAGCACGAGGATCAGCAGGGCGATCGCCACGGCGCCCGCGGCGGCGATCACCAGCGCCGGGACGGCCGCCTTGACCAGGCCCTGATCGCCCTGCTCGGCGTATTGCAGGGCGGCGGCCAGCGCGATCGGGCCGAGCGCCAGGTTGGGCACGCCGGCCCGCAGGGTCAGCCCGGCGCCGAGGGTGAGCAGGCCGATCGCGGCGCCGGTGACGAGCAGGTTGTCGAGGCCGGGACGCTGGAAGGCGGCGGAGTCGGCACGCCAGAGCATGTAGCCGATCGCCGCGGCGGCGACCAGCAGCACGACCTCCCAGCCCAGGTGGATGCCGAGACGGTCGCGGCCGTCCTCGTCGGCGTCGACCCGGCGCATGACGTCGGTGGTGGTGGTGTCGCCCGGGTCGTCCAGCTGCTCGGCACGGCGGCGCTGCTCGGCCGCCGCGAGCGTGTTGGCACGGTAGGCGGCGGGATCCGTCGGCTGGTCATCGGCCTGCCGGCGGTAGGTCGTCTCGTCGTACGCCATCGCCGCGCCTCCTCACATATGCCGTGGGCATGGATTTTCCGCCGCGGGAGCCGAGCGTCGCGTCCTCGCGCGTGGGCACGCCGAGATCGGGGTCACATGCCTGCGCCCAGAGCATACGGATAGGAACCGGTCTCAGTTCAAGGCGCAGTCCCGTCGTCAGCGCAGTCCGGAATCTTCCTCGTCCTTGGAGTCGGGACGCTCGGGGACGCGGCAGGCCCGCTCGAGCCAGAGGGCGGCGCCGACCAGGGCCAGCGCGGCCACGACGCCGCCGGCCGCCTTGGGCAGGTCGTCGTGGGCGGCCTGGGTGGGCTCCATCGCCAGCCAGGCGAGCAGGCCCGCCGAGAAGCCCGCCGAGATCGCGCCGACCAGCGAGGACGCCTTGGCAAGAGCGACATAGCGGGCGACGGCCAGCGGATCGACGGGCATCGTGCCGGGCTTGCGCTGGATGCGGGCGCTCGTGTTCTGCGCCAGCAGGCCCTCGGCGACGGCGAGCACGACCAGCACGATCACCGGCGACCAGGGCAGCTCGGGCAGCGACGAATAGGAGAAGCTGAGCAGCAGCCAGCCCAGGGCGGCCGCGGCCAGCCCGGCGACGATGAGCACGGAGATGCTGGTCGGCCGCATCGACGGGTCCGACTTGGGCGCCTGCGGGTTGCTGCTCACGCGTTCGACTCTAGTGGGAGGTCGGGGCGCGGGGTCAGTCCGGCGAGGTCGTCCGCGAGGGCGGGGTCGTTCAGCAGATCGGTGAGACGGCCGTGACCAGGCAGCTGCGCGTACGGCTGGATGTCGATCCACGGGCGCAGCACGAAGGCCCGCAGGTGCGCCCGCGGGTGCGGCAGCGTGAGCTCGGGATCGTCGCTGATCACGGGCCGGTCGTCGGTGTCCCAGACGGCGATCACGTCGACGTCGAGCGTGCGGGGGCCGAACCGCCGCTGCGGGTCGCGCACCCGCCCGGCGGCCGCCTCCGCCGCCCGGGCCCGGTCCAGCCAGTCGTGCGGTGCCGCCTTCGGGTCCACGGCCAGGACCACGGCATTGAGGTACGCGGGCTGGTCGGCGTCGCCCCACGGCGGGGTCTCGTAGACGCCGGACGCCACCGCGACGCTGTCGCCGAGCAGGCGTACGGCCTGCTGCAGGTGCCGATGGCGATCGCCGAGGTTGCTGCCGAGCGAGAGGACGGCGCGGGTCATGCGCGGCTCCGGCGCAGCGTGACGGCCACGTCGGCGAACTCGAGCGGGATCGGCGCCTGCGGCTTGTGGACGGTGACCTCGGCCGCGGTGACCCGCGCGTCGTCGAGGCAGGCGGTGAGCAACCGGTCGGCGAGCGTCTCGATCAGGTTGACCGGCTCCCCCGCGACGATCGCGGCCAGCCGCTCGGCCAGCTCGCCGTAGTGCACCGTGTCGGTGACGTCGTCGCTGGCGGCGGCCGGGCGCAGATCGAGGTCGAGCCGTACGTCGATCACGAAGTCCTGGCCCTGCTCGCGCTCGAAGTCGAAGACGCCGTGCCGGCCACGCACCCGCAGCCCGCTGAGCGCGATCCGCCCCTGCTCCTCGTTCATGATCCCTAGCTTGCCGTACGCAGCCGCGGAGATCCCGTGGCGCGCCAGACCGCGAGCGCGTCGACCGTGGATCGGACGTCGTGCACGCGCACGCCCCACGCGCCCGCGGCGACCGCCAGAAGGGAGGTGGCGAGCGTGGCGGCCTCCCGCTGCTCGACCGGGCGGGGCGCGCCGTCCGGCCCGGCGAGCAGGCGGCCCAGGTAGGTCTTGCGGCTGGCGGCGAAGAGCAGCGGGTAGCCGAGGCCCACGAGCACGTCGAGGTGGGCGCTGAGCTCCCAGTTGTGCTCGGCCGTCTTGGCGAAGCCCAGGCCGGGGTCGAGAATGATCTGTCCGGGCGCGACTCCGGCGGCGAGCGCCTCGTCCACCCGCTGGAGCAACTCGTCACGCACCTCGGTGACCACGTTCTGGTACACGGCCAATTCATTCATGTGCCGCGAGTGGCCGCGCCAGTGCATCAAGATCAAAGGACAGCCGGCGTCGGCGGCCACCCGGGTCATCCCCGGGTCGGCGAGACCGCCGGAGACGTCGTTGACGACGCTCGCGCCGGCCTCCAGCGCGGCGGACGCCACGGCCGCGCGCGTGGTGTCGATGCTCATCGGGACGCCGGCGGCGGCCAGCGCCTTGATCACCGGGACCACCCGGGCGATCTCGGTCGGCGCGTCGACCCGGCCGGCGCCCGGGCGTGTCGACTCGCCGCCGATGTCCACGATGTCCGCGCCGGCGCTCCGAAGATCAAGAGCGTGTTCCACGGCGGAGTCCACGTCCGTGTACTTCCCACCGTCCGAGAACGAGTCCGGCGTGACATTGAGGACCCCCATCACCACCGGGTGATCCACATGGATCAGGCGGTGGCCCGCGACCTGCGATTCCGTCGGCTGAGTCGTCACGCAACGAGGGTACGGCGAGCGGGGTTGTCGCACGTGCGTACGATGGATGGTGACTCATTTTCACGCACGCCATCACCTTGCGTAACAGTTCAGACGCTTGTAGCCAAGAAGTGCGAGCCGTACTCTTCGGAACTGGGCATCATTGAAGGAACCGGAGAGAGCAGACGAGCATGGCACTGCCCGAACGGCTCACTCGACGCGCAGGGTGGGGAAGTAGCACGATATGGGCGTTGCCGTGAGGCTTCACAACTGCAGCGTGCCCGAAACCCCCTAGCCGGGCACGGGGAGGTTTACCGATGATCGCCACTGAGCTCGCCACGCAGGCCGCGGCCGTGCTCCAGCAGGTTACGCTCGCCGCGCCCGAACCCAAGGGCATCGACACCAATGGCGTCGTCAAGTTCTTCGCCAGCAACATCGCGCCGATCCTGCTCGCGGTGCTCGGCGTGATCTTCATTGGACGCGCCAGCCGCGGCGAGATCTCCAAGGTGCTGACCAGCTCGGCGATCGCCATCGTGGGCCTGGCCTTCATCGCCGGCGCGGCGACCCTGTTCTTCGTCGGCGACTTCCTCATCGATCTGATCTTCAGCTGAGATGCGGCTTCGCACCGACGACGACATCTACCGGGCGCGCCTCGTCTACCTTGGCCCCCCGGGATACACCCTGCCCATCCACCTGCCGTACGCGCAGTACGGCATGTTCGTGGCGCTGGTCCCGCTCTTCATGCTGCTGCACTACCTGATGACGTTCGAGTTCGACGCGTTCCCCGCCTGGGAGATCGCGCTGGCGATGGTCACGACGTCGTACGTGTTCCGGCACGTCGACCCGGACCGTCCCGCTCGGGTCGTCCTGCGCACCGCGCTCACCGACTGGCGCCGCACCCGCGAGACAGCCGACGAGCGACGCGATCCCAGGCTTGTCGCCACTCGCATCCGGGTTCGGGAGGAGTTGGTATGACCAGTTCTATCGCGTGCTCCCACGGAGCCGGCGCATGACCGGACCAGTTCCGCCCGGGCATCCCCGCGCGGATTCCCCGCGGCCGGGCATGCAGAGTAACGGTGTGCGTTCGGACCACTACGCTTCGCCAGATTCCCCCGACGAGAGCGCCGAGGAGTTCGTCGCCGCGCCGGGCCACGGCGGGGTCGGCGTCTTCCAGCCACCCCAGCCGGTGCGCCCACGCGCCGCGACGGTCGACAGCTCGCTCGACATCGATTCCCCGTTCCTCGACCTCTTCGGCGCGGCGGCGGCACCGGCCCCGGCCACTCCCGCGAGTGATTCTCGGGCGATTCCCGACGACGGCGCCGACTTCGACTTCGGTTTCGACTTCGACGACCCGCCGACGATGGGCAACGGCTTCGGCCCGCCCCCGGTGGAGTCCGCGGCGCCGCCGCCCGCTCCCGCGCGGCCGGTCTCCGCACCGCCGGAGTCCGCGCGCCCGGTGTCGGGACAGCCGTCCTCGGCACCGCCGTTCCCGTCACGGCCGACCTCGTCACCCCCCTTCGCCGCAACCCCCTCGCCGGCGCCGCCGGCCTCCGATCGGCCGGCCTCGTCGACACCGAGCGCAGGACCCACGTCCGGAGCGCCGTTCTCGACGCGGCCCACCTCCTCGCCACCGAGCGCAGGACCGACCTCCGGGGCGCCGTTCGCGGGGCGGCCCACCTCTTCGCCACCGAGCGCAGGACCCACGTCGGGAGCGCCGTTCGCGGGGCGGCCCACCTCCTCGCCACCGAGCGCAGGACCCACGTCGGGAGCGCCGTTCTCGACGCGGCCCACCTCCTCGCCACCGAGCGCAGGACCCACATCGGGCGCACCCTTCTCGACGCGGCCCACCCCCTCGCCGAGCACGGGACCGACCTCCGGGGCGCCGTTCGCAGGGCGGCCCACCTCTTCACCGCCGTTCGCGCAGCCTGCCTCCGAGGCGCCCTTCGCGGGACCGACGCCTGAGGCTCGGCTCGCGCAGCCGGCTCCTGAGGCGCCGTTCGCGCAGCCGACCTCCGGGGCGCCGTTCGCACGGCCGACCTCCGGGGCGCCGGTCTCCGCGCAACCCCCCTCCTCTCCCCCGGTCTCCGGCGGGGCCGCGTCCTCGCAGCCGCCCGTCGCGCCACTGGCGGGGCCGCCCGTTCCCGCGCCTCCGTCCGATTTCGATCAGGGTGAGGCGGGGGCCTGGGGCACGCCGGAGCCGGTGTCGCCGTTCAGCCGGGCGCCGGTCGGGCCGCGGGCCGACTTCTTCGAGGCGACGGGCGACCCGGGCCTCGACGAGTGGCCCGACTTCGACAACTGGCCCGCGTCACCGCAGGTCGGCACCGCGGCCCCGCCCGCGCCGGCCACCGACCCGGTGCCCGCTCCGCCGGTGTCGACGCCGCCGCTGTGGCAGACCGTCGGCAGCTCCGGCCTTCCGCCGGTGCGCGAGCGCGGCGACGCGTACGGCCAGAACGCCCCTGACGACCCGGACCACCAGCAAGCGCAAGCGGCGGCACTGCCCGTGCCCGCCCAGGAGAAGGCGCCCGCCAAGCGCAAGGAGAAGTCCCCGGCCAAGCGCAAGAAGGAGCCGCGCAACCTGCCGGTCGTGCCGGACACGAAGAAGGTCAAGGAGGCCCGGCCGGTCCCGCTGCGGCCGCACAAGCTGAAGTTTAACGACCGCGACCCGGTCATGGAGCTGGAGATCAGCGAGATCGCCGGCCACCTGACCTTCACGCAGAGCACGGTCACCGCCTGGTACTACCTGCCCGAGGTGCGATGGGCCTTCCGGCCCGACGCCGAGCGCGAGGCGCTGCTCAGCGCCATCTCCGAGCAGTACGCGGGCCTGGCCGGCTTCCGGCTGCACCTGCGCCGCACCAACCGGCCCTTCCCTGCGGACGAGTGGGCGCGCACTGTCGACTCGTTCACCGCGAAGCCGCTGCCCGACGTGCGCGGCGGCACCTCCTGGTCGGATCACCTCGTCGCCGCCCAGCGGCACCTGCTCTCGGTGAACCACGCCGAAGGGCAGACCTACCTGGGCGTCACCTTCGCGCGGCGCTCGCTGGGCGACACGTTCTCCGAGCGCATCCTGCGGATCTTCGGCCGGGGCACCTCGGACAGCGAGCGGCGCAAACTCGGCCGCACCGTGGAACAGTTCGACGAGGTTCTCAATGCATTCGGCATGCGTGGGCGCCGCGTCACCCCGCAGGAGCTGGAATGGCTGCTGTTCCGCTCGGTCGCGCTGTGCATGTCGCCGCCCGGGCCGCTCTCGCCCGTCACCAACGGGCAGTGGGACACCGGTGACCTGCTGGCCCTGACCGAGCAGGTGGAGCGCTACCGCACGCCGTACGGCTCCACGGTCAAGCTGGTGAACCGCATGACCGGCGAGGAAAGGCACGTGGCCGTCCTCTCCGTCGGCCGCATGGAACCGCTGGAGATCCCCGAGAAGCACGAGCCGTGGCTGCACTTCCACGAGCGGCTGCCGTGGCCCATGGAGATCTCCTCGCGCATCGACATCCTCGGCTCCGGCAGCTCGTTCAAGAACCTCGAGCACCGGCTCCGCATGATCCGCTCGCAGCAGCTCGACTACGCCGAGCACGGCATCGACGCGCCGCCCGAGCTGGAGCGCCTCGCCAAGCGCGCCCTGGTGATCGGCGACGAGATGACCACGGGCCTGCCGGTCGAATCGGCCCGCGCGCACGGCTGGCACCGCATCGCGGTCGGCGGCGCCACCCGCGAGGAGTGCCTGGAGAGGGCCCGGCGGCTCATCCAGCTCTACTCCCGCGAGATGCGGATCTCGCTGCAGCACCCGAAGAACCAGGACCAGCTGGCCCGCGAGTTCATCCCCGGCGAGCCGATCGCCAACACCGGATACGTCCGGCGGATGCCGGTGAAGCTGCTGGCCGCGGCCCTGCCCCAGGCGGCGTCCACGGTCGGCGACCGGCGCGGCGACCTGATCGGGCGCACGGCGGGCACCTGCCGGCGGCCGGTCTTCCTCGACCTGCACTTCCCCATGGAGGTACGCGAACGGTCCGGCCTCGGCGTGTTCGTCGCGGAGCCCGGCGGTGGCAAGTCGACGCTGATGGGTGCGCTCGGCTACCTGAACGCCCGGCGCGGCGTCCAGGTGACCCTCCTCGACCCGTCCGGCCCGCTCGCCCGGCTGTGCCAGATGCCGGAGCTCCGCCCGTACAGCCGGGTGTTGAACCTGACCGGTTCTGAACAGGGCACCCTCGCGCCGTACGCGCTGATCCCCACCCCGGTGCGCTCCGAGTTCGCGACCGGGCCGGCCGGCGACCGCGAATACGAGATCGCGGTCTCCAACGCCCGGGCCGAGCGCCGCATGCTGGTGCAGGACATCTGCTCGATGCTGGTGCCGCCGCAGGTCGCCAAGGAGGCGTCGACGGCGACGCTGCTCAGGCACGCGGTGCGCCAGGTGCCGGCCGAGGAGTCGTCAACGCTCGACGACGTCGTCCGCACCCTCCAGGGCCTGGACGACGACGAGGGCAAGGAGCTGGCGAACCTGCTCCTGGACACGGCGGAGATGCCGTTGGCGCTGCTGTTCTTCGGCTCGCCCCCGCAGCACCTGCTCGGCGCGGACGCGGCGCTCACGGTGATCACGATGGCCGGCCTGCGCCTGCCCGACCTGAAGATCGAGCGCGAGTACTGGTCGGCGGAGGAGTCGCTGGCCCTGCCGATGCTGCACACGGCCCATCGCCTGGCGGTGCGGCGGTGCTACGGCGGGTCGATGTCGTCGCGCAAGATGGTGGGCCTGGACGAGGCGCA
Source organism: Paractinoplanes deccanensis (assembly GCF_016862115.1). GTDB lineage: Bacteria > Actinomycetota > Actinomycetes > Mycobacteriales > Micromonosporaceae > Actinoplanes > Actinoplanes deccanensis. Next base: position 13,455 of record NZ_BOMI01000072.1, read on the forward strand.
CTTCATGGAGGGCTGGCGGTCCGGCCGGTCCTTCCTCGTACGGCTGGCGCGCGACTCCCGGAAGTGGAACCTGGCGGCGCTGGTGGCCTCGCAGAACCCGCGCGACATCCTCGGCCTTGACGTGCAGAACCTGGTGTCGACGGTCTTCGTCGGCCGCATCGCGGAGGACCAGGAGATCGCGTCGGAGGCGCTGCGCCTGCTCCGCGTCCCGGTGCACGACGGCTACGAGGCGACGCTGGCGTCCCTGTCCCAAGTGGACACGTCGTCGTCTACGCGGCTCGGCTTCCGTGAGTTCGTGATGCGGGACGTGGACGGCCGGGTGCAGAAGGTCCGTGTCGACGTGTCCTACGTTGAGGGTCTGCTCGAGCACCTCGACACGACGCCGACGGCCGCGAAGGCGCCGCCGACGGCCATTCCGATGTCGCCGTCCGACCTGGAGGCTTGAGATGGTGCGGCGGGGATTGGCGCTGCTGATGACGATGTTCGTCGTTGTCGTGGCGTCGATCGTGTGGGCGGTGGCCCCGCCGGCGGCGTCGGCGGCTCCGGCGGTGCCGGCCAAGGCTCCGGGGGGCGCGTGCAGCGTTGAGGAGTGGCAGCAGGACATCCCTGGATGCGTCGACCGACTCACGGAGGTCGGAACCACTCGTGCGCAATGTCTGAACGCGCCGACTCCCAGCACGCCGGACTCGGGCCTCGCCGGATGGTTCGCTGAACGGCCTAAGACCGAGGACGCGAAGACCAGTTTTCCCGGCCTCTACAGCGATTACGGATATGCCGGATACAGCTACACGACTTACGATCTGGACAGCGGTTGCGCCTCGACATTAGTCGACCCCGACTTCAAGTTCGAGACGACTATCGCCAACGGCGAATTCATGATCGCAACTGCTGTCATCGGTGCTTCCAATGCTCTGCGCGAAAGAGCCTGGGACCCGCAAGCTCTGTGGGGCTGGGCAGACCCTCTGGTCGATCAGGCAACGAAGGCTGTTTACGAGAAGGTCTTCAGCGTCTTCGGCGTCATCACGCTGGCCGTCGTTGGCATCTATCTCATCTGGCGGTCGAGGCAGGCCGAGATGGGAGCCGCTACGACCACCGCGGGCTGGGCGATTCTCGTCATGGTGGCCGTAACGGCTATTGCGGCCTGGCCGGTTCGCTCGGCGAACATCGCTGACGGAACGCTGATCAACACGCTTGGCGTCGTGCACGAGGCGGTGGGCCCGCGACCGGACGAGCCTCCGGCGGGCTGCGCACTTGGCGGTGACGCTTGCAAGGACAACCGCCCTCCGGCTGTCCGAGCGAGCGACACGGTTACGGAAACCATGCTCTACCGCAACTGGCTGCGCGGGCTACTTGGTTCGGCAGACAGCGAGACGGCCCAGAAGTATGGAGCGGCTCTCTACGACGCGCGATCCCTGACGTGGGATGAAGCACAGCGAATTCGCGAGAATCCCGCGACCCGCGACGGGGTTCTGGATGGCAAGAAAGAGCAATGGGAGCGGGTCGCCGAGCAGATCAAGACGGAAGACCCGGAAGCCTATGAGTACCTCCAGGGCGTCAACGGTATGGATCGCATCGGTGCCGGGTTCATCGCGGTGCTGGCGGCGGTCCTGTTCGCGATGTTCGACCTCACGGCGTCCGTGTTGGTGCTGCTCGGGTTCCTCGTCTTCCGATGGGCCGTGATCGCCGCTCCCATCCTGGGCACCATAGGCCTGCTACGCCCTGCGAGCGCGGGCATCAAGCGGCTCGGCAACGCCGTTGTGGCCGCGGTGTTCAACATCCTCATCTTCGGCACGGGCGCCGCCATCTATCTGTTCGCCGTCGACATGATCATGAGCACCGTCAGCCTTCCGGGCTGGCTGCAAGTGGTGCTGGTCTGGTTGTGCGGTGTCGCCGGGTGGCTGCTCCTGCGGCCCTATCGCCGGATCACCCAGCTCGGCGGCAAGGACGGCGCACGCACCATCGCCACGGGCTCGTGGCACCGGAACTTCTTCCGCGACATGCGGGAGGCGGCGAAGACCGAGGCCGCCGACGCCGGCGAGGGACGGCAGGTGGTCGGAAAGGACGGGCGCACGGTCTACGTCGACCAGAGCAACCTGCGACCCGAGGCTCGGCTGGAAGATCCGGCGCATTCGGCCGCAAGCCGCGGCGAGCTGGCTACCACTATTGCCGGCGGTGGAAAACGCGGAGGCGGTCCGACGCGGCCCGACGGCAACGAGTCGGTGCGCGACGCCGCCGAGGCCCCCACGACAGCGCAGGACTCCGGCGGCGGAGGCAAGAAGGAGACGGCTCCGGCCACGCGCTCCCGCACCGGATCGACGTGGACCGAACCGGATGTGAGCGAGCGCCCGGCGTCCTTCGCCATCTACCGGCCGGAGACCGGCGACACCACGCCGGAGCCGGCGCCGCCGGCGACACCCCGGGTGCGCTCCGAGGCGAAGTGACCCATGCCCCGGACTCTCGAACTCGGCCTCAACAGGATCTTCCGGTCGCGGTGGGGCGTCGCCATCGTTCTCGCGGTCATCGTGCTGGCCATCGTCGGACTCGGCCGGTTGTTCTCGGGCGATGACGACGACCCGTCCGGTCCGTCGCTGGGCACGGGATCGCCCGCGCCCGCGGTGAGCATCGACCCGTCCGAGAACGACAGCATCGTCGATACGGCACCCCCGCCGAGCCCGTCGACCAGTCCCGGACGGGCTCAGCCGGAGGCCGTGGCCTACGCCTTCGCGTCGGCCTGGGCCGATCACCAGAACATCACTCCGAAGGCGTGGCGGGATCAGCTGCTGCCGAACTCGACCAAGAAGCTGGCCAACGAGCTCAGCGGTGTCGATCCCGCCGGCGTGCCGGCGGACCGGGTCATCGGACGCCCCAGCCTGGTGCCGGTGAGCGCCACCGTCGTCAGCGCGGTCGTCACGATGGACACCGGCAAGCTGACCCTGCGCCTGATCTCGCCGGACGGCCACTGGCTCGTCGACGGCATCGATTGGGAATCGGCGTGAGCGTCCCGCGACGTCGAAAAATCGTTCTTCTCGTCGCTCTCGTGGCGACGCTCGCATTGCTGTGCTGCGGAGGCAGCGTCACCGCCCTGCTGGTCGGCGGGCTCACCGACGAGGGCGACAAGTTGAACGTCGCGATGGGCTGCGGGAAGGGCGGACCGGTCGACCCCGATTCGAAGCTCCCCCGGGTCCGGCCCTACGGAGCGACGCAGATGCGGAACGCGGCGATCATCATCAACGTGGGCGCCGACCTGAAGATGCCTCCCCGGGCCTGGGTCATCGCGGTTGCCACGGCCATGCAGGAGTCCCGCCTCACCAACCTCGGCAATCTCGGCGCACGGAACGATCACGACTCGCTGGGCCTCTTCCAGCAGCGGCCCAGCAGCGGGTGGGGCACGCCGGCGCAGGTCATGGACCCGACCTATGCGGCGACGAAGTTCTACCAGAAGCTCCAGACGATCCCCGGCTGGGACAAGATGGCGCTCACCGAGGCCGCCCAGAAGGTGCAGATCAGCGCCTACCCCGACGCGTACGCGAAGCACGAGCCGCTCGCGACCCAGATCGTGAACCAGTTGGCGGACGGCGCGGCGAACGCGGTGGGCAGCTCCCTCGCCATGGTCTGCGCCTCGGCCGGTCAGATCGCCGCCTCAGGCTGGACCAATCCGGTGAACGCGGTGGTGGGATCGGGCTTCCGCAGCGCGTCGCGTCCCGATCACCAGGGCGTGGACCTCATCATCGGCAAGTACGCGCCGATCGCCGCGGCCGCGAGCGGCATCGTCTCGATGGTCAAGTGCGACGAGGACCACAAGGGACGCCGCACGTGCAACACCGACGGCTATCCGGGTAAGGGCGGATGTGGCTGGATGGTGGAGATCCAGCACGCCGGCAACGTGATGACGCGGTACTGCCACATGGTGCAGCGACCGTTCGTCAGGGAGGGCCAGGAAGTGACGGCTGGAGAGATCATCGGTCGCGTCGGGTCGAGCGGTAACTCCTCCGGCCCTCACCTGCACTACGAGGTCCACCTCAACAACGACCGGTCGAGCGCCGGCGCCATCGATCCGGTGCAGTTCATGCGGCAACAGGGAGCCATGCTGGGAGGTGCGGGATGACCGGCGGCGCCGTGCCCGATCCCTTCGCCATGTCCGACGGTTCCCTGGAAGCACCGCTGCCGATCGTGCCCACGCCCGCCGCCATGACCGGGGCGCTGAGGGGCCGCCGGGTCCTGATCGGGCTGCCCGGCCACGGCTGGCGGGGCGACCTCCGAGCGGACGAGAAGGTCGTCCAGGGCAGCCGTACCTATGTGCCGGTCATGCAGGAGGGCGAGTGGTACCGGGCGGAGGCCGAGCAGACCGAGGTTTTCGCGCCGCTGATCCCGGTCGAGCGCGTCTGGGTCGAGGACTTCGGGATCGGCGGGCTGACCACGGGAACGGACGATCTGACGTCGAAGCTGGTGTCGCTGGACGAGCCGTCGCGGCGCAGCCCCGTCAAGGCGCTGGACGCGCCGCGGCTCACGGGCCTGCGAGTCGTTCGGATGCTGGAAGCCGGTGAGGAGCAGCGCGATCTCCGCGCGGTCACGGAGATGCACACCAACAACGACGGCGACATCTGCGTGCGAGTGACGACCGAACTGGAGTGGTATCGGTGGTCCTGGAGTGGCCGTGTACCGCGGACTCTAGAGGTCCCGGTGCACATGTTGTGGCTCGAGTAGCTCTAGCCCACCTTGCTGGCGCTACAGACACGCCAACCGTCCTCGTCCACGACGCCGAAACGCCACGACTCACTCACCCGGCCCGATTTGTCGGACGCGGTCTTGACCAGATCCGTGCTCACTTCGCCATTGGCGCCGTTCGACTGAACAACGAACGTAGCCCAGCTGACTCGGATCGCTACGGAGAACTGCTTCTCACGGGCAACGATGTCTGCGCGGTAATCGGCCAAGGGCTGGAGGTCTCCCCCGGATTTGCACTGGTAGAGGGACGCCCTCTCATCGTCACGATTGACGAGGTAGGCACGAAGGAAGTTGTCCACAACGGCGTCTGGTTCAGCTCGGTCGATCTTGGTTTCCTCGTCGTAGAGGAGGACCGCCACGCCGACGCCGCCCATGCACAGCAGGGCCAGCACCCCCGCCGCGACCGCGAGCCACAAACGGCGGCGTGGGTTGCGGGGCTTCTTCGGCTTTGCCGGGGCCTCCGGCGCCGCTGCCTCGCCCAGCGCGGCGCCCGCGCCCGTTACGGCACCGCCGGCGGGCTGCTGGGGCACGTCGGCTTGCGGCACGGGGCTCGTCGCGGGGTCCTGCGGCTGCACACATACGACAGTAGTGCCTCGTCACCCGTATCCGCCCGCGCGGCTACCCAGTGGCACAAGCCCGGCCAATCGGTCGCGACTCGGGAGGCTTCGGGCTACCCGGGAACGCGATGCCCGGGTCGCTCTGGGATAAGTTTTATCCGCGCACACAGGAGGTGAGGGCGGTGGCGGATTCGGTTTCGCGGGTCCATCAGGCTGCCGCTTTGCACCGGCAGGCGGCGGCGATCGCGGAGGCCGCGGCGACCGTGCTCGACGGTGACGGGCCGGCTACGCCCGATCCGCTCGAGCAGCATCGGCTCGTCGAGGACCTGCGGGTGGCCGCGGCGGCCCTCGCTCCGGGGTGGCTCGGGGCGCCGCTGGAGGCCCAGTCGCTGAACACTCCGCTCGGCGGGGTCTTTCCGCCCCAGTTCGTGCGGCTCGGGGTGGCTCAGCCGCTCGACGATGCTCGTTTTCCCGCTCTGGTCCCGCTTCTCGGCACGGGTCATCTGACGATCGACGCCACCGCCACCGACTCGCGGGTGTTCGGGCTGCTGCGGTCGATTTTGGTGCGGCTGCTCGCCGCCGCGCCGGCCGGGTCTCTTCTGGTGCGGGCCGTCGACGGTGTCGGCGCCGGTGAGGTCTTCGCCCCGTTCGCCGACCTGCGGGACGCGGGGCTGATGTCGCCGCCGGCCACCGACCGGCAGGGGCTGCGGGACGTGCTCGCCGAGGCCGAGAAGTGGCTGCGCCCGGGCCGTGGCGTCGCTCCGCGCCGGAGCCGCCGCGACCGGATGATGCTTGTCGTCATCGCCAGCCTGCCCGAGATGACCGAGGGCGAGGAGCTGCGCCGCATCGCCGCGCTCGCTCAGCAGGGTCCCGACTCGGGGCTGCACCTGATCGTCGCCGGGTGGCCGCCGCCGCCCCTCACCGCGGAGACCACTCAGGCGCCGCTGCCGAGGACGACCATGATCTCCGTACGCAATCCGTACGCGGTGATCGGCGACCCGCCCGGGGCGACGTACGGCTCGAATCCCCACGTCTCCTGGCTGAACGCCCCCGTCTTCCTCGACGACGACCCGCCGCCCCATCTGGTCGAGGCCGTCTGCCGTGAGCTGGTCGCGCACTCGGCCGCCGCGTCCCATGTGACGCTGGCCGACCTGCTGCCCGAGACCGCCGACGAGATGTGGGCCGGCGACGCCGCCGAGGGCCTGAGCACTGTCGTCGGCCACGACGGCGACACCCCGTTGATCCTGCGCTTCAACGACCTCACCCCACACTGGATGGTCGGCGGGCGTTCCGGCGCCGGCAAGACGGCGTTCCTGGTCAATGTCCTGTACGGTCTCGGCGCCCGCTACAGCCCGGGCGAGCTGGCCCTCTACCTGCTCGACTTCAAGGAGGGCGTGACCTTCGCCGAGTTCGTGCCGACCCGGCGCGACCGCACCTGGCTGCCGCACGCGCGCGCCGTCGGCGTCGAGGCCGATCGGGAGTACGGCCTGGCGGTGCTCCGCGAGCTCGACGCCGAGATGGCAAGGCGTTCGGTGGCGTACGAACGCGCGGGTGTGGCCCGTTTCGCCGAGCTACGGGCCGCGGCCGCCGAGGAGGGCCGCAACCGTCCGCTGCCTCGCATCCTGTGCGTCATCGACGAGTTCCCGGTGCTGCTCGGCGGCGCCGACCCGGTGGCGACCGAGGCGGCCGCGCTGCTCGACTCGCTGGCGCGCACCGGCCGTTCATGCGGCATCCACCTGATCCTGGCCAGCCAAAACATGCTGCTCCAGGGCCCGCGCGACTTCTTCGGGCAGTTCCCGGTGCGCATCGCGCTGCCGGGCGGCGGCGACGTTCTGGAGCCGGCTAACGATTCGGCGGCCGGCCTGCCGCTGGGCACCGCGGTGGTCAACACGGCCGGCGGCCTGGGCGGCCCGCGCGGCGCGACCCGGGGTCACGAACGGATGGTGCGTTTCCCCGACCCGCACGCGGACGAGGAGCTGCTGAGCGACCTTCGGCACAAGCTGTGGGGCGCCCGCAACCCCGAGACGCAGCCGCCACGGGTCTTCGCCGGCTACGCGTCGCAGCATCTCGCCGACGACCCCACCTACCGGTCGGCGCTCGCCGGGCGCGCTGCCCGGCCGGCGGCGCTGGTCGGCCGCGCGCTCGACGTCAACCTCTCCACCGCCGCGTTCCCGTTCGACGCGTCCCCGGGCCGCCATTTGGCCATTTTCGGTACGCAGGCGTCCGGCTCCGAGGTGCTCGACGCGGCCGCCCGCAGCGTCGCCGCGTGCCATCAGCCCCGTACCACCAGGTTTGTGATCGCCTCTCTGGTCGCGGAGGGCGACCGGCTCGCCGAGGCCTTGGCCGCCGAGATCGGGCACCGGCAGGAGGTCGTGGTGGTCGACGCGGCCGGCCTGGCCGAGGAGCTCGACCCGCAACGGCCCGGCTATCGGGTGGTTTTCGGCATGGACGCGACCCCGCCCGGCGGCCTGCGCGGGCTCGAGGCGCTGCTACGCGACGGCCCGGGTCGCGGCGCTCACCTGCTGTCCTGGTGGCGCGACCCGCGCCGGTTCGCCGAGGCGACCGAGGGCGCGGGGGTGGCCGGCATGCTGTTCCTCAACGTGCCGGGCGCCGAGGTGGCGGCGATGGTGGGCCGCCCGCTGGAGTGGCAGCCCCGCCCCAACCGAGCGCTGCTGCACGACCGGCACGCCGACCGTACGGTGACGCTCGTGCCCTTCCTCGCGCCGGAGGGTGACGAACCGTGACCGACCAGCAGACCAACGCGATCCCGGCCCAGTCGTCCCCGCCCGCCCCGGGCCCGTGGGCCGACTACCTCGCCGCCGCGCAACGCCTCGACGCCGTCCGCCGCGCCGCGAGCGCCGCCGCGGGAGAGCACCAGGCGGCGGCCACGACCGCGAGGCAGGAGCTTTCGGCCGTACGGGCACAGCTCGCCCAGCAGGAGGCGCGCCTGGGCGGCGAGCTCGGCGTACCGCTGACCGAACTGAGACCGACCCAGGCGGACCTGAACGTGGCCACCCAGGCCGTGGCCGGCGGCCCCTCGGCGGCGTTGGCCGCGCTGCGCCAGGCACGGCAGACGGCGGACACGGCGGAGGCCCTGCTGACCGGCCCCGCGCCGAGCCGCGAGTGGCGCCCGTGGACGCGCAACCTGCTGGTGTACGGACCGTTCGCGGTGGTCGTGCTGATCGTGCAGATTGCGCTGTACCTGGTCGCCTCCCCCGGCTCGGTGCCCAATTACGCCCTGCTGTGCGGCCTGAGCATGCCGCTGGTCGCCTTCGGCCTGGGCTGGGCAACGATCGGCTTCGTCTGGGGCGGCGGCGACGAGCCCGTCGACCGCACCCCGATCGTGGGCGCCATCGCGTGCCTGGCTCCGGTGCTGCTGACGTGCATGGGCGTGGGGCTGGCGTCGTTCTTCAGCTGAGCGGCGCGGTCGCCCCGTGCCGCAACGGCTGTCCGCGCGCTCTGCTGTCGAACTCTCGGGACCGGCGGCTGCGACGGTCGACGGGCCCGCACCGTCAAGCCGCGACGCTCTCGCGCCCCGCCGCCGGCCGGAATGGCCGTCGTTGCTGACCGCTGTTGTGCAGCACCCGTGCCCGAACTGCATGGGCGCCTACATCCCGCGCCCGCAACCTAGGCTCGCACCCGCTACCGCCTCACGCCGCCCTGCGCCGCCACCGTCCCACGCCGCCCGCGCCGGCACGGCCCCGCACCACCACGGCCTCGCACCGCCACGCGCCGCCACGGACCGCTCCCGCACCGCGCCGCCACGGCCCCGCTGGGCGACCGCCCCGCACCGCCATGGCCCCGCGCCGCTCGCACCGCTAGGGGTCTGCGCCGCTCGCACCGCCACGGCCTGCGCCGCCCGCATCGCCATGGCCCGCACCGCCACGCGCCGCCACTGCACCGCGCCGCGTCGGCACCGCCCCGCACCGCCGTCGTCCTCCTCTGCCGCCGTTGAGCTGGTGTTGCTGCCCGTGCTCGCCGCCGCGCTCCGCTGAGGTGCCCGACCGGGCCTTTGTCTTACGCGATCCAATGCGGTTCGGGAGGTTGTCCACAGTGCGGCTTGTCCACAGGGGATTGCGCGCGAACTCGCGAATTCAGCGAGAATGGCTCCTTGCTGGTGGGGGCCCCTTGGGAGGGCGGGCTCTGGTTGGGGACGGGCTCTGGTGGGGGCGGCGGGGCGCGTCTGCGGGCCGGCTCCCGGCGGCGAGGTGCTTCGGCGGCCAGTCCGGCCTCGGCCTAGTCGAGCGCGGCGGTCAAGTCCACCTCGACAAGCTGCCCGCGAAAGCCCAAAGCAGCCACCCCAAGCAGGGTCGAGGCCGTCGTGAAGGCCGGCGCCAGCGGCGAGTCGTTGAGGCGCTGCCAGACGGCGGCCAGGACCTCGCTGGACGGGCTCACCACGTAGATGACCGAGCGCACCACCTGGTCGGGCTTCGCGCCGGCGGACTCGAGGACGGCCAGGCAGTTGGCGATCACCTGGTCGGTTTGGGCGTCGTAGTCTCCGGGCTGCCCGACGACCTCGCCTTCCAGGTTGAGGGGGCATTGGCCGGCGAAGTGCGCCAAGCGGCCGGCGGGGGTGATGGTGACGTGGGTGTAGCCGGGCGGCTCGTGGACGGTCGGGGGGTTGAACTTCTCGATCATCCGGCCAGTATTCCGAACCAGCCGGGGACGTCCACCGGATAATTCGGGCCGGGGACGACCGCACGCAGGGACGACTCGATGGTTTCCACGCGGCCGGCGCCCAGCTTGGCGACCCAGCGGGTGCGGAGGATCTCGAAGATCTCCGCGGACTGGGTCAGCGAGTCGATGCCGCGTGGGGTGAGCCGGATCAGTTTGCGCCGGGCGTCGGCGGGGTCGTCGACGCGTTCGACGTAGCCGAGGGCCGCCAGCCGGTCGACGGTCTTGCCCGCGGCCTGTTTGGAGACGCCGAGGCGGCGCCCGATCTCGCTGGCGGAGGCGCCACGGGGCCCGATGGCCTGCATGGCGAAGCCGTACGCGGGGCGCACGTCGGGATGGCCGCGGCGGGCGAGCTCGGCGTGCAGCTCGTCGATGAGGGCGCGGAAGCCGGCGAACAACAGCAGCGGGAGCTCGTACGCCTCAGCCATTGGCAAACTCGACAACCTGGTTTACGGTTTGGACAACCACGTTGTCGATTCTAGCCGGAGGCCGTGATGTTCACTCAGCACACCCTGGAGACCGCGCCGGCGCAGTCCCGGCCGCTCATGGAGTCCACCGCCGCGCACCTGGGGCATCTGCCCACCGAGGTGGCGCGGCTCGCCGAGTCGCCCGAGATGCTGGGCGGTTTTCTGCACGTCAACGGGCTCTTCGAGGCGAGCACGCTCGACCCGCTCGCTCGCGAGGTGGTCGTCATGATCATCGCTACCCGCAACGGCTGCCGGGTCTGCGTCGCCATGCACACGGGCCGGCTGCGCAAGCTCGACGCCGGGGCGGATCTGATCGCCGCCCTGCGGGAGCAGCGCGAGCTCGCCGATCCGCGCCTGGAGGCGTTGCGGGTCTTCACCCTGCGGGTGCTCGCCACGACCGGCGACACGCCCGTCGACGACTTCCTGGCGGCCGGCTACACCCGGCGCAACGCGCTGGAGGTGGTGCTGGGCATCGGGACGTACACGATGTCGACCCTGGCGAACCGGATGGTCAGCGCGCGTTGATCAGGGCCATGGCCTCGGCGCGGACCTTGGCGTCGGTCTGGAACGCGCCCCGGACGGCGGAGGTCACCGTGCGGGCGCCGACCTTGCGGATGCCGCGCATCTCCATGCACAGGTGCTCGCACTCGAGCACCACGATGGCGCCGCGGGCCTCGAGCCTCTCCATCAGCAGGTCGGCTATCTGGGAGGTGAGGCGCTCCTGCACCTGCGGGCGGCGCGCGTAGACCTCGACCAGGCGGGCCAGCTTGGACAGGCCCGTGATGCGGCCGTGCGGGCCGGGGATGTAGCCGATGTGCGCCGCGCCCTTGAACGGGAGCAGGTGGTGCTCGCACATGCTCATCACTTCGATGTCGCGGACCAGCACCAGCTCTTCGTGGTCGGCCTCGAAGGTGGTGGTCAGGACCTTTGCCGGGTCGACCCGCAGGCCGGCGAAGAGCTCGGCGTAGGCGCGGGCGACCCGGGCGGGGGTGCGTTCCAGCCCGTCACGGTCCGGGTCCTCGCCGATGGCGATGAGGATCTCGCGGACCGCCTTCTCGATCCGCCCGAGGTCGACGGACTGCTCGACCGGGGTGCCGGTGAGCTTTCCGTCGACCAGGCGGGCGGCGAGATAGTCGAGGGCGTCGTCGTCGGTGATCAGTTGTTGCCTTCCGGGGCGCTGCTGCCGTTCGGGTTGGGTCCGACCGCGGCCTGACCGTCGGCCTCCGCCTGCGCCTTGAGCTTGTCGCGCTCGGCGGGGGTGAGCACCGGCGGCGCCTCGGACGGCAGGCGCTTGCCGAAGCCGTTGAACGGCGACATCGGCGGGCGCTTGACGACCCGGGCACAGATGCGGTCCATGTCCTCGCGGGTGATGGTCTCCTTCTCCATCAGCTCGAGGACCATGTTGTCGAGCACGTCGCGGTACTCGACCAGGATCTCCCACGCCTCGTCGTGCGCCAGCTCGATGAGCGCGCGCACCTCGCCGTCGATGTCGGCGGCGACCGCGTCGGAGTAGTCGCGCTCGTGGCCCATGTTGCGGCCCATGAACGGCTCGTCGCCGCTGGTGCCGTACTTGACCGCGCCGAGCTTGGAGCTCATGCCGTACTGCGTGACCATGGCGCGGGCCAGGCCGGACGCCTTCTCGATGTCGTTGCCGGCACCGGTGGTGGGCTCGTGGAAGACGAGCTCCTCGGCGGCGCGGCCACCCAGCGCGTACGCCAGGGTGTCGATCATCTCGGCGCGGGTCTGGGTGTACTTGTCCTCGGTCGGCAGCACCAGCGTGTGACCGAGTGAGCGGCCACGCGGCAGGATGGTCACCTTGTGCACCGGGGCGGAGTGCGGCAGCGCGTACGCCACCAGCGCGTGACCGCCCTCGTGGTACGCGGTGATCTTCTTTTCGCTGTCGCTCATGGCCCGGGTGCGCCGCTCGGGACCGGCGATGACGCGGTCGATCGACTCCTCGAGGAACTCGTTGGAGATCGCCCGCTTCTCGTTGCGCGCGGTGAGCAGCGCGGCCTCGTTGATCACGTTGGCCAGGTCGGCGCCGGAGAAGCCGGGGGTGCGGCGGGCCACCGAGTCGAGGTCGACGTCGGGCGTGAACGGCTTGCCCTTGGCGTGGACGCGGAGGATCTGCTTGCGGCCCTCCATGTCCGGGTTGTCGACGGCGATCTGCCGGTCGAAACGGCCCGGGCGCAGCAGCGCGGGGTCGAGGATGTCCGGCCGGTTGGTGGCGGCGATCAGGATGACGCCGCCCTTGGTGTCGAAGCCGTCCATCTCGACGAGCAGCTGGTTGAGCGTCTGCTCGCGCTCGTCGTGACCGCCGCCCATGCCGGCGCCGCGGTGGCGGCCGACGGCGTCGATCTCGTCGACGAAGACGATCGCCGGGGCGTTGGACTTGGCCTGCTCGAACAGGTCGCGGACGCGGCTCGCGCCGACACCGACGAACATCTCGACGAAGTCGGAGCCGGAGATCGAGTAGAACGGCACACCGGCCTCGCCGGCGACCGCGCGGGCGAGCAGCGTCTTACCGGTACCGGGCGGGCCGAACAGCAGCACGCCCTTGGGGATCTTGGCGCCGAGCGCCTGGTACTTCGCCGGGTTCTGCAGGAAGTCCTTGATCTCGTGGAGCTCCTGGACCGCTTCCTCGGCGCCCGCGACGTCGGCGAACGTGGTCTTCGGCGTGTCCTTGGTGATCATCTTGGCCTTGGACTTGCCGAAGTTGAGCACCCGCGAGCCGCCGCCCTGCATCTGCGACATGAACAGCAGCAGCAGGATCACCAGGATGGCGATCGGCAGCAGGTTGATCAGCAGGCTGAAGAGGATGTTGTCGCCCGAGACCGTGGCGTCGATCGTGCCGGTGATCCGGCCGGCCGTCTTGGCCTCGTTGACCTCGTTCCAGATCGTCTGCGTGACCTCGTACGGGTACTGGGTCTCGATCTTGTCGGTGGTCTTGCCGTCGAACCGTTCCGGCGAGGCGAGGTCGATCTGGAGCGTCTGCTCCTTGTCCTTCTGGACGACCTTCTTGATGCCGGGCTGGTTGAGGCGCTCGAGCGCCACCGAGGTATCTACGCGCTGGTAGCTCGGACCACTGGTGAAGAACGAGCTCAGCGCAATCACGCCGATGATCACCAGAATGATCCAGACCACCGGGCGGCGGAAGAAACGCGTACGTTCCATACTGTTGTCGGGCGCCAAGCGCCCGGACCCTCCTGATCGGCGTCCTGGTCACCTCAACGGTGCCGCCCACCGGCGGCTGCCGGATCCGTTACCCCGCTCGACGACTCTGAATCGAGATGACTCTGAATCGAGTGGCGGCGAATCGCTCCGGCCCTCCGGCGCTTGTGACACTGCGCCTTCGGTCACTCGACGGTACACCGTACGTGCCGGTTGCGAACCCGTGAGCCCGCTGGCCGGACACCTCTCGGCCCCCGCCCGTTCAGCGAGGTATCGCAGCAAAACCGCCCATAAAGACGGATTTCTGAGAAGAGGCTGAGAAACGGTTCAGCTACGGGCGTAGACCTCGGGCTTCAGCACACCGACGTACGGCAACTCGCGGTAGCGCTCGGCGAAGTCGAGACCGTAACCGACCACGAACTCGTTCGGGATGTCGAAGCCCACGTACTTGACCGGGACCTGCACCTTAACCGCGTCGGGCTTGCGGAAGAGCGCGACCACCTCGACGCTCGCCGCCGAGCGCGACTGGAGGTATTTCATCAGCCAAGAGAGCGTGAGACCGGAGTCGACGATGTCCTCGACGACGACCACGTGCCGGCCGGTGATGTCCCGGTCGAGGTCCTTGAGGATGCGCACGACGCCCGAGGTCGTGGTGCCCTGCCCGTAGGAGGAGACCGCCATGAACTCCATCTCGGTGGACGGCCCGTGGTTGCCGAGCGCCCGCGCGAAGTCGGCCATGAACATGACCGCGCCCTTGAGCACGCAGACGAGCAGGATGCCGCCCTCCGCGTCCGCGTGGTCCGCGGAGACCTGCTTCGCCAGCTCGGCGATCTTTTCCCGGATCTGCTCCTCAGAGATGATCACGTGGTCGATGTCGGCGTCGTACCAGGAGCCATCAGCCATGGGTCCCAGCGTGCCGCATGAAGGTTGCCGCCCGCCGCACGGGGCGGCGATCAAGTCGGACGGAACCCCTGGAAAACACCCAGCTCGCCATGGGTGAACCGGCGAATCGGACACTACGAGTGACGACTCTCACAGAGGCTCAGGACACCCGAACGAGTGCACCGCCCGCACGCGCCACCTGAATACCCCCGGGCAGATGTACGGGTCCCTGGCCGTGCCACGCGGTGACGAGCGCGTCGAGCGCCTCGACGTGCCGGTGCGACAGCGCGCCGCCGGGAGCGCCGAGCCGCAGCGCCCAGGCGTGCAGCGCCCGGGTCCGGATGGCCGGCATCAGCGCGGCGAGCGCGCCGACCGACATGTCCGACACGTCGGCGGCGAGGCCGTCCAGCGCCGCGTTGTCCTGGGCGATCTGCGCCGCGGAGCGCGCGAGGTTGGCCACCACGGCCGGGCCGAGGGCGTCGACGAGGGCCGGCAGGGCCGAGCCCCGCACCCGGGACCGCGCGAACGACGGGTCCGCGTTGTGCGGGTCCTCCCACGGCACCAGGCCGAGAGCCGCGCACGCCTTGCGGGTGTCGGCCCGCGCGACGTCCAGCAGCGGCCGCAGGAAGATCCCCTTGACCGCCGGCATCCCGGCCAGCCCGCGCGGCCCGGCGCCACGGGCGAGCGCCAGCAGGACGGTCTCGGCCTGGTCGTCGCGCGTGTGCCCGAGCAGCACGGCCACCGCTCCCAGACGTACGGCCGCCGAGGTCAGCGCCTCGTATCGCGCGGTCCGCGCCGCCGCCTCCGGGCCACCCGGCAGGCCGGCGACCGACACGGTGGCCACCTGGACCGGGTCGAGCCCGGCCTCCCGTGCCCAGCGGGCGACCTCCGCGGCGCGCGCCGCCGAGCCCTCCTGGAGCCCGTGGTCGACGGTCACGAGCCCGACGTCGCGGCCCACGAACCTTGCGGCGGCGGCCAGCGCGAGCGAATCGGCCCCGCCCGAGCAGGCCACGAGGACCAGACCCCGAGCGGGGAGCGCCCGCCGTACGGCCAGGCGCACCGCCGCGACCGAGGGCGGGATCCGCGCCACCTAGCCGCCGATCGCGGGCTGCGAGCCGTGCACGCGGGTCACCCACGCGTCCGGGTCGCCCAGCTCGTCGAGGCGCGGCAGGGTGAGCGGCGAGTCGAAGATCTTGTTGAAGCCGTCCATGCCGACGCGCTCCACCACGCCGTGCACGAACTTGCGGCCCTCCGCATACTGCCGCATCTTGACCTCGATGCCGAGCAGGCGGCGGATCGCCTTCTCCAGCGGGTTGCCGCTCTCGCGCCGGCGGTTGAACTTGGCGCGGATCGACTCGACGCTCGGGATGACCTCGGGACCGACGCCGTCCATCACGAACTCGGCGTGCCCCTCGAGCAGCGTCATCAGCGCGGTCAGGCGATCGAGCACGGCCTTTTGGCCCGGCGTCTGCACGATGTCGAGCACCGAGGAACGGCTCTCCGGGTCGCGCAGCGCGTCGGAGAGGGTGGCCACGCCGCGGCGCAGGCGCTCGAGGATGTGCTCGGTGCTCTGCGAGGCGTCGACGAAGGCCTGCACCTCGCCGAGGAAGTAGCCGCGCATCCACGGCACCGCGGTGAACTGGGTGCGGTGGGTGACCTCGTGCAGGCAGACCCAGAGCCGGAAGTCGCGCGGCTCGGCGCCGAGCTTGCGCTCCACCTCGACGATGTTCGGCGCGTTGAGCAGCAGCTGGCCGGGGTTGCCGGAGAAGACCTCGTACTGCCCGAGGACCCGGCCGGAGAGGTACGCCAGGATCGTGCCGGCCTGCACGCCGGTGACCCGGGAGCCGATCGCGTCGGCCAGGCCGCCCGGCTGCTTGTCGCCGGAGAGCCGGGTGACCAGCGGGATGATGACCTGCTTGAGGCCCTGGATGTTGGTCGCGGCCCAGTCCTTGCGGTCGACGACCCGCACCGGCGGGACGTCCACCTGCGGATGCAAGCCCGTGTACGCGGCGACGTGTCCCGCCGCCTCGTCGGTGAGCGCCCGTAGCTCGGACACCACCGCCATCGCGTCGTCGTAGGAGACCGCGGGCCCGGATTTCGAAAGCGCGCCCGCGGTCGCGGCGGCCAGATCCCAGTCAACGAACTGCGCCATGCAACCCACCGTACCCGCGCGATTCCAAGGCAGACCTCAGGTGAAACCCCCATCCGGCCGCCCCACCCACTAGTGGCTCTTCCGCTAGCAACCACAAGTCACGAGGCGCGCGGGCACCTTGTCCAGCGCCGCCCGCGCCGTGACCGCGTTCCCCGAGCCGCTCGCCATGATCGCGAAGACCAGCAGCCGCCCCTCCCGGGTCGTCACCACGCCGGCCATCGTGTTGACGCCGCTCAGCGTGCCGGTCTTGGCGCGCACGACGCCCTGGCCGATCTGGTTGGCCCGCGGCGCCACGAAGCGCTTGAGCATGGTCCCCGACCAGCCCGCGACCGGCAGGCCGCCGAACATCGAGCTGATCGCCGGCTGCTGCCCGCTCGACGCGAGCGCCAGCAGCTGGGTGAGCAGGGTCGGGCTGATCCCGTTGTTGCGGGAGAGCCCGCTCGCGTCGTACAGGTCGGCCTCGTCGCCCGGAAGCCCCAGGCCGGTCATCCGCTTGACGATGGCGTCGGTGGCGCCGTCGAAGGTCGCCGGCTGCCCGTCGGCGATCGCCACGTGCCGGCCGAGGACGTCGGCCATGGTGTTGTCGCTCTGCTCGAGCATCCAGTCGGTGAGCTGCACCATCGGCGGCGACTGCACCACGCCGAGCTGCTTGCCCGGCGCGATCCCGGCGGGCGCCGAGGCCGCCGTCGCGGCGGTCGGCGCCTTGCCCCGCTTGACTGTGTCACCCGAGACCCCGAGCAGCTTCGCGAACGCCTTGCCGGCGGCGACCGCCGGATCGGGGAAGCGCGGGTCCCCGCCGTACTCGTTGTGGACGGGCTCGATCCGCCCCGCGTTGGTCATCAGCGACTGGATCCGCGACACCTGCCCACCGGGCGAGATGTCCGAGGAGTCCCAGCCGACCGCCGTCTCCGGCCCGCTGAACAGCGAGGTGTCGATGGTGACCTTGGTCGGCTCGGTGCCGCCGAGGGCCTTCTTGACCTGCGCGGCCAGCTGATCGAGCCGCGCGGCCCCCGGGAACTGCCCCTTCGCGCCGACGGACAGCGTCGGGTCGCCACCTCCGACCAGCACGACCTCGCCCGGCGCGCTGCCGGCGACGGCCCGCGTGCCGATCCGGTACGCCGGCCCGCGGGCCGAGAGCACGGCCGCCGCGGTGAGCAGCTTCGTCGTGGAAGCCGGCGTGGTCATCGTGTCGGCGTTGCGCGCGTAGAGCACTTCCTCCGACGCCACATCGAGCACCCGGACATGCACCTTGGTGCCCAGCGCCGCCGAGCCCACCAGCGGATCGAGCGCCTTCTTCACGCCCGCCGCCGTCAGCGCGGTCCCCCCACCGTTCGCCGCGGCGAGCACAGGCGTGGGCGACGCCTCGGCCGTGGGCGCGGCCGTCGTGGGCGCCGCCGTCGGCTCGTCCGACGCCAGCCAGTCCTTCACCGGCCCCGGTCGGACAACGCCCACCAATCCGGCGGCAACCACCAAAAGAGCAACAATCCCGGCAACAGCTTTGGTACGGGTCTTCCGCCCGGTTCCGGCCTTCCCGGCTTCGTCGCGGGCCCCCGCCGCCGCAGGGTCACGCGGCTTCTCGGCTTCGTCGCGGGCTCGCGCCGCCGCAGGGTCACGCGGCTTCTCGGCTTCGTCGCGGGCCCGCGACGCGGCAGGGTCACGAACAACCGGCTGCAACGCGGGCCCGGCCGGAGGCGCGGGAACACGAGGAACGACGGCGGTCGCGTCGGACTCCTGCCGCAGGTTCACGGTCGCGTTGCCGGGCTCCGGGCTCGGTCCGCCGGCGTTGACGACCTGCGTGACGTCGGCGCCCGGGTTCTCTTGGCCCCGGCTCCCGTAGACCGCACCGCCAGCCGCCTGGCCCGCCGCCTGCGGCTTCCCGCCGTAGACGTTCCCGCCTTGCGCGGGGCCGCCCTGATCAGAGGCGCCGGCGTGCCCGGTCCCGGCGGTCCGCTGCGCCGCTTGCGCAGGTCCGGCCTGTCCGGCCCCCGGCGATGGCGGCGCGGCTTGCGTAGGTCCGGCCTCCCCGAGCCTCAACGGTGTGGACGCCACTTGTGCAGATCCGGCCTGCCCGGGTCCCGATGCCGGCGGTCCAGCCTGCCCGGAACCCGCCTGCCCGCGCCTCGATATCGGCGGCACGGCCTGCCCAGCACCCGCCTGCCCGGGCCTTGATGCCGGCGGCGCGGCCTGCATGGAGCCCGCCTGCCCGGGCCCTGTTCGGGGTGCTGCCTGCGGGGAACCAGCCTGCCCGTGCCCCGGAGCCTGTGGCGTCACCGGCGCGGAAGTCACGGTCCGAGGTGCCGACTGAGCGGTGCCCTCCTGTCCTGACCCCAGGCTCGGCGGCACCACTGGAGCCGAACTCGCAGTTCGAGGCGCCAGCTGATCAGGACCCACCTGTCCGGACCCCACGCTCGGCGGCACCACCGGAGCCGAACTCGCGGCCCGAGGCGCCGCCTGCGCGGACGTGGGCCGCCCAGGCTCCGCCGTCGGCGCAGCGTGCGCCTGTCCAGTCCCTGGAGGGGTCGATCCCGGCCTTGCATGTCCGGGGCTCGCTGACAGTGAGCTGGCCTGTCCCGACGCGGAGGCGCGGGACGGCTCGGTCTGCGCGGGGCTGCCGTAAACGCCGCCCGGGGACGATTGCGCCGTCCCCACGGAAGCAGGGCTGTCAGCGGTCGACGCCGCGCTGCCGTAGACGCCGCCGGGCTGTTGACCGGCTCCGGACTGGGCCGGGCGCCCGTAAACGCCGGCATCCGGCTTCTGATCTGGCGCGCCCTGAACGCCTTCCTGCGGGCGTTTGCCGTAGACGCCGGCGTCGGCCGACGAGGCGCCGGCCGCTTTCGCATCAGGAATGAGGTCACCGAGGGCTTGCGCGGCACTGCCGAAAACTCCGCCACTCGACGGCGTGGCGGGAGGCTGCGGGGTGTGGCCAGGTTGTCCGCCGCCGAGCGGCTGGCCGTATACGCCACCGGGCCGCTGGGCGGCTGAGCCAACGGTCGGCGCCTGCCCGCCCGAGCTTGCGGCCGGTCCCGGTTCCGCGGGCCGCTCCCCCGCCCGCTGTGCCGGACGCCCGTAGACGCCGCCCTCCGGACTCTGGCCGCCCGCCTCAGGCGAGGGACGGCCATAGACGGTCGGGTCCGGCCGGCCGCGGTTCGCGCCCGAGGCCTGCCCCGTCGCGGCACCCCCGACCTGTCCGGGTGCGGCACTCCGAGTCTGGCCCGTGGCGGCACCCGG